>JAZORT010000018.1:0-30487 GCA_045656745.1 Eubacteriales bacterium | reverse complement strand
AACCCCTCGCCCTCGAAAAGCGACATAACCCCTCGTTCTCAAAACCGACAAAGCCCCCATTCTCCCCTTAAAAGCGACAACCCCCGTCCTCAAAAGCGACGGGGGAAGGCTTTAAAATTATTCAAAAAATACCGTTGCAACCGACCAAGGCTCGATGCAAGGGATAGTAAGAAGAATACCGTTTTCGCATTTTTCTGCGACAAGCTCCTGCTCTTCTGCATACTGCCCCATAAACACCGCGCGCCCGCCATAGGGGGCTTTAACAAAGACCTTTATATTTTCCTCCTTGCCTACCGTACAGTTGGTGAGCGAGAGGGCGCGGATTTTGCCCTCGGAGTCCTTGCGTATATTCACCGCCGCCTGTACGGGCGAGAGAAGTCTTGCTCCTGCGGTGTTTGCAAGGCGGTCGTAAACATTTAAAATTCTGTCGCGCTCGGCAATCGTTTTCACCGTTTTCCAAAGCGAATAGCCGAAAACGCACCACTCTCCGCCCTCTTTAAGAGGAATTATGGCGGTGGAAATTTCGCCGTTTATAGGCTCGCTTTCCCTCACGTTGTGCTTATATTTACCTAAAATCTCGGCTCCCTCGGGAAGAGAGGAGAGAATATGAGGCTCAAAGCGGCCCTTGGTGTAATAATTTTCCACGAAGCGGTCAGAAAGTCTGCCGTTTAGGGGATGTGACTCGTAAAGCTCGGTCAAAGCGCCCTTATATTTTTGCTCTACGGGGGTTACCGAAAATCCAAGGTCAATACCTCTGCCGCTTAGTATGGCAACACTCTCACCGCAGGTGATGACCCTTCTTTTTTTCAGTTTTTCTGCCTCATCGCGGGTGATAATAGAGGCAACGTCGGGGTAAAGAAGAAATACGCTACCCTCGTCCTCGTCATAAACGATAGGAAATCCGTCGCGGACAAGGTTGTGCGCCGATATAGGATTTTCCCGGTTAAGGTCGGAGACCGTCGCGCCCTTTTTTAAGGGCTTGTTATACGCCTTCTCGGACACAAAGTAGCGAAGTCCCTCGGCTTTGGTAATTTTCGATACCTCGCCAAGCCTTTCAAAGTAGGGACGCATTTTTTCAAGCTCGCGGAATTTTTCCTCGTGCCACCAAAACGGGTCGTGAAAATCGTCCATAACGTTATAGGTCATGTCGTGCGCACCCAGGGCAAGATAGTGGGCGGTTTCAAGAAGAATTCCCGCCACGCTTTTGCCAAAGGCGGTGTTGGGCAGACACTCAATCTCGGGACTTAATGTGGCAAAATATGGTAAAAACGAGTGCTGATAGGCTATTTTCAGCCCTTTTTCAAGAAGTCCCTCGGGGTTGTGGTCGTAGTAAAATCCACCGCCCGCGCGGTAATGGGGAGCTTTGCCGTTTACCGCCCTCATACGGTCAAAAATGAAGTCGTAGCCGTAACCGCTGTAAGAGCCGTTCGCGCAGTTTTGGAAGCCGAACTCGGTTTCGGGAGAGACCGCGTGCACCGCCTCGCAAAGCTCTTGTACATAAGAGGCGAGGCCCTCTCTGATAAATTCTACCCACCGCTCACGCCACAAAAGCTCCTCGCTTAAAATTTTTTCAACCAGGCTCGCTCGGTCAAAGTCCGAGCCGTAAAGGAAATTAAATTTTTTAATACAGTCGGGGCAAAAGCAGCCGTTTACAACGGGTAGGTGGTTGCCTGGGCGCAGGTCATCGTCTATCCAAAACTTATCCGGTTTTACAATCTCGGCATAAAGGGCAAGCTCTTTTTTAGAATAGTCGCGAAAGGCGCGGTTGTTCCAGCAAAAGCAGTATTTTGCCTGCTCGCCGCCCTCGCCCACAAGGGGCGTGACCTCGGGATTTTCGGTAAGGCCCGTGCAATCATACTCGTCGCCCATCATATCCCCGTGACCGATACTGTTTGCTAACTGGAGAGAGACCTTGATCCCTCTGCGCTTTAGCTCCTCGGCAAAGTCCGAAAACCACTCGGCGCACTCCTTGTGCTTTTCAAGAGGAGGAAAGCCCGAAATTGTGGTAAGCCAAATTTCGTCATAGCTTTTCGGGTATTTATCAAGCATTTTAAGATAAAACTCTGCCCCTGCCTCGTGGCCGGGAAAAAGCCAGTTTATTCTTTGTACAAGCATTTTGCTTCTCCGTTTTTTAAGAGGAATTTTTGCGGTTTCGATTATCCCGCGGGAACGAAGGGCAGCTCGGTCTCCCCGCCCATATTTACGGGAGGTACGGTGGGTTTGTTTTCGTTATCATCGGGGGTCTGCTCCTCGTCGGGATTTTCCCCGTTTTCGCTATCGTCGGGCTTGAAATCGGGGTCGCGCTCACCGCAAAGGGAGCATACACCCTCTGCAAAGCTATGGGTGCAGGGTGCTATGCTCTCGCTTTCCTTTTCTTTACAGCCTGCAAAAAGGAGCGCAACAAGAATTAAGCAGGATATTGCTAACAAAAGTTTACTTTTCATTCTTTTTCTCCTTTATTTGTTGTAATTTTGGGCAGCCTTGTTGTAAAGGTAGAGGGCGCGGAGGGTGTCCTTAAACTCGGGGGTAAAGGTTTCGTGATTTGAGCTTATTGCAAGGTGGAGATAGGCGAAAAGATTATACTTTATATACTCGGTATATTCGCCGTCGCTCACCGCTATCTCAAAGAAGCTGTCAAGGCTTCCGAGAGAAATTCCGCTGATTTCAACATAGGTATATCCCTCATACTCGCCCGCCTCAAGAGCCTTTCCGTTCAAGGTGAAGCTGAGATCGGCTGCTCCCTCGCGGTTGAAATAAAGTCTCAGGGTCAGCGGCTCAAGGGTAAGAGACGAGCCTGCGGGGGTAACGAGCCTTCCGCCCTGCGCCTCGGTAATTCTGTACTTTTCAAGGGTGTTTTTCGTAACATAGGAAACATCCTTATTCGCAAGGGAGGAGTTTGCGGGGTTATACTTCGAATGGCCGAAATACTTCTGCGTATACGCGCCGTAGTTAAGAAGCGCCTGCACGAGGGCAGAAGCCTCCGAATACTCGGCTTCCTTTTTATTCTTTATTATATACTCGCCGTATTCCTTTACCGAGTAGCTATACTCTCGGCTTTCGCCCTCGGAGCAGATAAATTTAGCCGAAACGGTGTCCGCAAGCTCCATATATCCAAGATACAGGCTGAATTTATAGCACTCAACGCCGTTAATTTTAACGGCTTCTGCCTCGGAAAGAAGGATTTCCGCCTTTCTTCCGTTTATTTCAAACATCATACGAGCCGAAGTATCCGAAAGGCAGCTTTCGGGAAGTATCATATAGAAATTAAGACCGACCTTGTCCGAAAGAGTAAGGTTATAGCCGTAAAGATTTCCTATAACGCCTTCAAGATTTTCCTCTGCACCGCAAACGCACTCACCGTCGACAAATTCATGTACCTCTGAAAGGGTTATAACCTTACCGCAAAGGGTGCAGGCAAGGGTGTGGGTGCCGTTGCCGTTGTCGGCATATTCTTCGTTATGCTCCTCGGCATCAGTGCCGAAGCCGATAGTGTTAAGGTCGCAAAGCTCATAGGAGCTGGGGGTATTGAAAACAAGGAATATTCCCCATTCGCCCTCAAGGCTGTCAACTGCGGAGGCGTCAATAGTAAGAGTTGTGGGAACGAACGCCATAGCCGACGTGACGGTAAAGCTGCCGATTTTATAGCTGCCCTCGCCTACCGAAACTATCTTGCCGTTTTCCTTAACGGGGGGTGTGCCCTTACCGCTGAGGGGACGGACATAAACATCTATTGTACCTACCTTGCCCTTGGGGGTAATATTGATGCTGAGGGTGGAATAGTGTCCCTCGGGTGCATCCTTTGAGAAGTTGAAATACTTATATCCCGCGATAACCTCGTTATGTATCTTTAAGACAGGAAGATATTCCGCGTCCTTAGAATAATTGGGTGCAAACAGATAATTGCCCGTAAGGTAAGAGGCAATTCCCGCAGAGTAGGTCCTGTATGGGTCAAGGCCGTCAGTATTAAAGCCTTTTGAGGTCATTTCGGCAAAGCCGATTCTAACCTCACCGCCCTCTGCAACAGACTTCTCGTCCCATTCAACGGTGATTTTTTCTGCCATCGCCTGTCTTGAAATAATACCTCTGTGGCCTCTGTGATAGAAAACGTACCAATCGTCACCGATTTGGCAAATACTGCCGTGGGTATTCTGCTTTAAGAAGGTGTCGGCGTAGGTGCCGTCACCGTTGGGAATAGTTTCGCCCGCGTTTCTGACGATAACACCGCCATATGTCCAGGGTCCCTCGGGCGAGTCGGAGTATCCGTATGCAAGCTGGCTGAAGTAACCGCCCGTCTGTTCGGTATCGGGAGCGTAACGGCAGAAGATGAACACATATTTGTTGCCTACCTTTCTTATAGAGGAGGCCTCAAAGAAGCGCCAATCGTTAACGTGCTCGTCCTGAACGATGTTATAAAGGGTGGGGTCGTAGTCGGAGCGAGGCTGCATCGTGCTTCTGTCTAAAATATCGTAAACGCCGGGAAGATTGTATTTGGGAGTACAGCCCTCCTTTACGGTTGCCATAGTCTCGGGGTCAAGCTCTACCCACATAGGCTTTGAGGAGCTTCCCCAATAGCCGTAAACTCTTCCGTCATCGTCAACGAAAACGGCAGGGTCGGAGGCAAGAATTTTTTCGTCAACAGAGTTGTCGCTCGACCACTCGCAAACCTTAAAGGGTCCGTCGGGACGGTCGGACTTTGCCACTCTGTAATACTGCTTTGAGGAGGTTGCGTTAGGGTAAAGGTAATAGGTCTTTGTGCCGTCGGCGTTTACTATCTCGCAAACATCGGGGGCGTAAAGATTAGCAATTTGGTCATAGTCACCCGTAATAAAGGCAACGCCGTCATAACGCCACTTTGTAAGGTCGTCTACGGGAGCAGACCAAACAACCTGGTCAAATCCGCAGGGGATGCTCTCGCCCTGAGTATCGTGGGAGCCGTAAACGTAAACGCGGTATTGCCCGGGATTGTCCGGGTCCTCGAAAACGTAAGGCTCCGCATCGGGAACAAACTCCCAAACGGGCATATAGGGGTTGGCAACACTCTCATACTCGCGCTCGGCGGGGAGCGCGCTGACAACAACGAAGCATTCGCCCGAGTTTTCGCTCTTTACGGTTACGGTGGCGTAGCCGTCACCCACAGCGGTTATAACGCCCTCCTCGCTTACGGAGGCAACCTCGGGGTCGCTTGACTCAAAGCTCAGCGCTCCAAGGTCGGAAAGCCCCTCTCCCGACGAAACCGAGAGAGCAAAGCTCTTGCCGTATTCAAGCTTTATTGTTTCTTTATTGGGTATAAGGGTTTTTTCCACTTCTTCAACCTCGTTTTGTGATGTCACACTAAAATAATCAAACCAAGCGTCAACGGGCGCTCTGTCACCGTAGCCGTTCCAGCCTACATAAAAGCCGGCTCTCGTTGCCAAAAGCTCAACCTCTGCCTCGCCGACCTTGGTGAAATTGGTTCCGTTTATAGAATAATATGCGGTGTAGGAGTTGCCCTTTTTCTCAATTCTCAGCCACATCTCAGCCTTTCCTCCAACGCTGACCGAGGCAAAATCGTTGGTAAGAGTGCCTCCCGAGGCGTAACAGAGAGCAACCGAGCTACCCTGAAATCCCAGCTTTACAAAGTCACCGAAGCCGTCAAAAACAACGAGACACGCCTGATTTTCGTTGTATCCCCAGGGCTTTTCAAGCTCTATGTGAGTCTCAACGGTGTAATCTCCCGAAACCTCTGTTAAAAACAGATTTTGAACGTCGGTTCTTTTGCCGTTTATATCTCCCACATTAGTGCCGAAGTGAAGTCCGTCTGCTTTAAGCTCATATTCGGCAGAATTTTCGTTTATAATCTCGAAATCCGAAAGGGACGAGGAGGAATTAAAATCCCACCTCTTTACATTATCTCCGCTTGCAAGCACAGCGCCCGAGGAAAACAGCGCAAGAGAGAGCAGCGAAAGCATAAATACTAAAACTACTTTTCCGTTTTTCTTCATAATAATCTCCAAAGTATATAAAGTATATTTTTCTTGCAATTTCAGTATAGCAAAGGATAATATAAAAGTCAAGTTAGTAAAGTGAATTTATAAATATTTAAAATATTTTGTGCATATATTTCTCATTTCGTTTATATGCATATTGCATAAAAAAAGAAAGCTCCCAAAAAAAGAGCTATCTTTTTAAATTTTTAGATTTTATCTTTTCGCCGTTACCGCCTTTTCGTATTCCAAAACCAAATCAAGCCACTCCTCCTCCGAGGGCACGCCCGCACGCTTCAAATACTCCTCCCAAACGAGAGAAAACGGCATACTCTTCATCTGCTCGGAGAGGGCAAACATTTTCGTAAAATCGGATTTTTCCTGAAGCCCCGAAAGCTCAAAATTCGGCGTAAGCAGGGCGAAAAGTAATGCTTTGTTTACATTTCGCGCACCAATCACCCACGCAGCCACTCTGTTTATAGAGGCGTCAAAGTAGTCAAGGGCGAGGAAAACCCTGTCGAGACCGCACCTTACAACCTCCTTTGCAATTTCTCTGGTTTCATCGTCAAAGGCTACAACGTGGTCGGAGTCCCAACGAATGGGACGGGTGATATGAAGAGCCAATTTTTCGTTAAAGAGCAGGAGCGAGGAAATCTTATCCGAGACGGCTTCGGTTGGGTGGTAGTGTCCGTTATCCATAAGGGGGGTGATGCCTCTTGAATTGGAATAGGAAAGACAAAACTCCGCCGAGCCTACCGTATAGGACTCAAGTCCTATGCCAAACACCTTTGACTCCAGGGTAACATACACCTTTGTTTTGTCATAAGGCTGGGTCAAAATCTCGTCAAGCGAGTCGGCAAATCTCTTTCTCGGGCCGAGTCTGTCCTGGGGCGTTTCCTTGTATCCGTCGGGTATCCAAAAGTTTATAACCGAGGGCACGCCCGTTTCCTTTGCGAAATATTCCGCTATTCTGATACAGCATTTTCCGTGGTTTATCCAGAATTTTCTCACCTGCTCGTCGGGAGAGGAGAGGGTAAGGTTATCCTTTACCATAGGGTGCGAGAAGAATGTGGGGTTAAAGTCTATTCCCATTCCTCTTTCCTTAGCAAATTTGACCCAGGGAGCAAAATGCTCGGGGCAAAGGGCGTCTCTGTCTGCCCACTCACCCTTGCCAAACACCGCATAGCAGGCGTGGAGATTAAGCTTTTTCTTTCCGGGGATAAGGCTGAATGCAAGGTCCATATCCGCCATAAGCTCCTCGGGATTTCTTGCTCTGCCGGGGTAATTTCCCGTTGTCTGTATTCCTCCCGAAAGGCTCAGGGGGTTGTCAAAGCCTCGCACATCGTCACCCTGCCAGCAATGGATTGCCAGGGGTGTTTTGAGAAGAGCTTTTATTGCCAAATCGGTATCAACGCCAAGGTCCTTATATTTTTTCTTTGCGTATTCGTACATTTCGTTTCTCCTTTTTCGGTGTTTTTAAAAAATTTTAACACAAAACCGCCCCCAGCGCAAGTACAAAATCTGTCTAAAAAACTGTCTTTATTTAATATTTATATTGATTTTTTCTTGAATTTGTGGTAAAATAAGCACAGAAACGGAGAATAATTATGGAAAAAAGACTTATCGACAAGCTCTCGGGAGTCACCGACGAGGAGCGCGCTCTTCTTTCGGGCGCACCCTTGGATATTGGCAGTTATACTGCGGGAGGCGACTCGCTTATCAATGCGGCAAGAGTGGCAGGCGAAAGGCCCTTTATAAGCCAGCGTCCCCACACCCGCTTTGCTCCATTCCCTCTCCACGGGCATAATTTTGTTGAAATGGTTGCGGTTATTGAGGGCGGACTGACCCATAGGATAGACGGCAGGGAGCTTCGCCTTTCGGCGGGAGATATTCTTATAATGAACAAGCATATCCGCCATTCGGTAGACAGAGCCGGCGAGGGCGACCTCGGCATAAACTTTATTATGTCCGACAGCTTTTTCGACTCTCTTTCAGCCGAGATAAGGGGTACTGTTTTCGAGGATTTTGCCAAAGAAAACGCCAAGGAAGAGGGCGAGGGAGTTTATTTGCACTTTTCCTCCAAGGGCGAAAAACAGATAGAAAATATTCTTGAAAACCTGCTTTTTGAGCTTACCGAATACGAAAAGGACAACCACATTTTAACAAACACCGTTGCCCTGCTCTTCAAATATCTTTCCTTAAAGGAAAGGCGTCTGCTCGTCCAGGCGAAAAAGCCTATTTCCACCGAGCAAAAGCGGAAAATGGAGATAATAAACTATCTTTGTGCAAATCAAAGCTACGCGACACTTACCGAACTTTCGAAAAAAATGGGGCTCTCCCCGCCCTACCTCTCAAGGCTTATCGTTTCCTATTTCGGCAAGAGCTTTAAGGAGCTTTTGCTTGAGGAGCGAATGAGACGCGCCGAGCGCTTGCTTACCGAGAGCGATATGCCCGTAGGCAAGATAATTTACACCTTAGGCTACGAAAACGAGTCATATTTCCATACGCAATTCAAGAAAAGATACGGCAAAACGCCCCTTAATCTTCGCAAAGAGGCAGAGGCAAAAAAGGAGAAAAAATGAAGGGATATATACATTCAAAGGAGTCCTTCGGCACCCTTGACGGGCCGGGAATAAGATACGTGCTTTTTATGCAGGGCTGTCCTATGCGCTGTCTTTACTGCCATAATCCCGACACCTGGAAAACGGGCGTAGGAGATACCGTCGAGCCTGATCAAATCATCAAGGAATACAAGAAAAACAAGGGCTTTTACCGCGGCGGCGGAATAACGGTTACGGGCGGAGAGCCGCTTTTACAGATAGACTTTGTCACCGAGCTTTTCAGACTTGCAAAGGAGGAGGGTATTCACACCTGCATTGACACGTCGGGAATTACCTTTACCGATAGTATGAGAGAGCGCTTTGACACCCTGATGAAATACACCGACCTCGTTATGCTGGATATAAAGCATATTGACAAGGAGGCGCATATTGCCCTGACCTCCCAATCAAACGAAAACCCCCTCGCCTTTGCAAAATATCTTGCCGAAAAAAAGATACCCCTTTGGGTAAGGGTCGTTCTTCTACCGGGTTACACCGACTCCGAGGAGGCTTTGCTTGGACTTGCGGACTTTGTTTCCCCCCTAAAAAATCTTCGGGCAATTGAGGTTTTGCCCTACCACACGATGGGCGTCTCAAAATACCGCGAGCTTAACATTCCCTACCCTCTTGAGGGAGTTGAGCCTCCGAAAAAGGCGCATCTTGAGTGGGCAAAGGCTCTCGTTCTTAACAGAATAAAGGAAAACCGAGAAAAAAAGTTTAAGGTTTAACAAAGTTTTTAGTTTTTTAACATATATACCTAGCAAAGCTTTATTGACTTTAGGCTGAAAATGTAGTATAATAAAGAGTAAAATATTTTCAGCGGTGAAAAAGATAATATTTTTTACTAAATCGCAAATACTAACCGCAAAGAAATCAGAGAAAGGCGGAAGATAAAGATGAGAACCGATTACATTGGTTGGGAAGGCTTTGAGGACGGCAAATGGAGAAAAGAAATCCACGTTCGAAGCTTTATTACCCATAACTATACCCCCTATGACGGAAACGAGGATTTCCTCGAGGAAGCAACCGAGACCACAAAGGAGCTTTGGGAGCAGGTGCTTGAGCTTTCCAAAAAGGAGCGCGAGGCAGGCGGTGTTCTTGATATGGACACCAAGGTTATTTCTACAATAACCTCCCACGCCCCCGGCTACCTTGATAAGGAAAAGGAGAAAATTGTCGGATTTCAGACCGACAAGCCCTTTAAGCGCGCTCTTATGCCCTACGGCGGTATCAGAATGGCTGAAAAATCGCTTAAAGACAACGGCTACGAGATTGACCCTCAGGTAAAAGAATTCTTTACCGTTCACAGAAAAACCCACAACGCAGGCGTTTTTGACGCATACACTCCCGAGATGCGCGCCTGCCGTTCAAGCCATATTATTACCGGACTTCCCGATGCTTACGGCAGAGGAAGAATTATCGGTGACTACCGCCGAGTTGCCCTTTACGGCGTTGACCGCCTTATCGAGGACAAGCAGCTCCAAAAGGACACCTCAAGAACTACTATGCTCGCGGACAACATTCGCGACCGCGAGGAGCTTTCCGAGCAGATACGCGCCCTTGAGGACCTCAAGGCTATGGCGCTTACCTACGGCTACGATATTTCCGAGCCTGCAAAGGACACAAAAGAGGCTATTCAGTGGCTCTACTTCGGCTACCTTGCCGCAGTTAAGGAACAGAACGGCGCGGCAATGTCTCTGGGAAGAACTTCCACATTCCTTGACATTTACGCAGAGCGCGACCTTAAATCGGGTAAATATACCGAGAGCGAAATTCAGGAGCTTGTTGACCACTTCGTAATGAAGCTGCGTCTTGTTAAGTTTGCAAGAACTCCCGAGTATAACTCCCTCTTCTCCGGCGACCCTCAGTGGGTTACCGAGTCTATCGCAGGTATGGGCGTTGACGGCAGACACATGGTTACCAAAATGTCTTACCGCTACCTCCACACCCTCGAAAACCTGGGCGCTGCTCCCGAGCCTAACCTTACCGTTCTTTGGTCCACGAGACTTCCCGAGAACTTTAAGCGCTTCTGCGCCCGTATTTCTATCGAGACCTCCTCGGTTCAGTACGAAAACGACGACCTTATGCGCTTTACCCACGGTGACGATTACGCTATCGCTTGCTGCGTTTCTTCTATGAAGCTTGGTAAAGAGATGCAGTTCTTCGGCGCGAGAGCTAACCTTGCAAAGTGCCTTCTTTACGCTATCAACGGCGGTGTTGACGAGATTACGGGCAAGCAGATAGGCCCCGAATACCGCAAGGTTGAGGGCGAATACCTGGACTTTGACGACGTTATCAAGAAGTATAACGCTATGTTAAAGTGGCTCTCCGAGGTTTACGTTAACACCCTTAACATCATTCACTATATGCACGATAAGTACTGCTACGAGAAGATACAAATGGCTCTTCACGACAAGAACGTTACCCGCTGGTTCGCTACGGGTATTGCAGGACTTTCGGTCGTTGCGGACTCGCTTTCGGCTATTAAGTACGCGAAGGTAAAGCCTATCCGCGACGAGCGCGGAATTGCCGTTGATTTTGAAATAGAGGGCGACTTCCCCAAATACGGAAACGATGATGACAGAGTTGACTCTCTTGCATACGACGTTATTCAGATGTTCATGAACCACATCAAGAAAAAGCAGACCTACCGCGACAGTATTCCCACCACCTCGGTGCTTACTATCACCTCTAACGTGGTTTACGGAAAGAACACCGGCGCAACCCCCGACGGCAGAAAGAAGGGCGAGGCGTGCGCCCCCGGAGCTAACCCCATGCATAAGAGAGATACCAACGGCGCCGTTGCCTCCCTTGCCTCGGTTGCAAAGCTCCCCTTCAGAGATGCGCAGGACGGTATTTCCAACACCTTCTCTATAATTCCCGACGCTCTCGGTAAAAACGACCGCATCTTCGTCGGTGATATTGAGGTTGATATTGACTGCGGCAGCGGTGCCTGCAACGCTCCCACCCTCTTCGAGGGACTTGACGCACAATAAGAAAGGAAAAATGAAAATGGCTGCAACTCAAAATCAGATAGACAACCTGGTTTCGCTCCTTGACGGCTACGTGGAAAAAGGCGGTCACCACCTTAACGTAAACGTTTTTACTAAAGAGACCCTCCTCGACGCCCAGGCGCACCCCGAAAAATATCCCCAGCTTACCGTTCGTGTAAGCGGCTACGCGGTAAACTTCATCAAGCTTACGAAAGAACAGCAGGATGAGGTTATCTCCCGTACCTTCCACGACCAGATTTAAGGATAAGACGAAGTTTAGGTCGCTTTTTGAAAAAAGCTCCGCAAAAACTTTAATCTAGGGGTTATTTTAAAAAACAACTCATAAATTTAATATCGAGTTTTAAAGCTCAAATTTGCAAAAGCACCTCCTTCCTCAGAGGTGCTTTTTTGTCCGTCTTCCTTGTTCGCACACTTGTAGGGACCGACGTCCTCGGCGGTCCGAAAGCCTTCCCCTTGAGGGGAAGGTGGCACCGCAGGTGACGGATGAGGTGGACGTTACGATACATCTTTCTACACCTCATCCGCCTCGTTCCTCGGCACCTTCCCCTCAAGGGGAAGGCTTTTTCGGCGCGGCTTGAGCGTACGAATCGTGTCATTCCGAGCGGTAGGCACAAAATTCGAGGACGAAAACGCGCATCGAGGAATCTCCGTGTCGGAGCCTCTTTCGGCTTAGGCTTTTGCAAGGATAGTTTTTTGTTTCACACTTGCCAAAGTCTGAAAGATATAAGGCTCCAAATGGGAGATCCCTCAGTAAAGCTCTGCGGCTTCGGGTAATGGTATTACTTTCGGGATGACAGGTTTGAGTGAACAAAGCGTTTGTCTGTTTCCCGCCTCAACAGCCGTTTTCACGCGCGAATATCCCCCGATTGAAGTTTTTGCGAGTCGTATTGATCCAAAACGACTAAAGCTTCTTTTCAAAAAGCGACACCCCCGTCAACCTCACCCCTCGTCAACCTCTGACCCTATTTTCTTTTTATCGGGGGTTGATTTATTTTTATTTATATGTTAAAATATAATATAACACATTTTTCGTATATGGAGACGGCGAATGAAGACTGAATATCTTGAGGGCGGAAGAATATGTACGGCGCACGGAGTTGCGGGCGGGCTTAAAGCCGAGCATTTTTGCGACTCGGCGAAGGTGCTTGCGAAGCAAAAGCGCATATTTTTCAAAAACCGCGACGGCTCTTTTACCGAGAGGGCTGTAAAGGGTGCTTCGGTTTCGGGGCAGTTCGTTCTTCTTACGCTTGAGGGTATTTCTTCGAGGGAAGAGGCTGTTGCCTACCGCGGCAGGGTATTTTATCTTCACAGGAGCGACCTACCCTTAAAAAAGGGCGAGATGTTTATTGCCGACATGATAGGACTTTCGGTTTTCCACGCGGAGAGCGGAGAGCCCCTTGGCGAAATTTTTGACGTTTCGGAGATTGCGGGGCGAAGAATTTATACCGTAAGGTATAACGGCACAGATGTGCTGCTTCCCGACGTGCCCGATTTTATAAAGGAGATAAGCGAAGAGGGGATGAGGGTGTTGCCTATTCCCGGCTTCTTTGACAAGGCTGATGAGGTTTGATGTATTAACGCTTTTTCCCGATATGGTGCGGGGCGTTCTTTCCGAGAGCATAATAGGCAGAGCGCAGAGCGGCGGACTTATCGAGGTAAACTGTCACAACATTCGCGACTTTACCCAAGACAAGCACCGCAAAACCGACGACACCCCTTACGGCGGCGGTGTTGGAATGGTTATGACCTGCCAGCCTATTTTTGACTGCTTTGAAAGTGTAAAGAGCGCTCTCCCCGAGGGCAAAACGAGGGTTATATATATGTCCCCGAAGGGCAGAATATTTAACCACGAGATAGCAAAGGAGCTTGCGGAATACGACAACCTTGTTTTCCTTTGCGGTCACTATGAGGGTATAGACCAGCGAGTGCTTGACGAGATTGTTGACGAGGATATTTCTATCGGTGATTTCGTTGTTACGGGGGGTGAAATTCCCGCCTGCATCGTTATTGACGCGGTGTCTCGCCTTGTTGACGGTGTTTTAGCCTCCGCCGAGTGCTACGAGGGCGAGAGTGTTGCCTCGGGAATTTTGGAATATCCCCAATACACAAAGCCGAGAGAGTGGCGCGGCAGAGAGGTACCCGAAATACTTCTTTCGGGAGACCATAAAAAGATTGACAGATGGAGGCTTGAGGAAGCGGTAAAAATCACCCGCGAAAGGCGTCCCGACCTGTTAGCCCTCCACCCCGAGATAGAAGAGTCGCTTCTCCCTAAGGAGAAAAAGAAAAAAAGACAACCCAAAACCTAAATTTTAGGAGAAAGCAATGGCAAAAAACAAGCTTTTTGACCTGCTCAACGGATACGAGCAGCCTCTTACCGAGGACGGCAAGCCGATCTCTACGGGCAAGCGGTTTTATGTTCGTGAAATAAGCGGGTCTGCAACCAAAAATACAAGAAAACGCTCACGCTCCAGGTTTTTTGACCTTGTTGCGCTGTTGCCTAAGCTCTTTGTTTACACAAAGGCGAGCGTTTGGGGACTTGCGGCGCTGACCTTTGGCTTTTCGGTGCTGGCGGTGCATTTCCTGGGCTTTTACATAGGCTTTTTCGAGAAGATCTCTGCCGCAACTCTTATAATGGGCGCGGTTTTCTGCGCTTTGGGAATTCCGCTTCTTTTTGTTGACAAGCCCCTGCCCATAATGCTCCAGGACTCTCCGCTTTTTGACTATATTTTCTTTGAATTTTTCTGTATTCAAAGAGTTCACCGTAAAAGCGGCGAGGCTTCAATTCACCCCGGCGCTGCGGTGCTTTTCGGCCTTATCGGCGCGGGAGTTTCCTGCTTTGTCCCTGCTGAAATGGTGTCGGTGGTCCTCGGCTGTATTCTCTTTATCGCGATAGCCTTCGGCTCGCCCGAGTTTTCTTATATTTCATCTATAATCTCCCTGCCCTATCTCGGACTTTTGCCCCAGGCGCGGCAGATATTCTGCTTTATGATACTTCTCACCGCCCTTTCCTTCCTTAGAAAGGTTTATGCGGGAAAGCGAGTTATCCACCTTGAGCAATACGACCTTCTTATTACATTCTTTATACTTCTTATACTTATAAGCGGTATATTCATTAAGGGATACGAGTCCTTTGCGGCTTCGGGCTTTCTTGCGGTAGCCTCTTTAGGCTATTTCCTTACCTCTAACGTAATAACCAACCGCCGTCTTGCCGACAGAGCGATGAATGCGGTTATCGTTTCTACCGTTCCTGCCGCTATCGGAGCTACCATTTCCTACTGTGTAAAATCTGCCTCGGCGGGCGGACTTGTACGTCCTGCGGAGCAGGCGGTGTTTGAGTCCACTGCGGTGTTTGCAACCGTTCTTATCGTTGCGACCTGCTTCTCCTTTGCTCATTCTATACAGACCCACGCGCCGATAAAGAAAATTCCCTACTCGCTCTCCTTTGTTATCTGCCTTATTACGCTCTTTGTAACGGGCGAGGCGTTTGCGGTGGGGGCGCTTATACTCGGCGGACTTTCCTTTGTTGTTTTCAAGCTCCGCGGATTTTGGACAGCGGTATTTTTACCCCTGCTCTTCATTCTTCCCTTTGGTATTTATCTTTTGCCTAACGATTGGCTGGAGGCACTTTACGCCTTTATTCCCTCCTCTGCCGGATACAGCGAGGCGGTTGCGGCGCTTTTAAGCTCACTTTCGGCATTCGGCTCAAACTTCCTCTTCGGCATAGGTATCGGAGCGGAGAGCTACGCCCTTGAAATGCAGGGTCTTGGCATAGCGGTGGAAAACTCGGGCAACCTATTCCTTGAGATAGCTCTTGAGGCAGGCGCGCTTTCGCTTATTCTCTTCCTTGCTCTTATAATTTCCAGGGCAAGGCACAGAACACTTTACCGCGTTTACGTAAAGGACTCGGTAGTGAAGCGCTCGCAGCCTATGGTTTCTATGGCTCTCTTCTCAATTCTCTTTTACGGTCTTTTCACCTACATTTGGGCTGACGAGTCGATGTTTTACCTCTTCTTTGTAGTTTTCGGAATTGAGAGCGCAATGCTTCGCGTTTGCCGCAGAGAGCGCGACGAGCGTGTGAATTACTACGCTCTTGCAAGAAGCAGCGAGTCTGCTGCCATTGATGTTGGGCTTGAAGAGGATTGATTTTCTGTTTTTATAGGAAAATATAGGAAAAAAGTTTAAAATCTTCACCCATTTTTTTAAAAAGGTATTGATTTTTATTTTACAATTTGATATACTTTATATACTAAAGAACTCTTAAGGAGAAACTCTTATGATTTCCCGTGCTGTAACTATATGCAACAGCGTTGGTCTCCACGCAAGACCTGCTACCTTTTTCGTTCAGAAGGCTAACAGCTTTAAAAGCTCTATCTGGGTAGAAAAAGAGGATTGCCGCGTTAACGCGAAGAGCCTTCTCGGCGTGCTTTCGCTTGGGATTGCTCAGGGGTCTGAGATAACTCTTATTGCTGACGGTGCTGATGAGGCAGACGCAATAAGCGGTCTTGTTGACCTTGTTGAAAAGGAACTTAGCGATAAGTAAGAATCTGCCGCCTCTGCGGCGTTTTTGGGACGGTGTGCTTTCTTGGCTTACCGTCCTTTCCTTATATTCGGGACTGTTTTGAGAAAGGAGAAGGATATGACCGTAATCGAAAGGCTAAGGGATAAGGCGAATTCTCTGCCCCTTTGCCCCGGTGTTTACATTATGAAGGACGCCGAGGGCAAAATTATCTATATCGGCAAGTCGAAAAGGCTGAAAAACCGAGTTACAAGCTATTTTGTCGGCTCCTCCCATACTCTTAAAACCGCGCGAATGGTCAGCCTTGTCAGAGATTTTGATTTTATCGTTTGTAAAACCGAAATCGAGGCTCTTTCTCTTGAAAACGTGCTAATAAAAAAGCACACGCCAAAATACAATATCAGATTAAAGGATTCAAAATCCTATCCTTACGTTAAAATTACTGCGGAGGAATACCCGAAGCTCCTTGTTACAAGGGAGCGAAAGTCCGACAAGGGCAAATATTTCGGCCCGTATTCGGGCGCTTCGGCAGCTTACGGCGTTATTGACGCAGTTGTCAGAGTTTTCGGAATTCCCACCTGCAAGCGCTCTTTCCCTAAGGACATCGGCAGAGAGCGCCCCTGCCTTTACAAGGATATGGGCAGATGCGTTGCCCCCTGCACAGGCGGTGTCAGCCCCGAGGAATACGCCGAGCTTATCAAGGCTGCGGCAAGGGTGCTTGACGGCAGCTCCGACGAGGTAAAGGAGGAGCTTACAAGGAGAATGGAGGAGGCAGCGGAAAACCTTGAGTTTGAGCGCGCGGCGGTGCTTCGCGACCGTATTCTCGCCCTTGACCGACTTTCCGAAAAGCAAAAGGTCGTTGCAGACACCAAGATAAACCGCGATGTTTTTGCCGTTGATTTTTCAAGCTCGGTTGGTGTGCTGGCGATGCTCTGCGTCCGCCGAGGCGCGCTTATAAACAAAAACGAATTTCTCCTTTCGGCGGTTGAAAGGCCAAGCCCCGAGGAGCTTATCTCGCTTATCGCCTCCCACTACGATAGGTGGGGACACCCGCCAAAGGAAATAATGCTGGGCTTTGAGGCAGAGGAAGAGGACATCTCCCTGCTCTCCGAGTATCTTTCTATGGAGGCGGGATACAAGGTCAGCGTAAGGCGTCCCGAGAGGGGCGAGGGCAAAGCCCTTTGCGCTATGGCTGAGGAAAACGCAAAGGAGTCGGCAAGGCAGCAAATTCTCGAGAGCGAGCGCGAGGATAAAAATATACGCAGACTCTCCGAGCTTTTGGGACTTTCCGAGCTTCCCGGGAGAATTGAGGGATACGATATATCCAATATCGGTAACGAAAACATAGTTGCCTCGATGGTTGTGTGGACAGAGGGACGGCTGAAAAAAAGCGACTACCGCCTCTTTAGCATAAAAACCACCGAGGGAGCCGATGACTACGGCTCCATGCGCGAGGCGCTGAGCAGAAGAGTCAGCCATATCGGTGACGGCACTCAGTCCCTGGGCGAGCGACCCGACCTTATCCTCGTTGACGGCGGTGACGCCCATGTGGGGGTTGCAAGGCAGGTGCTGGAGGGGGCAGGACTCGAAATTCCCGTATTCGGTATGGTAAAGGACGACTTCCATAAAACGAGAGCCCTCACCGACGGAAAAAATGAAATTTCTATCGCAAAAGAGTTCGATGTGTACGCTTTTATTTACAATTTGCAGGAAGAAGCCCACAGATTTGCAGTAAAAAGCTCGGGCAAGGGAAAGATAAAATCTATGACAACCTCCTCTCTTGAAAAGATTGAGGGTATCGGTCCGGCAAAGGCAAGAGCTCTGCTTTCGGCAATGCCTCTCGGCAAAATCCGCACTTCCTCAATAGAGGAGCTTTCGGCGGTCAAGGGCATCGGGGAGGCTGATGCGAAAAGAATTTTCGAATATTTCAAGAACAAGACCAATAAGACGAAAAAGAGGTAAAGCAAAGTGATGAGAATAATTACGGGCAGCGCAAAGGGCAAAAGGCTCGAGACCCTTGAGGGCGAGGCAACAAGACCCACCTCCGAGAGAATAAAGGAAGCTATCTTTTCTTCCATACAGTTTGAGCTTGAAAACAGAATAGTCCTTGACCTTTTTGCAGGCTCGGGACAAATGGGGCTTGAGGCTCTCTCAAGAGGGGCGGAGCGTGTTATGTTTATCGACTCCTCCCGCGAGGCTATGGAGATAGTCAAGAAAAACGCAAGGTCCACAGGCTTTGAGTCGGTTTGCAAATATCTTGTCAGCGATTGGAAAAACTATATTCGTAAGGCTTCGGGCAGAGAGCACTTTGACCTTGTTTTCATCGATCCCCCTTACGCTATGGCTTGCTGCGCGGACGCGGCAAACTACCTTGCCGAAAAGGAGCTTATAATTCCCGGGGCGCTTGTTGTGCTTGAGTCGGGAAACGAGGAAATTTTTCCCGATGATGAAAGACTCTCGGGCTTTGAGGTGATAAAATCCACCCATTACGGCAAAAAAACCTTTGTAAACATTCTTCTTTACAAAGGCAGGGAGGCAGAAAATTGAAGGCTATACTCCCCGGAAGCTACGACCCCGTAACTCTCGGCCACCTGGAAATAATAAAGAGGGCGGCAGAGGAGTTTGAGGAGGTTTTCGTCGTTGCTTTCGTAAACCCGAATAAAAAATACAAATTCTCGGTAGATGACAGAGTTGCAATGCTGATGCTCGCCGCCGAGGAATACGACAATGTGCTTGTAAGCTACTCCGACGGGCTTGTTATCGACTATATGCGCGAGCATGATATTGACGTTATCGTTAAAGGCTACCGCACCGACTCAGACCTGCCCTGGGAGAGAGAACAAGCCGAGTATAACAAAAAGTTCGGCGGCTACGACACCCTGCTTTGGAAATGCCGCGAGGGCTTTGAGAATATAAGCTCCACCGCCGTACGCGAGGGCATAAACGAGGGCAAGGGCTGGGAGGAGCTTCTCCCCGAAAAGGTGGCAAATTATATCAAAAAACTGTAGTTTTGCAAAGAAAGGTTTACTAAAATTGCAAATTTCCGATAAAAACAACGCATATCTTGCAACTGCGCCGGTAGGAAAGCTCTTGCTAAAGCTTTCACTCCCCACAATCCTTGCTCAGCTTGTGAATATGCTTTACAACATCGTTGACCGAATTTATATCGGTCACATGCCCGAGGGCGGAGACCTTGCCTTGACGGGTGTGGGCGTTTGTATGCCCATAATTATGGTCGTTTCAGCATTTGCAGCTCTCGTTGGCGCGGGCGGTGCTCCGAGAGCCTCTATCTTTATGGGCAAGGGTGACAACCCCTCGGCTGAAAGGACTATGGGCGGCTGCTTTGGCGCGCAGATTATAGTATCGGTGGTTTTGACCCTGCTTTTGCTCGTTTTCGGTGAGGGGCTTCTCCTCTCCTTCGGCGCAAGCGAAAACACCATCGGCTACGCCGCCGATTATCTTTCGGTTTACTCATTCGGCACTCTTTTCGTGCAGATAACTCTCGGAATGAACGCCTATATAACCGCCCAGGGCTTTACCGCCGTCGGAATGTATACGACCCTTATCGGCGCGCTTATCAACATTGCCCTCGACCCCCTCTTTATCTACGGCTTTAATATGGGCGTTAAGGGCGCGGCTCTTGCAACCGTTATTTCGCAGGGTGTCTGTTGCGTTTGGGTAATTTTATTCCTTTGCGGAAAGAAAACTCTTCTAAAGCTAAAGGCACAAAACCTTATTCCCCTGCCTCGGGTGGTGCTGCCCTGCTTTGCTCTCGGCCTTGCCCACTTCGTAATGCAATCCAGCGAGAGCGTCATTGCAATATGCTTTAACTCCTCGCTTTTAAGATACGGCAGCGACCTTGCCGTCGGCGCTATGACCATACTAACGAGCGTTATGCAGTTTGCAATGCTTCCCCTTCAGGGTCTTGCCCAAGGCTCACAGCCTATAATCGGCTTCAACTACGGTGCAAGGCTCGGCTCAAGAGTCAAGCAGGGATATAAATACCTGCTTTTGGCAAGTCTTTGCTATTCGTTCACCGTTTGGGGCTTGATAATGCTCTTCCCCTCGGCTTTTGCCTCGATTTTTACCCCTGACGAAAGCCTTATTGCATTTACCGCCGACGCCCTGCGGGTGTATTGCGCGGCGCTTTGCATTTTCGGAATTCAGATAGCCTGCCAAATGACCTTCGTTTCTCTCGGCAGAGCGCCCGAGTCGGTTACGGTGGCGGTTATGCGAAAATTCGTGCTTCTTTTGCCCCTTATTTTCACTCTTCCCGCATTTTTTGCCGACAAAACCTTTGCGGTCTATCTTGCCGAGCCGATAGCCGACGTTATTGCCGTCAGCTTCACCGCCGTTCTGTTCTTCTTCCGCTTTAAAAAGGCGCTGAAAAATATAGAATAAACCGAGTTTTCGAAAAAACCTTTTGCGGAAAGAATATCGACAAAAAACCGCTTTAATTTTAAAAAATAAAAGCCTTCTCGCTTTAGCGCAGTGTTCTTAAGGACACTGCGCAACGAAATAAATCCCTTTCGGGATTTGTGAAATACACTTCGTGCGTGAAATTTGCCTACGGCAAGTGAAATGCCTGCGGGCATGATAGGGGTTCCCCGAAGCGAGTGTACGAGCTTTGGGGTTCCCGTGAGGGGATTTATTTCATTTCACATCGAGCAAAGCGAGATATTTCACAATATGCGATAGCATATTATTTCACGTTTTGCGGTAGCAAAACATTTCACTATACGCATTTGTGGACACAAATGCAGTGCTTGTCAAGAAAAGAGGACGAAGAATTGTTAAAATTCTTCGTCCTCTTCCTGTTGGTAGGTAACGTGTTCTATTAAATTATAAAACTGTCCTTAAGAGCACGTTGCTTTTTGAGAAGGCTTTTTTATTCGGTGTTTTTCTAACTTAGCTTTACCGTAAGATTTTATTAAAATCAGATTTCAAATCCTACCATAAGACCGCCCGCCTCGGCATAAAAGCTGCAAAGACCGCGGGTGTCGCCGATTACAACCTCTGCATCGGGGAAGGCTTCCTTTATCTTAGAAAGGAGAAGGTTTGCGGCGGTGAGATTCTGCGCATTATGTATACGGCACTTTCCGCCCTTGTAGCCGTCACCGATCATATTTTTAAGCATATCGGCTGCCGCAGCCTGAGCTCCGCGGGACTTGCAAATCATCTCAAGAGTGCCAACGTCGCTGGCTCTGCCGATAGCTCTTATACCGAGAATTCCCGCCATTTTTGCGGTAAGATGGCTTATTCTGCCGTTGTTTGCAAGGTTGTGCATAGACTCAAGAGCAAAGAGCAAACGGGTGTGATTTAAGGCGTAATCATCAATCTTTTCAACAACAGCCTCAAAGTCATCTCCGCCCTCGCAAAGCTCCACAAGCTTTTCAACGATAATATACATCTCCGCGCCTGCGGTAAGGCTGTCGATAATATGCACCTTGCGCTCGGGGTGAGCCTCAAGATACATCTTTGCCGCAACTCTTGCAGAGTTACAGCTTCCCGAAAGATTGCTGGTTATGGTGATACAGAAAACATGCTCCGCATCGCCGAAGGCCTCAAGAAACTCGCCCGAGCTGGGGCAAGCGGTGTGAGAGCGTCCCTTATATCCTTTAAGATAGGTGAGCATTTCGGCAACGTCAAGCTTTTCGTTGTCAACAAACTCCCTCTCGTCGGTCATTATCTTCAAGGGTGCGCTTTCAAAGGCAACAGAGCCGAGGGTAAGTATATCGGAGGCTGAATCTGCAACTATTTTGTAATTCATTTTTCTACTCGCTTTCTTTATTCATCGAGGAATAATTTACATTTTACGCTTAATTGTACCATTTTTTTCCCGGTTTGTCAATAGCGAAAATCTCTTCGGGGGCAATTGTTAAATTTTGTTAAAATAATATATTATAAAACTACTAGAAAAATTCATATTTTGAGAGTATAATATAATAGACGAAAAATGGAATTTTTTAAATCTTATTGATAGGAAGATAGAAATAATGCTTGAATTAAGAGAAATAAAAAAGGATTACGTGACCTCCTCTGAGGTGGTTTCTGCCCTTAAAGGTGTAAGCATTACCTTCCGCGACAGAGAATTCGTTTCTATCCTCGGCCCCTCGGGTTGCGGTAAAACGACCCTTCTTAACATCGTTGGCGGTCTTGACAAATACACCTCGGGCGACCTCGTTATCAACGGCAGAAGCACCAAGTCCTATAAGGACAAGGACTGGGACGTTTACCGTAACCACAGAGTCGGCTTCATTTTCCAGAGCTATAACCTTATCCCCCACCAGTCGGTGCTTAAAAACGTTGAGCTTGCCTTGACTATTTCGGGAATCGGTAAAGAGGAAAGAGTTAAAAGAGCGAAGCTCGCTCTTGACAGAGTCGGTCTTTCGGGGCAGTATAACAAGCGCCCCAACCAGCTCTCGGGCGGTCAGTGCCAGCGTGTTGCAATTGCGAGAGCGCTTGTAAACGACCCCGAAATTCTTCTTGCAGACGAGCCTACGGGCGCGCTCGACACGGTTACCTCGGTACAGATAATGGAGCTTATCCGCGAGATTGCGGGCGAGCGTCTCGTTATTATGGTAACCCACAACCCCGAGCTTGCAGAGGAATATTCAACAAGAATAGTCAGGCTTCTTGACGGTGAGCTTACCGAGGACTCTAACCCCGTAACCGAGGAAGAGATCAAAGAAGCGGAGGATGCGTTAGCCCTCGCCCTTGAGCAAACGAAAAAGGAAGAGCAAGAGGCTAAAGCCGACAAAAAGCTTGCAAAAGCTAAAAAAGCTAAAAAAGAAAAGGCGAAAATGCGCCTGCTTACCGCATTCTCCCTCTCGCTTAACAACCTTGCCACCAAAAAGGGCAGAACGGTTATGACAAGCTTTGCGGGAAGCATCGGTATTATCGGTATTGCCCTTATACTTGCTCTCTCAACCGGTATTAACGCCTTTATCGCGCAGGTGCAGGAGGACACTCTTTCCTCTTATCCTTTGACTATCGAGAAGAATACTCAGGATATGTCCGCCCTTCTTGAGGCTATGACAACCGTTTCGGACACCGAAAACTACCGCGATTCGGGCAAGATTTACGTTGACGATTCGCTCAGCACAATGATGGCGGCAATGACCTCCACCGTTGAAAACAACCTTGAAGCGTTCAAGAAATATCTTGACGAAAATTATGACGACATTAAGGATTATGTCAGCGATATACAGTACACGTACGACTACGACCTTCAGGTTTACACCGCTGACGGCAAGGTAAAGGTCGGTATGGAGACCGTATTCGCCCACATGGGCGACGCTTTTGCGGGTATGAGCGAGCTTATTGAAATGAGCGGCAGCATGGCGTCGGGCTTTAACGTTTTCTCCGAGATGATAGACAATCAGGCTCTCCTTAACCAGCAGTACGAGGTTATCTCGGGCGAGTGGCCCTCGGAATACAACGAGGTTGTTCTGGTGGTAAACTCCAACAACCAGTTAAGCAAGATGACCCTTTATATGCTCGGTATGCTTGACCCCGAGGGAATTGACGAGGAGCTTGAGTCTGTTATGGGCGGTAACTACACCGCAAACTCGGTTCCTCCCTTTACCTACGAGGAAATCCTTAATATGAGCTTTAAGCTCCTTATTACATCCGATTTCTTTGCGCAGTCGGGCACGACCTATACGGTAGACGGCACCGAGTACCCCGTTTGGAATGACCTTCGCGAGGGATTCAACTTTGACCAGGCAGGCTTCGTTACCGCAAACGGAGTTGATATAAAGATTTCGGGTATTATCCGTCCCAAAGAGGGCGCGGCAGCAACCAGCATTTCGGGCGCGGTAGGCTACACCAAGGCTCTTACCGATTACATTCTTGACAGAAATGCAAACAGTGCGGTTATCAATCAGCAAAAGGACACCCCCGCGGTGAATGTTCTTACGGGTCTTGCCTTTGAGAGAACAAAGTACACTCCCGAGACTATCGGTCAGCTTATCGATAAGATCGACAAGGCTACTATGGATATGTTCTATGCATATATGACCAACGAGATCCTTAACAACCCCGAATTCTCTGACAGAATTCAGGTTACCGACACTAATTCCTTTATCGGTATGTATATGCTCCTTTCCGACAGCCAGCAGACCGAGATATTCTCTGCAGTGCTTAACGCGGCAAAGGCAAATCCCCAAAACACCCTTGCTCTCTCCACCCTTTGCACCATTCTTACGGGAATGACGGGCAACGTTACGGTTACCCCCGACAACCTAATTACCCTGCTTCCTATCCTCAGCTTTGAGGCAAAGATGGCGGCTCTTATGGGAATTCCCAAGAGCGAGCAGCTTCAGGTTGCCCTCCCCGGTCTTATCGACCTTGCGGGAAAAACCGCAATGCAGGCAATCTACGACGAGCTTACCGCATCTATAAAGACTATGACGGTAAACGAGGAAATCTTCCTTGCTCTTCTCTCCACCCTCAGCGCAGAGGACGAGGCGTTCATTCAGCTTGAAGAGGCCCTTTACGGCATGGCGCCCCAGATTGACGCAACCTACGAGAGCGTGCTTGCCACCCTTGACGATGCAGAAAAGGCATCTCCCGCTTCTATCAACTTCTATGCCAAGAACTTTGAGTCTAAGGACTACATCGAGCAGTTTATTGCCGATTATAACGCGGCTGCCGAAAGAGAAGGCAGAGAAAAGGATGTTCTTCAGTACAGCGACCTTATCGGTACGATGATGTCCTCTATCACCGTTATTATCAACGCAATTTCCTACGTTCTTATTGCCTTTGTTTCTATCTCTCTTGTTGTTTCCTCTATTATGATTGGAATTATCACCAACATCTCGGTGCTTGAGAGAACAAAGGAAATCGGTATTCTCAGAGCTATCGGTGCATCCAAGAAGGACGTTTCCAGAGTGTTCAACGCAGAAACTCTGCTTATCGGTCTTGGCGCAGGTGCGATCGGTATTCTTGCAACGCTTCTGCTTTGCATTCCCATTACCGCCATCGTTCAGCACCTTACGGAGCTTGATAACATCAGAGCTATTCTTCCCTGGCAGGGCGCGGTTGCTCTCATTATCATCAGTATGATCCTTACCCTCATCGCGGGAATTATCCCCTCTCGCTCCGCAGCGAAGAAGGACCCCGTTGTTGCGCTTAGAACCGAATAAAATCCAATAATTACCGGGCGCGAGGCATTTGTCTTTCGCGCCCTTTTCTTTCGTTTACCCCTTTCCCGATAGCCGATGTGTGATTTTTAACATATTTTTTGATTTGCAGAGGCGTTTTTTTGTCAGCAAAATATTTTATTATACTATTGACTTTAATGTTATATTATGTTATAATATTACGAAATATAAAGAATATACTTATAAGGAGATTGGGATATGATGGCTTTGTTCCGCGGCGCACTCGTTTATGACAACGGCGTAATGAAAAAGCTTGATATGTATTTTGACGGTAAGTCGCTTACCCCTTATATAGGTGACTTATTTGCTTTTGACAATTCTTCTGTTTTTGATAATACCGTTATTTTTCCCGGTTTTTGTGATGTTCACGTGCATCTCAGAGAGCCGGGTTTTTCTTATAAAGAGACCGTAAAGACGGGTACTGAGGCATCGGCGAGAGGCGGATATACCGCGGTTTGCTCAATGCCTAACCTTAACCCCGCGCCCGACACTAAGGAAAATCTTGAAAAACAGCTTGAGATTATTGAGAGGGATGCAAAAATTGCGGTATTCCCCTACGGCACTATAACGAAGTGCCAGCTGGGCAAGGAGCTTTCCGATATGGAGGATATGTCCGAGGGCGTTATCGCCTTTTCCGACGACGGCAAGGGTGTGCAGGACTCCGATAGGATGCGTGAGGCAATGCTTCGGGCAAAGGCTCTCGGTAAGATGATAGTTGCTCACTGCGAGGACAACTCGCTGCTTCGGGGCGGTTACATTCACGACGGCGAATATGCAAAAGCTCACGGCCACAGAGGAATTTGCTCGGAGAGCGAGTGGGGCCCGATTGCAAGAGATATTGAGCTTGTTAAAGAAACCGGCTGTGCCTACCACGTTTGCCACATCTCCACAAAGGAAAGCGTTGAGATAATACGCAGGGCAAAGGCAGAGGGTGTTAACATCACCTGCGAGACCGGTCCGCACTACATTCTTCTTGACGACTCCCACCTTGAGGAGGACGGCAGATTTAAGATGAATCCGCCCCTTCGCTCCCCCGAGGACAGAGAGGCAATTCTTGCGGGAATCCTAGACGGAACGATAGATATGATAGCGACAGACCACGCTCCCCACTCGGCTGAGGAAAAGGGACGCGGGCTTGAGAGGAGCGCTATGGGCGTTGTTGGAATAGAGACCGCCTTTGCAACCGTCTATACCGACCTTGTTAAAACGGGAATGCTCCCTCTCGAGGAGCTTGGCAACCTTCTTTCGAAAAACCCGAGAGAAAGATTTAACATCACCTCCGACGCGGGCTTTACCGTCTTTGACGTTGGAAGCGAATACGAAATAGACCCTGCGGACTTCTTGTCTATGGGCAAGGCGACACCCTTTAAGGGAAAGCGGGTGTTCGGCAAGTGCCTTCTCACCGTATATAACGGCGAGGCGGTGTATTCTAATCTTGATTAAAATTATTGGAGGATATAAAAAATGGCAAAGAGAACAGACATCAAAAGAGTCATGATAATTGGCTCAGGCCCTATCGTTATCGGTCAGGCGGCAGAGTTCGATTACGCAGGTACGCAGGCCTGCCTTGCGCTGAAGGAGGAGGGCTACGAGGTAATTCTCGTTAACTCTAACCCCGCAACTATTATGACCGACACAACTATTGCGGACAAGGTGTATATGGAGCCGCTCACCCTTGAGTACATTGCAAAAATTCTGAGATACGAGCGTCCTGACGCAATTCTCCCCGGTATCGGCGGACAGACGGGACTTAACCTTGCTATGCAGCTTGAGAAAAAGGGCGTTCTTCGCGAGTGCCACACCGAGCTTCTCGGTACTTCCAGCGAGAGTATTGAGCGCGCAGAGGACCGCGAGCTCTTCAAGGAGCTTTGTGAGTCTATCGGCGAGCCGGTTATCCCCTCCGAGATAACCTATAATATGGAAGAGGCAAAGGCTGCTGCCGAAAGAATCGGCTACCCCGTTGTTCTTCGTCCCGCATTCACCCTTGGCGGTACCGGCGGCGGATTTGCAAACAACGAGCAGGAGCTTTACGAGATAGGTCTTAACGCATTCAAGCTCTCCCCCGTTCACCAGGTTCTTATTGAGAAGAGCGTTAAGGGATATAAGGAAATTGAGTTCGAGGTTATGCGTGACTCTCACGACCACGCCATCACCATCTGCGGAATGGAAAACCTCGACCCCGTTGGCGTTCACACCGGTGACTCTCTCGTCGTTGCTCCCATTATGACCCTCTCCGAGGCAGATAAGAAAATGCTCAACGATTCCGCAATTAAAATCATTCGTGAGCTTAAAATCGAGGGCGGATGTAACGTTCAGTTTGCATTAGACCCCCATTCCTCCCAGTACTACCTTATCGAGGTTAACCCCAGAGTTTCCCGTTCCTCAGCCCTTGCGTCCAAGGCTTCGGGTTACCCCATTGCGAGAGTTACCGCAAAGATTGCAGTAGGTATGGCTCTTGAAGAAATCAAGATTGCAAACACCAACGCGGCATTCGAGCCTGTACTTGACTATGTTATCGCAAAGCTCCCGAGATTCCCCTTCGACAAGTTCACCACCGCCTCCAACACTCTCGGTACACAGATGAAGGCAACCGGCGAGGTTATGGGTATCGGCTCTAACCTTGAAGAATGTCTTCTCAAGGGAGTAAGATCTCTTGAGGTTGGCGTAAACCACATCTACCACCACAAGTTTGACAATATGACCGACGCAGAGCTCAAGGGCTACATCTCCGAGTTCCGCGACGATAATATCTTCGCTATCGCAGAGCTTCTTTACAGAGGCACGACCGTTGAAGAAATCCACGATATAACCAAGATCACCCCCTTCTTCCTTGAGGCTATACAGAACATTATCAATATGGAGAAGGTTCTTGAGGCAAAGGCATTTGACCTTGAAACCCTCAAGGCGGCAAAGAAAATGGGCTTCTCGGACAAGTATGTTGCAAGACTCTGGAAGTGCTCGGAGACCCAGGTATTCAAGTTCAGAAAGGAGCACAAGCTCTTCCCCGTATTCAGAATGGTTGATACCTGCCACACGAATGCATACATTCCCTACTTCTATTCCTCCTACACCGGCGAGAATACCTCCATTCTCACCGACAGAAAGAAGATAGTTGTTCTTGGTGCAGGTCCTATCCGTATCGGTCAGGGCGTTGAGTTCGACTACTCCACCGTTCACGCGGTTACCACTATTAAAAATTCGGGCTACGAGGCTATAATCATTAACAACAACCCCGAAACCGTTTCTACCGACTACACCACCGCAGACAAGCTTTACTTCGAGCCTCTCACTCCCGAGGACGTTATGAACATTATCGAGTTCGAGAAGCCCGAGGGCGTTATCGCATCTCTCGGCGGACAGACTGCAATCAACCTTGCTCAGCCTCTCCACGACCTTGGCGTAAAGATTATCGGTACCGACTGTGCCGCTATCGACAAGGCAGAGAACAGAGATGCTTTCGAGAAGCTTCTCAAGGAGCTTGGTATTCCCCAGCCCGCAGGACGCGCGGTTACTAAGATTGAGGACGGCGTTGCTGCTGCAAAGGCTGTCGGTTATCCCGTTCTCGTTCGTCCCTCCTTCGTTCTCGGCGGACGCGCTATGCAGATCGTTGCTAACGAAAAGCAGCTTCGCCACTACCTTAAAACCGCGGTTGAGATCGACGAGGACAAGCCCGTTCTCGTAGACAAGTACATCAGCGGTAAGGAGGTTGAGGTTGACGCTATATGCGACGGCCACGACGTATTCATTCCCGGTATTATGGAGCTTGTAGAGCGCACCGGTATTCACTCGGGTGACTCTATCAGCGTATATCCCACCTTCTCGATTTCCGACAAGGTTAAGGGCACTATTCTTCAGTACGCTAAAAAGCTCGGTCTCGGAATCGGCATCGTAGGACTTTTCAACATTCAGTTTATTGTTGATGATAAGGATGATGTGTATATCATCGAGGTTAACCCCCGTTCATCAAGAACAGTTCCCTTCCTTTCAAAGGCAACGGGATACAGCCTTGCAGATATCGCTACAGAGGTAATCCTCGGCAAGTCCTTGAAGGAGCAGGGCATCTTCGATATCTATCCCGACGAAAAGAAGAGATGGTACGTTAAGGTTCCTGTATTCTCCTTCAACAAGATCAGAGGTCTTGACGCTTACCTTTCTCCCGAAATGAAGTCCACCGGTGAAGCTATCGGATACGACGACAAGCTTAACCGCGCGCTTTACAAGGCTCTTCAGGCATCGGGAATGCACCTTCAGAATTACGGTACCGTATTCGCTACCATCGCAGACAGAGACAAGGCAGAGGCTCTTCCTCTTATCCGCCGCTTCTACGACCTTGGATTTAATATCGAGGCTACAGAGGGAACCGCTAAGTACCTCAAGGAAAACGGCATCAGAACTCACGTTCTTCGCAAGCTTGGCGAGGGAAGCAACGAGATCTGCGACTCTATCCGTCAGGGACATATCGCCTACGTTATCAACACGAGCGGAGTAGGCACCGGCGGAGCTAACTCGGACGGATACTTCATCAGAAAGGCCGCTACCGAAAGCAACGTAACTATCTTCACCTCGCTTGATACCGTTAAGGTTCTTCTTGACGTTCTTGACGAGACCACCCTTCGTATCTCTACCATAGATGCTTAAAGGAGATATCGAATGAAGCAATCCTTATTTGAAATCATTGAAAACCGTCCGCTCACCGAAACCGTATATCTTATGCGACTTTCGGGCGACACCTCGGATATAACCGCATCCGGACAGTTCGTAAACTTAAAGCTCGACGGCTTCTTCCTCCGCCGTCCGATATCGGTGTGCGATTCGGAGGACGGAATACTCACCCTCATCTACAAAGTCGTTGGTAAGGGAACCGAATATATGAGCACGCTCACCGTTGGCGAGAAGCTCGATATACTCACAGGCCTCGGCAACGGCTACGACCTCACGGCAAGCGGCAACAAGCCGCTTCTCGTCGGAGGCGGCGTAGGTGTTCCTCCCCTTTATAAGCTTGCAAAAAACCTTATAAAGGATGGCAAAGAGGTAACCGTAATACTTGGATTTAACACCAAAAGCGAGATCTTTTGGAAAGAGGAATTTGAGAAGGCAGGCGCTAAGGTGATCGTCGCTACCGTTGACGGCTCCGAGGGCGTTCGCGGCTTCGTTACCGACGCTATGAAGGATCTTGATTACACGTATTTTTACTCCTGCGGCCCCGAGCCTATGTTAAAGGCGCTCT
>JAZORT010000017.1:0-3581 GCA_045656745.1 Eubacteriales bacterium | reverse complement strand
AACCCCCTCTCTTTTAGACATATCAATGACAAATGCCTCGTCCGATATGGGCACATCGGTGTCGAAAAATACATCTATACACTCTCCGCACTCTATTCTCTCGACACAATACTCAAAAAGCTCGCCTTTAGGCAAAAATCTCACCGTACCGGGTAAGGTTATAAGATCCTTACCGTTAAATTTCACCTTAGCTTTTCCTGAAAGGTGAAAAATAAGCTCGTTATGATATAGTCTGTTTGACTTAAACTCGGTGATCTGCTCGGGGTATTCCTCTTTTCCAACCATTATAACTCGGTGGATTTTAGTAACTGTAAAATCAAAGTTCATTTTCTCACCTCCCAATACATTTTACTATGTTTTTTAGAAAAAATCAATATTATTCGAAAAAACAGTGTCGAAAAGTGCAAATTTGTCTTATCGTTGGTTTACAACCGATAAAAAAGCTGATATATTGTTAACAAAAACACTTTTCGGAGGAATATATGAACGAAAGAATAAAGGCTTTATGCGATGCAACGCTGAGAGGCGATATGTTTGTCGAAACGGTTGCTACCGAGTTTGACAGAGAGGATATTTTTCTTTCCGATACAGAGCGCGACGTAAAAAGACTTTGCGAATATATAGTTAATCAAGAGCCTGTAATTACCGAATACCAGAAAATGACCGGATTTTTCCGCTTTGACGGAAGTGTTGTCGGAGCGCTCTTTAACCGCTCGGGACATAAGCATACCGCTGCGATAATGAAGGATTTTTACTTAAAGCAGGTAAACGGTCTTCACGTTATGGAGTGGCAGCACGCGACCGCTGACTACAAAGAAGTCCTCGAAATCGGAATTTCGGGAATTATAGCTAAAATTGACAAGTCGCTAAAGGTGCATACCGCAAAAGAGGAGCAGGAGTATTTACAGGGACTTCGCAAGGTTGCGGGGGCTCTTATCGCCTGGTGCGAAAAATGCTCGGCACGAGTTCTCGAGTTTTCCAAAACGGTAGAAAACCCCGAGTATAAGAAAAATCTTGAAAAGCTTTCGGCGACTCTCTTAAAAGCCCCTATAAATCCGCCCGAAACCTTCTATGAAGCATGTCTTACCATATACCTTTGCTTCTCCTGCTCACTCGACAGTATTGGCACACTTGACAGATACCTTTCCCGCTTTTACCATGCCGATATTGAATCGGGCAGAATTACGAGAGAAGAGGCTGAAGAGTATTTACAGGAGCTGTTCCTTATGCTTCAGGCGGCAACGCCCATAACCTCGTCTAATTTCACAAGAGGCGGCGAGAGCCACTTCTGCGTTGGCGGTTATCTCCCCGACGGAAGTGACGCATACGACGACCTTTCGAAGCTTATTCTCGAATCGCTCACCGATCTTCCCACCTATATTCCCCAGGTAACTCTTCGCTGGACGAAAACTCAGCCGAGAGAGGTGCTTCGTTTTGCAATGGACATTGAAAGACGTGATCCCCACAAGCGCATAGCCTTCCAGAATGACGATAAGAGAATCAAGGCTTACACCGAAATATGCGGATTTTCCTATGAGGATGCCGTAAGCTACACTACCGTTGGCTGTAACGAGCCTACTTTTCCCGGCGGAGTCTTTGGCTCAACCTCTAAACTGAATGCTCTTAAATCTATGGACAGACTTTTCCGCAACAATGTTGAGGAAATTAAGGCTGCTGCGAGCTTTGACGAATTTTATAAGATATACGAAAGCGAGCTTCTTTCCGACGTTGAAAAGCACGTTGAATTTGATAATAAGTGCAATGCGGTAAGAGCGAGAGACGTAAACTATGTATCAGCGCTTTTCTTCCGAGGTTGTATAGAAAAGGCAAAAAGCCCTACCAGAGGTGCGGGCGACGTTATTGTTTGCGCACCGATGTTCTTCGGTCTCACAAATATTATTGACTCACTGATAGTTGTAAAACAGTTCGTTTTTGATGAAAAAATCATCACAATGGATGAGCTTATCTCGGCTCTGCAAAACAATTGGGTAGGCTATGAGGAGCTTCAAAATTTAATAAAGAAAAAAGGCGACTTCTTCGGTAACGATACCGAGCGCTCAAACGAGATGGCAGAGAGATTTTTCGAAACACTTTACGGCTTCTTAAATGGCAAAAAGAATCTCTTCGGTTATCCTATTCTCGTTGGTGACCTCATCGGCTACAATCCTCATCACAAGTGGTTCGGCGATGTCACTCTTGCAACCCCCGACGGAAGACAAGACGGCGAAATGCTGAAATTCGGCTTCGGACAGAGCGGAGGATATGACAGAGAAGGACTTTCCGCCCTTCTTAATTCCATAGCGAAGGCAGATCCAAATGGCATCCGTTGCGGCTCGACCGTCACAAATATTTCCCTTGACGAGGCTCTTATAAAGAATGACGACAACTTTGAGAAGACTGTCACCCTCTTTGAAAACTACTTCAAGATGGGCGGCGTCCACTTCCAGCTCACCTACGTTTCAAAAGAGGACCTCGTCTGTGCCAAGGAAACTCCCGACGACTATAAGCACCTGCGTGTTCGTGTCAGCGGATTTTCCGACTATTTCGTAAAGCTTAACGAGGCGATCCAGGACGATATTATCGCAAGGACGGAACAGAAATGATAGAGAAAGAGAAAATACGAGACTATATCGACTCTCATAAGAGCGATATAGTCGAAAGCTTAAAGGCGCTTGTACGTATTCCGTCGGTCAGGGGCGAGGCTTCTCCCGATGCGCCTTACGGCAATGCGTGCGCCGAGGCTCTTGAATTTTGCAAGGAGCTTTACCGTACAAATGGCTTTGAATGTGAGATTGACCGTGACGGCGGTTATCTTCTCTCATACCTTGGTAATGGTGAAAAAGACATCGGGATATTTGCTCATTCCGACGTTGTTCCTGCGGGCGAGGGTTGGATTTACACATCTCCCTTCGAGCCGAAGGAGGTCGACGGATTTATAGTTGGGCGCGGTAGTATGGACGATAAGGCGGGAGTTTTGATCTCTCTTTATGCCGCAAAGGTTATAAAAGAGCTTGGCATTCCGTTTAATTCAAGGCTCGTGATGTTCACGGGTTCAAACGAGGAAAGCGGAATGGGAGATATAAAAAGCTATCTTTCAAAGCACAAAGCTCCCGATTTTTCCATAGTCCCTGACACAGCCTTTCCCTTGTACCGAGGTAACAAGGGCAGAATCAGGTTTAGCCTTAAAAGCAAGCACGCACTTCCCGAGGGGGTAACGATTTCGGGCGGTCCCGGTGCCACGGTTATCGGCAACGCGGAAGCAAGCCTGCCTTATTCCGAGAAGCTTTTTGCCTCGCTTTCAGAACTAAATAATGAAAGACTTTCCGCAGAAAACGAAAGCGGAAGAATCACGCTAAAAGCCGTTGGCATCCCAAAGCACTCGGCACTCCCCGAGGGAAGCTTAAGCGCTGCGAAGATATTGTGTGAAGGTCTGCTTGCAACCGAATTTTGCTTTGACAAAAGCATTATTGAACATCTCCTTGCTATGTCCTCGTCGCATTACGGAGAATTTTTCGGTATAGAGGCAGAGGACTGCGAGTTTGGAAAGCTTACCTGTGTGCTTACAAAAATTTCAACCGACA
>JAZORT010000016.1:0-25692 GCA_045656745.1 Eubacteriales bacterium | reverse complement strand
ACTTGCAGAGCTTGTGTTCACCTCGGGTACTACTGGTCAGGGTAAGGGTGTTATGCTCTCTCAGCGTAACTTTATGTCCGACCTTGCTGACGTTATTCCCTTTATTGATTTCTCTGTAAAGTGTATGAACGTTCTTCCCCCTCATCACACCTACGGCTCCTCTGTTTCTATCTTCGGTCAGAACTCTATCGGTTGTGATATCTACATCTCCTCCGGTGTTAAGTATATTCTCAAGGAGCTCCAGGAGCATAAGCCCGGTCACCTTGTTGCCGTTCCTCTCTATGTTGAGACCTTCTATCGTAGAATACTCAAGGGTATTGACGAAAAGGGCAAATTTGCCGCAGGATTCGTAAAAACCCTTATGAATGTAAACAAAGCTTGTCATAAAATAGGTTTAAAGCCCTTTGACGGCTTCTTTAAGAAGAAAATTCTTTCCAGCTTTGGCGGCGAGCTTAACATGATTATTTCGGGAGGCGCTCCCCTTAATCAGGAAATGGCAGACCTCTTTGACGGAATCGGCGTTAAGGTGCTTAACGGCTACGGAATCACCGAGTGCGCTCCCATTATTGCAGTAAACCACAACTACTTTATCGTTCCCAAGAGCGTTGGTCCCGTTCTTCCTATCGACCAGGTTAGAATTGACGAGCCTAACGAAAACGGCGAGGGCGAAATCTTCGTTAAAGGTCCCAACGTTATGCTCGGCTACTACAAGGACGAGGATGCAAATGCTGCGGCATTCTCCGAGGACGGCTACTTCAAGACCGGTGACTTCGGTAAGCTTGAGGTCAGAAAAGACGGCACGAGAGTCCTTTATATCACCGGCAGACTTAAAAACCTTATTATCCTCTCCAACGGTAAAAACGTTTATCCCGAGGAAATTGAGGACGCCCTTTCGGCAACGCCCGGTGTTGTTGATGTTGTAGTATACGAGGGTAAATCCAAGAGAGGCGAGGCGTTTAACACCATTGTTGCAGAGATTTATCCCGACAAGGATATGCTTGCAAAGCAGGGTGTCACCGACCTTAAAGCATATTTCCAGAAATTCGTTAACGAATACAACAAAACCGCCGTTCCTTACAAAAAAATCGGCCTGCTCAAGGTGCGCGAGGTTGAATTCCCCAAGAACACCCTTCGTAAAATCCTTCGCAGAGAGATGGATATGACCATTGACTAAATAGAGATTTGCGCGTCCTCCATACGGTGGGCGCGCTGATTTTTTTGCAAAGTTTAAATGTTTTTTTGTTTTTTTTGTCTTAGGTACTTGACAAATCAAAATTCTTTTGCTATAATAATAAGGCTTCAAACGGAAGGTTAGCTCAGTTGGGAGAGCATCTGCCTTACAAGCAGAGGGTCACAGGTTCGAGCCCTGTACTTTCCACCAGGAGTTCGGAGTCTTACGACTCCGAACTTTTTCTACGGCTTGGTAGCTCAGTTGGTTAGAGCGCTAGCCTGTCACGCTAGAGGTCGTGGGTTCGAGCCCCATCCGAGTCGCCAATTTTCTAACAATCATTACCGGCTCGAACAGAGGAGGTAGTGAATGACAGTCCGGTGGACTGTCAGAGCCGACGGCGACCAAGGCGCGCAGTTCGCGCCGCGACCGAGCCCCATCCGAGTCGCCAATTTTAAAATGGCTCGAACAGAGCGAATAAAATTAAATACCTGCGGATTTAGCTCATTTGGTAGAGCGCCACCTTGCCAAGGTGGAGGTGGCGGGTTCGAGCCCCGTAATCCGCTCCAAAGCAAAAGGACACTCCTTGTGGGTGTCCTTTTTGTTTTGGAGTTTGGATTAACGGTGCTGCTCCGCACATGCGGAGCTAAGCCCCCGAAGTAAGAAGCACGCCAAAGTGCTTCTTACGGTAGTTTGCTTTACGCAAACTATCAGGCAGACCGACGGCAACAAAGCCGACGGACTGCAAGTAATACCGCTTCGATTGACCACTCCTTGTGGGTGTCCTTTTTGTTTTGGAGTTTGGATTAACGGTGCTGCTCCGCACATGCGGAGCTAAGCCCCCGAAGTAAGAAGCACACCAAAGTGCTTCTTACGGTAGTTTGCTTTATGCAAACTATCAGGCAGACCGACGGCAACAAAGCCGACGGACTGCAGTAATCACGCTCAATAAAAGACCAGCCCTTGCGGTTGGTCTTTTTGTTTCGGAACCCAATTTACGGAGCTGCTCCGCACAAGCGGAGCTAAGCCCTTGGTACATCTGCAATAAAGTGGGTGCGCCAACTCTATTCACCTTCGGCGGTGATATGCGCTTTGCGGGTTTGAGGAGGCGAGATTAGGCTTGTTTTGCCCAAATTGGTTCTTTTTCACAAGAGAAATCTTATATTTTCGGGTAGTTTTGTTATAGATTTTTTATATTTATTTATGATAAAATAAAAACGGATAATAGTATTTTTATAGATTTACTCTTTTGAGGCTTTCCCGGACTTTCGCTCGGTAAGAGGAGTTTTGCCCTTATAACGCTTGTATATCGAGATAAAATAGGAGATGCTATTATATCCGACCTTACCTGCTATTTCGGCAATGGAGAGATCGGTATTGGTCAAAAGATGCTCCGCCTCGTTTACTCTGGTAACGTTAAGATATTCGGTAAACGTTTTTCCCGTCACCTCTTTAAAGCTGCGGGCAAAGTGGCTATAGCTCATGTTGACCTGCTCGGCAACCTGCTCGGCGGTGATTTCCTCGGCAAACTCGGAGTTCACGAAAATAATACTGTCGTATATCTGCTTTTCCTCGCCAGAGTCGGTCATAAAGGCTTCGCCGTCTCCCTGAAGAACTCCGTATACCACAGTAAGCACCGAAGAGAGCATTGAGATATCGTTAAAGGGGCTGTCGTTCTTGTATTTTTCCATAAGCTCGGTGTACCCCTTAAGGATTGGGCTATCCTTCAATTCATCCGCGCGCCAGATATACTTTGTGTCCTTGTTGGAAACGCTAAAGCGCAGGGCAACTGCGGCAGAAACGTTCTTCGGCGCAGTGTTATAGATAAGCCTTGGACGAATCTTCAAGGTGTAATACTTATTGGTCGAGCAGGCGCGTGTTCGCATAGAATGAGTGCCCCTGGAACGTACCATAACCAGATCCCCAGGATGCAAAACATCCTCCTTGCCGTCAACTCTTACGCTAACCTCGCCTTCGGTAAGATACACGAACTCAACGGCATCGTGTATATGATTATCGGCAGCGCGGGAGTGGGCGGGAATATCGCGGTATTTGAAAAATTCAAAGCCGCGTCTTGCAAGATCGGGCTTCAAGTCCTCTTCGCGTATCTTATCTTTACGAATATCCACCTTGTTTCTCCTTAAATTCTATATATAAATATTCTATCACGCAATCCGCCGTCAAGTCAATAAGTTTTTGCAAAAATACGGCACTATCCAATACTCTGCGAAAGGAATCGCAAAAAATGAAGAGATTTTCAAGCTACGTTAACGTTTTTCAAGGCTCGGGCGAGATCGACCTTCCCACACCCGAGGGTCTTGCTAAAAAATGGCTTTTTATAAAGGCACAATGCGGAAACACCACCCCCGCGGCGGCTTATCCGTTCGGCAAGACTACCGTTTGCGCCTATACGGGCGGTTATCCGACGGGTTATGACAACCGCCTGCCCAACTCCTGCGGAAAGCCGCAGAAGATGGACGGCAAGGTAAGAGGATTTTCGCACATGCACGTTAGCGGAACGGGTGCTATCCGCGATTATTACAATTATGCGGTGGTGTCTGCACTGCCCTGCGGCGAGCTTTCGCCTATGGCGGAGGACTTCCTTTCCGAAGAGGGATACCCCGGTTATTATTCGGCAACAATCTCCTCGGGTGTGAAATTCGAGGGAACGGTTTCAAAAACGATCGCTCTTCACCGCTACACCATGCCGAAGGCGGGAGTTTTGCAGATCGACTTTTCAAACGACGGAATGGTCCGCTCGGATGATGAGTTTTTAAAGAGATTTTTCGGTTATCCCTCGAAAATGGAAATAAATATCGTCTCTGCCGACACCGTAACGGCACACGGCGTATTCAAGGGTGTTGACCTTTACTTTGCCGCAAGGTGCAGCATGGCGGATGGAGTTTTCCTTTGGAACGACTATAAAGAAATTGAGGGCAACTCTCTGACACCCGCCGACCTGACACTCCGATTTGGAGCAGCCTTCAAGGTTCCCGAAAAATCCGAGCTTCGTCTTGCAATTTCTTTCCACGACACCCTCTCGGCGCTGAAAATGCTCGACGAGGAAAAACGCAGCTTTGACGAGATACTTTCGGACACCGAGGAGGTCTGGGAAGAGCATCTCGGCAGAATCAAGGTGGAGTCCCACAACGAGAAATTTCTTGAAATTTTCTACTCAAATCTTTATCACACCTTAATAAAGCCCTGCACCGGCGGTGGCGAGAGTTTCCGTTACGATATAACAAAGGGTGGAAAATTCTGCTTTGACCTGAGCACTCTCTGGGATATTTACAAAACGGCTCTCCCATTCGTTTTCAGCTTTTATCCCGAAATCAGCGAGGAGATAGTGCAAACTCTTCTTTACATTATCGAAAGCGAGCGCCATTCTCCCATAACCCTTACCGTTGCCAAAAGCAGCGATGACTCCGTTCAGGCACGAATGCTTGCGGAGATAGCCTTTGCCGACTATTATTTCAGATACGGCAAGTATGGCGAGAGAATGCTTTCGGCGGCGGAAATCGACCTTGAATCAAATTCCGACTTCCTTGATAGCGGCTACTGCGAGAGATACACCCACATTATCGACATCTGCGAGGCTCTCGGAGCTATGGCAGAAATCGCGGGCGAGCTTGGCAAGGAGGAGACGAAAAAGCGCTTTGAGAGTCTTGCTGAAAACTGGGTAAACGCTTACGATAGCTCCACGGGACTTTTAAGCACCGACTCAAAATACTACGAGGGAGATAACTACAACTATTCCTTCAGACTCCTTCGCACCATGAAAGAGCGCATAGCCCTTTGCGGTGAGGAAAAGTTTATAAATGACCTGGATCTTCTCTTCGGTTACACGAGGGAGGACGTTGAAACGCCTACCGAGCCTGAGGTTGATCCCCTGCTCCTTAAAATTCACAGCTTTGAGGGTTTTAACAACGAAAGCGATATGGAAGCTCCATACGCCTATATCTTCGCGGGCAGGCAGGATAAAACCTGCGAAATTGTCAGTGCGGGGCACAAATATATGTTTTCGGACGGCAGAGGCGGAATTCCCGGAAACAACGATTCGGGCGGACTTTCATCCTGCTACATTTGGAATTCCTTGGGCATTTTCCCCGTTGCTGGGCAAGACCTCGTGCTTATCGGCTCGCCTAAGATAGAGGCGGCAACCCTCGCCCTCGGAAACGGCAATACCCTTAAAATCAAGGTGCATAACCTTGACGAAAACAAGATATACACAGAAAAAGCCGTATTCCGCGGCAAAGAGATCACCGACTTTAAGATCTCGGTGCGCGAGATAATGAGTGGCGGCGAACTTGAAATATTTATGAAATAAGGAAGGTAAGCTTTATGAAAAAGATACTTTTGCTAATCGCACTTATCCTATGTCTTTGCCTTATCGTATCCTGTAAGAAATCGGACAGCGGCACAAAGACTCCCGGCACCGATTCCTCGGTAAACGGCGATGAGAGCGGCTTCGATAACGAAGGAAAAATAGCTCTCATTTTGTCAGACGAGTTTTCTGAGGACTTTACGGAGGAGCTTTATTACAGCTTTGTTTACGAGCTTGAGATCGACGCAGTTCTTACAAATTCGCAAGCCTCGAATTTTAACCGCGAGATAACGATCGGCAGAGTTGACAGAGAGCTTTCAAAAAGAGCCTACACTCTGCTTTCGAGAATCGAAAAAGAGGACGAAGACTTTGACACCTCGTACCTTATTTTAAGTGACGGAAATTCTGTTGCGGTTGCCTTTGACACGACTCTTGAGAGCGACCTTGCAAAGAATAAGGCTCTTGACATTCTTATGAACGAAATTCTTTCGGGCAACCCAAATATGGTTCTCGAATCCGGTGTTTTAAAGGAAGAAACACTGAACATCCTTAATTCTCTTGACGAAGAGGACGACGCGAAGGTTGCAGAGGCTCTCGACGCCCTTTACGTTATTCTCGGCGGTGACGAGCTTGCGCAAAGCACTCTTGAAGAGATTATAAAGTTCCGTTCCTTTGCATCCGACGAGCTTATACGCTGGCTCGCTAACCTTTACGACCCCGAAACGGGCGGATTCTATTACTCAAACTCGGGTCGAAACACTATTGGCTACGCTCCCGACATTGAGTCCACCGAGCAGGCACTCAACCTCCTTTCTTCAAGCGGTGCGCTCTCGGCAATCGGTTATTCACCAGCAAATCTTCCGAGCTGGATGAAGGAAGCTCTTGTAAACTGGATAAAGCCCATGCAGGATACGAACGGATACTTCTATCACCCTCAATGGGGCAAGGAGCTTACCGATTCCAGATTTGCGCGTCGCGGACGTGACCTTTGGAGAGCGGAAAACATACTTAACTGGTGCGGTGCAAAGCCTACGTACAATACTCCAAACGGAACGCAGGGTGACTACACCCTGATTGACGGAACGAGGGTTGACGCCGCAGGCACTCCCGTATCAAAGGCGGGACTTACCGAAAGGCTCGGTGCTTCTGCCGCCTACGCGGTTTCTAAAATATCGACACTTAAGCTGACGGCGGGAACCTATCCCTCTCACATGAAGGATGAGGCAACCTTCCTTGCCTACCTTAACAGCTTTGATATAAAGCACGACTCCTACTATGCAGGTAACGAGATAGCCTCCCAGGCAAAGGAGATTGCAAACCGCGAAACCCAGCTTAAAGCGGAGGGTTCATCCTGGTCTATCAAGGCGACTCTTGAAAAATGGCTTAACGAGAGCCAAAACCCCGAAAACGGACTCTGGTACTACGTAGCCGAGGGCAGTGAAAAATATTCTATTTACGACGGAGTTAACGGTCTGCTTAAAATAAGCGCCCTTTACAACGAGGTTGGAATAGAATTCCCCAATCCCATAGAGGCTATTGAGTCTGCGATAAAGGGTATTTATACGGACGAAGACCCCTTGACCGTTTGTTACACCTACAACACCTGGTTCTCGGTTCTCAACATATTCAAAAATCTCGAAACGTTCTCGACAAATCCCGAAGAAACCGAAAAAACTATCGCGCAAATCAGAGGCGAGCTTCTTGAGGATGCTCCCAACGCTATAAGAATAACCAGAGAAAAGGTTGCAAAGTTCTTAAAGGACGACGGCTCCTTCTCCTATTACCAGCAAAGAACAAGCCACGGCAGTATGGGTATGCCCGTTGCAGTTCCCAACGTGAACGAGGGCGACGTTAACGCAACCCTTATCTGTGCTATCAGTACGGCAGGTTATATGTATCAGGTACTGGGCATTGAGGAATATATGCCCTCCCTTTACGGCAGATCCACCTGGTATGAATTCCTTAATATCATCGACGACATCGGTGACGTTATCAAAAACGAGATAAAGGATGACCCTACTCTTGCTTTCGATGACTACGACCTCGGTCAAACTCCCGACGAGGTATTTTACGATTACAACTATTCCAGCGGCTCTATCACCGTTGTAAACGACGAGCTGCACGGCAAAAAAGGCAAGGTTTTAAAATTTGAGTCCCCCGCAGACGGCGGCGACAGAATCCAGATCGATTGCACCAACCCTCTCTCCACCAACAGCTATGTATTCGAGACCGAAATGTGCGTTGAGTCGGGAAGATCCTCGGGATACTGCGTTCAGATCGTTATGGGTGACTGCTATATGCTGGCTCTTCGCATAGTAGGCGACAGGGTGCAGATTTTCGACACCTCATCCGCATCCACCATTAAAAAAGAAGTCGAATTCGGTTACTCGGTTGCTCTTGACGAGTGGTTCAAGCTCCGTATGGAATATTACGTTGGCGATCACGACACCGTAAGGGCTAAGGTTTACGTAAACGACAAGCTTATTGCGGTAAGCGACAACTATTACAACCACTCGGGTTCTAAAATAACCACCGGCTCTGCGACTCCGGCAACCGTATTCACCTTCGTTCGTATTTCGGCATTTTCCAACTACAACGTCTCGCTCCTCTTTGACAATATGTCGGTTTACAAGAGAAACGACATATACGAGGTAGAGACCGACACCTTAAATCAGCCCGTATACACGGTTGACCCGCCCACCCTTGAGGAAAAGACCTTCGACTTTGACTCTCTTAACGAGGGTAAAAACTATCCTTTGGGATTTGAGGTTGATAAGGGCGGTGACGAGATTGAGATCCGAGCAGAGGGCGAAAACAAGCTCCTTTACCTCCTCGGCACAAGCTCCGACGGCTTTAAGCTCACCGTACCCCACTACGTTAGAGTTCCCGAGGCAAACTGCGACCTCTTTGAAGCGGATATTACTCTTAAGAGTGCCGAGCAGGGAGCAAAGTTTGCTCTTGAATTCAGGTCGGCAGACTATACCGAGAGCTCGGTTATAAGACTGCTCTTCACCGTCATAGAAGAAGCGGGCGTGACCTATCTCGTTCCCCACTCCTATGCCGATGGGTTCGAGGGCGCAGCCCTTGAGGGAATAAAGATCCCGATTTCGCAGACGGTTAAATTCAAAATGGAATACTATTCCGATGCAAAATCCGCCCTCATATTTATCAACGGCAGCCTTGCGGCATTTGCCGATGGCGTTTGTGCGGGCGCGGATTCCTACGAGATCGGAAAGCTTGATATAAAGAGTCTCGGAAGCGGAGCATTTGCTCTTGCTCTCGATAACGTCAAGCTTTACAGAGAGGTGCGCGATTTTGGCGAGGCTAGCGCCCCCACGGTAGACCGAGTTGTTCACGATTTCACAAACGATGCGCTCTCCGGAGTTGAAATTACGGAAGGAGCAATAGATTCCGGCGTACTTAACCTTTACGAAAACGGCAGGATAACCCTTCCTCTTAACAAACGCTCGGTCGCTATCAACGCTATCCTTCTCTCTCTCGATATTTCAAGCGCAGAAGGCTCCGACTCCTATATCCGCATTGAGAACGAGAGTGGCGAGACGGTTCTCTCCTACCTCATTCGCACCGAGGGCGGTACGACCACCCTTCGAGAGGTTACCAAAAACTCAAGCTACGGAAATATTGCCGTGTTCTCGGCAAACGACATGCACACTCTCGCTTTTGAATATTTCAGAAGCGCAGGTCAGGTGAATATTTACCTTGACGGCGAGTGCGTAATGATAAGCCGTCTCACCTACTCACCCGACACTGCGGCAACGCTTCCGGTTACTGCGGTTATAGAGGGCGAGGGACTTAAACTTGACGATATAGTTTTTGAAGGATATGCAAAGCTTTGCGAAGATCCCGAAATTAAGACGGATATCTCCGCGGACGGCACCGCAGACTTTGAAGCCGACGGAAAGGGAGCTTTACATTCCTCGGTTTCCATCACCGACTTTACGAGCTATTCGGTAAAGGAAGCCTTGAGAGGCTCCTCATACACCAAAATACTTGAATTTATTACCACGAGAGGTAAAAAGGATTCCTTTGCCCTCTCTCTCACCTCCAAAAAGGAAGGCTACGCGAGCACTGCCTTTGAAACAAAGATCTACGTTCGCCACGACGGCGGCTCATCCTCCTACGCATTCACCGTAAAAATGCAGGACGAAAACGGCGAGGACGCTTACAAATTCGTGTTCCGCATAGGTGACGCAGGTATGCAGATGTGGGATATTGCCTACGAAAACGGCGAAACGAAGGTTATAGCTCCCCGCGACAGCTGGTTTACCCTTCGCGTTGAGTATCATCACGAAAGCGGAAAAGTAATAACCCTTGTAAACGGGGTAGAGGTTTATAACAGCACAAACCTTTGCGCTCCTGTTGCCGAAGTAATCTCTCGTGTGAGATTTGAGGCTGACGAGGGACTTAACGCAACCGTTCTGCTGGACGATATGAGTCTTGTGCAATCGGACGGACAAGAGACTCCCGAAAAGCCAGAGGAGCCGGAAACTCCTACCGAGCCCGAAAAGCCCGAAACGGATATCAACCCCGACACCGAAGGTCTTGAAAACGCCGAGGACAATGCGGCTAAAATCACCTTCGAATACAGCGAAAACGCAAACTTCCCGAACAGCCTTGTTATGCGACTTGCAAACGCTTCATCTTCTATTGCGATAGAGGAGCTCGTGAGAGCCGAGGATAACCGCAAGGTTATGGTCTTTAAGACCGTCAAGGGTAACAAGGACTCGGTTAAGCTCACGCTTACCGAGGGGGCATCGGAATACAACGCTACAGTTTTCGAAACCGATCTTTATATTCAGCACGACGGCGGATCATCCTCCTACGCATACACGGTGGCTCTTACGGACACCAACGGAAATGCGGTTTATAAATTCGTTTTGCGCATAGGTGATGCAGGTATGCAAATGTACGATATTGCGTCAGTCACCGGCACCTCGAAGGTAATCGCCGCACGCGACAGCTGGTTTACCCTTCGAGTTGAGTATATACGCACCGCAGACGGAGTGAAGGTAATGACCTACGTTAACGGCGAGCTTAAATACGAAAGCGATAACGTTATTTCAAGCGAGGACATCGTTGCGGTTTCTCTTACCCCCGACGAGGGGCTTAACGCAACGACGAAGCTTGACAATATGAGTCTTTCGAAAAGGACTGTAGAGATCACCGAAGAAGAGGTTGTCCCCGAGGAAGCGGGTCCTATTTTAGGATTTGAAAACGGAGCTATTTCCTCCAAGGTCACCCCCACGCTCGAGAGCGGAACGCTGAAGGTTGAGGAATACAAGGATCACAAGGCTATGGTTCTTTCCACCGCAGACGGAAGCTACGACAGAATAAAGATCTCGCACACCGCAAATAAGGTAGAGGGCTATAACGTAACCGTTTTTGAAGCAGACCTGCTTCTCTACCACGTTGGTCCCTCCTCCGCCTACAACGAAAACGTTTATCTCGTTGACAAGGACGGAAACGAGGTTTACAGATTCACTCTCCGCCACGCAGATGCAGGTGTTTATATGCAGGCTATCGGCGAGAATGGCGCAGTTATTGCGCAACGATGGGTATGGTTCAGCTTCAGGCTCGAATACCATCACTCTGCCGAAGGTGACTTCGTTAATGTATACGTTGGCGACACGCTGAAATATGAAAGCATACTTTCGAAGAGCGTTGACGAAATAGGCGGAGTGGTTGTCTCTCCCGACAAGGGAATTGCCTCAAAGCTTTATATTGACAATCTTGCTCTCTACACCGAAAAAGAAGAAAATTAAAGACTATGATTAACTGTTATGAAGAAAAATGGTCGGCACTGAAGGACGAGATTGACCGTCGCGGTGCTGACGGAGAGGCGGTAGTTGCCGCCCTGCGCGATTATTACTCGATTTTTGAGGACAGAGCCTTGGTTTGGCTCGGAAACCTTTACAACCCGGAGGTAGGTGGCTTTCACTTTGCCACCTCCTCAAAGGAAAACGACAGTGTAACCACTCCTGCCGGCACCTTTAAGCTGCTTCCCGACATTGAATCAAGCTTTCAGGCTCTCAGTATGCTTATCGACTCTAAGGCGATCGATAGCTTTGACGAATTGCCCGAAAAAATGCGGGATGGCCTTATAAGATTTACCTGCTCACTCCAGGATGAGGAAAGCGGATTTGTCTATCACCCCCAATGGCGTATGCTTATGCAGGACGGCTTTGGTAAGGACGAAAACGCTGACAGAATCTGGCGTTCAAGACGCGGACGCGACATGATGTGGGCTGACGGAATGACAAAACGGCTGGGCTTCTCTCTCCCCTATCCTACGGCGTATGAAAGACTTGACGACAAGGGTGATGAGAAAAAAACGACCCTTCCCGACTATCTTCTCTCGAAGGAAGCCTTCGTTGCCCACCTTGATCGGCTCGATTGGGTAAACGACGCCTACTACGCAGGTAATATGGTTGCCGCAGAGTCAAAGCTTATAAAGGCGGCCGGGCTATCGGAGGTTGCCATCGACTACATCACCGCAAAGCAAGATCCAAACACCGGTCTTTGGGGTAACAAGAATGGCTACGGAGCAATAAACGCATACCTTAAAACGAGCGCGATTTATATAGAATGCGGACGCCCTATTCCCAACGCAGAAAAGGCGGCGCTTTCGGTTATCGAGTGCGCAACAACGAGCGAACCGGCTCAAACGGTCTGCTTCCAATACAATGTTTGGTATTCTCTTCTCAACATTCTTGACAGCCTAAGAAACTGCGGCGGAAAGGACGGTGCAAAAAAAGCAGACGAGATATCACTCTCACTTCTTAAAAACTGTACCGAAGCAATAAGGGTGACAAAGGAAAAAACTCTTACCTTTAAAAAGCCCGACGGAGCATTCTCCTCATACACCTACGGAACGGCAGACCACAGCCAGGGTATGCCCGTAGCAATAAAGGGTATTAGGGAAAGTGACGTAAACGGCTCTAACATCTGCTCTAACGGTACGGCAAAACGAATGTTTAAAGCTCTCGGTCTTGAAGATTTTTACATTCCCCTTTATTCCGAAAACGCCTTTGAAATGTTCATAAGTGCGGCAAAATGTAAATAATAATTAGCAAATACACATAAAACAAAAAGGAAAGGAAAGGTTATGAAGGAAATTTACGAACAGGCGGCTTTGGAAATTACAAAGCTTTCTGCCGAGGACGTAATATCAACCTCCTCGGAAACCCAAGAGCCTCTCGGCTGGGGTAACAACTCCGACCCGGGCGGATGGACCTAATCGCACCATTAAAAACAAAACAAAAAACATTTTTGAAAGGAAAAACAGAATGAAAAACAGAATTATCCCGTTTATTCTCGCAGCAACACTCCTTCTTTGCGTTATTCCCGCAGCTTTCGCCTCTGCCGAAGAAGAAACAACCACTCCCGAAATTATCTCCCAGAATATCGAATACAACGGATATTTCGGACTTATGTACGCAGTTGATGCATCTACCGTAAAAGGCGGCAAGGTTACGATCGCCGTTTACGATGCACAAATGAACGCTCTTGACAGCTACACCGCAACGAAAACCGAAACCATTACCAGAGCAAGCGGCGAGGAGGTTGAGGTTTACGCTCTTACCACCGCTCCCATTGCGGCAAAGGATATGGCTGACATCTATTACGCCAAGGCTACCGACGGCGAGGGCAACGAGAGTGCTCTTAAGAGATACAGCGTTGGCGAATACCTTTACGAGCGTCTTTACCTCAACGGTGTTGTAAACGCTACCGCAGGCAAGGATTACAACAGAAAGGTGTTCTATGAAAACGTTCTTGCAATGGGTGCGTCTGCACAAACCGTTCTCGTAAACGACAAGAAGGCTGAGGACGAAGCTCCCGAGACTCTCGTTACCGATTACAAGTATGTAAACGTAAACGGAGGCACTCTTTCCGACGGATACACCTCGGGCATTTTCGCAAAGGGCACTACCGTTTCTCTTAATCTTACCGCTTCTGCTCCCGAGGGTCAGGGTCTCGTTGGCTGGACCTGCGATTCTGCGGTTTATTCCTCAAACAGCTTCGTCCTTAACGATCACGCAGTTCTCTCCCCCTCCTTTGGCTCTGCGGTTATCGACTTTGAGAACGACAGAATTCCCTCTTCGGTTTCCTCTTCGCTTAACAGCACCGGCTCTACCTTCTTCGTTACCACGCAGAACGGCAGAAAGGCAGCCTACCTCAGAACCTATTCCGACGCAGCTGACATAATAAAATTCACCCCCACCGTTATTGCGGAAAACGACTACGACACCGTTGTTTTCGATACTATGATCCAGCTCCGCCACAGCGGTCCTTCTACCACCTACTTCCAGAACTTTGAGCTTACCGATGCTGAAGGTAACACCGCATATAAGTTCACTTTAAGACACGGCGACGCAGGTATGCAGTTCAACGACAAAACCAACAACGAACAGCTCGTTATCGCTCCCAAGGATGCATGGTTCAATCTCAGAATCGAGTACATCTACGTTGACGAAAACAACGTAACCATTAACACCTACGTTAACAACGAGCTTAAGTTTACAAGCACCAACTTCTCGGGCAATACCGCAATCAGAGAGGTTTGCGTATTCAAGCACACCACCGACAGCGGCGTTGGAGCTATGATATTCTACGACGACGTTTCCTTCAAGCAGGTAAAACGCTGATTTCGATTGACAAAACAACCGTCTTATTATATAATTTAAGATGAAAATACCCCTCGGGCTTTTTTCCGAGGGGTAAAATAAAAGGAAAAGATATGCTTTATATTAACAAGATAACACAAGACCCGGTAGTCGACTTTGCCGCAGACGAGCTGAAGAAATATCTCCGTATGATGATGCCCGAGGGCGGCGACTGCAAAATCTGCTACGGTGACGGGGGCAAGGGCGGATTTCGCCTTGGACTTATGCAGGATTTCGGTCTTTGCGTTAGTGACGCAGAGGACACCGACCTTGACGACATACTTTATATAGACTGTGACGAGGAGGGCGGAATTATCGCCGGAGACAATCCCCGCTCGGTGCTCCTTGCGGTTTACGAATATTTGAGACAAAACGGCTGCCGCTGGCTCTACCCAGGCGTTGACGGCGAATATATTCCTATAAAAAATATAATGCCTGTAAAATACCACCACAAGCCCTCCTGCCGTTACAGAGGACAGTGTAACGAGGGCGCGGAATATCAGGCGAATATGCTCGAGGTAATCGAGTTTACACCCAAGGTGGGAATGAACGTCTTTATGGTAGAATTTTTCCTTCCCCGCGTTTATTACAAGCGCTATTATCAGCATGAGCATAACGCCGAAAACCGTCCCCTCGAGATGGTTACCGACGATCAGATATTACAATGGAAAAGAATGTGCGAGACCGAGATCGCAAGGCGCGGACTTCAGTTCCACGATATCGGCCACGGCTGGACCGCCGCCCCCTTCGGCATAAATACCGCTGCCTGTTGGGACTCTATTGCCGACGAGGTTGACGATGAAAACAGACAGTATCTCGCAATGATAGACGGCAAAAGAGGAATGTGGAAGGGTCAGCCCCTTAACACGAATTTCTGTATGTCTAACCCCAAAGCGCGTAAAAAATACGCCTCTCACGTTGCCGATTACGCCGAAAAACACTCTAACTCCGACTACCTGCACCTTTGGCTCGCAGACGATTTCAACAATCACTGTGAGTGCGATGAATGCCAAAAAAAGACTACGTCGGACTGGTATATGATGGTAATGAACGATACCGACGAGGAGCTTTCGCGCCGCGGTCTTGACACGAGACTCGTGTTTATCGCATACCAGGACACCGCCTGGGCACCCAAGACCGAAACGCTTAAAAACCCCGACAGATTTACAATGCTTCTCGCCCCTATTTCAAGAAGCTATGCCGAGACCCTTCCCGAAAGCGGCCTTACCTCAAAGCCCACAGAATACGTACGCAACAAAATTCAGCGTCCGAGAAACCTTGAAGAATATCTCGTTCTCTTTGAAGAGTGGAAAAAGAACTGGAAGGGTGCGAATATGTCTTACGAGTACCACTTTTGGCGTCCGCAGTGCTTCGACCTCTCGGGAATCGTTCTTGCAAAAAGGGTTTATGATGACATTCTCGCATACAAAAAGTTTGATATAAACGGAATTATCGAGGACGGCTCACAACGCTCCTTCTTCCCCAACGGCTTTGCCTTTTACACCTACGCAAGATGTCTTTTCGACAACTCCCTGCCCTTTGAAACGATTGCCGAGGATTACTACTCGCATATTTACGGAGAGGATTGGAAAAAAATATACGACTATCTCGAGAGAATTGCCGAGCTTATTCCCTATACCTATCTTCACGGCGCAAGACCGAAAGCACCCTACGCTCCCGAGCTGAAGGCTAATTTTGAAGAGGTGAAACAGAGTTGTCTTGAAATGAAAGAGCTTTTAAAATCAAGCTATCTTTCTCCCGTCAGAGTCGTGACTGTGTCTAAAATACTTCTCGGCTATCATGCAGACTTTTGCATACTCCTGTGCGATGCACTTATTGAAAAATGTGTCGGCAACAACGAAAAGGCTAGTGAGCTTTATAACAAATTCAGAATCGAATTCGGCAAATCAGAGGTTGCGATCGAGCGCTACTACGATCAGTGGCTTTGGATGAATTACCTTAAGACCAACGTTTTCGATAGAGAAGCGAAGGCGTAAAAATGTATATCGGAATTGATATTGGCGGTACGAAATGTGCCGTAGTCCTCGGAGACAGCAATAAAATAGTAAAAAAGGTTGCTTTCTCCACAGAGGAATGTAAACAAACGATTACAAAAATACTTGACGTTGCCGAGTCGTTCGGCAAGGCAGATGCCGTTGGAATCAGTTGCGGCGGTCCTCTTGATTCAAAGAGCGGTGTAATTATGTCACCGCCAAATCTTCCCGGCTGGGACAACGTTCCGATCGTTAAAATGGTCGAGCAAAGGCTGGGAATTCCCGCCTATCTTCAAAATGACGCTAACGCCTGTGCCCTTGCCGAGTGGAGATTCGGCGCAGGTCGCGGATGCGAAAATATGGCATTTTTAACCTTTGGCACGGGTCTTGGCGCGGGGCTTATCCTTAACGGCAGACTCGTCGACGGAGCAAACGGAATGGCAGGCGAGATCGGGCATATAAGAATGACCGAGGACGGCCCCGTAGGCTACGGCAAGGCGGGAAGTGCCGAGGGCTACTGCAGCGGCGGAGGTATCGCAAGGCTGGGACGCACACTGGCTGCAGAGGCTTTGGCAAGGGGTGATTCTCTGCCCTATTGCAAGTGTGAAAAAGAGCTTTCGAACATAAACGCAAAGCTCCTTGCCGACTATGCAAGAAAGGGTGAGCCTTTGGCAAAGAGGGTATACGAGTTGAGCGGTGAAATGCTCGGACGTGCTCTTTCGGTGCTTATCGACCTTATAAACCCCGAGAGGATCGTTATCGGCAGTATATTTGTCAGGTGCGAGGATCTTTTGAGACCCAATATGGAAAAATGGCTTGAAAAAGAGGCTATTTCTCAATCTCTTTCGGCGTGTAAGATCGTAGGCGCCGCCCTGTCAGAGCAGATCGGTGATTTTGCGGCTCTTGCAGTTGCTGAAACTAAAGGAGGAAGATTATAATGGAAGATAAAAAGCTATCCGAGCTTCTTGAAAGATACCCCTCGCTCCTTTCAATAAGCGAGAGTATTCAAAAGGCTGCCGAAATGCTCTGCGACACCGCAGTTTGCGGCGGAAAAATCCTTGTTTGCGGAAACGGTGGCTCCTCTGCCGACGCCGACCATATCGTCGGCGAGCTTATGAAGGGATTTCTCTTGAAGAGGCCGATGCCCGACGAGGACAAAAAGAAATTTGAAAAGGCACTAGGCGATAGCGCGCCGCTGTTCACCGAAAAGCTGCAAGGCGGAATTCCCGCAATCTCCCTTTCGGCGCAGACCGCCATTTCCTCCGCCTTCATAAACGACGTTGAGCCTGAGCTTATCTACGCGCAAATGGTTTACGGCTACGGAAAGCAGGCGGACACGCTTATCGCAATCTCCACCTCGGGAAACTCGAAGAACGTTCTTAACGCTCTCCTTTGCGCCAAAGCCCTAGGACTTAAAACGGTAGCCCTGACGGGAATGCGTGACTCTTCCCTCTCGGAAAATGCCGATTGCACAATAAAAGTGCCCGAAACCGAAACCTTTAAGGTGCAAGAGCTTCACCTCCCCGTCTACCACTATCTTTGCGCGAAAGTGGAGGAAAGCTGCTTTTCATAAACAAAATATCCCGAGTTTTCGGGAACTAAAAAAGGCGGAACTTTTTCCGCCTTTTTCTTTAAATATAGTATATTTGACTATAATTATTTACATTTAGCAAGATTTAGCTCTAACATTTCGTGCCAATTGTCCTTTGACTCGTCGGTTTTCTTTGCTATGCCGTAGCGAAGAATTTCTCTTCCCGATATGCGTTTTCCCTCAAAGATATAATCGGCAGAGGGGTCAAGCTTCGGATAAACCGCAAAGGAGGATTGACGAGGTTCTTTTGTGAAAATCTGCACAGTTATGTTCTCAAAGGCATCGTCTGCATATTCTATCACCGTTTCGGAATAGCTATCTGCGAGAATAAAAGCGTTTGCCGAGGAAAGATAGGCTCTATTAGTCTTTACGAAGGAAATGAAGTCGGCAAAGCTCTTTCTTGTTTTCTCGGAAATTTTGGTCAAATCACAGCTAAAGCACACAGGTCCTGCGGTTGCAAAACCACGAAGGAAGGAGGGCTGAACTCCAACAACATTGTGCCAAATGGCGTCTGCGGCAGAGATGATTCTCTCGCTTTCACCGTTGTAGCTTACGAACGGCTCGTAAACCGCCTCGTTTTCGTTTGCCGAATGAACTGCCATCCATCGCTCAAATCCCTGAGGAGGCATACGGAGGAGGGTGTCCTTATACATTCTGAACTGAGTGTAGGGGCTTTCGTTGTCGCTGGGCCAGAAGCTGTCAAAGAGCGAATAGTTTCGAAGCTCGGCTCTCTCGCCTCCGCTACCGCAGCAGCTGATGTAAATATCGGGATTTTCTCTGCGTACGTCAGCGAGATATTTTTCATATCCCGCGTGGTATTTTAAGAATGCACCTCCCGTTTTGTCAAAGCAAAGATCGGCATTGTAGTCGTCCTTTATAAACTCGATGCCGTATTCCTTGATAAGCGAAAGAACCTTGTCGGTGATCCATTTTCTTGCCTTATCATCAGCGAAATTAAGGAAGAGAAATTCAGGCTCTGCATCTCCCGCAAGATAAAATTCGGGGTGCTCCTTTGCCGCCTTTGACTGCGGAAGAGCCCGCTCAGGCTCAAGCCACAAGCCGAATTTCATTCCCATAGAGCGAACAAGGTCGGAAAATTCCTTCATTCTGCCTGCCATAGCGCCGGTGCGATTTTCAACCCAATCGCCAACGCTTTCGTACCAAGGAGCACCATCGCCGAACCAGCCTGCATCAATAACGAAATACTCAATTCCCATTTCCGCCGCGAGCTTTACCTGAGGCAAGAGCTTTTCGTAACTGATATCGTCAAAACGGCTCATCCAGGTGTTGTAAAGAATGGGCATATTTTTTCTGGGGAATCTTTTGTGAATGTATTTATGGAGCTTGTAGCAGTCCATATCAAGCTTGTTTTCAAACTCGTAGGCGATGATTTCGGGCATCTTGATTTCCTCGCCGGGAGCAACATTAAGTGCCAGATTGTAGTCCGAAATACCAAGCTCAACAAGGATTTTTGTGTATTTTGAGTTGTGGCCTATCCTTGTAACCTTCATTTCCCAAAGGGATGCGGGCAAAAGGTGAAAGGCAAAGCCGCGGCCGGCCTGCTCATTCCATATTGCAATAAAGGGGGCTGCATCCTGGCAAACTCTCGTGCTGCCGCCGGATGCGCAAACAGAGGTGTTAAGGGGCTGCCAAAGTCCTGTGCTCTCGTTTTGCCAACTGTTAAACTGGGTGTAAACCTCATAGTCACCGCCCTCAAAAACGAAACGGGATTTTAGTCGGCGAAGCTCCAAGGGTGCGTCCGATGTGTTTGTGAAGCTGTCGCGCCTTGAGATAACACCGTCCTCATTCTCCGAAAAGCGGGAGCAAAGGGTATATTCCCCGCCCGTAAGGGTGATTGTACCCTCGGAGCGTTCTATATTTGCGGATATGTCTCCAAAGCTTCCGTAGCAGCTAAAGTAGCATTTAGCATTGTCGTTTCCTGCATAAAAGCTTGATTTAATCATTTTTCTTCCTCCGAGAGCGCTTTTTTTCGCATATCGTATCTGTAAATTGCAACGCAAATCGAAACGATAGACAAAATATCGCCTACCGCCGAGCCCCAAGCTCCCGAAATCAGGTTGTACGCCAACCAAAACGGAGAGCCAATGAGGGATAGACGGCGCACCGTCTTTTCTTTGTCAAGCCAAAATGCGCCAGTATGGAACAGCACGCCGAAAATAGGCAAAAGACTCACGATATTTTCGTAAAGCATAAGTCCCACCGCCACAATCAGCACATTCATAAGAACGATAACGAGCACAAGGTGTCTTTTAATAAAAGGCTTGTTCTTTTTCTCGGCAACCACCGAAGAAAAAGTGCCAACAACGTCAAGCGCCGCCCCCGAAAACGCACCGAGCATAATATACTGAATTATGTAAAGAACGCGAGAGAGGGCGTTTGTGATAATTATATTTTTTCGCTTTTTTTGCTGATAGCTGAGCAAAAACAGCGCAACCGCAGCAATTCCGACGATTTGAGCCAAGAGCTTCAAGCGTATTCTCCTTTTTAAAAAATATCTATAAATATTATACCATTTATTAAAAAAAGTTCAAGTAGCAAAATTACGCTTTTCCCCGAAAAAGTTTCTTTAGATTAAGAAGTTGGGAGATTTAATTTCAATTTTGCTTTCAATATCCCCGAAATCGCTTGACAAATCCCGCTTTATATGATAAAATGATTAAGCAATTCATAAAAGCAATATTTCGAGGCGTAGCGAAGGTGGTATCGCGCCAGTTTCGGGTCGTAATCACCGATTTAACCGTAAAAAAATCGTAAAATCCCCAAACCCCTTGAAAACACTGACTTTTTCGGCTCTCCCGAATGCCGAACAGGTCTCAAAAAATAGGTCTGACCACATGTTTGACCACTTACAAAAAAATCGCATAAAATCACCAAATCGAGGTGTAGCGCAGTTGATAGCGCGCCAGTTTCGGGTACTGGAGGCCGCGGGTTTGAGTCCCGCCACTTCGACCACAATTTAGTGCTTTTTGCACAAAAAAACAGTCTAAATCATCGAATTTAGACTGTTTTTTTATTTATTTTCGCTAAACCGAATAGAAGACATAATTTTTCGTTTTGGGGGAGAAATTATTCTCAATTGCCTTGATCACCGAGTTTTGAGCGATTTTGATTGCTTTTTCTCGAAAAACTATCAATACACCGTTTCATAATGAAAAAAGAGGACTGACTCAACGTCAGCCCTCAGATTTTTTCATGGTTTCTTTTTGCTTTGCTATCTCTTTTTTCTTTTCAGTTATCATCTTGGCGAGTTTTTTCTCGCATTCTTTTCTCGTTTTTGCGTATACGTTAAATTTCTTTCTCTTGCCATTGGGGAGTCTTGGATAGAAGCTGCCTTCCCACAGCGTATCATTTACTTGGTACACGCATCCGGTGCCGCTCTTTCGTATCTTTGGCTTGTACGGCTCGAAATTTTCCTCTACCTCGCTCGTTTGTGTTATCTTTGGCTCATCGGGTGCTTCGGGCATTTCCGCGTCCGTACCGCCGATTTTTCGGTCTATCTTTACCGAGGCTTGGATTCTCATTCTATCGGTAACGTGGGAGTAGGTGTTCAGCGTGGTTTCTGCGCTTATGTGTCCTATCGTGCTTGAGAGTGTTTTTACGTCCATTCCGTTTTCAAGTGCCATGGTTGCGAAGGTGTGCCTGAGATCGTGGAATCTCATATCCTTGCATCCCGCCCTCTTTAGGATCAGCTTGAATCGGTGATGTATTGCCGTGGGGTTTCTCGGCTCTCCCTCTTTTACCGGGGACGGGAACAGCCACTCACAGTTTTTGTGCCTTTTCATTTTTGCGAGGATTTCTATCATGTAAGGCGGAAGCACTATTGTTCTTACCGAAGTTTTGGTCTTAGGTGATTGTATCACGACCTTTCCCGCGGCAAGTACCACCTGCCTTGATATTCTCAAGCTCCCGTCTGTAAGGTTTATGTCATTCCATTTTAGTCCGAGTATCTCACCTCGACGCATTCCTGTGGACAGCTCGAGGAGGAAGAATTCATAGTAACCTTCTTCTTTTGCCCTTGCAAGGAATCTTTCCATTTCGCTCGGTGTCAACACTTTCATTTCTCTGCCGTTTCTCGGTGGGAGTTTGCATTTGGCGGCAGGGTTCTTTGTTATAAGATTTTCTTTAATTGCTTTTTTGAGAGCTGCGTTGCACTGTGCATGGCAGGAGCGCACTATCCTGTCGGATAAACCGTTACCCAACGCATCTGAGTATTGAAGTCTGCCTTTCTTCTTAAGATCTGAATAAAATTTCTGTAGGTCGTTCTGTGCAAGTCTGTTTAAGGGTATTTGTCCGATTGAGGGTATGATGTGCTTATAAATGTAACTTTCGTATCCGCTTTTCGTTGTTTCTCTCAGCGCAGGGCTGCAGAAGTTTCGATACCAGAAGTCCATCCACTCGCCGAATGGCATATCCGGTCTCAATCTTTCTACCGCTTTACCAAGTGTTTCCTTGAGTGATTTGAGTTTTTCTTCGCATTCGGGTTTAGTCCTCGCCGTTACGCTTTTTGTTTTTGGGAGTCCGTTGTCATCGTAGCTTACAACAATTCTTCCTTCCCATCTGCCGTCTGATCTTAATCGGAGAGTTCCTTCTCCTTGTTTTCGTTTGTTACTTGCCATTCTTTTCTCCTATCGTTAAGAACTGTTGCATCATATTATTTACTATCCTTGAAGCATTCTTTTGCATATCTGTTGTCATATGAGTGTAAGTATCCAAGGTGAAGCTTGCATCGGTGTGTCCAAGGATTCCGGCTAACGTCTTAGCATCGACACCGCCTTGCATTGCTTGAGTGGCGAATGTGTGCCTTAAATCATGGAAGCGTATTAGGGGCAACCCCTCTCTTTTGAGTATAGTTTTCAGCTTTCTGTATGCAGTGTCGGGATGCAGTGGTTCTTCGGGATTCATTGTGTGGGGGAATATCCATTGAGTTATTTGTTCTTTCTCTTCAAGCAACGTTATCACACTTGGAGGGAGCACCATAGTCCTTGTACCCGCACCTGTCTTTGTTTCGCCTATTCTAATACCGCCTGAGGATCTTTTGCTTACCGATCTTTTGATAGTGAGTGTTCTGTCGTTGAAGTTTACATCGCTCCATTTGAGTCCGCATATCTCACCTCGCCTAAGACCGGTCATGATCTCTACGTAGAAGAAGTCATTCCAATAAGGCTCCCACTTGATCGCTTCCATAAACCTTTCAAGCTGGCTATCGCAGAGGACCTGCTTTTCTGCGTAGTTCTTTTTTGGGATCGTAGTACCTTCTGTCGGGTTTCGCACTATGAATCTTTCCTCTACCGCAACCTCCATTGCTTGGTGTAGCACCATATGAACCTTACGCACCATTGTGTCCGAAAGTTCGTAACCGTTTAGCGGGTGAGGATTGATTCTACCTTTCCTTTTAATTATATTATAGAATTTCTGCACTTCGGTTGTGGTAAGTGAGGCGAGTGGCTTTTTTCCCATGAACCTTTTGATTTGGTTTTCTATCATCTCTCGGTAACCGTACACGGTGCTTTCTCTCAGTGTGAAGCTTACGTACTCGTCGAGCCATTTATCCATCCACTCTCCCACCGTCATTCTGCATTCTTCGGTGAGGTCTACGTCACAGTATAGGTCTATCATTTGGTGAAGGAGCTTCAGCACCTCTTTTTGCGTTCTGCCGAAGACCGATTTATGCATAGGTGATCCGTCTTTCTTATGCCCGACCACTATACGTCCTTCCCACCGTCCGTCTTTTCTTTTTCTGATTGTGCCATCGCCTTGAGGTCTGCGTTTTGCCACTTAATCACCGTCCTTTCTGTATATTTCTTTTTCAATTTTGAAGGTATATTTGCTGTTCTTTGTTGTTAATACAAGCGTGTCACCGTTATTTGTTAACTCGCCAACGCCGGTTTTGATCCAATTCAGATCTATATCGTAAACGATTATGTAATGCTTTCCGGGATATCTTTTTGTGCTTTCAAAAACCTCCATTCTTCCGTTAAAGCCCTCGTATTTCTTACGCCAAGACCATTCTTTGGAATCCATTTCAAGATTGTTTTTCTCAACCGTCATTAAAGTTCCAAATGCTATTATCTTTGTTTTTGCCATTTGTTTTTTCCTTTCTTTTTTTACCACAACCATACCACAGGTTCGAGAGAAAATCCAGCGGTTTTGGAGAAAGTTATCAGTTTGTTATCAATTCGCTTTTTTCCTTTTTTGAAGCTTCAATTTGATGCTATTTCTTTGTTTTCAGCGGTAAAAATTTCATCACATATTTTGTACGAAGTCATCTTCTTCGTTTTCATCTATTTCTGTTTCATCTTCCTCACCGTTATTGAGGGCAAGAGCTATTCCGAGACCGAGGATTGCACCGAAATTGCTTGCGGCAAGTCTTGCTCTTTCTTCGGCTTCTATTTCTTCGGGCGTTTTGTTTTCATCCTCGATTATCGGAGACCGAGGAAGATGAGAGAGGAGACTACCACGGATACCGCCAGAGATGCTGCTATCGTAAACCATACCTTCATCCATAGATTTGCGATTCCTTTTGTAAGACTTTCCAGCTCCCATTTGATTCTTTGCTCGGTTTGCTCGATACTTCTCTCGTTCGCTTTCCCAGCCTGTTTCAGTTCTTCTCGTTTCTTCTCCCATTCCTGAGCCAAACTCTGATTTTTCTCTTCTAACATCTTCGCCAGTTTCTCTGTGAATATCCGAAGATCTTCTTCGGTCGCCAGAGTATTCAGAGTCCTTGCGTTTCGCTTCATCTGCTCCAATATCAGTCCTTCCGTATTCAGAATTTCCATCATCCTCGCTTCGAGATTTTCGCATATTATCTCCATCGGAATTTCTTTCGTCGGTTCTTCTTTCATCTGATTCAGCTCCATAAGCTCGTCCATACTCATCCTTTTTTCTGATTTCAAACTCATTTTCCATATTTCCTTTCAAGTATTTTTCATCGGATAATTTATCGTCGTTGCATTCGGGGTATTTGCCGTTTTTGTATTTCTTTTCCTTTGTGCAAACGTATTTTATGTTCTTGTGTTTGTCATCCCATCTGACTTCATAACCTGCAGCATTCATATATTTTATAAAGGCTTCTTTCGTTCCGCATTTTTCCATAGCACGCTTAATTGTTGAGCGCAAACGGAACTTCCAGCTTTCACCTTTCTTTGCCGATTGATATTCATTGTTGCCGACACCGCTTGTCCGTTTTTCCTTTTTAGGAGTCACGATATTAAGTCCGTGAGCTATACAAATCTCATCGCTTATATCCCGAAGTTTACACAGATGAGCGTAGTTTGTTCTGTACTTTTCACCGGTAACGGTGTTCACACTATTGAGTATAAAATGGTTATGAAGGCAGTGGGTATCTGTATGGGTTGCGACCACAACCTCGTAATCGGGCCAAGCTCTTTTTGCAAACTCAAGACCGATTTCGTGAGCCTCTTCGGGTGTAATATCATCGTGCTCTGAGAAGCTTTGCACGTAGTGATAAAACATAACACCATCTCGTTTTGCGTATATGGTTTTTGTAGCAAGGAATTCATCTTTTGCAAACAATGGATTACAATTTACACCGCTAACGTGATTTACAACCTCGTTTTCGTCTTTCGTTTTCTCACCTTTCATAGCATAATTTAATACGATTCCAAGTCCGGATGCCGTATGCGAAAGTGGTTTGCTGCCATCGTTTGAATAACTTATTGCTTTGAGTATTGCCACTACTTATCTGCCTTTCTTGCCAGTGCAAACACGGCTTGATAGATGTTGCCAAACTCGGTGCAGGTTTCTTCAAGGTCTATGACATTCACTTCGTGTGCGTTTGCTTTTCTCGTCAGCTGATTTAGGTTATTTCCAATTCTTTTAAGCTGAACTATCAGCTCTCTTAGGTCTTCGATGACGGTTATTTCTTTATTTATGGCAGAGCTTATCATATA
>JAZORT010000015.1:0-68286 GCA_045656745.1 Eubacteriales bacterium | reverse complement strand
TTGTGTCAACAAAGACAACCCCCGGTTGTACCGGGGGCGGGAAAAGGCTTCAGCAACAATAAAAAGACGAGCTAAAAGCAGAGAGATTGAAAACAATTAAACCTCCAAGTATAATAGTAGTGGTTTGGCGACCGCATTACTAAAGATACAAGGAGGAATAATCGATGAAAAAAGAAACTAATGAGATACGAAGCTCGGCACATACAAAATACAGGTGCCAATACCACATAGTTTTTGCCCCCAAGTACCGTAGGAAGGAAATATACGGAACGTTGAAAAAAGATATAGGGCAAATATTAAGAAAATTATGTGAGCAAAAGGATGTACAAATCATAGAAGCAGAAGCATGCCCCGACCATATACATATGCTAGTAAGTATCCCACCACATATAAGTATAGCACAATTTATGGGATTTCTCAAGGGGAAAAGCACATTAATAATTTTCGACCGACACGCAAATTTAAAATACAAGTACGGATCAAGGAGTTTTTGGGCACGAGGATACTACGTAGATACGGTCGGTCGAAATAAAAAGGTAATTGCTGAATACATCAGACATCAGTTGGATGAAGACCGTATGGAAGATCAAATCAGTATAAAGGAATACACCGACCCGTTTACGGGTAGCCAGAGTAAGTAGGCAAAAAAAGACAGCCGCACGTGAGCGGCTGCCTGAGATTGTAATGCGGTGCTAAACCTTCGATGCCCCTTTAGGGGTTAAGCCAGTATTAGCCCCTTCTAGGGGCTGTGCAAGCCACCGGTTCAACCGGTGGTTTTGACTTTTAACTCTTGCTATAAATTTTGCCAAAGCAAAAAAAGAAAAAGCGTCTAAACGACGCTTTTTTACTTAAATCTGGCTTACGAACCAAAGAAGTATGTATCCGAGAATAAGAAGGGGAGAGCAAAGCATAAAGATAAGAAGACCGGTAGTGATCTTATCAACAACAACCTTACCCTTGGGGGTGTTCATCTTTGCTTTCAATTTATCAAAAAGGTTTCCAAGAAATTTCATATTTATCTCCGTTCTGCCAAAATAGGCAAATAGATATTTTCTTCAACCATTTTACCATAAAAAACAGATTAAGTCAATAGAAAAATTACAAAAGTCGCTTTTTTCATTGAATTTTTTATATAAATATGTTAAAATAATAAAAAACAAAGGTTATTTAGTGTAATGAGCAATATTGAAATTGAAAAAAAGTATATAATTCTCATGCCGAATGCAGAGGATATGGAAAACTGTCTTAACTTTGGCAGGAGCCGTATTACTCAGATTTATCTTGAGTCGGATATTGGAGTCACCCACAGAGTAAGAAGTCGGGAAACGGCGGGAAAGGTCGTTTATACCGAAACAAAGAAGATAAGGATAGACAAATGCTCCGCCTTTGAGGACGAGCGTGAGATTACCGAAGAGGAGTTTGCTACCCTTATAAAGACCGCAAGAGCCGACAGCACGCCTATAATCAAGGAAAGATTTGTTTTCACCTACAAGGGTCAGCTTTTCGAGGTTGATATGTATCCACAGTGGAAAAACACCGCAATTCTTGAAACCGAGCTTGAAGAAAGAGACAAAGAAGTGGAGTTTCCTTCCTTTATAAAGATAATAAAGGATGTTACGGGGGATAAGAGATATTCAAACGCTGGTATGGCACGCGCATTTCCCGCGGAGGAAGAATAAAAAAGGCAGCACCGACGAGAAGGTGCTGCCCAAAAATTATTTATGATACCTTTTGCCCGCAAGAATGGTAAACGAGCGGTAAAGAGCCTCAAAAAGAATAACCCGCATAAGCTGGTGGGGGTAGGTCATTTTTGAGAAAGAAAGCCTGAGGTTGCATTCAGCCTTGACCTTTTCGGAAAGTCCGTGAGAGGAGCCGATAATAAGGGTTATCTTTCCGCACTCGTCGTTGTATTTTCCAACGATAGAGGCAAGTCCCTCGGAGTCAAACTGCTTTCCCTCAACGCAAAGGGCAATTTTTGCCGAGCCCTTGGGAATTGCCGAAATAATTTTTTCAGCCTCAGCGTCAAGAGCCGCGCTTATCTCACTTTTGTCATCCTCGTCTCTTATGCGCTCTTCTTTAATATTGATTTCATCGACCTTTGCGTATTGCGAAAGTCTTTTTTTATATTCGCTTACCGCGTCCTTTAGGTAATCCTCTTTAAGAGTGCCGACCGTAATAACAGTTATCTGCGCCATTACTTTACCCTCGCAAGCTTGGAAATTCCCGATTCAAGTGCCTCGCACAAGGCGATAATATCCTCCTCGCCGTTTCCTGCGCCAAAGCTTATTCTTATTGAATAGTCTGCCTCCTCAGCACTTCTGCCATAGGCAATTAAGGCGGAGGAGATGTGTCCGCTGTTTGAGGAGCAGGCAGAGCCGCTCGATACATATATACCTAAAGAGGAAAGGTAGTGGAGCATAGTCTCGCTCTTGATTTTCGGAAGAGTTAAATTAAGTATGTGGGGTGCGTGAGAGTCGGGCAGGGTAATCGAAATTCCCGAAAGCCCCTCTCTTTTCTGTATTTCGCTTATAAGGGAGTCTCTTAAAGAATTCATTTTGTAAAATCTTTCTTTAAGCGTTTTTTGTCCGATTTCCGCAGCTTTGCCGAATGCGGCAATTCCGGGAACGTTTTCTGTGCCCGAGCGGTAACCGCCCTCCTGACCTCCGCCGAGAATCAGGGGAGAAAGTCCCTTTGACTTTTTGACCTTTTCGTCAATAAGAAGCGCGCCAACACCCTTGGGACCCTCGATTTTGTGGGATGAAAGGGTTATCATATCCGCGCCGAGAGACGTTTTTGAAAACGGGAGCTTCAAAAAGCTTTGTGTTGCGTCAACATGCACCAAAGCATCGGGAGAAAGAGCGTGTGCAAGCCTTGATACCGCACCGACATCGTAGAGCGCGCCCGTTTCGTTGTTGACCATCATCACCGTAACGAGAATAGTGTCGGCGGTAAGCTCCTTTTTCAATATATCAAGGTCGATTTTACCGCCCGCGGTGGGAATTTTTGCAATTTTAAATCCCTCTGCCCTGAGCCTTTCAAGAGGCTCGTTTACCGAGGCGTGCTCGCCCTCTGTCGTTATAATTTTAGCGCCCTTTTTGTAGCGCTCTTTTGCGTAGGCTCTGCCGAAGATTGCAAGGTTGTTTGCCTCGCTTCCCGAGGCGGTGAAAATTATGTCTGCCCCCTTCGCCGAAAGGCAGGAAAGAAGCCTCGCTCTTGCGGTGTTAAGCACCTTTTCAGCCTCGAAGCCGAAGCCGTGAAGAGAGGAGGGGTTGCCGTAGCTTTTGCCCGAAACCTCAATATATTCGCTCAGCGCCTCGTCTGAAATCTTCGTGGTTGCACTGTTGTCAAGATATATTTCTCTCATCAGAATTTCATCCTCTGAAGAATAGTCTTTATCTCGTCAATATGAGTTGCGTATTCGTCCTCGGTTGCAGTATAGGTGAAAACATAGCCCGCAGCGTTGATTGATGTGCCGAGAATTCCCTCAACAACGCCTAAAATCTGGTAAACATGGTATTTTGTACCGTTAATCTCGTAGGTGTACTCGTAGGCGATAATCATATTTTTGTCAATATCGCCAAAGGTGATAGTCTCGTCAGCGGTGGGCGTCACCGTCATAACATCGCTCCAACCCTCAAACGCCGCGCTTTCGATATCGGGCTGATTTTTCAAGGTTACGGCAACATCGGTAATATTATCAACGAGCTTGGAAAGGTCGGTTTTACGGCTCTTAACATATTCAAGAACGCCGACACCCGTGTCATTTGCGCGGGATACTGTGATGTTTGCCTTATCGGTAAGCTTTGCGCTGATAAATCCGCCGTCGGAAACTACCTGAGCAGAGTTGGGCAGGTAAAGCTCAAAGCCCGAAATCTTCTTGTCGGAAACGAGCTTATAGCCGTCAGCGCCATGCTCGTAGCCGTCAGAGCTGCCAGAAACACACTGTGTAAACCGAACAGCGTCGATTGCCTTTCTAACCTCGCTTACATACTTTTGGTAGTCGCTTTCCTCGTTTGTGTAATCGCCCATAGCGGTGTAGGTGAAGATGTAAAGGTTGCCATCGTTTTTAGCGAGAATTTGCCAACAGGAATAGAGCTTTGCGTCCGCACCGTAATTAAAGGTGTAAACTACCGAATAGCTTTCTCCGTTTGCGTTTCCGAGAGCTATCGCAGGTTCTTCCTTAACCGAAATATCGTATGCAAAGGCGCTCTTTTGGTTATCAAAATACTCTTTAAGAGTTCCGTCGACACCCGCTGCTCTTGCAAGAGTAACCGATGCTCTGACTTCTCCCGCAATAGAAACGTAGGTTGCTGCGACTTTGCCGTCGTTAGCAACAGACCAGTCTAGAGGACCGTAGAAAACGAAACCCTCCGTTTCCGAAATCATCACCTCTTGCAGACCCTCGGGCGCTGAGGATTCTTCCTTTTTGCAGGCTGCGGCGTAGAAGAGCACCGCAAGGATAGTTAAGATAACCAATAAACTTTTCTTCATTTTTGTAAACTCCTGTTTGCATTACATCCTATTTTTTACGATTTTTATAAAAATCTATAATTATTTCCTTGAATTTTTCACCCCGCTCCTCAAAGCTCTTAAAGCTATCGTAGCTGGTCGAGGCAGGGGATAAAACAACGCTGTCGCCGGGCTTTGCCACAGATGCGCCATAAAGGACGGCATCCTCAAAATTATCGGCAGATACAATGTCGACACAGCCTTTTATATCTCTTGCAATTTCCTCTCGGTTTTCACCGCAGAGTATAGCAAGCCTTGTTTTTTTCAGGCTCTTTCTTATCTCTCCGTAGCCGACGCCCTTTCCCCTGCCGCCCAGTATAACGATGAGGGGAGAGGAGAGAGACGCGAGAGTTGCCGCCGTCCGCGCGGGAGACGTGTCTATTGAAGAATTTATATATTTTATTCCGTCAGCTTCAAGAAAAAACTCGCACCTATGGGCAAGGCCGGAAAACTCTCCCGCAACCTTTCGGATATTCTCCTCGGGTATCAGCTTGTCGGTCAAAGACAAAGCCATAAGCAAGTTTTTTATATTATGCTCCTCGCGCCGTTTGACTTCCGCGACAGAAAGAATAGGCACACCGTTGCGGAGTATTTTTCCACCTTCTTCGGTAAGAAAAAGCTCGGCTTTAAACTCGGCGGCGAGACTCTTAACCCCTCTTTCGGTAGAGGTTATAGCAAAAATCTCCTTGCCACTTGCAAAATCGCGGAGAATAGGGTCATCTGCGTTGATTACCGCCTCCTCAGCGTTTTCAAGCAACGAGAGCTTTGCACTCTTGTATTCCTCAAAATCCTTGTGCCAATCAAGGTGGTTTTCTGTGATATTGGTCAGCGCGGCGCGCTTTGCCCGCGGAATATCGTATGTTAGCTGAAAGCTCGAAAGCTCAAGGACGGCATAACCCCTCTTTCGCCAAAGCTCATAACAAAAGGGAGTGCCGATGTTGCCAAGAGGCGTGTTTTTGTGCCTTTTATCCGAGAGCAGGGCGCTCGTCAGGGTCACGGTTGTGCTTTTGCCGTCAGAGCCGCTTACTGCAAGTATTTTTCTCTTGTTTTCTTTAAGAAAAAGTTCAAGGTCGGAGCAAAATCGCACCCCGGATGCCGCAGCAGCCGAAAGCTCCGCGCGCTCTCGCCTTACCGATGGCGAAAGGAAGAGAATTTCCTCTGAAAAATCAGAAAATGCCCGGTTTTCCTCGTAAATTTTCGAGATTTTGACACCTTTTGGAATATCGCTCCTTGAAATTTTTCTCTCCGACCTTAAAATAATTTCCAAATTCTTCGGCAATCGCCGGATAATAGACAAATTCGATTTTCCAAGTCCGAAAAATCCTATTCTTTTAACCTCTTGAAAGAAATTTTCAAAAGCGGTATTACTCATCAAAATTACCTTTAATTATAATATAAATTTATCGCCCAGTCAAGGAAAAGCGGGCAAAATTTACAAAAATAAAACAAAACCACTTGCATATTATGCGGAGTAAGGGCATTTTGTGTGAATAGGATGGTGAGAATTGGCTTCTCTTGACAAACGTAGATGTATATGTTATACTGAAAATAGACGTATATGTTATAATAAAAAAGGAGAAGACCATGAAAAAGACATTGATTTTGGTTTTAATCTCTCTTATGTGCTTTGCTCTGCTGTCGTCTTGCAGGGAAGGAACGGAGGGGCTCGAGTATTTTAAAGAGGATGGCGGAAATTACGTTGTTGAAGCCGGTGATGCAAAGCATTTTAAGAATGTTGAAATCCCCTCGAAATACCGTTTTAAAAAGGTTGTCGGTATAGCAGATAATGCCTTTGAGGATTGCACAGAGCTTGAAACGATTATAATTCCCGATACCGTTACATATATAGGCGAGAAAGCATTTAAGGGGTGTACTTCACTTAAAAGTGTTGTAATTCCTAATGGAGTAAAGATTATTGAGGCAAATGCGTTTGACGGTTGCACATCTCTTGAAAGTGTTGTAATTTCGGGAAGTGTTGAAACTATTGAGTCACATGCGTTTGGCGATTGCGAGTCTCTTGAAAGTCTTGTAATTTCCGAAGGTGTCAAGACGATTGAAAAAACGGCTTTTATCGAATGCGACTCCTTGAGAAGTGTTGTGATTCCGGATTCGGTTACCTTTATAGGGCAATCTGCCTTTATTGACTGCTCAAAGCTTGAGAGTGTTACGATAGGCAAGGGTGTAAAAACAATTGATAATTATGCATTTTCTCTTTGCGAGTCCTTAAATATGGTTGTAATGGGTGACGCTGTAACCTCCATAGGGCATAATGTTTTCTCGAATTATGACGAAAACTTTGTGCTATACTATGCGGGAAGCGCCGAGGAATTCTCGAGAATTTCTGTCGGTGACGGCTTAGAGGATATAAAAGTCAGCTATAATTACAACTACGAACAGTGATAAAACGAATATAAAAAATCCCGAAAGCTTTGTTACTTTCGGGATTTTCTCTTAATTAAATGACCGAGCTTGTAAGCCGGGTTCTGTACACTCTCGTGCAGCCGTCATCTATCTTCACTGCGAATTGCTCCGCAGTTCAAGCAAAAAGCTCTGCCACCATCGGTATCGGGGCGGGCAGCCCCTCGAAATATCGAAACCAAAGGTGTTGCATCGGATAGGGTTTACAGCAAACCTATGTTGCCATAGGAGTGGGTGAGCTCTTACCTCGCCTTTCCATCCTTACCCGAGATGCTTTTGACGTCACGGAACACACGAACTATCGGTCGTGTTAATCGCTTTTTCCCACCTTGACATAGGTAACTATGCCTGGCGGTGTGAAGAAACCGATTTCCGCACTCGTCAAAAACACCTCGGGCGGTTTATTTCTGTTGCACTTTCCCGGGAGTCGCCTCCGGCGGACGTTATCCGTTATCCTGCCCTATGATGCCCGGACTTTCCTCGCTATAATACCTTTCAGCAACATATAGCGCGACAGCCCCGCTCGGTCAGTTAATTATTATACTAAATATTTTAGAATTTGTCAAGTCCTTGATTTTGAGCAGGTGAAGTAGATTATCTGCCTCTCTTCGCTCAGTTTTTTGAGAATTTCAAGAGCTGAGGCGCACTTTTCGTCATCAAACGCCAAGAACGGATCGTCGAAAATAACGAAAGGAGTGTCGTTTTCATATAGTGAATCTATAAGCGCAAATCTTGCAGCAATGTTGTAAAGGTCGCGCATTCCGCGGCTGTAAGCCTCGATAGCGTGGGTTTTTGCTCCCTCGGTTTTTGACACCGAGAATGAGGTGTCCATTTCGTAGCTGCCTGCCGCACCGCTTATAATTTCGGCGTATTTTGTAAAGCTTTGTTTGGTTTTTCCGAGATATTTTGAGGTCATAGCGTCCTTTGCTGCCTCAAGATGCTTCTTTGTCAGCTTGATGATTTCGAGATTTTCGGTATATCTCTCCAGCCTTTCCTCTTGCTCTCTTTTTGCCGAAATCAGCTCCTCTCGTGAGTCTGCTCTTTCGGCGTCCGCGCGATACTGTCTTTCAAGGAGTGCGCGCTTGCGGTTTACCTCGGAGATAAGCTCGGAGAGCTCCGAGCTGCGCTTATCAAGCTCTGCGGAGCTTCTTGTGGTGTTGGTTTGCTCGGTTTCGGCAAGGTTTGCCGAAAGGCTCGTAAGGTCGCATCGATTGTTTATTATATCCTCGGAAATGCGGGTGTATTCGACCAAAGCCGCGCGGATTTCCTCAATAGGGTCGTCACTTTTGCACTGATAAAGGGAAACAAAGTCGGAAATTTCCTCTTCAAGCCTTTTGAGCGACGCCAAGGCGGAAAGTCTGTTTTGAGCCTTGTAGTTTTCGATTGCCGAAAGTTCTTTAAATCTTTCGTGATTTTTGAGAATTTCCGCAACATCGCTGTAAAGATAGCCGTCCTTGCCAAACATAGAGGTAAAACGGCGAAGCTCTGCCTCGTCACTTTGTGCAAGCTTTTCATCGTCTAAGCTATCGTCAAGAACAAGCTCGCGAAGCTCTTTAAGAATAATGAGCGGGGCTTTTGCGCTTTGTGCAAGAAAGCTTGATACCGAGAAGAAGAAGTCGTTTGCGGCTCTAAGGCGTTTTTCAATTCTCTTCTTTTTGGCAAAGCTCGGCAAAAACGCAAATGCTACGGCAGGGAGAAGAAGCAAGAGGGAAATCGGGTTTACCAATATTCCGAGAAGAATACCGATTACGGCAACAATGCCTGCCGCCGCAAAGCAAAAAGGCGCGCCCTTCGTTGCATTTTCCTTAAACATGTCTATAATGCTGTCGATTTCCTCAACCGAGGGAGTCCTTTTATCAAAGCAGAGTTTCTTTTTGCGTGCAAGCTCTAGGTTTTTGTAATTTCCGTTTTTCGCTCTGTCGTAAACGAGCTTTATTTCTTCAATATGCTCGGGAGATGCTTTCGTATCAAAATAGCCTTTAAGATTAAGGTATTCCTCCGACTCGCCCTCGCCAATTTTTGCGTGGAGATTTTTCGCCTCCGCCTCTGAAGCCTTTGCCTTGTCAATAGAAGCTAAAGTCGGGGGATTTCCGTTAAAGAAGCCTATAAGCTCATCCCGCCTTGCTTCGTTTGCGGCAAGTCTTGCGCGCATATTTGATATGGTAGCCTTATAGGTCATATCGCCGGATTTTCTTGCAAGAGCTTCGCGCTCGCGGATAATTTCGCGGTCCTCTTCGGCAAGCTCGCGCTCGCGCACAGATAGCGCCGCAAGCTCTTCTTCGGCAGCTTTCATTCTTTCCTCGCACTGCTCAACCTGCGAAAGCTCGTATTCAAGCCTTGAAATTTCGGCTCTGATCTCGGCAATCTCGCCGCTGCCGCCCTTTTTTGCATACGCCTTTCTCTGCTCGTCAAGAAGCTTTAAGGCATCGTCCATTTTGCTAATATCTCCGTCACAGCCCACAAGCTCGGAGAGCTTTGCGGAAACGGTGGGGTTATCATTCTTAGGCGAGAGGTTTTTTTCCGACAAAAAGAGGGTGCGCTCAAAGCCGTCCGCATCAATTCCGAGAAGCTCCTCACCGAGGAGAGCCGAAAAATCGGTGCTCTCTCTTCCAAGGTCAAGGTCAAAGAGCTTAAAGCTGTCATCAGCCGCCTTTGGAGCAAAGCTTCGCTCAATGCGGTAGGTCTTGTTTTTCGAAGTAAAGGTGAGCGAGCCCGAGCATGCGGCGCCCGACCAGGGAAGGTATCTTTTTCTCTCGTTTTCATCAAGGCTCATTTTTCGGGTATCATTCATACCGAAAAGCATACATTTAATAAATACCGAGAGGGTGGTTTTTCCGTAGCCGTTTTCGGCAAGGACGGTGTTAAAGCCGTCATTAAATTCAAAGCGCTTATCGCTTATTTTTCCGAAATTCTGAATATAACATTCGATAATTTTCATAGCTACCTCCTCTCAGGCATCGAAAATGCTCTCGCCCATCAGTGCGTAAAGTCCGCAGGCAATAATCTTTGCCTTTTTATCCTCGTCAAGGCTTTCGTCCGAGCCGACCAGCCTTATAAATTCGCCTTTAAAGGACTTGTCGTTTTTATAATTTTCGGGGTCGATTTTGATTTTTGATGAGTCCTTTACCTCAAAGTGGTAAAATCTTTCGCCGAATTTTCTCGCAAGGGCGTCGGTGTCGCGCCAAAGCTCGGGGAAGTATTCGCCGACAAAGTTAAGTCTTACAAGGTCGGTTGCGGGAATATTCCTTAAAAGGCTTTCGGCTCTGTCGGTGATTTCCGAGGGTGTCTTTAATCCGTCGAGAGTAAGGTTTATTATGTGGAGTCTGCGCCTTGCAAAGGGAACAAAGCGGTGCTTTGCGCTATCGGTGTCGTAAATGACATAGCCGCACTCGCCCGTCTCGTCAAAGCCTCGCCCCTCGGGAGTTCCCGAATAGACGGCAATACCCCTTGAATCAATAGGCTCGGCAGAATAGCTGTGATAGTGACCGAGGGCAAGATAATCTATGTTTTTGCCCGCGGCGTCAGCCTTGCCGATAACCTCGGTGGAGGCGGAGCGCTCTCTTAGCTCTCCGTGAAGAACTACTACATTTTTCGTATCGGCGGGCAGATTAAGAGTCTCAAACATATCCTCCGAGCAACTGCTTCTTCCTGCAATCGTAAGCCCCTCGGCTTGGAAATAGCTCCAATCATCACCGAAAACAAGCAGATTTTTAGGCAAAGCCTCGGCTTGCAAAAGCGCATCACCCTCGTGGTTGCCTTTAAGATAGAAGAATGTCAGGGGCGTGTGGCTTATAGAGTCAAGAACGGTGTCGAGCGCCTTTTTCGAAACCCGCTCGGAGTCGAAAAGGTCACCCGCAATTATAATAGCGCCCGCTCCATCGTCTATTGCCGCTCGGCAAAGAGCCGAAAAATTGGAGATAAGCTCCCTGCGGCGCTCTCTTACCTTTGAGGAGGGGAGCCTTGCGGTCATTGGAGAATCTATATGTATATCCGATGTGTGAAGAATTTTCATTTTTTCATTCCTTTAATTTTCTTGCTTGTGTTTATATTCGCTGGGCGGTATTCCGAAATGCTTCGAGAATACCTTTGAGAAGTAGGACTGGTCGGCAAAGCCGCATTCGTAGGCTATCTCGCTTATACTGCTTTTGCCTTCGCTGAGCATACCGAGAGCAATCTGTAACCGCTTTTCGGTAATAAAAGCATTGACCGTCGTGCCATAGGTGCGCTTAAAGGCGGTAAGCAGGGTGGATTTTGAGCAGTCGAGGTGACGGCAAATATCCAAAAGAGTAAATTTTTTGCCAATATTGTCGGTTATGTACTTTTTTGCCTGCTCGGCAACCGATGGCTTTTGGTTCATTACCGCGTTCGAGAGTGTAAGATATTCCGCGCACACCGTCATAATACGGATATAAGAGCGCATCATTTCCTCGTTTACCGTTGGAATATCCGAAAGAGCATCACTGCTTTGGAAAATTCCCTCGGAGAGCCTGCCCGCCTCTCTTTTGTCATCCTCAGAGGCGGCAACCTGACCCATCATAAGAAATCCCGTAAGCGCGCCGAAGGTGTAAAGGGGGCTTACTGCCTCGGTAAGACCGTAACGGCAGGTATAAATATAGGTCTCCTTGTTTTTCAAAGCCGCAAGGCAGGCGGCGCGGTCACATTCAACGCATTTTTTGTGCTCGGGGGCTATACTGTTTATCCCTGCGCAAAAGGCGTTCATTTTTTCGGGGTAGGCTGCTATTTCGCGGTAATCCTTATCGTGGAGCGAAATTCTGAAGCCTGAAATTTTGTGCAAGTCCTCAAGGACGATTAGAATTTCCTGCTTGTTCATACGATTTCACCATAATTTGTAAAAAAGAATTGTTCATATTGCCCTTTTCTACAAAATATTATACTATTTTCCCTTGAAATTGTCAACAAAATATTATATAATATTGGGGTAAGATATTTTTCGGCGCCCAGCCTGCGGCTTTTTTGCAGGGACATTGGCGTCAAAACATTTCAAAACAGGAGGAATAATCCAAAATGGCAATGGAAATAAAGCAAATAATTGATAACTTTAATGTTGAGGGCAGCTTCGTTTCGGCAGAGCCCTACGGCAGCGGTCATATCAACAGCACAAAGTATGTAGTTATGGAAAAGGACGGCGTAAGGCGCGAGTACATTCTTCAGAAAATAAACAAGAATGTTTTCAAGTCTCCCGAGAAGCTTATGGATAACTACACCGCTGTTACCGAGTTTCTCCGTAGCAGCATTATTGAAAACGGCGGCGACCCCGACAGAGAAACTATCAATGTTATTAAGAATAAAAACGGCGAGAACTTCTTTGTTGATGACGAGGGCGAGTATTGGCGTCTTATTCTCTTCGTAACCGACAGCTTGAGCTATGATAAGGTTGAGCGCCCTGAGCAGTTCTACGAGAGCGCAGTTGCCTTCGGTAACTTCCAGAGCCTTCTTCGTAATTATCCTGCACATACTCTTAACGAAACTATCGTTAATTTCCATAACACTCCCGTAAGATTTAACAACCTTATGGCAGCAGTAAAGGCTGACAAGTGCGCAAGACTCAAGGAGGTTGAGGCTGAGGTTGAATTCTGCCGTGCAAGAGAAGAATTTGCCGCAACTCTTGAAAATGCAAGAGAGGCAGGAAAGCTCCCCTTAAAGGTTACTCACAACGACACAAAGCTTAATAACATCCTCTTTGACAAGACCACCGGCAAGCCCGTTTGCGTTATCGACCTTGATACCATAATGCCCGGCTACTCTGTAAACGATTTCGGCGATTCTATAAGATTCGGCGCAACCACCGCTCTTGAGGACGAGGCTGACCTTTCCAAGGTTAATTTCGACATCTCTCTTTACGAGCTTTATGTTAAGGGCTTTATCGAGGGTGCGAACGGCGGACTCTCCGAGGGTGAGCTTGAGCTTCTTCCCATCGGTGCTATTATGATGACCTTTGAGTGCGGCATGCGTTTCCTTACCGACTATCTTGAGGGTGACACCTACTTCCGCACCTCTCGTCCCAGTCACAACCTTGACAGAGCGAGAAACCAGTTCAAGCTTGTTTCGGATATGGAGAAAAAGCTCCCCGAAATGAAGGAAATTGTAAAGAAATATTCGCAAATTTAAACAAATCCGCAAGAATTAACATAAAAATAAAAAGGGAGCTTTTTTAAATAAGGCTCCCTTTTGCTATCCATAAAGCTCCTTTAATAGAGTGAAAATTCTTGTTTTCGACGGGGAATTAAAGACTTTTTTCGAAAGAGTGGGGGCTTTTTTCAAAAAGCAAATTACCCTTGATTGTTTTTGTTGACAAAAGGCTTCTTTTGTGGTATAATCTTGTAGGATTTTTAGACTTGGAGGTATTCGTATGGAAACGCGTTGGCTTTACAGGACTTCTGCGGATTTTGCCGAGCTTCGCCAAGAGGCGCGGGGCGTTTGCGTTATTCCTATGGGCTGTGTTGAAAAGCACGGTTTGCACCTGGCTCTCGGTACGGATATACTTCTTGCAAGCAATATTGCCTATCAGGCGTCAAAGATTGAAGCTTGCTGCGTTTTTCCCGATTTTACCTTCGGGGATTTGCCAAACAATTTTCCCATAGTGCCCGAGGGGTCGATGTCCGAGGGAAATATAACGGTAAGGCTCGAGACACAAATGCTTCTTTTGGACGAGCTTTGCGCACAGATAAGCCGCAACGGATATAAGAAAATCCTTGTCTGCAACGGCCACGGCGGTAACTGCTCCTGGCTTAACGCATATATGCGAAAGCTCGGCAATTCAAAGCGCGATTTTGTTATGGCGGAGTTTGATATAGGGCTTATGGTGCCTCACAATTTCGCGAGGCTGATAAGAGATAACGGCTCTGGATATTTCCCCGAATTAACGAAAGAGGACGAGGAGCTGCTCCTGAAGCAACACGCTGAGGGAATGCTTTCGGGTCACGCGGGAATGGGCGAGGTTTCCTTGATGATGGGAATAGACCCGTCAACCTATCACCCCGAGTTTATCGGCAAGGAGTCGGGAATTCCGACGGGCAGAGCGGGGCTTTACAAAAAGCACGGCTTAAAGCTTGCTGACGGAGGCTGGGACATTGATGTGCCGAACGCCTTCTACGGCGACGACCCTTACGGAGTCAACGAGCGCATAGGCAAGGCGGCGGTAAGGTTTGAGGTAGAGAGGCTTGCAAGAGCTGTAAAATTCTTTAAAGAGGACGATTACCTTTTATCCCACCTTGATAAATCTCAAAAGGGCTGGTAAGCGTAATAAATCGGCATAAAACGGCAAATAATATCAAAAATTGAAAGAGAAAAGCTAAATGGAAAACAATCAGCAAAGAGCAAAGCTCGGCTCGCGCCTGGGCTTTATTCTCCTTAGTGCAGGGTGCGCTATCGGAGTAGGAAATGTGTGGAAATTCCCTTGGATGGTCGGTCAGTACGGCGGTGGAATTTTCGTTCTTATATACCTTTTATTCCTCGTTGTTATGGGTGTTCCGATAATGACAATGGAGTTCTCTCTCGGAAGAGCGAGTAAAAAAAGCCCCGTTTGTATGTACAACTCTCTCCCGGGTAAAAGAGCGTTTAGGGCGCACGGCTGGGCCTCCTTTATCGGAATGTATGTGCTTATGGCGTTTTATACGGTCGTTGCGGGCTGGATGCTCTATTATTTCTTCAATACCGCATCGGGTAAATTTGAAAATATGGGCGCTGAGGTTTCCTCTGCCTTTGGCAATATGCTTGCAGACCCGCTCTCGATGACTATTTGTATGGTTATCGTGGTGGCGGTCGGTTTTCTTGTTAACTCATTCGGCGTTGAGAAGGGGCTTGAGAGAGTTACTAAGGTAATGATGATAGCTCTTCTTATGCTTATGCTGGTTCTTGCGGGATACTGCTCTACGCTTGACGGCGCGGGAGAGGGACTTAGGTTCTATCTTGTTCCCGATGTCAGCAAAATGCTCGAGGTCGGTATTATGAATGTAATCTCGGCGGCTATGCTTCAGGCGCTATTCACCCTCTCGCTTGGTATGGGTGCTATGGCAATATTCGGAAGCTACATTGGTAGAGAGCGTTCGCTTCTCGGCGAGTCGGTCAACATCGCATTACTTGACACCTTTGTTGCAATAGTTGCGGGCTTTATAATTTTCCCCGCCTGCTTCACCTATTCAAACGGAGTTACAACCAGCGGCCCCGGTCTTATTTTCTCGGTGCTTCCCTCAATCTTTAACAATATGCCTTTAGGCAGACTTTGGGGCAGTCTTTTCTTCATCTTCTTGACCTTTGCTGCTCTTTCGACCATACTTGCAGTATTTGAGGGCATAATCGCTTGTTCCATAGACAAATTCAAGTGGTCAAGAAAAAAGGCTTGTCTTATTAATGGCGGTGTGCTTCTCGTAATTTCAATGCCTTGTATTCTCGGCTTTAACCTTTTTGAGGACTTCGCTCCTCTCGGAAAGGGCGTACTCGATTGGGAGGACTTCCTTGTAAGCTATCTGCTTCTTCCTCTCGGCTCGCTTGCCTATGTTATCTTCTGTACCAACAAAAAGATTGGTTGGGGATTTGACGGCTTTGCCTTGGAGGCAAATCAGGGCAAGGGCTTAAAGGTTAAAAAATGGATGTACGGCTATATGAAGTACGCACTCCCCGTTATAATGATCACAGTTTTCGTTTTCGGACTTATGTCCTTCTTCGGATTTTCGTTCTGATTTACGGGTTGAATGTGAATAGCCTTACGGCGCATTAAAACTAAAAAAATCTCTCCCCGAGGGCAGACCTTGCCGCTCATAAAAGGGAGAGATTTTCTTTTTTATTTCAATTTTGAAAGCCGCTTGTCCGCAAGACTTAAAGCAATAAGGGTCTGCGCGGGGATATAAAAGAGCCACGCAAGGTTAAAGCCCGGGTGTATGACAGCATAAAGAAGAGTGCCTTCCTTAATCGGAATATATCCCGCGCTCATTTCGGAAAGTCCGATGCATATATCGCAAAGCAAGAAGAGCAAAAGCCCTACCGCAAAAAGCCTATTTTTCTTAAAATCGGCAAAGGAAAAAATAACATTCAGCAAAAGATTTGCAAAATAAAAGAGAGAAACAAGGCTTAACGGGTCGGCTTTTTCGCCAAGGACTAAGGCGGTAAGGAAAAGCGCGGTAAGGCTAATAAAGCCGCGAAAAACAAGATGAAAGCCTTTATATTTTCTTTGATTTTTTAGGAGGAGAATAAAGTAGAAAATCTGCACCGCCGAGAAGAAGAGCATAGCAAGAAGCTGCTTTCGCGGTTGAAGAATAATCAGGCAAATATCTGCCATAAGGGTGCAGAAAAGAGCGGCTTGTATAAGAGCGGTGTCTGTACATTTTTCAAGGAATAAAAGCGCAAAGGCAAAGCAGAGCGCTATTGCCGAAACAGACAAAAAGTCGTTCGCCCGACCGCCCACCGTTTGAACGCAAACTGCAAGTAAAAGCTCTAAAAATGTAAACAAAAGCGAGAAAATATAGATTGATTTTTTAGATTTTAGCATATTTTCCTTTGCTCGATTCTATGAAATTTGTGTTTTTTATATGGGTTATCAGAGCTGACAACCCCTTGATAATGTAAAAGACGATAGCCGCAATCGCGCAAAAGCCGAACAGATAAACGGCAAAGAAGAGCGGGTAGGGCAGTATGGGGTAAAGGTCGCAGAGCACCGGCAGAGTGCAGCTGAAATAAGGACTGAGGTAAAACATATTAAATGTATCGTCAAGCCCCGCACCTCTAAGCAGGTGAAATCCTATCTCGTTGATTATCACCGCCAAAACAAGAAGAATTACGAAAATCAATGCCCCGCCCAAATAGAATTTAAAGGTTAATCTGCGACGGTTGCGTATTCCGATAAATATTCCAATGACAACCTGCAGACCGTGGTGTATCATAGATTGAACGCTGGCGCCGATAAGAGAAACGAAAACATCGTTGGGATAAATGATTACCGCAAGCCCCGCAAAAAGCGAAAAGCTCATTAAAAATGCCTCGGCAAGACCGCGCACCCTTTCATTCCGCGGAAAAATCGCAAGGGGCAGAATGTATAGGGGCGTTGCGCAGAATTGGAAAGGAAATTTATACCATTGATATTCCCAAGTAACAACGCCGTTTTCAACCCCGAAGAAAAAGCAGGATTGGTGGTAGATTTCGCCAACCACCATAATGCACCACAAAACCGCGAGGATTTTTCTGAAGCTTCTGTCGCTGACGTTGTAGAATTTTACATTTATAATTATCGCCGCGCTTACAATTACCGCGAGCATTATTAGGTGAAATGCCCCGTAGCTTTTCGGCGCGCTATCTATTTCAGATGTTAAAAACATCATAATTTTCTCGAAAAAGTTCATTTTTACTCCTTTCGAACAAGGTTTTTTCGTCTTCGTCTAAATTATATCACGCCGAAAATAAATCCGCAAGGCGAGTTAATTTTCTTTAATAGAAGTTAATAATTTTTAATTTTTTAACTTTAAAACCTCTAAATATTGACATTTTGCCAATAAAATGATAAAATTGTTGCGTAAATACGAAAGGTGATGAAAAATGACACAAAATCGCGAACTGTTTGAAAAAACACCTGTGCCAAAGGCTCTTGCGGCTTTGGCGATACCAACTATTATAAGCCAGCTGATTACAATGATATATAATCTTGCCGATACCTTCTTTATCGGAATGGCGGACAGCCCCTCACAGACGGCGGCGTCCTCAATCTCATTCACACTGGTTTTCCTTATGGCGTGTATATCCAACCTCTTCGGTGTCGGCGGCGGAAGCCTTATCTCGCGTCTTCTTGGCGAAAGAAAGGACAAAGATGCCGCAAGCGTTGCATCCTTTGCCTTTTGGGGCTCAATGGTTGTTGCCCTGATGTATTCGGGCGCGGTGCTTCTGTTTATGGACCCCCTGCTTTTAAAGCTCGGCGCAACTGCGGACGGTTCGCTTGGATATGCAAGAGATTACGCGCTTTGGGTCGTTGTTTTCGGCGGTGTTCCTACAACGCTTTCTATGACGATGTCCCACCTCTTCAGGAGCGAGGGATTTGCAAAGCAGGCAAGCTTTGGTCTTGGTATGGGCGGAATACTCAATATTGCCCTGGACCCTCTGTTTATGTTCGTTATTCTCCCTGCGGGTAATGAAACTAAGGGCGCCGCTATTGCCACGATGATTTCGAATGTTATCGTAATAATCTATTACATTCTCGTTTATCTTAAAAAGCGCAACCATACGGTGCTTTCGCTTTCTCTGAGAAAGGTAATTCCGAAAAAGCGCTATGTAGGCTCTGTTTTTGCCGTTGGTTTCCCCTCGGCGCTGGGCTCCTTCCTCGCTTGTCTTACCAATATTGTAATAAACAATCTCACCTCGCTTTACGGTGATGTTGCCGTTGCCGCCGTCGGTATCGCAAAGAAAATAGATATGCTGCCGATGAATGTTGGTATGGGACTTTGCCAGGGTATGATGCCGCTTGTTGCATACAACTATTCCTCCGGTGACTATAAGCGAATGAAGTCTTTTGCCACCTGCGCGAGAATTGCGGGAATGGGATTTGCCTTTGTTTGTATCATAGCCTTTGAGATTTTTGCAGCTCCCATAGTGGGTATATTTAACGGCCATGGCGAAACTGTGGCATACGGAACCGACTTCCTCAGAATTCTTTGCCTTGCTGTGCCGTTGATGATATTCAACTTTCAGCTAAGCTTTACATTCCAGGCAATGGGTATGGGCAAGGAGTCGCTTATCCTCTCTTCTCTGCGCCAGGGCCTTGTAAACATTCCCTTGCTCTTCCTCATGGCGCACTTCTTCGGACTCTACGGCATCATCTGGACCCAGCTCCTCTCCGACGCCGTAACCTCCGCCGTATCTTACGCAGTCTACCGCAGCTCTTACAAAAAGCTCTTCAAAAAGCAAGAGCGGGCCAAACTTTCATCCGAGAAATAAAAGAGGAGCCTTCGGCGCATATATGAGAATAGATTTAACACTCCGCTTCAAGAGTTTTTGAGGGGTGAAAGGGGGACTTTTTGCAAAAAGTCCCCCTTGGTTTTTATTCGTTACTCCTATTTTACATCCTTGTTGCCGTAGAGCGCTCCGCAGCCGAGGATTGCCTCGATTTCGGTGAGGCGGTTATACTTTGCTATTCGCTCGCCCCGACAGGGTGCGCCTGCCTTAATGAAAGGGGCTGCGGTTGCGACGGCAAGGTCGGAGATAAAGCTGTCATTGGTTTCTCCCGAGCGGTGGGAGATAATATAGCTATAACCCGAGCGCCTTGCCAGGTCGATGACATTTAGTGTTTCGGTCAGGGTGCCTATTTGGTTTGGCTTTATCAGAATAGAGTTTGCGTATCTTTTTGCAATACCGCGCCTGAGCCTTGCGGAATTTGTAACGAAGAGGTCGTCGCCAACGAGCATTATCTTCTTTCCAAGCCTTTCGGTGAGAGAAACGAAGCCCTCCTCGTCATCCTCAGAAAGTCCGTCCTCTATGGAGATTACGGGATAATCCCGAGCCAGCCTTTCGTAATACTCGATAAGCTCCTCTTTGTCGAGCGCCTTGCCGCTTTTCGGCATAATATATCCGCCCTCCTTTGCCCACTCGCTTGAGGCAACATCGAGGGCTATTTTTATATCGTCGGTGTCGTATCCCGATTGGACTATTGCCTGGCAGATAAGCTCGATTGCCTCCTCGTCGCATTTTAAGCTTGGAGCAAAGCCGCCCTCATCGCCCACTCCCGTAGAATAACCCTTTGCCTCAAGGATTTTTGCCAGGGTCTTGTAGATCTCCGCACCTGCTCGCACCGCCTCGCAAAAGGCAGGAACACCTATGGGAAGGATCATAAACTCCTGAATTTCAATATTATTTTTTGCGTGGGCGCCGCCGTTTATAATATTAAACATCGGAACAGGCAGCCTTCTTGCCGCAGAGCCGCCAAGCTGAACAAAAAGCTCACTCCCCCTTGCCGCAGCCGCCGCCCTTGCGCAGGCGAGAGAGACCGCAAGCGTTGCATTTGCGCCGAGCCTTGCCTTTGTACCTGTGCCGTCAAGCTCGACTAGGGTGCGGTCTATTGCGGCTTGATTAAACACGCACTTGCCCTCGATGGCGGGAGAGATTATATCCTCAATCCCCTTCGCCGTACCCAAAACACTTTTGCCGCCGTATCTTGGGGATTCGGTGTCTCTGCGCTCCACAGCTTCGTATTTTCCTACGGAGGCTCCCGAGGGGACGGACGCTACCCCAAAAAGATTATCGGCAAGAGCAACTCTCGCCTCCACCGTCGGGTTACCGCGTGAATCAAGAATTTCTCTTGCCGATATGTTTAATATTTTACCGTCAGACATTTCAACAATCTCCTTTTTTGTTTTTGGATATTGTTGGCAAAAAGTCCTTGGGATATTCAGCTTATTTTACATCAGCCGTAACGCCTGCATGAACGGTATATTCGTTAACGCCGAGAACGGTCTCTCCGTCAATCTGAAGAGGAGTGGGGCGGTCGAATTTTACGGTGATTTCCTTGCCTTGAAGAACGGTAACCGCCTTTTTGTGCTTTATATGCTCGCCCTTGAAGATTGAGGGGAATATCATAAGAGTTCTAAGCTTTCCTGTGCCGTGGAACAGCATAAGCGAAACTGTGTGCTCAGCGTTAAGTCTGTCCTGAGCGGGGGTGGGAATCATACCGCCGCCGTAGCATCTGCCGTTCATTGTAGGTGCTATCCAGACCTTCTTGTACTTGATTTCCTTACCGTCCACAATAACGGTTGCCGCTCTGGGCTTGAATGCGTAAAGCAGACCCTTAATAGCAATAGCGGTGTAGTTTACGGGCTTTTCGGACTTAGCCTTCATCTGGTCGCCGATTTCGCAGCAGTATCCGTCAATTCCGTAGCCGACGCCGTTAATGAACTTGTAATCCTTTTCGTTAATAGTAACGGTGGGCAGATTTTTTAAGTATTTGTTGATTTCGATGATTTTGCCCTCGGAGCCCTTTGCAACATCGTTAAGGAAGTCGTTTCCGCTACCGGTTGCATAGTAGAAAATGGGGTTTTTTATGCTGTCGGTATCAACACTGTTGACAAATCTGTTAAGCGTGCCGTCACCGCCGCAAAGAACTACCGCATCCTCCTCGGAAATACCGCGGAGAAATGAATCGTAATCCTCAACAAGTGTAACTTCCTGCATCAAAATCTCGCCATCAAGCATAGATTTCAGGGAGTCGAGAGAGCCGTTGCCCTTTCCATGACCCGCAAGGGGGTTAAAAAGAACGTAATACTTCATACCGTCAACCCTTTCTTGAATTAAATTTATTAAAAATCAAATAGATTTTATCGAATTAATTACCTCAACATAGGTGTAAAGAGAGCCAAGACAGCAAAGTGCGGTGCCAAGCTCGGCAGCCCTCGCTCTTCCGAGGCGGAGCGCCTCGCCTATGCCCTCGGTGGGCAAAGCGTTTATCCCTCTTTTTGAAAGCACGGCAGAAAATTCTTCAGCCGAGAGTGCCCTCGGATTGTCGGGGGTGATTGTAAACGCGTCGGATATAACCTCTGCCATAGAGTCGGCAATAGTGTTATAGTCCTTGTCCTTCAAAACGCCCGAGACAAGCACCAGCTTCTTTGTGCCGAAATACTGCTTAATGCTTTCAACCGCAGCGGCAATTCCCTCGGGGTTGTGCGCGCCGTCAAATATGGTCGTAGGCTCGCTTGCGATTATCTCAAATCGCGCTCTCCACTTTGCCGAGGAAAGCCCCGCTCTTGTTGCCTCTTCGGGAATGTTAAGACCTCTGGAATTTAAAATTTTTATCCCCTCAAGAACTAACGCCGCATTTCTCGGCTGATAGAGTCCTAAGAGCGAAATTTGCACATTTTGTAAATCTTTATAGTCAAAAACGCTGCCTTCAAGGCTTGTTTTTGTGATTTTTAAGGAAGAATAATCGGTGAAATAAATGTTGGACTTGCGCTCTGCGGCAACAGAAGAGATAACCGCTTTTGCGCCGCTGTCCTCACCGCCGAAAAGAACGGGGGCAGAGTCCTTTATTATACCCGCTTTTTCAAGGGCAATTTTTTCCACAGTGTCGCCGAGAAAGGCTGTGTGGTCAAGGGAAATTCCCGTAATTACCGAAAGGTAAGGATTTTTTATAACATTGGTGGAATCGAGCCTTCCGCCCATTCCGCATTCAAGCACAACAACATCAACCCTCTCGCGCTTGAAGTACTCAAAGGCAATTGCGGTGATAAGCTCAAACTCGGTAGGCTTGTCGGTCATTGAGTCGGCAACAGGCTTTACATACTCGGTAATTTCGGCAAGAGTTGTGTCGGGAATATCCTCGCCGTTTACTCTCATTCTTTCGTTAAAGCGGTAAATGTAAGGGGAGGTGTATAAGCCAACCTTGTAGCCCGCCGCGCGAAGGATAGACTCGGTCATTGAGCAAAAAGAGCCCTTGCCGTTAGTGCCTGCAACGTGTATAAACCTCAAATCGTCCTGCGGATTGCCGAGAGCCTCGCAAAGAGTCTTTATTCTTTCAAGCCCGGGCTTGCAGAAGGTCCAGGAAATGCCGTGAATATATTCAAGAGCTTCTTCGTAGGTCATTTCGCTCTCCTCTCGTGTTTGGCAATCAGTTTTTTAAATCCGCCGTTGCGGCAGAGGAGTATCAAAAGCAGAATTTCTATGGGCGCTATCACTAAATACAGCGGAATTCTTACAAGCACAGACCAGCTGTAAAATTGGAAAAGACCGATAGGCTTTATTATCATAGAGCCGACAATGTGTGCCGCGCCGCCCGATACAGCAAGCTGGAGCGAGCCTCTTTTTTTCACAACATAGCGTGAAACAATTCCCGAAACAATTCCCACAGAGATTGCTCCCGCAGTAACTATGAGATTAGGGGGATAGGTCTGTCCTGAGAGCAGGTAGCTTATAAGGTCGGAAAGTCCGCCTACCGTACCGCCCACAAACGGACCAAAAACAACGCCCGAAAGTATTATGGGAAGATTTTCAAAGGTAATTCGGAAAAGCCCTCCGCCAAAATTAAGCGCCGTCTTGCAGAATATTCCGATAACAACGCTCATTGCCGTCATCATAGCGGCAACAGTAAGCTTTTCAACTGTGATATTAAGGTTTGATTTCTTTTTCATAATATACCTCCATTTTTACAGATTTACATCTCCGCGCCATGGGGGTATTATTGCCAAATAAGGGCAAAACCTCGCACCGGAACAGTGGGATGCGAAGGATATACCGCAGGCCTCTTGCCGTTTCGTCCGCGCGACAACTCCCCGTTCGCTCGGCACTTAACGCATATCCTTCTACTCTGCTATGCACAAAAGGCATTATAGCACATAAGATTATTTTTTTCAAGTCCAAATATCGAAAAAACACCCAAAAATGTTTAATCAGTCGTTTTTTGTACCTTTTGATATAAAAAATCAACAAAAGAAAGTGCAGTAAAATTCGAAAAAGTAAAAAACTTAACAAAATTGATAATTTTTTAGCAAATGTATTGTATATTATAATTTTTTATGCTATAATGTTTTGTGGTGCAGAGGGCATTTGCACCGATTAAATCAAGTTTATAAAAAATTTTTATATTTTGGAGGATTTTCAAAATGGCAAATGTTAAGGTTGCAATTAACGGCTTCGGCCGTATCGGACGTCTTGCTTTCAGACAGATGTTCGGCGCAGAGGGTTACGATATCGTAGCTATCAACGACCTCACCAAGGCTTCTATGCTCGCTCATCTTCTCAAGTACGACACCGCTCAGGGTCGTTACGACGGTCACACCGTTGTTGCTGATGACGAAGCAAACACCATCACCGTTGACGGTAAGGTTCTTAAGATCTACGCTGAGAAGGACGCCGCTAACTGCCCTTGGGGCGAGCTTGGCGTTGACGTAGTTCTTGAGTGTACCGGTTTCTACTGCTCTAAGGACAAGTCCATGGCTCACATCAACGCTGGTGCAAAGAAGGTTGTTATCTCTGCTCCCGCAGGCAACGATCTCAAGACCATCGTTTTCAATGTAAACAACGAAACTCTTACTGCTGATGACCAGATCATCTCCGCAGCTTCCTGCACCACTAACTGCCTTGCTCCTATGGCAAAGGCTCTTAACGATGCATTCCCCATCCAGAGCGGTATCATGACCACCGTTCACGCTTACACCGGAGACCAGATGATCCTCGACGGTCCTCACAGAAAGGGTGACCTCAGAAGAGCACGCGCAGGCGCACAGAACATCGTTCCCAACTCTACCGGCGCTGCAAAGGCAATCGGTCTTGTTATCCCCGAGCTCAACGGCAAGCTTATCGGCGCTGCTCAGAGAGTTCCTACCTGCACCGGTTCTACCACTATCCTTATCGCAGTTGTTAAGGGCAAGGATGTTACCAAGGATGCTATCAACGCTGCTATGAAGGCTGCTGCTACCGAGTCCTTCGGTTACAACACCGACGAGATCGTATCTTCCGACGTAATCGGTATCACCTACGGTTCTCTCTTCGATGCTACCCAGACCATGGTTGCAAAGATCGACGAGGATACCTATCAGGTACAGGTTGTTTCTTGGTACGATAACGAGAACTCCTACACCAGCCAGATGGTTAGAACTATTAAGTACTTCGCAGAGCTTGCTTAATCTGACAAATTTATTTTGGCAATACCAAAAGGACTCGCTTCGGCGGGTCCTTTTTTGCCGCTGAAATTCGCTTACCTCAAAGCCGATATATTCCGGAATTTTTCTCTTAGAATCACGTCATCGGTTGCCGGCGAAAAAACAAGGTGCTGAAAATGCAGAAAATCCTTTATTTTGAAGATAAAATACTTAAAATTCATTGACAAGCGCAAATTTGTGTGGTATTATTATAGTGAATTTTTATTTGTATTTTACAGAAGGGAATATATAAATGGATATTATCCTTACCGTGATTTCCGTTGTGTTTGTTGCAATAGTCTTGCTAAAGATGTTGCTTGGACTTAGGAGAGGCATTGGCCGTCAGCTTGTGCGCTTTGGTTGTACTGCTCTCTCGGCGGTTTCGGCATTCTTTATTACGAAGGCTTTTTGCGGATATTTTTCGGGCACTTCGGCGGGCGCCAACACAGTAGGTAAGCTTCTTGTTGAGGCTTCGGAAGGCAGCTCGATGGGTGAAAAATTTAATATTGAAGAGTTTATTGCAAACTCCAACAGCTTGGATTCTATTATCTCGCTCCCCGTAGCAACGGTTATAGCTCCTTTCTTGTTTGTGGTTTACTTCGTTATGGCGCAGATACTTGCATTCGTTGTTTATCTTCTCGTTTGCAAGATATTCAAGATTGAGCGCCCTGTTTACGAGAAAAAGAAGAACATTTTCGGCTGTGCGCTCGGTTTGGTTGAGGGCTTGCTCGTTGCTTCTATCATTTTCACTCCCATTGTGGCATATTCAAATATTGCCGATGACAGTGTTGATGCAGTAAGAGCGAAGGACGAGGGCAGCTACACCGAGTTTGTTCATGATTATGACATTACTTTTGGCAGAGTAAGCAAGAATTTTGCCGTAAAGATAGCCGGCTTCCTTGGCGCAAATGCTGTAAGCGATAGCTTTGCAACCGTTAATATTGACGGTGAGGAAATCGCCTTGAACAAGGAATTTGGAAAGATAGTTTCCATATACCTTAGCTTCAGTGCTCTTGACACTGTCGACCTTGACAATCTTTCTCCCGCTGATAAAAAGGCGTTTGACGATGCAATTGACGAGCTTGAAAAATCCCCTTATCTCAGAACGCTTGTTTCGGGAATTTTCAGCGACATCGGCAGAGCGCTCGGCAAGGGTAACGAGGTTTTGGCGGTAAATCCCCCTTACGATATGCTTGTTAACGATGTAATTTCGGTAATTGCAACCAGCAACAAGGATAATATTGTTAAAGACCTTCACACTGTCTTTGATGTGTATGTGATACTTTCCGATTCGGGCACACTCGAGTCCTACGGTAGTCAGGGGTCCGAGACAGAGATGCGCGAGGGACTTCTTTCCACCGATGAACACGGTGAGACCGTTGTCGGCAGAGTTGTTGCAATTCTTGAGGCTAACGAGCATACAAGACCTCTTGTAAACACTCTTACTCATATGACTATCTTGATGCTTACCGAGCAGCTTGGCGTTGATGCGGAGACTCTTGTAACCTACAACAACCTTATGAACGGCTTCAACAGTATTCTTGAGATGAATCCCGAGAGCTATGCCACCACCGAGGAATACGAGGCGGCGCGTAATAGCGAAATCGAGTCTCTTCTCCTTGCAAACGGCATCGAGCTTGAGGCTGATGTTATAGACGAAATCGGTGATTATGCAGACGCGGAGTATAGCAATCACGATACTATCGACGAGGAACACTTCGACGATATTATGCTCTATTACTTTGATGCATATCTCGCTACCCAGTCAAACTAATTTGATAATTAAATAATAAAAAACCAGGGCTGTCCGCTTTATGTGAGGCAGCCCTGAAATTTTTGAGCTTGGGACTTGCCTTTTGGCGAAATCCGTCTTGTATTATTTTATACATATAAATGAGTATTTTATCTATTGATTTTTATTTTTTAATGATGTATAATGAAATAAAATAATGAAAGACCGAGGAATTTATATGATAAAAACGGGTGTTTTCAAAATTCGCGACCCCTTTGTTGTAGTCTGCGAGGGCGAGTATTATATGTATGGAACAGATGTGTCGTTTGGCGGTTGGGACAATACTGCCTGGGGCTGTTACAAGTCGGTAGACGGCAGGCTTGACGGCAAGTGGGAAAAAACAAAGAATTTAGTATACATCCGCCCCGATAATGCAGAAAAACAGTTTTGGGCGCCCGAGGTTCATAAGTACAAGAACAACTATTATATGTTTGCATCCTATTATTCCTCGCTCACAAACCACAGAGGCTGCTCGATTTTAAAGTCGGAGAGTCCCGAGGGACCTTTTGTTGAGATTACCGACGGACATATCACCCCGAAGGATTGGGATGCTATCGACGGCACATTTTGGGTGGACGATGCGGGTCAGCCCTGGATGGTGTTTGTTCACGAGTGGACCTGCACCGATGACGGTATAGGCAGAATGGCGGCGGCAAGGCTTTCGGAGGATTTGACCCGCTTTATTTCCGAGCCGAAAGAGCTTTTTCGCGCAGACGATGCTCCTTGGGCAAACGTGCAGGTAACAGACGGCTGCTTCCTTTATAAAACTGAGGACGGAAGACTTCAGATGCTGTGGTCAAACAGCTTTAACGATGAATACCGCGTCGGAATTGCCGAGAGCGAAAACGGCAGGGTGGACGGCAGGTGGATACAGTACGAAAAGCCGCTCTATTCAAAAGAGATAGGGGAGCGCGACGGCGGACATGGAATGATTTTCAAAGCAAATGACGGAAGAAAATATCTGTCTGTTCATTCGCCCAATAACCTTTGGGGAGGACTCAGCGAGGAAGCGGTGTTTTTACCGCTAAATGAAGAAAACGGCGTCCTTTCTTGCGAAAAATAATCAAAACGGAGAGACAAAATGGCTAACTTAACCTATAACGAAAAGGAATTTTTGCTTAACGGTGCGCCCTATAAAATTATGTCGGGCGCTATGCACTATTTCAGAATTCCGAGAGAATACTGGCGCGACAGACTGTTAAAGCTCAAGGAGTGCGGACTTAACACTCTTGAAACCTATATTGCCTGGAATATGCACGAGCCGAAGGAGGGGGTTTTTGACTTCAGCGGCAACCTTGATGTCAGCGCGTATCTTGACATTTGCGAGGAGCTTGGGTTGAATGTTATAATCCGCCCGGGTCCGTACATCTGCGCCGAGTGGGAGTTTGGCGGCTTCCCTTGGTGGCTTCTTAAATATGAAAACATTACCCTTCGCGCCTATGACGAGGTTTATCTTTCCAAGGTTAAAAGATTTTACACAAGGCTTTTTGACGAGCTTCGCCCTCACCTTTCATCAAAGGGCGGCAGTATTATAATGCTCCAGGTAGAAAACGAATACGGAAGCTACGGCGACGATAAAAAGTATATGCGCGCCATAGCCGACCTTTACCGCGAGCTTGGAATGGATTGCCTCTACTTCACCAGCGACGGACTCGAGGGGTACCAAATCCAGGGCGGCTCCCTCGAAGAGTATATCGCGGTTGCAAACTTCGGTTCAAGACCTAAGGAGCAGCTTACAAAGCTCCGAGAATTCCGCCCAAATCAGCCGGCTATGTGCGGCGAGTATTGGTGCGGTTGGTTTGACCACTGGTTTGAGGAGCATCACACAAGAGATCCCAAGGCTCTGGCAAAGGACTTTGAGGAGTTCTTTGAAGTTGATGGCTCGTTTAGCATCTATATGTTCCATGGCGGAACAAACTTTGGCTTTATGAATGGCGCAAATTATCAGGATGTGTATGCTCCGACAGTTACAAGCTACGATTACTTTGCACCCCTTAACGAGGCGGGCGACAGAACCGAGTTTTACTACCACATCCGCCATATAATCGGAAACTATATCGGTAAGGAAAAACTCCCGCCCCTTACCGCAAAAGAGAGCAAAAAGGCGGCATACGGTAAAGTAAGGTTTACAAAAATCGCAAAACTCTTTGATAATATCGAAAATCTTTCCTCTGCCATAGAGATTACCGAGCCTAAGTTTATGGAGCAGCTTGACCAAGGCTACGGCTACATTCTTTACCGCACCGAAATGCTCGGTTCGGGCGACAGCCTGCGCCTTGATATTGAGTCTGTTCACGACAGAGCCTCGATTTTTATAAACGGTGAAAAGGCGGCAACCTACGAAAGATGGAATATGCCGAAGGATGAAGAAAAGCTCTTCGTGAAATTTCCCTATGGTGAAAAATATTCCTTCGATATTTTGTGCGAGAATATGGGCAGAGTCAATTACGGGCAAAAGCTCGTCGACCGTAAGGGCGTTTCGGGTGTTAGATACAACAAGATAAGAAATCACTACGGTTGGAAGGCTTATTCCTTGCCTATGGATGATCTTTCGGGGCTTAAGTTCGTTGACATTTCGGATGAGGTTTGTTGTCCTGCATTCCTTCGCGGATGCCTTGAAATCTCGGGTGAGCCTTGCGACAGCTTTATAAGACTTGACGGATTTAAGAAAGGCTTCGTCACCGTAAACGGCTTCAATATCGGAAGGTACTTTAATGAGGCAGGACCGCAGAAAACCCTTTACGTTCCTGCACCCATACTCAAAAAGGGCAAAAACGAAATTATCGTCTTTGAATCGGATAAAACCGACAGACTTGAGGTGGAGTTCGTTGATACTCCCGAGCTTTAAAAAAATGCGATGCGTAAGAAATTAACGCATCGCATTTTTTCTATATAATCGCCTCGGATTATTCCTCGACGGTAACCGTTCCGTCTTCGTCAACGGTTATCTTCATGCCGTCCTTAACATAATTGATGAACTCGTCACCAAGGCAGTCGATAACAGGCATAGTAACATTGTCTACCCAAACGCTTGCAAGAACAGCGCCTGCAGCCGCAAGAGAGTCGATGTGATTAGCAAAGAGCAAGCAAGCCGGATTTTTTTCAAGCGCACAAGCACAGTAAAGAACCATGCCGCCGGTTGTTGAGCCTATGGTCTGGGGAAGGCAAAGAGCCTTGTTTATAAGGGGCTTGCCGTAAAGCTCTTCGTTGTTCTGGTCGCCGCACTTTACCTGCTTGTCGCCGAACTGAAGCGCCATCTGTAAGGATGCAAGGGTGTTGAAGCCCTGGGTCGTAACAATTGCCTCTGCACAAGCCTTGCCGGGGGTAACTACTCTACCTTTAAACTGTTTCATTTTCATTTACCTCCTATGGTTATAGCCGCAAGAATTTCATCGTCGGTCATGTATTTTGCAGTAGTATAGGTACGAAGCTTATTTGACGACGTGATAACGGGCATCTTCTTGCAAAGAGGATTGTTCATATACATAAGAGGGCAGATGTACGAGGTAACTACACCGCACTTTTTAAGTCTTTCGGCGTATTCGGTTTTGTTAAACACCTCAAGAACGCCGGGAGCCGCCGTAAAGACGGTGGGAATAAGAACCTTTTTGTTTCCTGCCTCTTTAAGAGAAGCTTCAACCTTATCCGTCCAGGACTTAAGCTGTTCAAGGGACATGTGAGGGCATCCCATAAAGCAAAGCTTGGGAGAAGCATCGGGATTTTTCCAGATAACGGGATAGGATGCCTTTACTCTCTCGAGCTCTGCATCGTCAATAACGTATTCCTTTGCTCCCTCGAGAACGAGCTCCTTGCCCATATCCTTCGCTTCGGGGGTGAGATTTTCTATGTGATAAAGACCTACCGCACCGTTGGATGCAGTTGCCGCACCGAAGTCCTTAAGATAGGTGCAGGTCGCATCGTCAAGCTCTTCGCCGAGCCACTTGTCAAGACCTACGATATAAGGCACGTCCTCCATAACCTTCATGCCGATAGCAGAGCCGAGAAGCTGAGCCTCGGGCTTCTTCGTGGTGTTGATCTTAATTACCCAGCTTGCCTTTCTGCCCTCATCGGTGAGAAGTCCGAAATAGGGAACGAAGCCAACGATAGAGCCCATAATATCTATAATTCCGGAGTTTCTGTTACATCTTGCTCCGAGCACGGAGTTGGCGTAAACTACTGCGCTTGATTCCGCCCACGAGAGAACCTCGCCGCGCTTAGGCTTGTTACCAACCTCGTCCATATAGCAGGCGCAGCTGAACGCCTTATCGTCCATAAGACCGAGCTTTTCAAGCTGATTTTCGTAGAAATCCTGCTTTGAGTACATAAACTTGTTAAATACAAGATTTTGAAGGAAGTTTGCAGGAACGTTTTTGTCGATAGGTCTTGGGTCAACCGAGAATTTCTGGTCTGAAGCAACTCCTGCGTCGATAAGCTTCTGCATAAGATCGTAAACGGGAGCCATAACCTTAAGACCGAAAGAGGTTACGAGGTGATTGTATTTTGAGGTAATAGGTACGAGCTTTTCCGCTTCAAAGGCATCGCCGTAAAGCACGAGGGTCTTCATAACCTTCGCCATAGTTTCGCCCTTGGAGCCGTCAAGTATTGCTTGCTGTTCTTGAGTTAAAATCATATCGTTCTCCTTTTTATATCTTCATTGCAACGTCCCAAGCACCCCAAATAACCGTTCTGAGGTTGCCGATGGATGCCGCATCGCCGATTACGTGAACCTTCGCGGATTTGTTTGCAATAGGAGCGGGATTGTATCCAACCGACATAATCACAGAGTCGGCTGAAATCTTTTCTACCGTGCCATCCTTTTGGCAAACGGTAACGCCGTCTGCTTCTATCTTTGTGGTTCTGGTTTCAAGATAAACGGGAACCTTGTTTGCTTCGAAGAAATCTCTCAAATAGCTTGTGTTTGCAAGACATACGCCCTTTGTGGTGATAAGGTCGTCTTGCATTTCAACGATAACGGGAGCCTTGCCCTTAAGGTAAAGATCGTATGCAATTTCGCAACCGGTAAGACCGCCACCAACGATAACGACCTTTTCGCCAACCTCTTTTTTGCCAAGAAGATATTCACAAGCCTCGATTGCATTTTCAACTCCGGGAATGGGAATACGCTTGGGGGTTGCACCGGTGGCAATTATAACCTCGTCAGCTCCGAGAGCCTTAACATCGGTAACCTCTGTGCCCAGCTTTACGTCAATGCCGAGTCTTGCAACCTCACGGATGTACCATGCAATAAGATCTCTGTCCTTTTCCTTGAAGGAAGGAGCTGCTGCCGCAATGAACACACCGCCGAGCTTATCGCTCTTTTCATAAAGAGTAACCTTGTGGCCTCTCTTGGTAAGAAGGATAGCCGCTTCCATACCGCCGATACCGCCGCCCACAACTGCAACCTCCTTTGCCTTCTTTGCGGGATTTATATAATACTTTTTCGACTGCATCGTTTCGGGGTTAAGAGCACAGCGCGCAAGTCCCATAGTGTCGGTAAGATCCTGGGTGTTGTAATGTCCCTTTGAGGAAGAGAAGTTGAAGCAACCGGAGTGGCAGCAAATACAGGGCTTAATATCCTCCATTCTGTCCTCAATAAGCTTTGTTATCCATTCGGGGTCGGTGAGGAACTGGCGAGCAACGCCGATAGCGTCTATCTTGCCTTCAGCAATAGCTTCAGCACCAACGTCGGGCTCCATACGACCTGCACATACGACAGGAATATTAACGAACTTCTTAATGTGCGAAACCGAGTCAAGGTTGCAGTTCTGGGGCATATACATCGGGGGATGTGCCCAATACCAGGAGTCGTAGGTTCCGTTGTCGGCATTAAGCATATCGTAGCCTGCGTCCTCAAGATATTTTGCCGCCTTTTCGGACTCTTCCATGGTTCTTCCAAGCTCTTTTGCATCTTCACCGGGAACGATACCCTTGGCAAAGCCTTTAAGCTTTGATTCAACCGAGTAACGAAGCGACACGGGGAAATCATCTCCGCAAGCTTTCTTGATCTCCTTTACAACCTCTGCCGCAAAACGGTAACGGTTCTCAAAGCTTCCGCCGTATTCGTCGGTACGCTTGTTAAAGAACTCTATTGCGAACTGGTCAAGAAGATATCCCTCATGTACTGCGTGAACCTCAACGCCGTCAACGCCTGCTTCCTTGCAGAGCTTTGCGGTTTTTGCAAACGCTTCAATTATTTCGTGGATCTGCTTTTTTGTCATCTCAGGGCAGGTAATGTCGGGTGCCCATCTTGCAGGCTGTGCCGAAGGAGATGCAAGCTCGTGAGAGGTATCGATTACGGGCTTTATTAAAGCTCTTGTAAATTTGTTTTTGTGAAGAGGGCCAACAAGCTCTGTGATTGCCCAAGAGCGTCCCATGCCTGCTGTAAGTTGAACGAAGAGCTTTGCGCCGGTTTTATGTATCTCGTCCATAAATACTTTGAGGTCTTTGAACATCTTCTCGTTCTGCCAAAGCCACTTGCCCCAGAAGGTGTCGCGAAGAGGCGCGATTCCGGGAATTATAAGTCCTACGTTATTGTTTGCTCTTTCAATAAAGAGCTTTGCCGCTTCTTTATCAAAGCTGCATCCGCCAAGCTCAAACCAGCCAAAAAGCGACGTGCCGCCCATAGGGCACATAACTATACGGTTTTTGATCTCAACGTTGCCTATTTTCCAAGGGGTAAACAGGGCTTCGTATTTCTTATCTGTGTTAGACATTTTTATTCCTTTCTTTATTTGAGATTATCTCAATCTTTTTAATTATACAACAATTGCGTCGATTTTGTCAATAGCACGCATATTTTGGCTTATTCCACAGTTATTTTGTACTCGGTAACGCTGTGCCAAACATCACCGCGCCTTACCTCTTGACCCTTGCAGGCGAGGAAGTACATTTTGTTGTATGCGCCGCCGGAATTGTCGGTTATAAAGAAGCGGTCAGAGCATTTCAGGGTGGGGTATTCGGGTATCGACATTGTAAAATAAACGCCACTTTCCGCGCCGAAAACGGTTGCGCTCCTTGCTCCGAATTCAAGCACCTCTCTGTGCGCCTTTCTCGGCGTTTTGTCGGTGTCTGTGAAATAGCTGTCTGTTAGTGTTTTTAGCGGCGGCATCATAGCAAGATAAGAGTTCTGCATAAGGTAGCCGCCAAGCCACTCAACGCTCTGCGTATTCCTTATACCCCCCTCGGTAATAAAATGCTCCTTTTTATGTATCAAAACCTTTGTTTTGTGGTCAGCGGGGTCAAAGCCTTCCGACTCGGTGATAAATCTGATTTCGGAAAAAGGGGTAAGCGCCGTTAAGGACTCAATCTCGGTTTCTCTTCCGTCAAGGATAAGCTTTACCGAGGTGAATATCTCGTCACCGTGGTTTGAACCGCCGATAAAATCGTCTCTTCCGTCAATCATCACTGCCATATCCCACTCTGCGCCAAAGGGCGTTAAGGGATACTCGTTTTCAAGTCGGTCATCATAGCCAAAGGCTTGTCCAAGACGCCAGGTGTCGGCAAAAATGTTCTCTCTTACCGAGTGAACGATATTGTAATTGACAAAGCCTCTCTTCTGAGGTAAATAAATCCTGAAGCAGCCCCTCGCGTATTCAAAGTTCGCTTCTGTGTCATATCTGCAATAGGCTTTTTTCGTAAGTTCCATATTTCGCCCCTCGGAATGTTTTTTGTTTTATTATACTTTCTTTCCCCACTTTTGTCAAGCCGTTTTGCGGTAAAGAGGAGCACTCGGAGTTAGAGAACGACTTTTCAAGAAAGAAAACGCAAAAGCTTCGATATGGAGAGCATAAAAAGTCTTGCATAAACAAATCCTTTATTCCGAAATAATGGATAAAACCAACCAATATTAAAGTTTTTGCGTCACTTTTTTCAAAAAGTGACAAGGCTTCTTTTCGAAAAGTTGCATTCCCTCGGCTTTTTTTAAAAAGCGGGGCAAAAGAGGAAAATTTTCTCTTTACAAATTACACTTTTTGTGCTATAATAATTGACGGCGCTTATATTTAAAATATATGAAAGGCGGTTTTGCCGTGAGACTTGACAAGTTTCTTTCGGATGCGGGCATCGCATCAAGACGCGACTCGGCAAGAGCCGCAAAAGCAGGACAGATAACCGTTGACGGCATAGCCGTCAAAGACCCTGCAAAGCATATAGACCCCGAAAGAGCGAGAGTTGTTTTTCAGGGCAGGGAAATAGTATACCGAAAGTATACCTATGTTATGCTCAACAAGCCCGAGGGTTATGTTAGCGCAACCGACGATAAAAGTCTGCCCTTTGTTACCGAGCTTTTACCCGAGGAGCTTCAGCGGCAGGAGCTTTTCCCGGTTGGCAGACTTGATAAAGACACGACGGGGCTTATGATACTGACAAACAACGGTCAGCTTGCTCACTCGCTTCTTTCACCGAAAAAGCATGTAAGTAAGGTGTATTTCTTCACCGCGGCAGAGCCGATTGTAAATGGCGCTGAGGAGCATTTTAAAAACGGCGTTACCCTTGCCGACGGTTACGAGTGCAAAAGCGCGATTCTTTCGCTTTCCGAGGACAGACTTTCGGGTAATATAACCCTTGTTGAGGGAAAATATCATCAAATAAAGCGTATGATAGCTTCAACCTCTAACAGAGTGACGAGCCTTGAGAGAATAGAGTTTGCGACTATACAGCTTGACCGTTCTTTGGCTCGCGGAGAATGGCGTTATCTTACCGACGAGGAGATAAATATCCTCGAAAACATAAATAAATAAGTTTATTTGCCACGGTGTGGCTTGTATTTCAAAATTGCCCCAAAGGGCTTGTATTTCAAAGGAGAAACCAATGGACATCTTAAAGACTTTAGCAGAGGAATTTAAAATCAAAGAAGAGCAGGTAAAGGAAACGGTAGCTCTTATCGACGAGGGCAACACAATTCCCTTTATTTCAAGATATAGAAAGGAAGTAACGGGCGGACTTGACGACGCAACACTTCGTGACCTTAACGACAGACTTAACTATCTTCGTAAAATGGACGAGCGTCGCGAGGAAATTTCTAACCTTATCGCAGCCCAGGAAAAGCTCACTCCCGAGATCACATTTGCGCTTAACAATGCAAAGACTCTTGTAGAGCTTGAGGATATATATCTTCCCTTCAGACCCAAGAGAAAGACCAGAGCATCTGTTGCAAGAGATAAGTGACTTGAGCCCCTTGCTAACTACATTCTCGAGCAGAGAGATGCATACGATCCCGCAATCGAGGTTTACGCAGAGCAGTTTATCGTTGTTTCCGACGAGAAGGACAAGGCTGTTCCCGATGTTGAGGCTGCGCTTGCAGGTGCTTCGGACATTATTGCAGAGGATATTTCCAACAATGCCGAGATCAGAAAGATGCTCCGTGAATTCACCATGAAGAACGGCTCTATGTCTGCGAAGGGCACAACCGAGGAAACCTCGGTTTACGAAACCTACTATGATTTCTGCGAGCCGATAAAGAAGCTTAAGGGTCACAGAGTTCTTGCAATCAACAGAGGTGAGAAGGAAGAGTTCCTTAAAGTTGCCGTAACCCTTAACGCAGAGGAGGGAATTGCGCAGATCGTATCAAAGGTTGTAACCAACAAGCAGTCGCCCGCTCTCCCCAGACTTATGGCTACCATTACCGACGCATACGAGCGTGTTTTGTTCCCCGCTATTGAAAGAGAGGTTCGCACAACCCTCTTTGACGACGCTTGCGAGGGCGCGCTCAAGGTGTTCTCCGAAAATCTTCGCAACCTTCTTCTTGCAGCACCCCTCAAGGGCAAGACCGTTCTTGGCTACGACCCCGGTTACGCTCACGGCTGTAAGCTCGCGGTTGTTGATAAGACCGGTAAGGTTCTTGACACCGCGGTTATCTATCCCGTTAAGCCCAGAGAAAACATTGAGGGTTCAAAGGCTATCGTTTTGAAGCTTATAAACAAGCACAACGTTGATGTTATTGCAATCGGTAACGGAACTGCATCAAGAGAGTCCGAGCAGTTTATTGCAAACACTCTTCGCGATCCCGCTTGCCCCAAGACTGTAAAATACACTATCGTTTCCGAGGCAGGAGCGTCCGTTTACTCGGCATCCAAGGTTGCAACCGAGGAATTCCCCGACTTTGACGTTATGCAGCGTTCTGCAATCTCTATTGCAAGAAGAATTCAGGACCCCCTCGCAGAGCTTGTTAAGATCGAGCCCAAGGCTATCGGTGTTGGTCAGTACCAGCACGATATGAAGCAGGCAAGACTTACCGAGGCTCTCGGCGGCGTTGTTGAAGGATGCGTAAACGGCGTTGGCGTTGATATTAACACTGCATCCTACTCGCTTCTTTCCTACGTTTCGGGTATCAATACCACAGTTGCAAAGAATATCGTAAAATACAGAGAAGAAAACGGCGAATTTAAGTCCAGAGCGCAGATCCTTAAGGTTCCGAAGCTCGGTGACAAGGCGTTCACCCAGTGCGCAGGCTTCCTTCGTATTCACGACGGTAAGCAGGTCTTTGACGCAACAGGCGTTCACCCCGAGTCCTACGCTATCGCAGAAGATCTTCTTAAGAGATTCGGCTTCTCTACCGACGACGTAAGAAGCGGCAGCCTTACTCTCCTTCGCTTTAAGGCAGAGCAGTACGGTATCTCTAAGCTTGCAAAAGAGCTTGGCTGCGGTGAGCCTACTCTCGAGGATATTATTTCCGAGCTTGAAAAGCCCGGCAGAGATATTCGTGACGATGCTCCGGCTCCCGTTCTTTCTACCGACGTTCTTGATATAAACGACCTTAAGCCCGACATGCAGCTTAAGGGTACTGTAAGAAATGTTGTTGACTTCGGTTGCTTTGTTGATATCGGCGTTCACCACGATGGACTTCTTCACATTTCCGAAATGTCCGACCGCTTTATCAAGCACCCCTCCGAGCTCTTCAAAACCGGAGACGTTATCGAGGTAAGAATTAAGGACGTTGACACAAAGAAGTGCCGCATCTCCCTCACCAGAAAAGGCATGAACACCGCCAAAAACTAATTTTTAAATAAACACAAAAGGCAGAAACGCGTTTTTACCGATGCGCTCTGCCTTCTTTATTTTTCAAGGGCAACTAAAAAGTTGCCCTTGGATAATGATGAGTTAGAAAACCAATCGTTATTAATTAAAGTAAAAGTACCTTTCGTGATTTTCGGTCACTGGAACACCGAATTTTTGAAAATACTTAGGAATAAAATATCCTGATGAAGAATTATTATAATATTCGTCAAAAAAGGTTTGTATAACCGTTTTTTCTTCAATAGAGTAGCTTATAATTCCGAGATGGGCACTAATCTCAATCTCATTCCCCTCAATATTTACAGAATATCCACAATAATTAGGTTTTTCTCCAAGACTTGGCTTATATGAGTGGTTATAAAGACAAAGCAAATCTGTATAAGTGCTATTGTAGGGATTCTGTTCCTCATAAAACCACTCTCCGTATTGAGGAGTGGTTTTATCGCTTAAATTAGCCTTTATTTCGGTGAGTGTTTTTTCTAAATATTCTATGATTTCTTCTTCGGTCTGGAATTTTAATTCCAAATATTCGTCTCGCGCTTCTCCGAAGTGGTCATAATAGTAATAATCTATAACTTCTGCATTTTCGGGAAGATTTGTGCTTTCACTAAAAACCGCGCCAAACCACTCATATTTGCCAATGTTGAAATTTGATATATCATCGGTGCAAACAACATAATCGTTTTTCGAACAGGAAGAAAAACATATAGCACATATCAAAATTAAGACAAGTAGAGACCTGGTTATTTTACTCCTATCCATCGTAAAAACATCCTCCATAAAGTTTCATCCGAATCAAGGTTAGTTGTATTTGCATTGGAATTTCCTACATGATAGCCCACTTTGTGCAAGCCAAACTCCCATCTAATATGCTCAACAGTCATTAAATATTCCGTGGAAATGTTTAATTCTTTTGCTTTTGAAACACTATTGTCGTATAAAGCTTGACATCAGCATTTATAAATCTACCTATATTAGAATCGTAATACCTTGTTTGCAGGTAGTACAAACCTAAATCGGTGTCATAATAGAAAGCCCAAGCTTTCTTAATTCCATTTTACCTCTTCGAAATAGGCTTTGTCAAGGAAATTTATGCCATTTTTGGAGCGGAAAAAGAGAAAAACCGCGTGTTGCACAAAAAGTGCGGGGCGAATTGTTTAAGATTGCTAAAAAACAGAGGCACCTTGTGAGCGCCTCTGCTTAGGTTATGATTAAATGCTAAAACCCGCGTTTTTGGTTAATTGAGCGGGTAGTCTTCGGGAATTTCGTTAGGAACGATGGGGGTTACGGTTGCCTTTTCCATGTCGGGGGTAACGTCAAACTGGAGATATTCTTCTCCGTTTTCATCGGTTTTGGCAACTGCGTACTGAACTGTGTCACCCTGAACGATCTTTGCAGCCTTCCAGCCGCCGTAGTTTTTAAGCCTTACGGTAAGGGGCATATTATAGATTTCGTTATCCATCTCGTCGCTTATGCTGACGTAAACACAGCCATAGCCCTTTTCAACGGTTGCGGTTGCGGTTTCTGCCTCTCTTAGGTAGAGAACGGCGTCCTCAAAGTTTGCGTTCCAGAGCTTGCCCTCGTCAACGTACTTGTTAACCTTCGACATTGCAAGGTCCATAACGGTGTCCATAAGGTAGTAGCTTGGGTCTTTTGCATTTTCTTCGGGGTCTGCGGTAAGTCCGTGGATAGAAAGAACCTCAAAGTTGCCCTGGGATGCAGCCGTCGAAAGAATGGTATCAAGGCTGTTCTTTATAAGGCTTTCGGAGAGGAATCTTGTGCTGATCCAGTTCCAGTCGATAGAGCCGTCGCCAATCTTGTTTGCTCCGCCGCCGTAATATCTTGCACCGATGTGGTGGGTGTCGATAAGTCTTCTTGCTGTGGGGGTGTAGATCAACTGTTTAAGCTGGGTAACAGAGCCGTCGGTGTACTTGTTTACTACGGCGGAGAAGCCGGGGTAAGCAAAGGTAAGAACGCGCTGACCGGGGAACAGCTCGCGCATTTTGAGCGCAGAGGTAACTATTTCGTATTCTCTCTTTTCCTCATCGTCTGCCGCGTGGGGAATACCGTAGTTGTCTAAATATTCTGTACCCCACCAGGTGTGGGTTGCGGAGTGGTTTACTATCTTCCAGCGTCCTGTGTCAAGGTAGCTTTGATAATTTGCAACCGCACCGCGGTCTACGACGCCGTTGTTATAAACCTTGTTAAGAAGGAAGCCGACGTCGGCAACAAGGCCGTATTTTTCAAGCATCTCGTCAAGGAGTGCCATTGTGGGCAGTCTTGCATCATCGTGAATTACGGATACAATGCCGGATGCACCGCCCTTTGCGGGCATTATTACCGCCTCGAGACCAAACCACATAGCTTCAACAGTCATATTCTTTGTCGTGCCTTTCTTTATCTCGTTAGTCTCGACTCCGTTTATCTTCCAGCCGAGGAATTCGTAATCAGCGCGCGTGGGAGTGCCGAAAACGATTGTATCACTTTCAACATTAAAGGTTGCGGGCATTTCGCCGTCGTAGCTTCCGCCGCCGAGCTTATATGTAATAGTGTAGTCAATAAGCTTCCACTCGGCAACGAGGGTTATATCCTTTGTAACCTTGTAGTTGTCAAAGTCCCAGGGCATGCCGTTGTAATACCAGCCAACAAACTCCGCACCTGCCCGTATAGTCTGATAGGGCTGATAGCATTTTTCGCCCGCCTTAACGGTCATAGGCTGAAGGGTTGTTCCGCCGTTGGAATCAAGAGTTACTGTATATTTGTCTTTTACAACAGGCTTTTCTTCGTTTTCGTTATCCGAAGAGTCGGTGCTTGGGGTTTGGTTGTCTGCGCCTTGGTCGGATTGAGAATCACCGCCGAAAATTCCCCCAAAGTCCATGCATCCCGTAAATATTCCAAGACACAAAAGGAGCAAAAGTGTAACAGATAAAAGTTTTTTCATTTTTTTCACCTATTAGTCAAAATTCAAGGTTTGGTGAGCTTTAAGTATAGTTTTTACATCGTCCACTGTGATGTAAAGGTCAATGTCAGAGGGGTTGTAGACAGAGTTTTCGGAAATTACGAGTGCCTTTACTGCATCCTCGTATTCAAAAATCTCTCTGTTAGAAGCGTACCAGAACTCGTCCTGGCGGTTTCCGTAGGTGTTGGCAAATTCTTTAAGAACAGCCCACTTTCCGTCAAAGTCCACTGCGTGAACACCGAAGGAGAAGAATTTAAGTTCGCCCTTGGGATCAAGCTTATCGTATCTTGCCATACATTCGTTAAGGTTAGAAACGTTTGCGTTGTAGGTCCAAGCATAGCGGTCGGCGGGAAGGGCAAAGCCGGTGGAGTCACCGAGAACGCCGGTCTTTCTTGCGTAGAGGTAACCTGCCTCCTTGAGATATTCCTTTACCTCGGTGCTTAAAATACCGTGAGGATATGCAAAGCCGACAACTGTGCCTTCGCCGAATACGCTCTCAATAGCCGCCTTCGTTGCGTCAACATCCTTTGTGTATGCCTCGTAGGTTGCCATGGGATGCCAGTAAGGCTTGTGGTTTACAGATGTGTCGGGGGTTCCGGTGGAATAATAAGCGTAATCAATGTAATAGAGTCCGGGAGTTTTGGTCTTGTAAACATATCTTACATCTGCGGTAGCAGAGTTAAAGTATTCGTCCTTAATGTTAAGGGAGTTAAAATCAAGACCGTCGCGGATAGGAAGCGCGTGGAGATTAAGGTGGTTTGCTACCTCAAAGCCTTCGTAAAGAGTGAGGTATCTTGCTGCAGAAGCAGCGCTTGTTCTGCAAAGGTTGAAGGTGCCCTTGATGCCCGCAGGCTTAACGATGTTGATAAATGTGGGGTCGTTGGAAAGGTCGCCGTCATCAATGGTGAAGGTAACCGATTTTCTTACAAAGCCGGGGAAGTAGTTTGCGTCTATCTTCGTGCCGTTAGGAAGTATTGTTCCGTAAACACTCTCGATAGTAGTATCGCCGACAAGGATTGCGGCAGAGAGAGTTGCGTTTGAGCCGTTGGGGGTCATTTCAATATCAGCCAAGAGCTTATCTCCTTCGGTATAGGTTTCGGTGTGGGTGGTTTTGCCGTTTTGAACTATCTTTACGGTGTGCCAGGGTCTGCCCGTAAGGTCAACGGTAACGGTGAGAGGAGCGCTGTTATCATCGGTAAGCTTTACGTCAATGGTGTCACCGTTATCCCAGGTGCGCGCATATGCGGTGTCGGAATCCTTAACGCTGGCGTCGGGACCGAAGAAGTCGGCAACAAGGTAAATATCACCGCTGGAGCCCTTTTCAATCTCGGTAACAAGCTTGCCGTCAAGATACCAGCCGGCAAACTTACTGCCCTCTTTTTCAACAGCGGGGAGAGTAAAGGTTTCTGTTTCAATAGTGTATTTCTGAGGAAGCGCAGTAACGACCTTACCGCCCGAAAGGTCGTAGGTAATGGAATACTCGTCAAAAATCCAGCCTGCAACAAGGGTTATGTCCGAGTTAACCTTATCAACGCGGAACATCCAAATTCTGCCCTCGTAGTACCAAGCATCAAAGGTAGCGCCTGCGCGAATGGGAGCGTAGGGAGTGCGTACCATCTCGCCGGGCTTAACCTGAATCGGGTTTACATCGGTACCGCCGTTAGAGTCGAAGGTTACTGTGTAATAATCGGGGGGAGTGGTAGGCTCGGTGTTTTGGTCACCGCCGTTTTGGTCGTTTGTTTGGTCTGCACCGTCCTGCTGACCGAGACCAAAGGGTAAATCACAGCTAAAGAGCATTGCTGTGCAAACGAGAAGCATTAAAATTATGTAAAGTTTTTTCATTATAAAAAATCCTTCCTATGTTTTTATTTCATTATAGCATACATGTTTTTTTTAGTCAATATACTTTTTAAATATGGACAGAAAAGTACAAACGGGAGTTTAAAAATATAATTTCAATAAAAAAATATGAACTTTAGAAAAAAGACAGGGGCGGAGCAGGAAAAAGCCTGTTTAAAAAACATATTTTTTTGCCAAAAGCCTTGAAAAGTGAATTCGTTTGTTGTATACTAAAGTTGCTTTAAATAAACAAAAGGAAGAGTGTACTTATGTTTTACAAAATGAATATTGCAGGGGTTGAGCGCGACCTTCCGCTCTGTCCTCTTACCGGCGAGCTTAATATTGCCGCCTTCATTCTCTTCGGTGATGTTGAGCTTACCGAAAAATGCGCCGAGGCTCTTTATGCTAAGGCACCCGAGCACGATGTTATGATTACTGCGGAGTCTAAGGGTATTCCTCTTATATACGCTATGTGCCGTATTTCCGGAAGAAACAGATATATTCTTGCAAGAAAGTCGGTAAAGCTTTATATGAAGGATGTTGTAGCCTGTGATACAAAGTCTATAACAACCAGCAATGCTCAAACTCTTTATCTTGACGGTGACGATGCAGCTTATCTCAAGGGTAAAAAGGTTCTTATCGTTGATGACGTTATAAGCACCGGCGGCTCTCTTCTTTCGCTCGAAAACCTTGTAAAGCAGTCGGGCGGCGAGATAGTTGGTAAAATGGCTATCCTTGCAGAGGGTGACGCTACCGAGCGTGACGATATAATTTATCTTGAAAAGCTTCCTCTCTTCAACAAAGAGGGTAAGGCTATCTGATTTAAGGAGAATAAAATGAACAGACTTACTAATGCACAGATCGAGGCAGCCTTTGATGCCGCTCTCGTAAAGCTTGACGCTATGATTGAAAAGCACGGTGAGCTTTTCCCGGCTCATTCCAGCACGGGTAATAAGTATTCAACCATCGAAAACCGCGGCGGTTGGACACAGTGCTTCTATACGGGCATGCTCTTCCTTGCTTACGAATATACCAAGGATAAAAAGTATCTTGACGCAGGACTTCTTCATGTTGAAAGCTTCATTAAGCGTGTTGATGAAATGCTCGGAATGAACGACCACGACATCGGCTTCAACTTTACTCTTTCCACCGTTGCAGCCTATAAGGTTACGGGCGATGAGAGATATAAGGAAAAGGCTATCAAGGCGGCAGATGTTCTCGGCGACCGCTTTAGAGAAAAGGGACAGTTCATTCAGCTTTGGGGTGACGAAAATGTAGCGGATAAGGCGATGTACCGTCTTATTATCGACTGCCTTATGAACACAAATCTCCTTTATTGGGCAGGCAGCGTTACCGGTAATCCCGAGTACACAAGAAAGGCGTTTGCTCACTTCACCACCTCTATGGAAACGGTTATAAGAGAGGACGGCTCCAGCTTCCAGAACTATTACTTTGACCCCGCAACCGGCGCAAGACTCGGCGGCGGTACAAAGCAGGGACTTAACGCTGAAAGCTGTTGGTCAAGAGGCCATTCTTGGGCTGTTACCGCAATTCCTTTCACCTATTCTTATATGAAAAATGCGGAGATCTTTGATAAGTACTACAAGATTGCAGATTACTTCATCGACAGACTCCCCACCGACAAGGTTCCCTATTGGGATCTCTGCTTTACCGACGGCGGTGAGCCCAGAGACTCCTCCGCTTCCGCTATTGCAGTTTGCGGACTTCTCGAGGCTTGCAATAATATGCCTATCGACGAGGCAAAGAAGGCAAAGTATGCCGATGCGGCAGAGGATATGCTCTACGCTCTCGTTACCGATTGTGCATCCTTTGACGAGCCCGAGTGCGAAGGCGTGATTAAGCACGGAACCTACTACTACGCAGGCAAGCTCGGCATCGACGAGTGTTGCATTTGGGGCGATTACTTCTATATGGAAGCTCTCATGCGCAAGCTCCGTCCCGATTGGAAAAAGTATTGGTAATGGACAACGTCCCCGATAACTATCAGGTAGTAGTAAAGCCATCAAAGGTTACGGTTGGATCATATGTTTCGTTGAGCATCCTTTCGCTGATCGCTCCGGTTATTATTGCGCTTGAGGTTTTCCTTGATCACCCTGATGTGATTTTGAAAGAAGAATTTATAACCGTTGGTATTGGAGTGATAATTTTTTGGCATCTTTTTTCGATTCTGCCTCTTACTCTTGGTATTCTTGGGTTTATAGTTGCCAAAAGATATTTCTTGTTTGATAAGAACGGAATTTGGGTGTGCGCTTTGAAGTATAAGAAATTTTACCCGTGGTCAGATATAGAAGTAAAGCAAATAATAAACAACCGAAATGCCAATATGCATTCTCTTTGGAGAGGCGTTATCTTTGCACCGACCTACGATGAGTACAAAAAAATTGTAAATTCGCCTTGGAAAAGGGGCACGCGCTTATTCAAGCCGCCGTTTCATATAGAGTTTGAACTTAATCTCAAGTGGTGGCAATATCCTCGAAATTCTCCTTGCTTCGAGGTGAACGAAGAATGGTTTCTTTCAGAGCTTGCAAAGCTTGGAGTCAAGCTGACTGAAAGCTATAACCTGTTTTACAAAGGATAATGTAAATAAAACTTAACAAAAAAGCGGATTTTGATACCAAAATCCGCTTTTTTTATTTCAAGATGAAGCAACTTTTTTAATAGTTTTTTTGCTCTTTTTTTGCGCTCCCTTTGGGGTTGTGCCGTAGTGTTGTTTGAAGCAACGGTAAAAGGATGCAAGACTGCCGAAGCCGTGCTTGTAGCAAACCTCGGTAATGTTTTTGTTGCCCGAGTTGATTTCGTCTGCTGCGTGGCGAATCTTAACGAAATTCATATAGTCCGAAAATCCCGTACCCACCTTTGTGTTGAAAAGGTGCGACATATAGTTTCTTGAAAAACCGAATTTGTCGGCAAGCTGACCGAGAGTGGGACTGTCCTTGTAATTTTCTTCGATGTAGAAAAGTATTTCTTTTATCAAAGGCAGCTTTTCCTGCTCCGGCATTTCCTTAAGACCGAGGTGCTTTACAAGACTTCCCAAAAGTGCTGTGCAGTAGCCCGATGCAATGTAAAGGTCGTCTTTGCTTTCTATAATGCGGTAAAATAGCGGTTTTAACATTTGTGCCAAATTTTTATCGCTGAGAAAGTTGTTGCAAAGCGAGTATTTTCCGTATTTTTCGTAGTAATCAAAGAAAAGATTTACGGGCAGGTTAAGTACTATCTGCTTCGAGTCTGCCGAGTCGGCATACTGGTGGGCATCATAGCCAAGCGAAAGGGCGATGTTGTCCTCGGAGAGAATCCTTGTGTTATCGTTTATAGTTACCTTCTTTTTACCGCTCAGTATGTAGAGAATTTCAATCTTTGAATGAAAGTGGAGATGGCAACAGTTATCCTTTATATTATAATAGATGTCACCTCTTGCGTCGCGATAGACCTCGTATTTTACAGTTTTCATAAAACACCTTAACTTTTGAGAATTATTGATTAAAAAATGGTAGGAAACAAGGAATAAAATGTAATATACTATAATTAGTATAACTCAAGTTGGCTGCGTTGTCAATCGTAATTCGGAGGAAAAATGGAAAAGCTTATTGATTATATAAACACTCATTGGGACGATACCCTGCGCTACACGCCGTCAGATGACGGAGATATTATCGGTCTTCCTTACAGATTTACCTCGCCATCAATAGGAAAACTCCATAGCGCGCTGTTTTATTGGGATACCTATTTCACGAACGAGGGGCTTATTCTGTCCGATAAGATTGGCTATGCTATTGATAACATTGAGAATATCGCCTACCTTATAAACAGGTTCGGATATATGCCCAACGGAAACCGCACCTATTTTTTAAACAGATCGCAGCCCCCCTTCTTTTCGCTTATGGTAAAGCGGGTGTATTCTATCACAAAGGATAAAGAATGGCTTTTCAGGATGTTTTCCGCAATGGAGACCGAGTGGAATTTTTGGCAGGAGCAAAGGCAAACTCCCATAGGACTTAGCAGATATTATCACGCAATGGGAGATATTGAAACCGAGCCTCTTATTGAAAAAAGCGAGCTTGAGAGGCGTATTCCGTTTTTCAAAAATTACGATAGGCAAAGCCTTTACGATATTACCGCATTTTACAAGATAGTGTGCGAGTCGGGTTGGGACTGTAACAGCCGCATGGGACTTAATAACACAAATTACGCCTGGGTTGACCTTAACTCTTTGCTTTACGGAATGGAAAGGGATATGGCGTATTTTGCAGAGGAGCTTGGAAGAGACTCTTCGGTGTGGAAAGAAAGGTGCGAGGCTCGAAAGGCGCTTGTAAACAAGTATCTTTGGAACGAAGAGCGCGGAATTTTTTGTGATTACGATTTTGCTAATGGCAAAAAGAGTGATTTTTTGTCTGCTGCGGCATATTATCCCCTTTTTGCGGGACTTGCCGACGCAGAGCAGGCAAAGGCTATGGCTGAAAAGGTTAGCCTTCTTGATTTTGAATACGGCGTTGCTGCGTGCGAAAAGCGAGACGGCATTTTCGGTTTTCAGTGGGATTATCCTACGTGCTGGGCGCCCCTTAACTACATAATGATAAAGGGGCTTTGTGATTACGGCTACACCCATATTGCAAAAGGCATAGCCGAAAAATACTGTGCCCTTGTTGAGAGGGCGTTCGAGAGGACCGGAGATGTTTGGGAAAAATACGACATTGAAACCGGCAAGCCCGCCGCTCGCGAGGGTGTTGAGCGCAGAATGATGGGTTGGAGCGCGGGAATCTATCTTTGGTGCAAGAGTTTTTGCATTAACAGGTCGGCAGTTTCTTAACAATGCCTTTTCATAAAGTCGGATTTTTGCACCTATTATACGGATTAGGGTATTGACACAGAGTATGCGTTTTTGCTATTATTTAATTGTGGAGTGTTTTTTCGTTAGTCAATCTGCTACAAATTTAAAATATACGCGCGCTAAGTTTGTGTAAACCGCAAATCCCAATCGTTTTTAAGATGCGTTTTGTGTTTTATTTGGTAACTTTTAATTTATAAGGAAGGATTTTGATATTATGAAGAGAATATCGGTATTTTTGGCATTTTTGATACTTCTTATGTTAGCTTTCAGCTCTTGCCGAAAGAACGATTCTGCACCGCAGAACAGCGGAGCAGGCAGTGGCGGAGGCGAAAATATTCCTTCCGAGGATACGGGTGACGAGGAGTGGTATTACTCGTCGGATAAAGAGATACGAATCGTTCACTCCCTCGGCTTAGACAGCCGCGCAAGCGAGATTGGCGAGGCGATATTTGAGGCCTCGGGAGTGAGTGCTACGGTTTGCTCCGATAGCGCAGGCGAGAGGGAATACGAGATAGTTATAGGCGAGTGCAACAGAGCCATTTCAAAGGAGGCATACTCGCTCTTAAAGGATAAGATTGAAAAGGATGAGCGCGACAGCGGTTATCTCATTTATTCCGACGGCTCGTCGATTGCCTTGGCTTATATCGGCAGAGCGGAAGAGATTTTGCAGGAAGAGGCGGCTAATTTCTTTATCGAATCCTGCGTTTATGAGGATTTTGTTCTCTCTTCGGGAACGCTTTGCTATTACGGCTTTGACCTTATTGAGGAGCTTGATGAGCGCGATGAGCTGATTGCAGAGCAGGACTGGGCGAGATTTTCGAATAAATACGGCGAGGACCTTGCCGTTGCTCTAAGACAGCTTTATTCCTGCTATGACGATAATATAGTAGACTGGCTTGCCAACCTTTACGATGCGGACATCGGCGGATTTTATTTCTCCAATTCCGCAAGAAATTACAACGGATTCCTTCCCGACCTTGAAAGCACCGTGCAGGCGCTGGGCTTCATTGCAAGCTCGGGAATGGCAAAGAGCTACGACGGCTCGTCAAGCTATGCCGATGTTATCCCCGAGGAAATGGCAGAGCAGATAATCGGTTTTGTTAAGGGGCTTCAAAGCTCTAACGGATATTTCTATCACCCTCAGTGGGGACGCGAGCTTACCGACTCAAGGCTCTCGCGCAGAGGAAGAGATCTGACCTGGGCAACTAACATTCTCCGCGAATTCGGCGTTTCTCCCATTTACGATACTCCTAACGGAGTGAAAGGGTCGGGCGTTGAGTCTATGTCGGGAGTAACCGCACCCCTTTCCTCGTCAAAGGTGTCATCGGTTTCCAAGGTGATTTTGGCATCATCCGACTATGTTCCCGAGCACCTGCTTAACAAGACTAATTTTGAGAAATATCTTTCTTCTCTTAAACTGACCACCGACTCATACACAGTCGGAAACGAGCTTAGCTCGCAGATAAGCCAGATAATTCAAAGAGATAAGGCGCTTGTCGGCGAGGGATATTCGCTGGTCGATATTCTTATAAGCTGGCTTAACCAAAACCAAAATCCCGCGACCGGCACCTGGGATTATCTGAATCCCGGTGATGAAAATTATTCGGTATTCCGCGGAATGGACGGTCTTTTCAAGATACTTAACATCTATAACGCGGTCGGCGCGGAGCTTCCTCACGCAAAGGAGGCGATCGAGTCTACCAAATACTGTATAGACGTTGATGTTGAAGCAAATATCGTTTGTGACGTCTATAACACCTGGTACACTCTCGATTTGATTTTTGACAACCTTAATAAGTATAGCTCAAACCGCGAAAGCGGCAGAGCGCTTGCGGCAGCAGAGCTTGAAAAGCTTCGCAAGGAGGCGCCCGCTCTGGTAAGAGCCTCTACCGAGAAAATACTTAAATTCGTACAGCCTGACGGAGCCTTTGAATTCGAGCTTGACAGCGGAAAATCCTACGAATCTCAGGGCGTGCCCGTATCTGTCCCCGGAATTGAGGAAAGTAATGTTAACGCAACTGTTATCTGCACCTCGGGTCTTGTAGGCCACATTTACGCGGCTCTTGACATCTCTGACCTTGATGTTCCGATTTTCGGCGCTTCGGATATGCAAAGATTTCTTGATATTATAAACGAGCTTTCGCCCGTTGTAAAGAAGGAATTTGAATATACAATAGAATATAACGATTTCGAGTATGATGAAATCGGAAAAGAGCCTCTCGATGTAAAGATAACGAACAATTCGTCGGGAAGCATAAAGGTAGTAAAGCGCGGTGACGGAAAGGCGCTTTCTATCGACTCGAAGAAGGGCGGCGGTGACTCTGTTGATATTGCCGTCGGACAAAATATTATAAACCCCAAGTGCTTCGTGTTTGAATCGGATATTTGCCTGAACAGCGCAGACCGCGAGGGCGCCCTTGGCGAGCTTTCCTTGCTTGATAACGGTGCAAACATCATTTATATGCTTTATTTTATAAATGAAAACGGCAAAGTGAAGTTTAGCGACAGCTCCTCTGTTTTGGAGGATAAGCGAGTTATGACCGACCTTGGCGAATTTGCAAGTCTTGGCACATGGTTTAATCTCAAGGTTGAATATTATCTCGGTGACCACGATAGCTTCAGAGTTAAAATTTATCTTAACGGCAATCTGATCGCTGTAAGTGATAATTATTACGACAGAAACGGCTTAAAGCTTGACGGCGGTATCGGAACGCCAAGGCAGAAGTATTACTCAACAAGACTTTCGGTATTTTCTTATGTAGAAGCCGAGGTTCTTATTGATAACTCGGTGTCCTATCACGCAAATACTCCCTATGAAATCCCTGCAAACACCTCCTCGCTCAGATGTAATGTTGATTACACCGATTACGGTGAAAAGAAATACACCTTTGAGGGCGATGATTTGGGTGACATTCAGGCAAGCGGCAACGCAGCTGCCTCGGGCGGTGTGCTTAATATGCTTGGCACATCGGAAATAGTAATACCCGTTAACATAAGACAAACAAAGGCAAATTGTGTAAGCCTCTCTTTGGATATTATTCCTTCAAGAATTGCTTCAAACGCAACCCTTACCTTGAAGTTTATCGAAAGAACAAATTCAAGCGCACCTCTTTCGGGAATTGCGTTTGCGGTAAGAACCGAAAACCAAAAGACTCTTATCGATTTGTACGATATGCCCTCAGGAAACCTTGGAAGTGTAATTTACACCCTTGAAGCCGATGCTGACGGTGTATTCAGCCTTCGCGTTGATTATTACGACAGTATGGCGGCAACCCTGATTTATATCGACTCTCAGCTTGTTGCTATGACAAACAGCGCAAGCAACGGCGCTGCTCTCAAGAGATGCGGAGCGGTGACCCTCTCCTCCAACTCGGCTCTTGACGCAGGGCTTGATAACATCATTGCGGAAAAGACGGTAAAATACTATCTTGACGCTATTCGTCCCGAAAACGACGAAAAGGTTTACGATTTCTCCTATTCCGACTCTGCTGTCGAAACTAACGGACAGATTGACTCGGGTGTCCTTACTCTTGACTCGGGCGAATATGTAAAAATCCCCGTAACCCGTAGGGGCGTTGCCTTCAATATGATATGTGTTGAGGCTGAAATCGAGCTTACCTCTTACTCTAATAATGATGGATACCGCATAACTGTCCTTGATGCAGAGGGTAAAAAGCTTATTGAATATGTTGCGCTGAGAAACGGCACATACATTTATATCTACGAATCAACCGAAAGCACCACAGAGCCTTTGGCTCTTATCGGAAGCTATCCCCGAAGCGGGGCATCCAATATAAAAATAGAGTTCTTCTTCAGAGAGGAAACGGCTAATGTTTATATTGACGGCTATTGCGTGGGAATATCCTCCTCGGTGTATAATTCCTCTGCGGCTATGACAGAGCCCGCCTTTGTTGCAATTGCCGCACTTGGCTCGGCTTCTGTTGAGCTTGACAACGCAAAGTGCGAGCTTAACTACAAGAGCTTTGAAAAAGAGGCGCAGGTCTTTGACGATAACGGAGACGAAACGGTGTTTGAGTTTGAAAGCTCGACAACGGGTAATCTTCCTGAAAGATTGACCGCAACCCTCAAGAGCGCTACCGCGTCAATTAGAATTCAAGAGCTTTATTGTAAACAAAAGTTTACTCATGTTCTTAGATTTGCGAGCGGAGCGGGCGCAAACGATAGCATTAAGCTTGAGGCCTACGGCGGCTCGGAGAGCGTCAATAGCCAAAAACTTGCCTTTGATGCCTGCATTGATGCTACCGCACCCTACGATACCTTCCGATTCTGCATCGGTAACAGCGTCAGCGAGTATGCGTATGCTTTTGAGGTAAGTGCGGCTTACGGTGACGTGCTTTTGAGCATCAGCACAACAAATCTCGGCACATCCTCTCAGGCGGCAAGATATACTATCGCCAAGGAGGGCGAGTGGTTTAACCTTGAAATTCTGTATTTCTTCTCGGGTGAGGGCAGCGGCCATATGAAGATATTCGTAAACGGTGGCTATGTTGCAGAGCTTGAGGGCATATACGGCACGAGGGTAGACAGTCTTACCTATTTGGACTTCGGTGCGCTTTCGATTTATTCCTATTCCGACACCAACGCGGTAATTTATCTCGACAATCTTGACCTTACAACTATGTATAACGAGTATGTTCCGGGTGCTGTTGTTAAGGTTGATGTAGAGGACTTCGAGGACGGAGAGATCACGGATGACGGAACTCTTACGGAATACGGATATGTAAAGGTAAATCATCCGGCTGCATTAAACGACGGAACGAGAGCCGCATTTGCGGACATAATCTCCGACCCCAAGGATGCAGCAAACAAGGTATTACGCCTTTATTCCACAAGAAAGAGCGGCGGCTCGGGTGACGGCTATCCCTCATCGGCAATAAGCGCGGATATTTCGCTTACCGCATCGGGAAATAACGGCTATTGCTACATTTTTGAAACAAGGCTTTATATCAGCTCCTCGTCCTATAACGCAAACGGCGTTGTGGCTAATATAAATCTTAATTTCGGAAATTCCGAGAAGGCAACATCTATTGCTATAAATCTAAAAACCGATTCAAACGGCAAAAAGCAGGCGTACCTCACCTCTGTTTACGGAACCGATAAATCCACTGCTCTTTACACCTTCGAGTGTGACGAATGGATAACCTTGAAGCTCGAGTTTTACAGAGGAAAATATGCCGCTGACAACTACGGAACTATAATTTACGCAAACGGCACCGAGGTGGCGCGCGACCTTGCGTGGAGAACAGGTCTGCCAAACTATCAAACCAGAGAGTTTGCGGCAGCAAATCTCTTCCTTGACAGATATATGGCAGGTTGCATCCTTATCGATGATGCAAAGGTATATTCATCGGATAAAACCTATGAATAAATGGTGATTAAGAATGACTAACGAAAGAAAAGAACAATGGGCATATCTTAAAAGGGCAATGGAAAGATATACCGACAATGCCGATGAAATAATTGAGGCTATGCAGGACCTTTATACTATATATGATGAAGGATACATAACCTGGCTTGCCGCCCTTTACGACAAGGACACAGGCGCCTTTTACTTCTCAAATTCGGCAAGGGATAACCCCGAATTTTTGCCCGATATTGAAAGTACGGTTCAGGCAGTAAACAACATGTTAGGTCTGGGGCTTATTTCAAGCCCCGACGAGCTGCCCGAGGAAATGAAGCAGGGTATAACCCGATTTACAAGGTCGCTTCTCGACCCCGAGGACGGATTTTTCTATCACCCCCAATGGGGAAAAAACATCGTGGACTCCCGCCGAGGCAGAGACCTTAACTGGGCATTACAGCTCTCAAATCATTTTAAGTTTGATTTCCCCTATCCCACCGCAAACGAAAGACTAGCCGAGGCACTCAAAAATCAGGACAGTGAGGGAACAAAGGCTATTCCCGACCATCTGAAGTCCGCCGAGGCATTGAGGGCATATCTTGACAATTACGATTGGGATATGAGAGCCTATTATGCGGCAAATAACATCTGTTCTCAGATGACAAGCGTAGTTGCGGCAGGGCTTGAGGATGTTGTAATCGATTACCTTAACGAAAAGCAAAATCCCGAAACCGGACTTTGGGGCAGCCGCGGTCTTTACGGAGCGGTGAACGCCTTACTGAAAATAAGCGGCGCATACGAAACCGCAAAACGCCCCATACCCAATGCAACAAAGGCGGCACTTGCCGCTATGGAGTGTATGATCCACGAGGATGACCCGAACGGATTTATAAGAGGCGACGATAGGTGCTGGACTGTGTGCCACATTTACAACTGCTGGTTCTCCATAAGAAACATTTTAAACAACCTAAAAAGACGCGGCGAGGACCAAAAGGCAAGAGAACTGCTTTCCGCTGTTTACAAGGTTGCCCCCGAGGCAATAAGAGCTTCGAAAAAGAAGATACTTCTCTTCAAAAAGTCCGACAGTTCCTTTACCTATGACCTTGAGGTTGGACTTAAAGGAGTTTCTCAGGAAGCTCCCGTATGTCTTAGCAACAGCGACGAGGGGAGTATCAATTCAAGCGTTATTTCCACAACAGGATTAACAAACAATATTTATATGGCTTTAGGAATTGAGGACGAATACATAGTAAAGATTTTTGGCCCCGAAAAAAAGCAAAAATTCCTCGAGTCACTTAATATATAATGCAAAAGGAGGTACAACGCGTGAAGAAAAAATATTTACCCGCAACCCTTGAGCTTATAGCATTTGAAAGCGCTGATATTATTACTACTTCTACCCCTGAATGGGATAATAGTAATATTGACTCCGGCGGTTGGACCTAATTTTAAGCGGTGAATTTTGGTGATATTGCCCGCTTGCTCCCGCTCGCAGTAGGTTTCTACAGCTTCGGGTCGCAAAACGGTCAATCTCCCTCAAAATTCCCACGCTTAAAAAGACTAAAATTTACAAAAAAACAAACAAAGAAAGGTAAAAAACAATGAAAAAATCCAAGATTTTAGTGTTATCCTTGTGTATTGCGCTCCTTGCGTGCATGGCGTTTGCCTTCAACTCCGCGGCGGCAGAAGAGGAGGGAAATGTAGCAATCCTTTCAAAGAATGTTTCCTATTCCTCAAATATCGAGATGCTCTTTGCGGTTGATGCGACTCTCGAGGAGGCTGACGATGTAGTAGTTACCTATTATTTCGAATCTGCTCCTGATGTAATCTACACCGCATCGCTTAACGATGTTGCAAACCCCGACACAGTTTTCACAGATGCTGAGGGTGTGAAGCACCCTTCCTTCTCTACCATAGGAATTCCTGCAAAGGAATATGGCGAAAAGGTTTATGTTGCGGCGCAGATGAAGGGCGCTGCTGCCGAGGCAGAGTATGTTGAATACAGTGTTGCGGAGTATTTCTATGAGAAGCTCTTTGCAGGCGAGTATATTTACGCAACCGAGGGCGCTGACTACAACCGCAAGGACCTTTATCTCTCCTATCTCCGTTGTGGCGCGGCGGCTCAAAATGTACTTATAAATGACAAGTATCCCGACAAGGCAGAAACCGTTGTTACAAAATACAACTATGTAGCTTTGGGTAACGGTGTTGCAGGTGCTGAAAGCGGATTTTACGCAGACGGCGAGAGCCTCACTCTCACATACGGCGGCACCACTCCTGCAAACAAGCAGTTCTCCGGCTGGCAGATTGCAAAGTTTGACGGACTTGATGCAACCGCTGAATACTCCGAGCTTTCGGAAAGCTCCTGCACAATTACAGTAGACGGAATTTACATTGTAGCTCCCGCCTTCATTGACGCTCTTCCCGGCGGCAACGGCGCTTATTACAATACATACAAGAACTCCGCTATTGGCGGTACTATGCTTGACTTCTCCTCCGAAACCGATGCTAGCATAGGCTCGAGCTTCGCTTCCTTTAACGGCGGTGCATACTGCACACTCTCGATACTCTCCGACGCTAAGTATGTTCGCTATGAAAAAACCAGAGATTACGCATCTAACATTCAACGAGCATTGAGCTTCAGCGCTGCTGATGAAAGCACCAATGCAACCGTAATCGAAATGGATTTGAGAATCGGCGGTGTTGCTGCAGAAACAAGCTTCTTCAGCGTTATTACCGTTGACAACCGCGGCTTCAGAAGAGATATTTATTTGAACTGCGACAGAAACGGCATGATTCAGTTCCGTAATTCTGGGAACTATGAAACCGCTGAGGGATATGTAGGCTTGAATACCGACCAGTGGTACAATGTAAGAATAGTAATTTCCGCAGACCAGAATGCCAACTCCACCGAGAGCGGTGTAGCGGAGATTTATATTAACAACGAGTTTGCTTGCAAGACTACTCTGTTCGGCAGAGGAACAAACGCAGGCTCCGATGTTGTTCTTCAGCTTCGTTCCTCAAGCTCGATCGGAGCTTATATGGAATTTGATAACGTATATGTAGGACATATCGTAAACGAGTAATTTTGTAAATAAAACTTAACAAAAAAGCGGCTTTTGGCAACAAGAGCCGCTTTTTCTTTTTTCAAAACTATTGTGTTTTGTGTTTAATTTCGACAAAAAGGGATATACTAACCACACAGTAAAAACTTTACGAGGGATAGTGTATGCGAATGAGTAAGGTTGAAATCTGCGGTGTTGATACATCAAAGCTTGTGACATTTTCGGAGGGAGAAAAAAGAGAGCTTTTAGAGCTTGCAAGGGCGGGGGACAATGGCGCGAGAGACACGCTTGTTATGGGCAACCTAAAGCTTGTTTTAAGTGTTATTGCAAAGTTTAATCCCAAGCACGAATATGCCGATGACCTTTTTCAGGTTGGTGTTATCGGACTTATAAAGGCTATTGACAATTTTAATTTAGAGCTTGATGTAAAATTTTCCACCTATGCAGTGCCGATGATAATCGGAGAGGTAAGGCGCTATCAGCGGGATAATAACTCGGTAAGGGTGAGCCGCGGTGTAAGGGACCTTGCCTACCGAGCCTTGCAGATAAAGGAGGAGATAGCAAGGCTTGAGCAAAGAGAGGTGGGGCTTTCGGAAATTGCAAAAAGGCTTGGCTCCACCGAAAAGGAGGTTGGCGCGGCTATGGAGGCGATAATAGAGCCGATTTCTCTTTTTGACAGTGTTTGGGGTGACGGCGAGGACACCGTTTATGTTATTGACAAGCTTGCTGATGAAAACGAGTCGGACGAGTCCTGGGTTGAGAGCATTTCCTTGAAAGAGGCTATGAAAAAGCTTTCGCCCCGCGAAAAAAACATCATTGAAAGGCGCTTTTACAAGGGGCGCACGCAAATGGAAATTGCCGCCGAGATAGGTATTTCCCAAGCTCAGGTTTCCCGACTTGAAAAGGGTGCGATAGACAAGCTGAGAAGGTATATGGAATAAAAAAAGAGCCTGAAAAAACGGCTCTTTTTTTCCTAAGATATTGACAACCGAGCGTAAATAAAGTAGAATATAATAAACAAGACAAGCAAATATTTTCGAGGTGAAATATATGCAAATAAACGAGCTTATGGAGTCTGTCGGCTGCGTTAAATTTCCTTCTCGGTGGAATGATTTTTACTGTGACACAGTTATCTCTGCCGAAAGCGAGCTTCCGTATGTGCTTAAAGATAATTATCTTGATTCCCTAAAGGAAAAATACGGCTTTGTCTCCGAATACGAGGAGTATTACCGAGATGCGGCGGCAAAAATACGAAAGAATAAAGACTTAACACTCTTTGTTGCCCTTCTTTTGCGGGCGGTGGAAAACAGAGAAGAGATACATAATGATTTAAGGGAGCTTTCTCTTCCCGAGGACAGCTTTGAAAAAAGAATGATTCCTGCTCTTGTTATGCTCTCTGGCATTCCGAAAAACTATGCCGAAATGAAGGGAAGAAAAATCCCGGATGACATTATTTCGGTGGCTCTTCATACTCTCGAGGGCGGAATACCCTCTTATATGCTCCGTCGTGGCGGAGAGGTCGGTTATTCATTTTTCGGCTGGTTTCAGCTGGCTTATGACGGAAAGCTTTACAACATAGGCTCGCTTCAAATCGAGCTTGGAGCTACCTTTGATGCAGGCGCTGTGCATTTTGTAAATTCGCGCGGTGAGGGAGTGAGCTTGGCTGACAACATTCTGCTTCACCGCGACGGAGCGGTGCTTGGCTCACTTCATTACGAGAATGATGAGGGTAGCTTTGAGGCGGTGATAGAAGAGGGGGAGCTTTATTACGAGGGGTATCCTTATAATGAGCTTGGCAGGGTAGAAAACAAAAAAATAAAGCTTAAAAAAAGCGAGTGGAAAAAGGTTATCGGGAGAGGGAGCTCGGTGGTTGGCCTTCACATTCCCGCAGGGGCAAGGCTTGATAAAGAGTCGCTTGATTTTACCTTTGATAGCATAAAAGCCTTTTTGGAAAAGCATTTCCCCGAATACGAATATACCGCCTTTTACTGCCATAGCTGGATGCTTGACCCAACACTTTGCAATATTATCCGCCCTGACTCAAATATTCTTGGATTTTCGAGAAGATTTATACCGCTTGCGGTTAAAAGCCGTGGTGACGGGGTGTTCAAATTCGTTTTTATGAAGCCGAATATGGATTTTAACCTTGACGAGCTTTCGGAGAATACAAGCCTTCAGCGAGGAATAAAAAAGCTTTACAAAAACGGCGGTGCTATATATGAAACCGCAGGATTTTTCCTGAAATAAAAACAAAAAGAGGCAATATCCTATGTGTCAAATGTCGACACAATGACAAGGATAAGCCTCTTTTTATTTACAAAATAGAGATTTCGCGGATAAGAGCCGACATTTCTTTGGCGATTATTTTGTCACCGCCCTTTTTCAGCCTTGAGGTCTTTGCCTCATATCCCCCTTCGTCATAAGCCGACGAGGTGGGAAAATAGCTGTCACCGCCGTTGGTCAGACAGCTGACAAGGATTTTCTCGCTTCTGAGAGCTTCGATTTCTCTGCCAATATCGGCAAAGCACTCTCCCGGCAATCCCGCAAGAATAAAATCTCCGATTTTAAGTGCACTGAGTCGAAATTCAAAGCCGTCAGGTCCGTTTTTAAGCTCGCATATTCTAACCGCCTCCGCAACAGCTGTGGTAAGCTCCATATCCTTGTATGGAAGCTCGTGGGCTCTGCCGTTTTCGTACAAAAATCTGATTTTTTCAGCCTCTCCAAGGCGGTCGTTTTCCTGGTTTGAGGGGATAAATATAGTTCTTGTGCCAAAGGACAGAGTGTCTGCCTTTACAGGCTCTGCCTTGTCGAGCATTCCCAAAATGCTGCCCGCAACCTTTCTGCCGATATGGGTCGCGTGGGAATATCCTCGGGGCACGCCGTCAAAGCTGTCGTAGCAAAGTCCTATTCTGTCCGCAGGCGTGGGGTTAACATTTACGTGAGCAACATCGCCCTCCGAGCCGAGGAGAAACAGACAATGAGTGTTGTCTAGCGCCTTTTCAAGGGTAAGTCTTGCAAGCGCGGGCCAGTCTCCGCTGATAAATTCTCCGCCTACTGTATCTGCGTGCATACCGAAGCTGAAAACCAAAATATCGAAAGCACCACCTCTTGTGATTTTCAAGAGCTTTACAGTTTCGTCAGGAGTGCCAAGCGGGTAATCTATATCGGGATTATTCACACCCGGGTTGGTTTTCACACTTCCGTCCTTCATTCTGAAACGGCGGCAAAATGCCAGGTTTTCGGCACTCGCCTTGCTGAAATAAAACTCGGAATCACGCATATCACAAAGCGCCTCGCGTGCCACATCGCAAAGAGCCTCTTCGAAGAAGGCATCATATTCGTCAGAGCCTGCAAGATTTGATATTTTTTCGTAACCGTAGGTTGGAGCGGTGTGAGTGTGCGAGCAGTTAATGAATATAGCGTTTTCCGCTACTCCTGTTGCCAGATGTATCTTTTTCCTTAATCCGTCACACTGTTCCGTCGATAAAATACAGAGGTCAACGCTTATTATAAGTGCCTTGCTTTTTCCGTCGTCAAGAGCAAGAGCTTCTGCAAAAATATCATCTAAAACGCCTTTAGCTCTGCGCCTTTCATAGTATCCCAGCATAGGAACGCCGTTTTTTGGATTTATGCATTTTTTTGAAAATCCTGTTTTCATCTGACACCTATATTTTATAAGTAAATTTTTGTTTTTTCAACCAATTTCTCTTTGTATTTTTCTGCCTCTTTAAGGGCGTCCTTGCCCTTGTAGCAAAGGTTAAGATAGGCTTTAACAACCTCTGCGTGAGCTTCGCAGCAAAAGTCATTTTTCATATGAACAACCGTCGAAATATCCTCCTCCATTTCGGGAGTATAAACCGCCATGCCTGCATAAACCTTTCCGCCGATAATCGCCCAGCCGTCAAAGTAACGGCGAAGCTCCTCATCGTCCGCGATAGGTGCCGAAATCTCTGCGAGGTAATCGTTGAATTTGTCAAGCCTTTCGCCACGCAATAGCTCTATTTTTTCAAGGTCAAATTCGTAAGGATGAAGCTTTAAGCCAACCTTGCCGCCCGAAAAATCGAGCTCGGTCATATATCCGTAGCGGAAAGCACTTTCTTTGCCTTCCTTTACAAGCCTTGCGGAGGTGTAATAGAAGTTACCCATACTGTAAATTATAGGTTTTTCCTCGTATATTTCATAGCCCTGCGGACAATGGGTGTGCATAGCCACCACCGCGTCTGCGCCAAGGTCGATAAAGTGACGGTAAAGCTCTTTTTTCATAGGAGAGGGATAGGGGTTGTCCTCATTTCCGCCGTGGAAATAAACCACTGCATAACATCCCTCCGCCTTTGCGTTTTTAATGAATTTCGCCACTCTGCCGAGAGAATAACCCGCAGCTCCGGGCTTGTTTTTCTCTGCAACACCAAACTCGTTTTCGCAAACCGAGAGAACAAGCACCCTCTCGCCATCCTTTTCAAAGGCGTGGGGAATGTAAGCCTCGTCAATGTTTTCGCCCGCACCGAGGGTGGGGTATCCGTGGGAGTGAAGGTGGTCAAGCACAAATCTTGCTCCCTCGTCTCCGAAATCTCCCGTATGATTGTTTGCAAGAGCAACCGCGTCAATGCCCATAACATCAAGGGCGTAAATATATTCGGGGAGCGCTCTTGTATTTGGACCGCTTTTTATAATCGGAGTAAAATTATCCCTTGCAAAGGGAGTTTCAAAATTCACCATTCTGAAATCGGCACTCTTAAAGGTGGGCAAAAGGTCCGAAAAGGCTTTTTCAATAAATTCGTTTCCGTGATAGCTGTCAAAATAGCGGAAACCGAGATCTGAAGCAAATAAAAATTTCATCTTGTTCTCCTTAATCTTTATATCCCCTGATAAACGCCCGTATATGCTCGAAAAGCGGCGTTGCATCAAAGGTAAGTGGGTATTTTTCTTCTAAGCCAAAAACAATAAACCGCAGTTTTTCTGTAAGCGCTTCTTTTGTGCTTTCATCAAAGCCATAGAGTTTTTTCTCGGCAATGTCAAAAACAAATTCCAGAAGGTCGGTATAGTCTAAAAGTCTTGTAAGCGAGCCTTTTTGCATTTCGCTTTTTGGGCTAAGAGCCATAGCCGCCTGCTTGAAGCTACAGATTATGCCCTTCGCCTTGCTGATTTTAGACAATTCTGCGTCTGTCAGAGTGTCCCTTTTGCGTAGCATATAGTCGATTGGCAGGCAGTCGATAGCCTTTAAAAATTCCTCTGCCTTATTACTTCCGAAAGCATCGCTCAAAAAGGCCGACTCCTCCACCCCTCTTCCATAAAAGAGCGCGGAAGCCATAGCGTGATATATTATTGGTGTTGGGGTCATTAAATGAGTTGAACCGCATTCAATTCTTCCCGAAAGCCCGATGCTTTTAAGGAATAGGCAATCGTCCGAAACGATTTTTGACTGTGTCAGCCCGGTAAGATCAAGGACTCCCGCCCCGTCATACAGATTGTAGTCAAAAACCATAGAGTCTCCCGAAAATACCTTCTTCCAATCTCTCAACTGGGAAAGATACAGCCCCATATGCATATCCCGCGGAGGGTCAAACTTGTTTAATTCAACGGGAGTATAGGGGAGCTCCTGCCAATCGCGGTAGCGTTTTGTAAAATCCCGTCCGAAGGGACAAAACAGTAAAGTAAATCTGTTTTCATTAAAGAGTCTTTCCTCTTTAGGAGGATATAAAAGCTCAAAATACACAAGAAATACCAACTTTTGTTTACTTTTACGCCTTGTTAGTTCGGAATCAAGCGCGTTTAAAAGCACAACATACCAATCGCTCGGAGATTTCTTTCTGCATTCATCGCACTCGCAAAAATTGGCGTAAGCATCGCCGAGCCATATATGAAGATATTCTATCTCGGGATGAGATTCGGAATACTCGCAAATCTTATCTACAAGATTTTTCCTTACAGAGCTGTTTGAATAGCATAGATTTGTGTTTACAGCGGTTTGGCTATGCAAGGCTCTTTTACCGTTTACCATAGCGAGAATTTCGGGATTTTTACACTCTGTTGTATCGTTTGTCAGCCTTATGGTGGAGATCCTTTTTGTTTCGGTTATTCCGTCCATGAGCATATTTGTCCAGCCGTGACCTGCGCCGTGGAAAATAAGGCCTCTCTTTGTAATTTCATCGACCAGCAGTTTATACCACTCGTTATATTCCTCGCGGCTTACATTCCGCGCTGTCTTGTAGGGGTTGTTTTGATAGGTATAGTAATACCGCATATCCCACAAAAAATCGGTCATTTCGATGAAATAGGAATTCATCATTATTTTTGGCAGAAAATCTATATAGGCAAGCATTCCCTCAATTCCGCCTCCGCAACCGCCGTCGGTCGTACCGCGATGCCTGCAATTTGCGTAAAGTATCTCGTTTACATCATCAAGGGTGGATTTTTTTGGAATATACTCTCCGCCCTTTCCTGGGTGAACAAATTGGCAACCTTGTGCTTTAAGAAAATAATAAACGCCAAGAAGCACCGCACGCTCGTTGCTAGCCTCAATTTCGCCCGTTCCGCCATTAAATTTTATCTCGAAAGCATCGTCAAGCGAGGGGGAGTAGTCAGAGAATTTTCCCGTGTTGAATTTTTCGGGATTTATAGCAAGAGAAATGTCAGCGCACCCGCCCATAAGGGTGAGATATTTATCAAGCTCTTGTCTTGCGAAACCGACAGTAAACATACCTTGCGCCTTTCTTTTTTCTTCTTCTCTTATTGTAACATCTTGAAATTGCATATTCAAGTATCGGAATTAAGATTTTAAAGATAAAAGTTGTAATATTTTAAGATTTCAAAAAATATTTTACTAGGTACTTGAAGTTTTTGGGTAAGTTTGATATACTTATTTTAAGATCTTCGTATAAGGATGCTTATTTATGAAAAATGCCTTCAACAGCGCAAAATATCTTTTTGTCTACACAAGGCGGACCCGCGTTCCGTCTATTGCCCACGACGTTCTTGGATATATAGATCTTACGTACTGCCTTGAGGGAAAAATGGAATATGAGTACAACGGCGAGTACGTTGAGCTTTTGCCGGGAGATGCGATCTTTTTCCCCGTTGGCTCGGAGCGCGTAAGATATTATAATGCAAATCCAAACAATTACGCAAGCTTTAACGTAGTTTTGCGCGAGCCTTTTGAGTCGGAGGTAGGCGGATATATTCCGAAGGCGGTAATGCCGGATACTGTTTATATGCTCGACACCTTCAAGCATGCCTTTAACTCGGTTTCAGCCAAAAAGCAGGAAAAGTGCGCGTCAATCTTTTCCTATCTTTATTACCAAATTGTAGAAGCGGTCAAGGACAGAGAAAATTCCCACATAAAGCTTGCAAAGCAGTATATGCTGTCCCACCTATCCGAGGATGTTCGCCTTGAAGAGATTGCAAACGAGGTTCATCTTGCACCGAATTATCTTTGCTCCGTTTTTAAAAAGGATACCGGAAAAACTATTATGCAGTATCTTGCCGAGCAACGCATCGATCTTGCAAAAAGGCTAATATTAACTCAGCAAGAGGAGCTTTATAAGATTTCCGAGCTTTGCGGATTTTCGGATTACAATCATTTTTCGCACACCTTTAAGAAAATTTCGGGAGTAAGTCCCATATTCTACCGCAAAATGAAAATTAAAAAATAAAGAAAGAGCTATGAATTTGTTTTTTGCATTTTCATAGCTCTCGTTTTTTAAATGTTCAGTATCTCGTCAACACATTTTCCCGATGCATCGCGAAGCGAAATCCCGAGAATTTTTGCAAGAGTAGGTGCGTGGTTAAGAATGTTTCCTTCCTTTACACAAGCTCCCGATTTAAAGGAGGGGCCTGCGCCGATAAATGTAGGCTGTGGACCCTTTTCGGGCTGATGCCCGTGAGTGCCCTTGCCGGTTCTGTAATCGTCGGTGTTGAGAGGACGGACTATGGGGCGCACTGCCGCCTCGCTGAAGCTTGAATACCCGTCACTTTCAAGAACAAAGGAAAATTCGCCCGAAAGGCCGTACATTTCCTTAACTTCGTTTGCCACAAACACCTTCTCGAAGCCGTAAATTCCTTCCTTTGCCATTGTGCAGAGGAGATTATATACATTGTCGTAGAGCTCCTTGTCATCAGGGTGCGAAAGGTAAACCTGCGCCGAAAGACCGCAGCTTGCAACATAGGCATCGAAGGAAAGAATCTCTCCGTTTTCACCGCATTTTATAAGTCCCGCGTCGGCAAGATATACATTAGGGCATACCGTTCTTACAATATTAAGCTGACCGTGGTCGCTTAATATTACAAAATCGGTAGAATCCGCAATACCCGCCTCAGCAACAGCATCAATAAGCTGACCGAGCCAAAGGTCGGTTTGCTCAATGGCGGGCTTAACTCTTTCGCCGAAAATTCCCGAAAGATGTCTTGCGTTGTCGACCAAGGACGGATGAGTCAAAAGCAGATTGGGTTTGTATCTTTTGATTATCTGCGAAGCGCAGAAAATTTGGAAATGGTCAACCGCAGGATGCTCGTCGCGGAAGCCAAAGCGGGAAATTCCCTCTTCCACTATGTCCATAAGGCACTCGGTGGTGCCGTATTCACGAAAGACCTGCAAAATTTCATCCTCGCGACCGGTGCTATACTCGTTCAGTATGTCGGGAACAAGGTAGTCGATAACGTTTTGTCCTTTTGCTGTAACAGGCCATTGGCAAACCGCACTCGTAAGACCTGCTCGTTTTGCAGCGTGGAGAATGGTGTCGCACTTTATTTCATAGAGCATATTGTACCAAGGGGCGTCTTTACCGGGAGCAAAGGTTGCATTGCTGATGATTCCGGTAACACCTGCCGGAGCGCCGCTTATGATTGAGGCGTGTACGGGGTGGGTAAGCGAGGGATAAATAGTTTTAACCCGTTTAATAATTGAGCCGCTTTCTATAATCTTGCCGAAATTCGGAAGAGTTTTTGCATATTCAAGATCCTCGTAAACTAAAGCGTCAACGCTTACAACGATTAAATGTTTGTCGTTCATAAATTCTCCTTGAGTAATATGCTGTTATTTTGATTATATCACATCTCGTTAATGAGGTCAATATATTATGTAGTTTCCTAGACATCTTAAATATCCAAAATTCCGGGTGCCTTAAGCATAAATTATTGCTAATCCTTCCAGCCCATTACAAGAGGCTAGCTCAAGTTCAAAAAAACTGAGCTAGCCTCGAAAACATCAAGAGGTGGTGCTTCAATATACTATCATTCTGTTTTATCTGCGGTATATTCAAAGTCGTTTTCGGGATCGAATTCCACGTTGAATCTTCTTAGATATGCAGGGTAGTAATAGGATACTTCAAGATCGCTTCCTACTCTAGTGTGGTTGTATATTATTATCAGCTCGTCCTTGGAATATGAAATCGAATAATAAAACATATCGACATAGGAATAAGCATCGGATGACTGTACCATTTGGATACCTGCGCTCCACTTTGAATTTATAACGTCGGTGTAGCTTGGATCGTAAGGATTTTCAAAGGTATTCACCCCATCTTCACCAAAGGTTTCGATTGCCTTGTTGAGATGATAGTTGAAATCTTCTTCCGAATCAAACTTTACTTCCAGGTATATGTCTGTTTGAGAGGCATCTGAGTATTTGTGGAAGTAAGAATATTTTATTACTTCCATATCATCATCGATTGATTCGGGAAAATGCTTCGGGGAATATTCAAAATCATAGACACCGTAGTTTGCGATATCTTCGGTGTAAGAATGCCCTTGTGGGCCTAAAATTATGTAGACTGCAGTGGACATCCATCCGGCATAGAAAAGCGCGAAAACGTATGCGATAACTAAAATGGCGGAGAGCAATTCACGCCAAAATCCGCGAAAAAGCGTCCTCCAATAGTATATTACTATCAAAATCAAGAGGATGAACAGTACAATTGCGGCAATCGCCCAGACAGTAATAGCTGTCAAAGAAATTCCTTGCGGATAAACGTAATATTTGTTGCCCAAAACAACAACAGCGGAAGGAACAAGAGCTGATAAAAACGCAAATGCTGCTAAAAGGGTAGCAAGAATTCGATCGAAAACGTTTATGAATTTCCAAAAACCTTTCATAAGAACCTCCTTTTTTGTGCCGTTTTGTAAATTATACCATATTGTGGTAACGAAGTCAATACGCTTCAAAATTTGCGGTTGAAAATTGGGTTGCGGCAAAACCCTTCATCCGTTTGACAATCCTTGGGTCATCAAACGGATGCGGCGTCAGCGAGCACAAACTATTACGGGACGTCTAGACGACGTCCCGTAATCTGTTGTATTAAAAGCACTCGCAATCATCGAATGAGATGATTACACCATAAGCTCGGAGATAAGCTCGCAAAGCTCTCCGGGATTTTCAAGGCTGATTCCGCTTATAAGGCAGGCCTCGGCATAGAGTATCTTTGCATATTTCTTAAGCTTTTCGGTGTCGGTAGAGTAAAGTCCCTTGAGCTTTTCGGCAATCGGGTGATTAAGGTTGACCTCAAGGGCAATATTTGCCTTGGGAAGACTTCCGTCAGCACCGGGCATCTTGCGAAGAACCTTTTCCATCTCAACCGAAAGCTCTCCCTCGGATGTAAGGCAGACCGGGTGCTTTGCAAGAGCGGTGGTAAACCTCACCTCGGAAACATTACCGATAGCCTCCTTCATTACCTTGAGCATTTCTACCGCAGACTCGTTTTCGCTTTTCGCCTTTGCCTTTTCTTCGTCGGTGGAAAGGTCGGAAGCCTCTGCGGTTACGTTTTTGAACTCCTTATCGGCGTATTTTCCGAGCATTTTGAGGGCAAACTCGTCAACATCGTCGGTGAGATAAAGCACCTCGTAGCCTTTGGCTTTTATAGCATCAAGCTGAGGAAGCATCTCGATTTTTTCAATAGATTCGCCTGATGCATAATAAATCGCACTCTGTTCTTCCTTCATCGCGTCGGTGTATTCCTTCAGAGTGACGTATTTTTTCGCCGCAGAGGACTTGAAGAGAAGAAGGTCCTCAAGAACATCCTTGTGCATTCCGTAATCCGAATAAATTCCGTATTTCAGCTGAATTCCAAAAGCATCGTAGAACTTTTCGTACTTCTCTCTGTCGCTTTCCAGCATTTTGAGAAGCTCGCTCTTTATCTTTTTCTCAATAGCCTTCGCCATAACCTTAAGCTGGCGGTCATGCTGAAGGAATTCGCGCGAAATATTTAGCGAAAGGTCGGATGAATCAACCACGCCTCTTACAAATCCGAAGTAATCGGGCAAAAGGTCGGGGCATTTTTCCATAATCATAACGCCGGACGAATAAAGCTCAAGTCCCTTTTCAAATTCCTTGGTGTAGTAATCAAAGGGAGCGTGGGCGGGAACAAAGAGCAGTGCCGAATAGGTGGCAGTACCCTCGGATTTTTGGGTAATAACTTTCGCAGGGGCTTCGTAGTCGTAGAATTTTTCGGAATAGAAGCTTCTGTATTCCTCCTCGGTAACATCGCTCGCCGACTTCTTCCAAAGGGGAACCATACTGTTGAGAGTTTCAATCTCGGTGTAGCTTTCGTAATCCTTGTCTGAATTTTCCTTGAGACGCTGCTTGGTCATAGGCATTTTTACGGGATAGCGGATATAGTCGGAATACTTTTTAACCAAGGCTCTGATGCGGTACTCGTCAAGGAATTCGGAATACTTTTCGTCCTCGGTGTCTTCCTTAATATATAATATAATCTCTGTACCGAATGTGTTTTTGTCGCACTCGCCGATAGTGTAGCCGTCAGCGCCCTCGGATTCCCAAATATGGGCCACGCTCTCACCCCAAACCTTGGAGCGGACGATGATTTTCTTTGCAACCATAAAGGAAGAGTAAAATCCTACGCCAAACTGACCGATAACATCAACGTCCTCAGTAGCCTCGTTATCTCTCTTGAATTCAAACGAGCCGCTTTTAGCAATTGTGCCAAGGTTGTTTTCAAGCTCCTCTGCCGACATACCGCATCCGTTGTCGGTTATGGTAAGAGTGCGCGCGGACTTGTCCGGCAGAATGTTTATTGCGTAATCGCCTCTGTTTATGGTAACGCCGGAATCGGTGAGCGAGCGGAAATAGAGTTTGTCTATTGCGTCGGACGCGTTGGAAATAAGCTCGCGAAGGAATATTTCTCTATGAGTGTAGATAGAGCCTATCATCATATCAAGTAGCTTTTTTGATTCGGTTTTGAATTGTTTTTTCTTCATTATAATTAAATAACCGCCTTTCGTTGCGCAAAATCTCTTTAGCACTCGTTGTCTTTGAGTGCTAAAAGTATTATATCACCCTATCACCGAAATGTCAATAGTCATTTGTGAAGAATATATTAAATAATTTTGATTGGTATAAATGCACAAAAAATGCGTTCATATTTAGTTAAAACCTGCTAAAAACATAAAAAGAAAAATTTTTCGAAAAAAATTGAAAAAAAGTATTGACAATTGAAATTGTTTGTAGTATAATAGACAGGCTGACTCGCGAGGGACAGCAAATGATCATTGAAAATTGAACAACACGAACAAAGATTTAAGCACTAATTGTGCAATCTTGTCAAACACAAAGAGTAATACTCGAAAAAGTAAAAGAGAAAGCTAAGATTAAAATTTAGCTCTGAAAAAGGATTTAGATTCCCTCGGGAATTTAGATAAACATTTTTTAGAGAGTTTGATCCTGGCTCAGGATTAACGCTGGCGGCGTGCATAACACATTCAAGTCGAACGGAGTAGAGTGCTTCGGTACTTTACTTAGTGGCGGACGGGTGAGTAACGCGTGAGCAATCTGCCTCTCGGTACGGGATAACAACCGGAAACAGTTGCTAATACCGTATAAAATGGCAGTACCGCATGGTACAACCATCAAAGATTTATT
>JAZORT010000014.1:0-65445 GCA_045656745.1 Eubacteriales bacterium | reverse complement strand
GCTCGGTAACTCCCGCGCTTGTCGAGATACCGTCTGAAATTCCGGGCGCAGATAACGAATATATGATTATGGTACGCGAGAGCTTCCGTCTTACAACAGACAGCCGCCCGAAGCTTGTAAAGTATACGATACGCCTTGACGGCTTTGTTTCTCTCCACGCGGGCGGCGAAGAAAGAAGGGCTGTTACAAAGGAATTTGTTTATGACGGAGCAGAGCTTTATGTCAATATTCAAACCTCCGCAAGAGGCGGTGCGTTCTTTACCTTGAAGTCGGGAGACGAGGAATATACTTCCGTTGAGGTGTTCGGAAACTCGACGAACAAGCGCGTTCGCTTTGAGGATGACGAGGCTATCAAACGGCTGTGCGGCAAACCCGTAACCCTTGAGATAAGGATGCTTGACTGTGATATTTATTCTATAAAATTTGAGTAAAGCTCTTATCGCCGAAATATTTATACATACGATATTTCGACATATTATTTACCGCAAAAAAAACGAAAACGTTGGAGGTGAGCATCCATGCTGCACGAAAGGCTTTTTCTTGATTCCGAAAATAAGGAAGTATATATTGATATTTACATTGCCGACAACCGTACGCTTGTGCGTGACGCAATGCTTGTAATACCCGGAGGAGGGTACAGCCAGGTGGGAAGCGACAGAGAGGGGGAGCCTGTTGCATTGGCATTCCTTGCTAAGGGGTATAACTGTTTTGTCCTTAATTACAGAGTAGATAAAATTCCGTATCCCGCACAGCTGATTGATGCTTCGCGAGCTATTGTTCATATCAGAGAAAATGCCGAAAAATATAACGTTGACAAGAGCCGCGTTTTTGCGGTCGGATTCTCCGCCGGAGGACACCTCGCGGGAAGTCTTGCTATTCTTCATAACGATCCGCGGGTTTTATCCGCCCTCGGCATTTCCGAAGGAGAAAACCGCCCCGATGCAGTAATAATGAGCTATCCCGTTGTATCGGCTCTTCTCCCAACCCACAAGCCGAGCTTTGAGCATCTTACAGGCGGCATTCCTTTCGACGAAATTCCGTACGACCTGAAGCGAGAGCTTTCGCTTGAGGCACGGGTCAACAAATCAAGTGCGCCTCTGTTCATCTGGCACGCGGCAGGAGACGGTTTGGTACCGACCAACGGCTCACTTGCTCTTGCGCAACGTTATATTGACGAGAAAATTAACGTTATGCTAAAGATTTATCCCAAAGGAACACACGGTCTCGCTCTTGCGAACCGATTGACAGCAGAAGGGAGTCCGACACTGATTCATCCGATAGCAGAAAAATGGATAGACGAAGCTGATGAGTGGTTGCAAGCCTTCCCGGCGTAGCTTCGCTTCGCAAATATACCCTCGCCTTGCCGCTTACAAGCAAGCTTGCCGATCTTCGAGCGGGGTATGTGAACCCGTATTCGAGTGCAAAGCACTCGAGCAAGTTCAACTCCTATGTCGGGTCCACCAAAACAAAAAGAAAAAAGAGGCACACAAGGTGCCATCCGACGGGGTTTGCCCTTTGGGCAATATTTTTCGCCTTGCCGCTTACAAGCGAGCTTGACGCGCTCTACGGCTCAAATGTGAACCCGTATTCGAGTGCAAAGCACTCGAGCAAGTTCAACTCCTATGTCGAGTCCGCCAAAACAAAAAGAAAAAAGAGGCACACAAGGTGCCTCTTTTTCTTTTTGGTGGACCCGACGGGAGTTGAACCCGTGTCCGAAAACCTCTTGATATAACCTTCTCCGTGGGCAGTCTTATCTATTGAAAATTCCCTCGACACACGCCGATAGACAGGCTTGTTTCTTGGTAGCCCTTTGATGCTTGACTGTTACAAGAGCGAAATCACAGTTCAAGTTCACTACTGATTTGACGCACGGCGGAAGTCGTAGTCCTCATCCGCGGTACGGGCGGCGCTTTTGGCCGCGTCACAGCTTACGCTGCAAGAGCAACTTTATTGTTGTCGTTTATTTTTTAAGTTGGACATTTTAACGGGATTATCCTGCCCGCCACGCTTATCATACCTCAAAATCCCCGTCGAAACCCTTACGGGCCCAAATGGTTTGCGAGTGATATTATTATACATTAAAAAACACCGATTGTCAAGAGTATAAAAGGCGGTGATTTTGTCGATTTTTAAACTTTTGTTTACAAAAATGCAAAAATATTTCTTTTGGAAAATAAAAACTATTGATTTTTTCGCTTTGATGATGTATAATTTTTTTGTTAGTTAAAATTTGATGAGGGGGAAGGAATGAACCAACAGCTTTTTAAAAAACGGTGGGTACAAACGGTTTGCATAATACTCGCGGTGTCAATATCGATTCCCCTTATCATCAGGGCGGGAATAGACATTGTTGCCGCCACCTACAAGGTTTGGACACCCGATTACGACCTTGTTGACATTTCCTCGGTGCTTGACAAAGAGAGCCTTACCGACGAGGATTACGACTTGCTTTACGAGCAGACGGGGCTTACCAAGGTCGGCATAGACGATATGCTCGCTCGCGGAATGAAAAACGAGATTTTAAGAATTCAGCAGGAATTCTTTGCCGAGCCGTCATTCGAGTGCTCAAAGTTCCACTTCTGCGTGGGTATGTTTGAAAAAAAGCGAGGCACCTACCGCCACGCGCCCTTGCAGGAGGGTGACATAATCTACTCTCCGTCTACCTATATTTCCTTTATCAACATTTCCCACACCGCGATTGCGGTTGACGGCGGAAATTGGGTGGTCGAGGCTTACGGCTACGGCAACCCGACCCAGTATAACAGCGCCGCCACCTTCTTTATCTACCCCGAGTTCGTTATTTTAAGGCCGAAAGCCGAATACGGCGGGGCAGAGATAGGCGCAGCGGCGGCAGAATATGTTGAGGAAAATATGCTCGACGTTCCGTACGATATTCTAACCGGAATTTTCGGTGACAAGGCTCCCGACGAGCTGAAAACCACCCATTGCTCGCACCTGCCCTGGTACGCCTATTATCAGGTGGGGCTTGACGTAGACTCAAACGGCGGTAAGATCGTCACCCCGAAGGATATTTTAAACTCGCCCTATTTCGACATTGTTCAGGTCTACGGTATGGACATTGACGATTACAGATAATTTTTTCTTTCATTAAATTAAATAAAAGACCGACTCCATCTCGGAGCCGGTCTTTTCCTTTTTGCGGCTTTGGAGCTTTGCCCCTCTGCCGATAAGGGATAATATTTTTAATTTTATTCGATTACTTCAACCCACTCGTTATTATCTTCGTCATAAACATAGATAGTGTTCTGGTAGTTGAATTCCTTAGCGACGGTTATATACTGACCGCAGTGCTCGCACTTCTTTACGCTTACAGAGATAGGAAGTGTTTCGGTAAGCACTTCTTCGTTGTAGGTGAAGGTTACCTTGAAGTTCATCTTGTAAGTGTAAACCTTTTCCTCAAGGGAGTGACCGTGAGGCTCGGTGCTTATATAGAAGGTAAAGCTTTCGCCGTTGACGGTGAAGGTATAACCGTTTTTGCCGCCCTCGGTACAATTACCGGGAAGAGCTACAAAGATATCGTATGCGTCGGTGTCAGTGATTGCGGGCATTTCGGTGTCGATTACCTTATCGCACTTGATACACTCGCCGATAGCGTGACCGGTAAGAGTTGCGGTGGGGTAGGTGTCAATCTCGAAATCATAGTTGTGGCCGGTTGCGGGAATCTCTCTGGTTTCGAATATCTCGTCGCAGCGTGTGCAGGAGATCTCGAGAAGTCCCTCCTCGGTACATGTTGCTGCGTATGCAATTCTTTCGTAGGTGTCGGTGTGGGGAAGATATACGTCGGCGTACACGGGCTGGTCACATTCAATACAGGTGAATGTTCCGTGGGCTACGTCAAGGCACATATCGCAAACCTCGCCTGCGAAAGGCTCGATAATGTTAGGAGTGATGGGGTACTGAAGATCGGTGTTAGGAACGATATTGTGTCCGGGATTGTGGAGCTGCTTTTTCACGGTAGCGTAAACGACAACCTCTTCTTCGCCAAGCTTTGCGTTAAATACTCTTTCGCCAAGGGCGGTGCAGGTCTCGGGAACGATAACCTTGAAGGGTGAAGCCTCGGTAAACTGAACCTGAGCGTTACACAAGGTACAATAGCCGGAGAGCGAGCCGGTTTCCTTAACGTAAACGTGGTTTTCGTTAAGAGTGTGAGCCGACTTAGCCTGTACAGTAATGATACCGTGGCAACCGTCACATCTGAAGTTTGCATCAGCAGCGTCTGTACAGCCTGCCACAGAGGTAGGAGCGAAGGTAAGTCCGGGATGCTGATCGATAACGTAGGGAGTTTCGCTCTCGGGATCCATTTCAACACCGTTAAGGGTGTGAGAGAGCTTTGAGTACTCGGCAAGAGCGTAGCAGGTTGTGCCGCCGTTCTTAGTCTTGTAAAGAGTTTTGCCGTTATTCATACAGGTAAGAGCTGTTTGAATTTCAAAATCAACTACTTCAAGAGTAAGGTTAGCTTCACAGGTTAGGCATACGCCGCTTATAGTTTCGCTTGCCGCGGAATAGGTGGGATCCTTAAGAGAGTGGGCGGAGATTGCCTTTACTGTTATAGCCTCAGCGCAAATATCACAGGTATAGGTTGCGTCAGCCGCGCCGCCGCAGGAAGGAGCTGAAAGAACTATGCCGCTGTGCTCCTCAGCGAAGTAAACGGTGTCGGAAGAACCGTTCATAAGCTTGCCGTTAAGAGTGTGGATATTCGTTCTTACGATAGGCTCGCTGTCGGTGACAACGTTCTCGTAATCAGCGCCTACGTAAGTAAAGGTTTTAAGTCCCTCTGCTTTACAGGTGGGAGCGATAATGCTGATTTCAATATCGTCGGCGGAGATCGAAACCGTAGGATCGTCGTCGCAAAGCGAACATTCGGATTTTACGTAATAGGTATAAACGCCCTCAACGTTTTCTGCTATGAGAGTGTGGGTGTAGTCGTGGTTAAGAGAGGGAATCTCTCTGGTCTGTTCTCCGTGGCATACGGAACAGGTGTTTTTCTCAGAGCCTGCCGCGGTGCAGGAGGGAGTGGAGATTTCTTCCCACTCTTCCTCGTAAACGTGGCTTACGTAACCGTTAACGGTGATGATTCTGGAGCAATCAGAACACTTGAAATGACAGTCAAAGAGCACGCTGCCTTCGCAGGTGGGCTCCTGAACGGGATGCTCGAAATAAGTGTAATATTCACCGAAGATAGCTTCGTATTCGTTATAATCGTACTTAACGTCGGGATAGAACTCTTTGGGATAGAAGGTAATGCCGTTGTAGTTGTGATAGTCAAGGTTGGGTATCTCTATCTCTGCAGAGATCTTCTTGCCGTTCTCGTCCTTGTAGTCGGTAGACTTGCAGGAATAGGTGATCGTACCCTTTGCGTTCTGGTTACAGGAGGGTCTCTCCTTTATCGTCTTTTGTACAAGATCGGAATCAATCTCAACGTTAACGGTAGCGTTACATCCCTTAACGGTACATTTGCCGGCCGCAAAATAGGATTCGGTCTCGTCAATGCTGGGGTCTGAAACTGCGAGAGCGTAAACAAAGTGATGCTCGCCTTTCTCAATATCAAAGGTGAGATGCTTACCGCAGCGGTCGCAGGTGCCCTGGGCTGTTCCTTTAGCCTGGCAGGTTGCAGCAACGATAACGGTAGAATCACTTACGGTATGAACTCCGTCTGCGCCGACATCAGCGGCGGGACCGTGAGATTCTGTATAATCCATATTACAGATAGCGCAGGAGTGGAGGCTGATGTAACCGTCCTCGCAAAGGTTCTTGCCTTCCTCAACGACAATAGGCGCCTTCTCGGGATCAATGGGAGTGTGGATTATATCCTCGGTGATTACCTTGTAGTCGCACTTTGAGCAGGAGAGAACGTAGTTGCCCTTCTCAAACTTGGTGTGTCTTGTAACCTCGAGGGTCATCTTTAAATCGTGAGAGCATCCGTCCTTTGCTTTTGCGGAAACGGACTCGGTTCTGCCGCCTGCGTATTCGATAACGAGAGTATCCTTGCTGATAGAGGCGGTGGAGGGATTGTATGTGGCACCGCAGCCGTTACACTGGGTGTCAAAAGCCGAGTCAAAAACATGAGCAAAGTCATCCTTGCTTATGGTTACACTGGAAAACTCGTTTTTCTTGTTATCAAAATACTTTCCGCAGCCGGTACAGGTATAGTGACCGATAACGCCGTCCTCAGCACAGGTGGCGTTTTTACCCGGTACCCAAGAGCTAAAGGTGTGGGTGTGGGTAGGTGTGGGCGCGGGGGTGTTAGTAGTGTTGTCGCTGTCCTGGGTTGCAGGAACTTCTTTCACCACAGTACAGGAGGCTAATGCCAGCGTACAGCAAATGAGAGTGAGACACAGGGCGATGAAAATCAGTTTGTTTTTCATAATTGCTCCTTTAATTGTTTTTTTGAACTGTCAGCGCCGCTACTTTTTTTATAACCGAAAGTGAGTGACGATAGTAATTCATAGGATAAGTATACCACTAAATAAAATATTTGTCAATATATAAATAAATATTAGTTTCGCGCGAAAAGGCTGCCCCCATAGAGAAGCAGCCTTGAATATATGATTTAAAGCAGGATACAGATAAGGCCGTTTGAGCCTTCGTTGATAATTTTGCCGAGGGTTTCGCTGAGCTTTTCGCGGGATTCCTCGGGCATGTGGGAGAGCTTTGCCTGCATTCCGTCGCTGACCATATCGTAGAGCGAGCGCCCGAACATATTGTATTCCCAAAGTCTGTCGGGGTTTTCCTCAAACTCGGCAGAGAGCGACTTTACAACCTCCATTGACTGCTCCTCCGAGCCGACGACGGGGCAGAAGTCTGCCTTGATTCCCGTTTTGATCATGTGAATTGAGTCCGCGTGGGCGGTGACCTTAACGCCGTAGCCGTCAGCCTGCTTTACGAGAGAGGGTTCGTCGAGCTTCATTTCCGAAACGGTGGGCATTACAATGCCGTAGCCCTTCATTTCCACATCGGAAAGCGCCTTTTCTACCTTTGAATACTTTTCCTTTATAGCCGAAAGCTCGCGCAGGTGGGCAAAGAGGTCTCTTTCACCGAGGATTTCACGTCCGCAAAGCTCGCTTAAAATTCGGTAATACTCTTCCTTTGGCAGAGGAATATTAAACTCCGCGGTGCCGTCACCCGCGTTTACTCTTATACGCTCGATGGATTTGTCCTTCGGCAGAGCCTTTTCGATGTCTCCCAGCTTTGAAACCTTGTCTGCAAAGGCAGAAACCGAGTTGATAATGCCCGATTTTAAGGGGTGGTCGGAGGGGAGCGCCGACGTCCACTCGGGCAGGGCAAAGCTCATAGACCTTACGGGAAATTCGCCAAGAACAAGGGCTAAAATCTCTCTGATGTCCTCGTTGTCAAGGGTGGGACAGCAAACCAAGGCTACGGGGGCGTTGTACTTCACTTCAAGCTCGTTTGCAAGGGCGTGCGCCTGCTCGGAGGCGGGGTTTGCCGAGTTTAAAATGATTGCGAAGGGTTTGCCCGCCTCGCGAAGCTCTCTTACAACTCGCTCCTCGGGGGCAATATAGCTCTCTCTCGGAATATCCGAAATCGTGCCGTCGGTGGTAACCAGCATTGCAATGGTTGCGTGCTCGCCGATAACCTTGCTTGTGCCAAGCTCTGCCGCCTTTGCAAAGGGCATCGGCTCATCCGACCAGGGAGTCATCACCATTCTTGCGGCTCCGTCCTCCTCTGCGCCAAGCGCCCCCTCGGCAATATAACCGACACAGTCTACCATTTTTACCTGAAAGCCGATTTCCTCGCCCAATGTGACTCTGACAGACTCGTCAGGCACAAACTTTGGCTCGGTGGTCATAATAGTGCGTCCCGAGGCGCTTTGGGGCATCTCGTCAAGAGTGCGCTCGCGGTCGTAAATATTTTCAATGTTGGGAATAACAACGGTGTCAAGAAACCTTTGAATAAAGGTGGACTTGCCCGTTCTTACCGGGCCGACGACCCCTATATAAATGTCGCCGTCAGTCCTTTTTGCAATATCTGCATATATGGAATTATCGCTCATAAACCTTCCTCCGAAAAATTCTTTTCACAAAAACCTATGCATTGGCAAAAAAAGTTATTACAAAAAAGCATTTTTTTCGGAGAAATACTTGAAATTTGCCTTCGTTTGGTATATACTATATGTGTAATTTAACTGTGACGGAAGAAAATTCTTATTTTCGTATTCAGAGAGTCTGCGGTTGGTGCGAGCAGATTACAGAGGTTTGATTTCCACTTCCCGAGTTGTCGGCGATGAGTCGAGGGCGTTCCCCTTATCGAACATTGAGTGATGCGCTTTTTGCGTGTAATTTGGGTGGTACCGCGGAGTTTTTTCGTCCCATACGGCTTTTTCCGTATAGGGGCTTTTTTAATAGACGGGGACGAAAAAATGAGAAATGAGAAATGAGAAATGAGAAATTGGGTTTGAATGAGAAATGAGAAATGAGAAATGAGAAATTGGGTTTGAATTAGAAATGAGAAATGAGAAATGAGAAATTGGGTTTAAATTGGAAGTGAGAAATGAGAAATGACGGAGTTTAATCCCATTGAATCGCAGAGCTTCGAGTTTGCTGTTAGAACTGTGAATATGTATAAGCATTTAACGAACAGTTACAAAGAGTTCGATTTGTTTAGACAGTTTTTGCGAAGCGGTACAAGCATCGGAGCAAATGTTGCAGAGGCACAAAAAGCTCAGTCGCATGCAGATTTTTGCGCAAAAATGTATATAGCGTTAAAGGAAGCAAACGAAACACAATATTGGATAAGGCTTTTTTACAGAATAAATTACCTTAGTGAGTCGGAATACAAAAGTATAAGAAAAGATATCGACTCCATTATAGGCTTGCTTATGGCTATTACAAAATCCTCAAAAACTAAGGATTAATATAATTTCTCATTTCTCATTTCTAATTTAACATTTCTTTACTGAAAGGAAAGAACAATGCTTGATATTAAGTTTTTAAGAGAAAATCCCGATGTTGTAAGACAGAACATCAAAAACAAGTTCCAGGATTCAAAGCTTCCCTTGGTTGACAAGGTTATCGCTCTTGACGAGGAGCTTCGCCAGAACAAGAAGAGAGCAGACGACCTCAGAGCTAACAGAAACAAGATTTCAAAGTCCATAGGCGCGCTTATGGGTCAGAAGAAGTTCGAGGAGGCTGAGGAAGCAAAGAAGCTCGTTGCAGAGCAGGCGCAGGAGCTTGCCGCTTGTGAGGCTAAAGAGGCAGAGCTTGAAGAAGAAGTTAAAAAGATAATGATGATAATCCCCAACATCATCGACCCCACCGTTCCGATCGGTAAGGACGACAGCGAAAACGTTGAGGTTGAAAAGTTCGGCGAGCCCCAAACTCCCGATTTTGAAATTCCTTACCATACCGATATTATGGAAAGATTTTGCGGTATCGACCTTGACTCTGCCCGCAGAGTTGCAGGTAACGGCTTCTACTACCTTATGGGTGATATTGCAAGACTCCACTCCGCAGTTATCTCTTATGCAAGAGATTTTATGATCGATCGCGGATTTACCTATTGCGTTCCCCCTTACATGATCCGTTCCAATGTTGTAACCGGCGTTATGTCCTTTGCTGAAATGGACGCTATGATGTATAAGATCGAGGGCGAGGACCTTTACCTTATCGGTACCTCCGAGCACTCTATGATCGGTAAGTTTATCGACCAGATCGTACCCGAAGCAGAGCTTCCTTACACTCTTACATCCTACTCTCCCTGCTTCCGTAAGGAGAAGGGCGCGCACGGTATCGAGGAAAGAGGCGTTTACCGTATCCACCAGTTTGAAAAGCAGGAAATGATCGTTGTCTGCAAGCCCGAGGAGTCTCCCGCTTGGTTTGAAAAGCTCTGGAAAAATACCGTTGACCTCTTCCGCACCCTTGATATTCCCGTAAGAACTCTCGAGTGTTGCTCGGGCGACCTTGCAGACCTTAAGGTTAAGTCTATCGACGTTGAGGCTTGGTCTCCCAGACAGCAGAAGTACTTTGAGGTTGGCTCTTGCTCCAACCTTGGCGACGCGCAGGCAAGACGCCTTAAAATAAGAGTTAAGGGCGAGGGCGGAACCTATCTTGCGCACACTCTTAACAACACCGTTGTTGCTCCCCCCAGAATGCTTATCGCCTTCCTTGAGAACAACCTTAACGCTGACGGAAGCGTTAATATTCCCGCAGCCCTTCGTCCTTATATGGGCGGTAAGGAAAAGCTCGTTCCTACCAAACAATAGGTTTTAGTAAACTAACATTTACAAATATCGACAAAATCGGAGAAAATATGAAAAATATTCTTATTCTCGCCGGTCCGTCAGGCGTGGGCAAAACAACACTTGCCCACGCTTTGCTTGATGGGGCGGGGAGCTTTGAGCTTGTGCGCTCGGTAACCTCGCGCCCGCCGAGAGGAGATGCCTTTGACGGGGAATATATCTACCATACGAGAGAAGAGATGGAAAGGCTTATAGCGGATGGCGGCGTGCTTGAATATACCGAGTATGCGGGTAACCTTTACGGCACTCCCCGCTCGGAAATCGACCGCATTTCGGCGGAGGGCAAAACCCCGCTTCTTATCCTTGACCTCAACGGCGTACATACCGTAACGCATGCAAAAAGCGATATAAACCCCTGCGCCATCTACCTTACAGTCTCCGATAGCGAGCTTGAAATGAGGCTCTCTATGCGTTATGGCGAGGATAGGGAAAAGCTCCTCTCCCGTCTTAACCAAAACAAGCTCGACCTTGAGGAATACGGAAAAATAAAATCCGACTTCTTTGGGGTGGTAGAAAACTCGGGAAACGTCGGGAAATGCGCGGAGGAGGTCGCGTCTGCGTTTGAAAAATTTTGCGGTAAGTGAAAAAACTCTATATAAAAAGGAGAAGCTGAACTGTGTGGGCTTCTCCTTTTCGTTTTACGAATTATTCTTCGGTGATATAATGAATTTCTGCGTTTTTGAATGAGTCGTTTTGGAAATCTATATAGATTTTTTTAAAATCCTCTTCGCTTCCGTAGAAATAAACGGTTTCTATGGCGAGAATGTCGCCAAAGGCTTCGTAATCGATTTCTTGAAGAAGGCTGTTTTCTTCTATGATAACCGTTTTAATGTTTGGAGCATAAGCGGGAGTGCGGAAGGTTGCTTCAAACATTCCGTAAGGAATGAACTCTACCTCAGATCCGATTGTAAGAGTGATACCGTAGCCGCTTTGACCTGCTTTATAGAAGTAGTAGTTGGTTTGATTTATGGTAAAGTAGGTATCGGTTGAACAATGAATGGCGTTGTAGTTGATTTCGGTTAGATTGTGACAATAATAAAATGCATCAGCACCTATATATTTCAAGCCTTTTCCGATAGTAAGACTTTCAAGACCTTGACAGGAGAAGAATGCACAGTCTGCAATTACCCTGACGCTGTCGGGAATAACGACCGCGGTTAAGGAGTAGCATTGCTCGAACGCCCTTGTGTAAATAATTTCGGTGTCCTCGTGTATAATACACTCCGTTATGTCGGTATTCGCAGCTTTTACCAGCATAAGATATGGGTTTTCGGAATTGCCGAAATACAGAGCATTTTCGTATTCGGCGAACTGAAGCCTTTCGCAACCCGATATGATATACGAGCCAACGTAACTTAAACCACTCGGCAATTCAAGAGAAATAAGGTTTGCACAGCCGGAAAATGCGCCGTCACCTATAATTTTAACCGTGCTCGGAATAACGATCGCGGTAACGTCAAGTCTAGCGAGAGCGGTTGTGTAAAGCTGCGTTGTACCGTCGGGAACTTCTATCACGGTTTCATCGCCAAGATAGCTTATAAGGATAACGTCGCTTCCTTTTTTATAGAGTACAAATCCGTTTTCGTAATAAAGCTTTGACGAGCCGCCGGTGGGGGTGTAAACGTTAAGATGCTCGTAAGAAACATGGTCGTGAACGTAGCCCGAGGTGGTTGATTTGTTATACACCTCAACGAGCTTTATGCAGGATGAAAATGCACTGTTTCCTATGTTTTTAACCTTTTTTCCAAGTGTCAGGCTGAAAAGGTCTGAGCAACCTTGAAAGGCGGCATCTTCAATAGTAACGACGCTGTCGGGAATCACTAGAGTTGATATATTTACGGAAAGAAACGCGCTTTTGCCTATCTTTGTACATACGCTTCCTTCTTCGAAGGTAAGGCTCACTATATCGTGGCTTCCCGCGAACGGGTGGAACATATTTTGCGGAATGGTTTCAACCGTTTTGCCGATGAATACATAAACCTTGCCGGGATTTACGTCGGCTGAAATTCCGAATATCATTCCCATATAAAAATCTCCCGAGCAGTTCCTTGCGTAATATTCTATGCTCGAAAGGTTTGCACAGTCGTAGAAAGCATAGTTGCCGATTTCGGTTATAGATTCGGGAATGAGGATTCCCGTAATCGACGTGGACTTAAAGGCGTTGTTTGCAATCTTAACAACCGGCAGTTTGTTGTAAACGTCGGGGATAACGACCTTTTCGTCGGTACACTCGCCCAAACCCGTTACGGCATAAGTGCCGTTGCCGGGCAAAAGCTCAAAGAGTAGTCCCTCGCTGTATTCTTCCGTTGCGCAGATTTTGCAATATCCGTTTTCCCAGGTGTGATCGAGAATTGACTGCGCCATTTCTCGCGTGTCCTTGTATTTACAACCTTCGTTGCCGCAGCATGCGCTTTCAGTACCGTTTTTCTTGCAGGTTGCGTCGTTGTTGTAAACGTAATCGGTTAATTTGTGGCCGCCAAGCGTAGGAATACCAACGCTTTCTCTGGAAAGCTCGGTTTTGCAGTGTTTGCAGTAAACGACCGCGTCGTAGCTTCCGGTTTTAAAGCACAAGGGGGCAACTACATTTTCTTCAACGGGGTTGTCTTCTTCGTGTTTAAGAGCCTCGATCTCTGCATACGTTGTATACGGGCATCTTTCGCAGGTAACGTAATCTTCGTACCCGCTTACACCGCATTCTGCCGCCTTTCCGTCGTGAGATATTTCCTTATGACCGAGTGCCGGAGTAGTTCTGCTTTCTTCGTAATCACAGTCCGCAAGTGTGCAGCGGCGTGTTTCTTCACCCTTGGCTTCGCAGGTTGCGGTGTTTCCGCTCCAATCGCTAAAGCTGTGCTTATGTGCCTCGGGCAGATCTTCCTCTTTATTCTCGTCCTTGGGTTCTTCTTCGTTTTTTTCTTCCTCTTCGTTTTTTTCGGAATCGTTAACCTCCACGTCGCCGGAGCCGAGTTCGTTCGATTTTTCATCATCTTCCTTGTTGCAGGAAACGGCAAAAAGGGCAAATGCGGCTATAAGAAAAGAACAGATTAACATTTTAATGAAATTCATAATTTCGTTACCTCGCTAAAACATATTAATATAATATTAGCATACTAAACGAGAGTTGTCAATAATTAAAACTGTGCTTTAAAGCGGTCTTGGCATTATTTACTCCGTATGCGAATCTACGCTTCGTGCAGAGCACGAAATAGGTCGAATCCGTAAGCTACCCCTGCCACGAATAGAAAAAGCACATCAAAAGATGTGCTTTTCGTGGCAGGGGTAGCAGGATTCGGACCTACGAATGAGGGAGTCAAAGTCCCTTGCCTTACCGCTTGGCTATACCCCTATATTAAGTTTTTTAATTGTATGTTTAGCTTTAGAATCCTGCTACCTAAAGTAGCAGGGGTTGCTGCTTGTAATTTTGACTTGTATATTCTACCATAAAAAGCGGGATATGTCAATACGTTTATTTAAAGTTTTTTGCTCTTTTGGTTCGTGGGAGGCTGTAACGCTCTATTTACGTTCGGGCAGAGGTCTTATCTTGACAAGACTTTTAAAATATGATATAATAACCTGTAGTTTCAAGAAAGGTTTTTTAGCAAATGAACAATTCAAAATCTCTTAACATTCGTTGGCTTATCCTTGCGGTTGGCGTTGTAACGATGCTTTTCGCGGGTATAATTTACGCTTGGTCTATACTGAATTCGCCCTTTATCGATATGGGTTATTCGAAAGAGGACCTTGCCTTTAACTTTACTCTTACAATGTCGTTCTTCTGCATTGGCGGACTTATTTCCTCAAAGCTTGTAAAGCTCTTCGGTGTAAAGCTGGTTATAGTTTTTTCGGCTCTTCTTGCAGGGCTCGGCTTTGTTCTCACCTCGCTTCTTCTTGAAAGACAGACCCTGCTTCTTTACCTTACGTACGGCCTTATGGCGGGGCTTGGCATCGGTATTGTTTATATAACCGTAATTTCCTCGGTAAACGCCTGGTTCCCTGACAGAAAGGGACTTTCCTCGGGTGCTTTGATGATGGGATTCGGCGCAAGCAGCCTTGTTCTCGGCAACCTTGCAAACTCGCTTTTCCAGACTAGCCTGGGTTGGAAAAAGACCTATGTTATTCTCGGCCTTGCCATAGCGGTTGTTGTGGGACTTTCGGCTCTTGTTATAAGACGCCCCGCTACCTCTGTCATTCTTCCTGCTCCGAAAAAGCCTCGCTCAAAGGAGGAAGCCTTTGAGATCAAGGAGCTTACAACCGTTCAAATGATAAAGCGCTTTACCTTCTGGCGCGCTTTCCTCTGCCTTATCTGCATTACCGCGGTGGGTAGCTCGGTTATCAGCTTTGCGAAGAATTTTGTTCTCTCCTTTGATGCGCAAAAGGCGGCTCTCGCAACCTCAATGGTGGGCGTTTTCGCAATCTGTAACGGACTTGGCAGAATTGTTACCGGCGCGGTGTTTGACATTATGGGCAGACGCTTTACTATGATCTCGGCAAGTATTCTTACTGTGGTTGCCGCAGGTGTGACAACCGTTTCTGTAATTTTGAACTCTCTGCCGATTGCTATTGCGGGCATTTGCCTTGTTGGTATGTCTTACGGCACATCTCCTACCGTTGCCTCCGCATTCACCGCCTCCTTCTACGGAACAAAGCACTTTGCCTCAAACCTTGGAGCAATGAACTTTAACCTTATGTGCGCATCATTCACCGCAACAATTTGCGCAAACATAATGAGCGCTACGGGCGGTTACCTTGTACCGTTTATTCTTCTCCTCTCGCTTGCGGCAGTGTCCCTTGTTCTTAACTTCACAATAAAAAGACCTTAATTTATAAAGCTATACAAAACGGATGCCTTTTCGGTGTCCGTTTTTTTATTGAAAAAAAGTTTACAGATGACTTGACAGATGTAAAAAGATGTGCTATAATCTTTATCCGAAAGCGAAAATATGTAAATATACTATAAATGTAAAAAGAAAAGGGGGAATTGTGTGAAGGCAGAGAAGAGAAGAGCGGAAATTGCCGCTATACTTTTAAAGGAAAACAAAGCCGTAAGCGGCGGTGAGCTTTCGGAAAGACTCTCGGTGTCAAGGCAGATAATCGTTCAGGATATTGCGGTACTTAAAGCATCGGGATACGATATTCTTTCGACCCACTCGGGCTATGTTGTGAAAAAATCTCCTTTGTGCGAAAGATGCTTTAAGGTCAGGCACACAAGCGCCGAGACCGAGGACGAGCTTACCCGAATTGTCAGCCTTGGCGGAACGGTTGTGAATGTTTTCGTTTGGCACAAGGTCTACGGCAGACTTGAAGGACAGCTTAATATATTCTCAAAGCGGGGAATAGACCAGTTTATCGAAGGAACAAAAAGCGGTAAATCCACCGAGCTTATGCACGTTACCTCGGGCTACCACTACCACACCGTAAGAGCCGACTCGGAAGCAACTCTTGACCGAATTGCCGAGGAGCTTGACCTGGCGGGATACATCGTTCCTGAGATATAAAACGATTAAAATGTAAATAAAGGTTAGAAAATATGCTCTTTTTGTGTCCAAAATGCAAAAAAGAACTGAATACAAGAGATAACTGCCGAGTATGCCCCGAGGGTCATTCCTTTGACCTTGCAAAGGGTGGATACGTCAATCTCCTTCTTGGCAGGTCGGGCGGCACACACGGCGACAATGCCCTTATGGTCGAAGCAAGGCGCGCCTTTCTCTCAGCGGGGAATTATATGCCCCTTGCCCAAAGACTTTGCGAGTGCGTCCTTGAGAATACCCCAAAGGGGGGCGCTGTGCTTGACTCGGGGTCGGGCGAGGGCTATTACACCGACCTTGTTGAAAGGGCGGTCTTTGAAAGAGACGGCGCAAGCTTTGTTTCGGGATTTGATATTTCCAAAGAGGCGGTGAAGCGGGCGGCAAAGAAAAATCCGCGCATAGAATACGCCGTTGCAAGCTCTTACGAGATGCCCATAGCCGACGGCGCCCTAGATACCCTCTATAATGTGTTTTCGCCCCTTGCAATAGAGGAGAGCGCGCGAGTGCTGAAGCAGGGCGGCAGATTTATAATGGTCATTCCCGACGAGGAGCATCTCTTCGAGTTGAAGGCGGCGGTATACGACACCCCTTATAAAAATAAGGTAGAAAGCACCGAAATTTCGGGCTTTAAGCTCCTTTGGGAAGAGAAGCTGAAATTCACAATGAATTTGGACTCCAAGGAAGCCATACACTCGCTTTTTATGATGACTCCTTATGCCTATCGGACAAGTGCCGAAAACCGCGCAAAGGTCGAAAAATTAAGCTCGCTTCGGTGCAGAGCCGAGTTTATTATACTTGTTTACGAAAAAATGTAAAGGGAAAAATATGGATTTAACACACGGAAAATATCTTGGCGTTGACTACGGCGACAAGCGGACGGGACTTGCGGAATGTGACCTTTCGGGTCAGCTTGCAAGCGGTATCTGCACCATCTCCGAGGGCGGAATGCGAAAAACCGCCGAGAGGGTGAAAAAGGAAGCCGAGTCAAGAGCCTGCAAAAAAATTATTGTCGGTTTGCCGAAGAATATGGACGGCTCCGAGGGGCCGAGAGCCGATGTTGTAAAGGCGTTTGCGGCTCTCCTTTCGGAAATTTGCGAAATTCCGATTGAGTTTTTTGACGAGCGAATGACAACAATGGCGGCATACCGCTTCCTTGACGGAGCAGGCACATTCGGCAAAAAGCGCAAGGAGGTAATCGATACCCTTTCGGCAGAGCTTATTTTGCAGGGCTACCTTGACAGAGAAAGGGCTAATAAACAGTAATTTTAAAGCTATGCTTTAAATTATAAAAAAAGAGGAAAAAGAAAATGGAAGAAACAGACAGCAAATTCGTATCTTATTTAAAGAAAAAAGGACTTCTCCTTTCGGCTAAAGCCTATTTTGTAGACGCTATGAGCGCTATGGCTCTCGGCCTCTTCGCTTCGCTCCTTATGGGAACGATATTCGACACTATTGCCGATTATATCCCCGACGGAAATGTTATAAACGATTATTTTGTGCTCCTTTCGGGGGCGGGCGGTGCCTGCGGTGCGATGATAGGCGTTGCAATTGCCCACTCGCTTAAAGCCCCGATGCTTGTTCTTCTTTCGGCAGGCGTCGTTGGTATGTTCGGAAATGCATACAGTATCACTCTTATGGTTGAGGGAGTTTCGAAGAGCGTCAGCGCAGGCCCTGCGGGTGCTTTCGTTTGCGTACTTGTTGCCGTTGAGGTAGGAAAGCTTGTTTCCAAGGCAACAAAGGTCGATATTCTCGTGACCCCTGCGGTAACCCTTGGTGTTGGCGGACTTTGCGCAATGCTCCTTTGCCCCGGTATTTCTTGGTGCATGTATTGGCTCGGCAGCTTTATCAATTACGCAACCACCGTTGTTCCCTTTGCTATGGGCGTTATAATCGCGGTTGTGGTCGGTATGGTGCTTACTCTTCCTATAAGCTCGGCTGCCCTTTGCGCAATGATAGGTATATCCGGTCTTGCAGGCGGCGCGGCAGTAGTCGGTTGCTGTGCGCAGATGGTTGGCTTTGCGGTAATTTCCTTCCGCGAAAACAAGTGGGGCGGTGTTGTTGCCCAGGGCATCGGCACATCTATGCTCCAAATGGGTAATATTGTGAAAAAACCTATAATCTGGCTTGCTCCCACTCTTGCGGCGGCGGTTGTCGGCCCTCTTTCAACCTGTATTTTCAAGCTGGAATGTACCGGCGTCAGCGCAGGTATGGGTACTTGCGGTCTTGTAGGCCCTCTCGGAATTTTTGCCGATATGGGCTTTGGCACCACAAGCATTTTGGGCGTGGCGCTCCTTTGCATTATTGCTCCTGCCGTTCTCTCGCTCTTGTTCAACGAAGTTATGCGTAAGCTCGGTTGGATAAAAACCGGTGATATGCAGCTCGACCTCTGATAAAAATGGAAAGGTAAGTTTACAAAATGGCTAATCTTAATTCAACACTTCTTTGCGATTTTTACGAGCTTACAATGGCGAACGGCTACTTCGAGCTTGGAAAGGGCAGAGAGATTGCGTATTTTGACGTTTTCTTCCGTAAGGTGCCCGACGGCGGCGGATTTGCTATTGCCGCAGGCCTTGAGCAGGTTATTGATTACATAAAGGAATTAAAGTTTACCGAGGAGGATATAGATTTCCTTCGCGCAAAGGGAATTTTCTCTGAGGGATTTCTCTCCTATCTTGCCGATTTCAGGTTTACCGGCGACATTTACGCCGTTCCCGAGGGAACTCCCATATTCCCGAACGAGCCTATAATGACCGTAAGAGCGCCCTCGATTGAGGCGCAGTTTATCGAGACCTTCGTGCTTCTTTGTCTAAACCACCAGTCGCTTATTGCAACAAAGGCTAACAGAGTTGTAAGAGCGGCAGACGGCAGACCGGTTATGGAGTTTGGCTCAAGACGCGCTCAGGGAGCTGACGGTGCTGTTCTCGGTGCAAGGGCGGCGTATATCGGTGGCTGCGCGGCTACCGCCTGCACTATCTCGGACAGAGATTACGCAATTCCCGCAACCGGCACAATGGCTCACTCCTGGATACAGATGTTTGATACCGAATATGAGGCGTTCGTCTCCTACTGTAAGCTCTATCCCAACAACGCAACCCTCCTTGTTGACACCTACGATGTTCTCGGAAGCGGTGTTCCCAACGCAATAAAGGCATTCAAGGAGATTCTTCTCCCACAGGGCATCACCAAGTGCGGAATCCGTCTTGATTCGGGTGATATTACCTACCTTTCGAAAAAGGCGAGAAAAATGCTTGACGAGGCAGGGCTTACCGAGTGTAAAATAGTTGTTTCGAACTCTCTTGACGAGAATATTATAAGAGATATTATACTCCAAGGCGCAAAGATCGACTCCTTCGGCGTTGGCGAAAGGCTTATTACCGCAAAGTCAAACCCCGTTTTCGGCGGTGTTTATAAGCTGGTTGCCAAGGAGGAGGGCGACGAGATTATTCCCAAAATCAAAATTTCTGAAAATCCCGAAAAGATTACAAATCCCCACTTTAAGAAGGTTTACCGCATCTTTGACAAGGAGAGCGATGTTGCAATAGCCGACCTTCTTTGCGTTCACGACGAAACTATCGACCAAACGAAGCCCCTCACCCTCTTTGACCCCATTGAAACCTGGAAAAAGAAGGTTGTTACCGATTATTACGTTCGCGAGCTTCTCGTTCCCGTATTTAAGAACGGTGAGTGTGTTTACGAAAAGCCCCACATCTCCGAAATACAGCAGTATTGCAAGGGAGAGGTTGCAAAGCTTTGGGAAGAGGTTAAGAGATTTGAAAACCCCCACCGCTATTACGTTGACCTTTCCAAGAAGCTTTGGGATATAAAGCACTCTCTTCTTGAAAACCGCGGAAAGCTTGAAAAATAAAGGAGCATCACTTGAAAAACAGTAAAAAGGTTTTGATAATTTATACCGGCGGAACGATAGGAATGAAAAAGACCGACAAGGGCTATTCCCCCGTTGAGGGCTTCTTTGCAGAGGCACTTTCCGAGATTGGCGACCTTCGCTCGGAGAAGCTCCCCGCCTGGTCGCTTTACGAAATGTCACCCCTTCTTGACTCCTCGGATATTACGGTTACCGAGTGGAATAAAATTGCAAGGGTGATATACGACTCCTATTCGGATTACGACGGCTTTGTGGTGCTTCACGGCACCGATACTATGGCGTATACCGCCTCGGCTCTCTCGTTTATACTCCGCGGGCTTGATAAGCCGGTTATCCTCACCGGCTCGCAAATTCCTCTCTCAGAGGTGAGGAGCGACGGCAGAGACAACCTTATAACCTCGCTTATTATCGCGGGGGAGGGTGTTGTGAAAGAGGTTGCCCTTTACTTCAGCGGAAAGCTCCTTCGCGGAAACCGAGCTACAAAAATGAGCGCCGATGACCTTGTTGCCTTCGATTCGCCAAACTACCCCCACCTTGCCGAAGCGGGAATAAGCATAAAATATAATATCCCCGCCCTGCGTCAGCCGAGAGGCGAGGAGCTGACCCTTTGTCCCCTTTCGGATATTCCCATCGGCGTCCTCAAGGTTTTCCCGGGTATCCAATTCGGACTTTTTGAAACCATAATGACCGAAAAGCTCTCGGGCATAGTCCTTGAAACCTTTGGCGCGGGCAATATCCCCGGCGGAGGCGGAAGGCTTATTCCCATAATCAAAAGAGCCTTTGAGTGCGGGTCTGTGGTAGCCGTTTGCTCCCAGTGTCCCGGGGGTACGGTCTCGCTCGGAGCCTATGAGACAAGCTCTGCCCTTAAAGGCGCGGGAGCTGTCAGCGGCGCGGATATGACCACCGAGGCAGCCGTTGCAAAGCTCTATTATCTTTTCAGCATAGGAATTAAAAAGGAAGAGATAAAGGCGAGAATGGAAAGAGACTTAAGAGGTGAGCTTACCGAGCAATAACGAATATTTTCCCCCCGTAGCGCATAGACTCTACGGGGGTGATTTTTATCTTAAAAACTATCAAAAAGTTAACAATACTTTGCATAATGCTTACATTTTTGCCTCTTTCGTCCTGTAAAAGCAACCTTTGCGCCTATGAAATTTTAGATAGGTTTTGCCGTTCTTACCCGATTGAGGGGCAGATATACCGCTCGGGGGTAGAGGAAAAGGACGCGGGGTATATTTCGGAGGAGCTGTTTTTCTCTGCCTTTTGCATAGAGGGGCGCCCACCGCGGGATTTTGCCGTCCTGTTAAACCGCTCGGTTGATAAGCCCTTTGAGTGCGGTGTCTTTGCCTTTTCGGACGCGGGGGAGAGGGAGAGGATACGCGGAATGTGCCTTGAGCGAATAGAGCTTCTTTGCGCCGGGGAATACACCCTTGCAATCAGCGGCGGTTTTGTCTTTTACGCGGTGGTGGATGACCCCGAGCGCGCCGAGGAGCTTTTTTACCTCATTGTTAGGTAAAATTAAGAAAAAAACGGCAAAATTTGCGTGAAATTAAGGTTTTTTTGCTCTAAACTGTGCAAAATTGTTCACGAAATGTGTAAAAATAGGCGTTTTTTCTTTGTTTTTCTATTGACTTAGGGGGTGCGTTGTGCTAAAATGGTAGAGGTATGGTGTTAGCCTGCCGTTTTATTAATAATGCAAGGAAATGGATAATGAATATACCCGAGGTTATTCTTTGTAAATTCGGCGAGGTGGTGCTCAAGGGCGCAAACCGCCAGAATTTTGAGTCTGCGCTTATAAAGGAGCTTCGCAGAAGAGCAAGTCCCTACGGCACTTTTAAAATATATTTTAAGCAAAGCACGGTGTATGTTGAGCCTCGCGACGAGTTTTGCGATATGGACGGTATGTACGAGGCGGCAAAGCGCGTTTTCGGTATCGTCGGTGTCAACAGAGCAGCGGTCTGCGAGAAAAATATGGAGGATATTATCCGCGTTGCGCGTGAGTATCTTCCCGAAAAGCTTAGCGGAAAGCGCACCTTTAAGGTTGACGCAAAGCGCTCGGACAAAAAGTTTCCTCTCAAGTCTCCCGAGATTTCTAAGGAAATCGGCGGAGTTATCCTCTCCTTTGGCAACAGAATCAAGGTTGATGTGCATAACCCCGAGGTTACCGTAACCGTTGAGGTGCGTGACGATAACGCATTTATCAGAGCGGGTCAGGAGCCGGGTGCGGGCGGTTTGCCCATTCGTTCTGCGGGCAGGGGACTTCTCCTTCTTTCGGGCGGTATCGACTCTCCCGTTGCGGGCTGTATGATGGCAAAGCGCGGTCTTGAGATCGAGGCGCTTCACTTCGAGTCATTCCCCTACACATCCGAGAGAGCAAAGGAAAAGGTTATGACCTTGGCGCAACAAATGTGCGAATTTTGCTCGAAAATCCACGTTCACGTTATCTCTCTTACCCATATTCAAGAGGAAATAAGGGATAGGTGTGATGAGGACTATTTCACCATTCTTCTTCGTATTTTTATGATGCGTCTTGCCGAGAGATGCGCGAGAGCCTATAAGTGCCACGCCCTTATAACGGGTGAGAGCCTTGGTCAGGTTGCATCGCAGACCCTTGCTGCAATTGCGGTTACCGACTCGGTTGTAAATATGCCCGTTTTCCGTCCCTGCATCGGTATGGACAAGACCGAGATCGTTAAGGAGGCGCGCCACTACGGCACCTTTGATACGGCAATTTTGCCCTTTGAGGACTGTTGCACCGTATTTACGCCAAGACACCCGAAAACCCAGCCTAAGCTCCCGGAGGTTATGGCTGAGCTTGAAAAGCTTGATGTTGAGGGGCTTATCGAGGAGGCTTACGCCACTATGACCACCGAGACAAAGCTTATTTACCCCGATTACAAATAACCTTATAATTATAAAAACAGCCCGCCACCGTGAGCCGTATGCTTTCGGCGGTGAGGTTAAATAAATTTTGCATATTTCTCGTGCGACAAACTCCGAGTTTGTAGTATCCTTTCGCGCAGGAGAAATATCTGCCGTATAGACGAGACCACTATACGGCGTCCCCCGCGGACTTGCGCGGGCAGTCCCTAGCTTTTGTTAGGGGCTGTTTTTTATGCCTAAAATTGTGCGTTTTGCACAAAAAAACTCGACAATTCGCCTCTTTTTTCTACCCAAGAGTGTACTTACAGAGCACCGCCTGCTGTGTTATAATAAAAACAAAAACGAAAAAGAGGAGAAAAATGAACACAGAAATTTCAAGGGACACAACAACGGTAATCCAGCACTTTATGGTAGAGGAGCTGGGGCTTTCGGGAACGGCGCTTATTATCTACGCGATAATTTATTCATACACGAAAAACAACGCGGAGTATTGGGGGACGAGAGACTATCTTGCAAGACGGGCAGGCTGCGCGGTTTCCTCGGTTGACAATGCTTTAAGAAAGCTGGAAAATATGGGGCTTATCAACAAAAGACAAAAGCCCTATGACCGCAATGTTTACCGAGCGGTAGATATCGGCAGTTAAAACGAAAAAGGACGGCGGGTTTTCGAAAGATGACTTGACCGTCTTTTTATATCCGCAAAGTCTTCCCTTACGGCAAAACCGTGGGAGAAGCAAAAAGATAGCTCATTTTGATGCGCTGTGTGAATCATTTTGACAAGACCCCCGCTAAAATTTAGTTGGTTGCCCCACTAAAATTTGGTTAGTCACCGACTAAAAATTGGTAGCAATATATAAGTATAAATATAAGTATAATATATAAGTATAAGAGAAAATAAAAACAACAACGACGACGACTACGCTTCGCGGATTTTGAATTTTTTAAAAGCTTTGCTTTTTTTCTTTTTTTGCCCACAAGGGGGCGATATATGAAACAAAAGTGCTTAAAACGATAAAATTCTAATAAATTAGAAAACAGTTAGAGCTATCGGCTAAACTCACAAAAAAGAACGGCGCATTTTGTGCAATATTATCAAAAAATAGGATTAAAAATCGTTAGAGTTGCCTCTTCCATTTTTGCTTCATTTCAGTTATAATATTATCGTTAAAAATTATTTTCTTTTAAGGAGAAACAAAAATGGCAGGTCTTTCACTCAGACACATTTACAAGAAGTATCCCGGCGGCGTTACTGCCGTATCCGACTTCAACCTTGAGATCAAGGATAAGGAGTTCCTTATCTTCGTTGGTCCTTCGGGTTGCGGTAAGTCTACCACCCTTCGTATGATCGCAGGCCTTGAGGAAATTTCCGAGGGCGAGCTTTACATCGGTGACAAGTACGTTAACGATATCGCTCCTAAGGACAGAGATATTGCGATGGTGTTCCAGAACTACGCGCTTTATCCTCACATGACCGTTTTCGATAACATGGCATTCGGCCTTAAGCTCCGTAAGGTTCCCAAGGAGGAAATCAAGCGCCGCGTTGAAGAGGCTGCTCGTATCCTCGACATTTCTCACCTTCTTGAGAGACGCCCCAAGGCTCTTTCCGGTGGTCAGAAGCAGAGAGTTGCGCTCGGTCGTGCAATCGTTCGTAACCCCGCAGTATTCCTTCTCGACGAGCCTCTTTCCAACCTTGACGCTAAGCTTCGTGCATCGATGAGAACCGAGCTTACCAAGCTTCACAAGAAGGTTGAGACCACCTTTATCTACGTTACTCACGACCAGGTAGAGGCTATGACAATGGCTACCCGTATCGTTGTTATGAGAGACGGTATCATTCAGCAGGTTGATACTCCCCAGAACCTTTACGACACTCCCTGTAACCTCTTCGTTGCAGGCTTCATAGGCACTCCTCAGATGAACTTCCTCACCGGTAAGCTCGTTAAGAAGGACAATGACCTTTACGCTATGCTCGGCACCACCGCTATCAAGCTTCCCGCTGAGAAGGCTAACAACCCCGAGCTCAAGGAGTACATCGACCAGGAGGTTATCTTCGGCGTTCGTCCCGAGGCTATCCACGACGAGCCTATGTACCTTCAGACCCTTGCAGACACCACTATGCAGGTTGACGTTGACGTTACCGAGCTTATGGGTGCTGAGATCTATCTCTACCTCGGCTTCGACGGTATGGAGGATGCTACCAACGGTAAGAACATTATCGCAAGAGTTTCCTCTCGTTCCAGAGCTCAGGCAGGCGACAAGATCACCGTTGCTATCGATGCTTCCCGTATCCACATCTTTGACAAGGATACCGAGAAGTGCATCTGCCACTAATTTTAAGTTAATTTTGCGCCGCCGAGGAGCCATCTTCGGCGGTTGCTTCTTTATTCGGAAGAGTTAAAATGCAAACTGTTGTTTACAAATTTCTCTTTTGGATGGAGCGAGCAACGAAAAAAGTAAAAATATTTTAACAAAAAAGTAAAAAAAATCAATATAACTATTGACGAGCGCGTATATATTTTGTTATAATAGTAATGTTAAAATCCCGTGTATCGGAGAAAGAGGTACAGATTAGTGCGCGAGGGTGTTGAAATGACGAAGAGAGAAAGGCGTGCAAGAGCGCGCGACCTCAAGCTCTTCATTACAGAAACACAGAAAAAGGTAAACTATGAGCTTGGACTTTATAAGTCGGCTGCCAAGGCGGTAAGCGCTTCGGCACGCAGCTTCCAGAATGCGGAGGCAGCTTATGCCAAAAAATCAAGCGTAAAGAACTCCTACTTGTTTGAGGAGGCTAAAACTCAGCTTCTTGACAACGCCGGCTCGTATAAGAGAATGGGCGCGCAGGTGGCGGCAACCGTTGATGCGGTAAACGATGCGTACGGTCAGCTTCTCGAGGTTACTCTCGACCCTGCAAAGACGAGAATGGAGCTGGATAAATACAATCTTACGGTTTCCGAAAAAATAAAAGAAATTCAAGCTTTAATAGAGGGTGTTGAGATTGAGGACGCACCCAAACCTGAGGAGGAAGAAGAAATGAATAACAAGAATACATACGAAGCAAACGAAGCTCCCGTAAACGAGGCTCTCGCATACGCACAGCAGCCCGCTTACGCTCCCGCATACGGTCAGCCCGCATACGCTCCTGCGTACGGTCAGCCTGCATACGCTCCCGCTTATGCTCAGCCCGCATACGCTCCTGCTTATGCTCCCGCTCCCGCTCCTGCGTATGCTCCCCCTGCATACACTCAGACTAAGATCGACGTTACTCCCATTGTTGAGAAGGCTATCGCTTCTGCTATGGATAAGTTCACCGTAGCTCTTGAAAAGCGCCTTGCAACCTATATGGAGAACTATGACCTCAAGATCCCCGCACCTCAGGGCGGTGCTAACAATAGCGAGGTTGCCGCAGTTGAGGGCGCAATCCTTGAGGAGGAGCAGTTCCTTCTTGAGAAGCTCACCGCTATGGTTGATAATATTAAGACTCTTACCGCGCAGGTAGCCGAGCTTTCCGCAGCTTATGCTGAGATTGCAAGCAAGAGCGCTGATGCTAACGAGCTTCAGAAGCAGACTAACGATATGCAGCGCCGTACTCTCCGCGAGCAGCAGGGTATTCAGGTTAGCCAGAGAGTTATCTCCCAGGATCAGATTGCCGTTGCTCAGAGCCAGGCTGCTCTTAACGATCAGCAGAAGGCCGTTGCCGACCGTCAGCAGGCTCTTACCGAGACTCAGGCAGCTATGGAAGAGACACAGAGAGTTGTTGCCGAGAACCAGGCTACTCTTGAGGAGTCCATGAAGTCGGTAATGCAGGCGCAGAAGGATATTATCGCAGCGCAGCAGGCTCTTATGGCAGGTAACACCAAGAATGCAGAGACTCAGGCAGAGATGGCTGCTAAGCAGGCAGAGACCCTTGCTCTTCAGAAGGAAGCCCTTTCCTCCCAGAAGCAGGTTCTCAAGGATCAGAAGGCTGCTCTTGATAAGCAGAAGGACCTCGCGGCTCAGTCCCCTAAGAAAAAGGCATAATAACGGTTTATTTTAGCATAACCGCAAAAGAGCTAAGACACAAAAGTCGTCTTAGCTCTTTTATATAGAGACAAAGGACGGAGAAAAAAATATCTCCGTCCTTTTTGCATAGTCTCGCTTTCGCTTGAAACTCTTGCTTAGATAACCACTGCGCCGTCGATTTCACTCTCGTCGTGCTCTGCGCAAGCAAGCTGAACGTGGTAGGCGTCAATAACCGCCTCTTCAAGCTCGGTGCGGAATGCGCCGTTAATGGGGTGAACGATGTCGCGATAGGTGCCGTCAGGGTTCTTTCTTGAAGGCATAACGATGAAGAAGCGGTCGCGCGCGTAAATAACCTTGATGTCGTGAACTGCGAGGCAGTCGTCTAAGGTGACCGAAACAACAGCCTTCATAGGGCCTTCGTCAAAAAACTTTCTGATTTTGATGTCAGTGATCTGCATAAATCTAATTCCTTTCCTCGTAGAAAAAACATATTTTTGTTTTGCGAATATATTATATAATAATATTGTTAAAAAAAATCAAGAAAAATGTAATATTTTTTACCAAAAATTGTTAATATTTTACTACCAAAATTATGTAATTTCTGTGAACATGCGATGAAAAGGGGCAAATTATGTCAAACGAGAGGGTTGGAGTTGAAAAAAAGAGGGGCAAAAATCGGGGCGAGCTTCGCGCTCTTTTAAGAAAAAAGGGGCTTTTGGTGCATTTTATCGGCGTTTGCGGTGTTTCAATGTATTCTCTCGCGGTTTTTTCGGCAGAGCGGGGCTATAAGGTCAGCGGGAGCGATGCGGTAATGAGCGAAAGGATAAAAAAGCTCTCCGACAGGGGAATTCTCGCGTACGCAGGGCATAGCAAGGAGGTTGCAGGCAGGGCAGAGCTTGTGGTTTATTCCCACGCGGTATCATCTGCCGACCCCGAGCGAGAGGAGGCAGAGAGGCTTAAAATTCCCTGCCTTTCGCGGGCGGAATTTATGGGTGAGATAATGCTTGAATACAAGAGGAGAATAGGCGTTTGCGGAACCCACGGCAAAAGCACCGCGGTGGCAATGCTCTCAGAGATATTCGAGCAGGCGGGCAGGCGTCCCTCGGTGCTTTCAGGGGCAGAGCTTCGGGGCGGAGAGCCCTACCTTTCGGGGGAGCGCCAGGTGCTGATATACGAGGCCTGCGAATACCGCGACTCCTTTTTGTCCTTTTACCCAACCGTAGCCTTGGGGCTGAACCTTGAATACGACCACCCCGACTATTTTCGGGATATAGAACAGCTCCTCGGCTCTTTTACAAGGGCGCTCGGTCGCGCATCCGACTTTGCGGCTATAAACCTTGATGACGAAAATTTGAAGAAAATCTATCCTTTAATTAAAGAAAGGCGCAGGGTGGTAACATTCGGGCAGGGGCAGGGGTGCGATTACCGCTATTTTATAAGCTCCTTTCTGCCCTCGGGCTATGCTTTTAAGCTGATTTGCAGCAATGGGGACTGCTTTGATTTTGAGATAGGGCTTTCGGGGACACACTTCGTTACAGATGCGGTGGGAGCTATCGCGGTTGCCCTGGAGTGCGCAATTCCGTACCCCGAAATCTATCAGGCAATCAAAGAATACAGAGGAATTAGGGGAAGAATGGAAAGAATTGGCAAAATTGGCGGCTGCTCGGTCTATTACGATTACGCCCACCATCCCACCGAAATCCGCGCAGGCATAAATTCTCTTCGCCAGGGGGGAAGTGAGCCGATAACTGTGGTCTTTAAGCCCCATACCTATTCGCGCACTCTTGCCCTTTGGGATGACTTTTGCTCGGCGCTCTCGCTTGCCGACCGAGTCGTGATAACCGATATTTACCCCGCAAGAGAAGAGCCCATAGAGGGGGTAAGCGCCCAGTACCTTGCCGAAAGTATAAAAAACGCCGTCTATTCCCCCGACAGTATGGTAAATCATTTCCTCGACACAGCGGGAGGCGGTGTAATAGTTCTTATGGGCGCAGGAGATTTCGGAGAAATAAGAAAAAACCTCCTCGGCTGAGAAGGGGCGAAAAGGGGAAGGGAAAAGGAACGGAAAGGGAACGAAAAAGGAACGAAAAAGGGGGACTTTTTGCAAAAAGTCCCCCTTAAACCCCCGAAAAACTCTTAAAATGGGGAAAATATTTTTTTACTGATCCCTTATTGAAGTTTTTGCGAGTCGTTTTGATCCAAAACGACTAATGCTTCTTTACAAAAAGCGACTAATGCTTCTTTACAAAAAGCGGTAAATCTCCTTCGTCCTTGTCCTCTTTGCTCGGTTACAACCTGTCAATCAATTCCTCTTGTATATTTTTCGGCAGGTCAACGAAGTGGGCGCTGACACCCCAAAGCCTTACGATAAGGTCTTTGTACTCATCGGGGGTATTCATAGCCTTTATCAGCGTTTCTTTATCAAGCACGTTAGGCTGGTGCTGCATACCTCCGCGGTCAAAATAGGTGGTTAAAAGCTTCTTGAAAATATCCTTACCGCCCTCGCCCTCAAAGACCGAGGAATAGTAGTTTATCATAAAGCAATAATTCCATTGTAAAAGACGAGGCTCGAAGATAGAAGCCGAGATAAGAGCCGCTGTTGCGCCGTTTTTCATCGTTGCGTTTTGCGCGGTCATTGTAACCGCAATAGGCTCGCCCTTGCCTCTGCCGTCAGGGGTCGCGTCAATGATTTGTCCGGTTGTTACGGGGTGTGGCTGGTGAATGCCCGAAAGCAGGCGTCCACCGCCAAAAATAGTGTATTTTGTAAACTCTTGTAGACAAAATTCGAGAAAATCCTTAGCAATCAAGTCAACGTAAGGGTCATCGTTTGCCCACTTTGGCGCACTTTTCAGCCTTGCGCGGATAATCTTTTCTTCGGTGGATTGGAAGTTATTTTTACAAGCGGAATAGACCTCGTCAAGGGTGTATTGACCATCGTCGAAAACAACCTTTTTTATAGCGGCGAGAGAGTTTACGCATTCCACCGCCGAGCCGAGCATAGCGCCCTTGTGCTTTAGGGGATAGCTGTCAAAAATCATATCCTGGGCGCTAACGATCGTGCCGTGGTAAAGTCCCGAAAGCAGCGGGAGAGGACAAGCGGGCGACCTGCCGAACCATACAGGCTCAAGACCGAATTTTTTCAAAGCCGCAAAGTATTCTTCCACCCTGCCGTCGCGGTAAAGAGCCATAATTTCAGCACCGCGGTCGTAGCTTTCAACAGCAGCCGCAGTCTTTTTTGCCATTCGCTGCTTAAAGACCGAGAGAAGCTCGTCAAAGTCTGAAAAATCATGTCTTTCGTCAAGAAGCCCGAGAAGATTTCTTGCAAGGCAGAAGTTTACAAGGCACCAAGAGTCGCTTTTTCCGGGAATGTTAATATCCTGGCAAAGGTCAAAACCGAAGCTGCGCGCATCCTCGGGAGAGAGTCCCGCAAAGGTCAGCGCATCCACGAAATTGTCATCGTTGTAATAGGAAACAAAGTTTGCACCGCGGACGGTGAGAGCTGCCGCCATATCGAGAAATTCGGGCGGATTTTTACGGCTTATCCTAAGGTTAAACTCGGGGTCGGGGAGCATAATCTCGCCTATGGCGCGCAGGAAGAGGAATGAAACCTCGTTTACCGCGCTCTCCCCGTCGGGCAAAACACCGCCGAGGGTAACAACAAGCTGACCCTCGTGCTTTGCAATCGAGGAGCCCTCGTCAATATCCGCCTGGTCATACATTTTCAGAAGCAAGCACTCGATAAGCTCAAGCCCCTCTTCCGTATCGGTATTGCCAAAATATTTTCCTAAAATAACGTCAAGTCTGCCGTAGCAGATAAAGCGTCCGCTCTCTATTATGCACCCAAGATGCACAAACCAAAGAAGCTGTATAGCCTCTCTGAAGCTCTCGGGGGGTGAGAGGGCGATTTTTTTGCAAATTCTGCCGATTTCCAAAAGCCTCTCGCGCTCCTTGCCCGAAGCCGCCTCGGCTAGGGAATACGCATACTCCCCATAGCGCAAAACCAGGCGGGATAATCCTTCAAAAACCGTTATAACACCACGAAGAAAATCGGCGCTGACGTCATTAAGCCCGCCCGATGAAAGTCTGTCCTTCGCCTTAGCGATAATACCGCCGATGCCGCCCTCAAGAGCGATCGAAAGGTCGGGGGTGTAGTGTTGTTTATTCTGTCTTGAGTAATCCTTGCCGAATTTTTGTATCTCGGCATCGGTAAGATAGCGGTATATAGGCTCTATCACGTAAAGGCTGAGGTCCTCGCCCCCATCGTTGCCCCGCCTTGGAATAAAGAGGGTGCGTGTGCCGACGATAAGCTCGTTTTCGCCGATAAATAAAGGCATTTTGTCAAACACCTTCGCGGTAGCAAGAGCCTTTCTGTATTCAATTCCGCCCCCCTCGCCCGAGGTGTCAAAATCGCTTGGAGAATAGGGTGTTCTTGCCACCTTGTTTCTTTGCGAGGTGGTCTCTTTTTTCAAAAACTGTATTCTTTCGTTCATCGTTTTAATCCGTAAAAATGTGTTTTTTTATGAAAATATCTTTGAATTTTACCAGGTTTTCTTTAGAAATCCGTCTTTCCGTCTTGTAAGGATAATCAAGTCCGAGGCTCTCGTATTTGTGAGTGGAGAGGGTGTGGTAGGGAATAAGAGTCACACGCCCGATGCCTGTCTCGGCTAAAAGGTCAGCAATAGCCGAAAGCTCCTTTTCGTTATCGTTAAAATCGGGAATTACGGGAACACGCCCGATGATAGTTGCGCCGTCTGCCGAGAGCCTTTTTAGGTTTTCAAGTATCTCGAAATTGTCTCTTCCAACGGTGCTTCGGTGAAGGTCGGGGTCGATGCATTTTATATCAAAAAGGTAGGTGTCGGTAAAGGGAAGAGTTTTTTCAAAGCAGGAATAGGGCACAGCCCCCGCCGTATCCACAGCGGTGTTTATCCCCTCGTTTTTCATCAGCTTTAAGACCTCTGAAACGAAGTCTGCTTGCAAAAGGCACTCGCCGCCCGAGAAGGTAACACCGCCATCGTTGCCCCAAAAACCGCGGTCGGAAAGCAGAGTGGAAAAAAGCTCCTCGGCTTCAATATCCCGCCACCAGGGCGAAAGCGCCGATACGGGGCAGTTTTTTATATTTTCGGGAGTGTGCTCACCGCCGCAGCTTCCGCAGCTGATGCATTCCCTCTTATCAAACCTCGCTGTGGGAGAATAGTCTAACCCCTCGGGGTTGTGGCACCAAGGGCAACGCAGGGAGCAGCCCTTCATAAATACCGTTGTCCTGATACCCGGTCCGTCGTGGACCGAAAAACGCTGTATGTCAAAAATACGACCCCTCATAGCCTCTCCCTTCTTTTTTTCTAATTGTAGCACACAATGAAAATTCTGTCAATAAAATATCGCTAAAAGGGGAATATTATCATCGAAATACAAAAATTAAGGAGAAAAAATATGTGTACGGCGGTAAAATACGGCTCTTTTTTCGGCAGGACCTTGGATTTTGAACATTCATTCGGCGAGCGGGCGGTGAAAATTCAGCGAGGGCAGAGCCTCAGCCTTAAAAACGGCTTGGAGCTTGAATTTTTATTTTCTGCTCTGGGAACGGCTGTGCTTGAGGGAGATTTTCCGCTCTTTTTTGACGGAATGAACGAGGCGGGACTTTGCGCCGCCGCCTTAAATTTCCCCAAATACGCAGTTTACCGAAAGCCGTCGGTAGGACGGCTAAACCTTGCCTCCTTTGAGCTTATTCCCTATATTCTCGCCCGATTTTCAAGCGTTGAAGAAATGAAATACGGTCTGCGTTCGCTCTCGGTTATCGATACGCCCTATTCCTCCTCTCGCCTGCCGACACCCCTGCATTGGATAGTTTGTGACAAGGAGGAGTGCGCGGTGATCGAGCCGCTGCGCGAGGGGGTAAGGATAACCGACAACAGAGCAGGCGTGCTGACGAATTCACCGCCCCTTGATTACCACCTGACAAGGCTTGCGGACTTTGCTCCGCTTTCGCCAAAGGCAGGAGAGGAGGAGCTTTTTTCCTCGGTTTTTTCAAGCCCGTATTCAAGGGGGCTTCTTGCGGTGGGTCTGCCGGGGGATTGGTCCTCTTTTTCAAGGTTTGCGCGGGCGGTTTTTGTTAAAAATCACATTATCTGCAGGGAAGAGGGTGAGGCTCTTGAAAAAATTCTTTCGGCGGTCAGCGTGCCCCCCGGCTGCGCTGAAAACGAGCAGGGCGAGCCGATAAAAACTATCTATACCTGCCTTATGGATATGAGTGGGGGAATTTACAGCCGGAAAAGCTGTGGGGGCGAGCGGTCAAGGCTTGAATTTTCTTAAAAAAACGCAAACTTTGCCTAAGAAATGTGAATATTAAAGGTGCTTTATCCGACTAAAGCGCGAGGAGTCAAAAAAAGTCGCAAATTTTTGTGAAAAATGGATATTGTATAAATATTTTGCGTGTGATATAATCAAAGCATAATAAGTAAAATCGGAGTATTATATGCGTAAAATATTATGTTGCCTTTTGGCTTTCGGAATATCGCTTATTCTCCTTTGCGCCTGCGAGACCGACCCCGAATCCTCAAATCCCACAGGCTCCGGGTCGGGGGATATATCAAACGGCTCGGAAAATGATGCGCCCCCTCCAAAAAATGAGGATAACACCGCCGCGGACGATGACGAGATCGGAGAGTATATTTGGGAACAAAACAGCCCCCTTTTCGTTATCAGCTCGGCTGAGGAGGCGGGTGAGGAAAAATATTCCACAGTTTACGGAACTGTGGTATCCGAGGTTTATACCCTTCTTTCCTATGTGAACGAGAGTGTGCGGCTTTCGCCCGACAGCTCTGCGGTTGCGGACCACGAAATCGTTGTAGGCCGCGCGGACAGAGACATCTCGCGAAGGGCTTACGCTGAAATCGAGGCTCTCGCCCTTGCCGAGGACGAGGTGTGCTTCCTTATTTATTCCGACGGCTATTCTCTCGCCTTAGCTTACACCAACGCCGAGGAAAATGTTGCTATCAAGAAGCTCAGCGAGTATTTCGGCGGTATGGTAAAGGAGAGCGTTGCTCTTGAGGAGGGCGTTGTCCATTTTGAAATATATTCCATGACCGAGATATACCAGGCGCGCGATGATGCTATGGTGCAGAAGGCCTGGGAGGACTACGAAAAGCGGGTTTACACCTATATGGCAAAGGTCATCGGCGCAGATGAGGCGAAGAGCTATTCCGAGGAGCTTGTTGCCGAGCTGAAAAAGCTCCACTCCATGTATACCGATGATTTGGTCGACTGGTTTGCGGGGCTTTACGAGCCTTATATCTGCATTTGCGAGGGCGAGTGTCAGAAAACAAGATATTGCGGCGGCGCGGGATTTTATTACTCCAACTCCGCAAGAGATAACGATTATACCGTCCGTCGAGAAGTCGAATATATGCTTTTGCCCGATGCCGAAACAACGGCGCAGGTGCTTGGCTTTATCAACCGCTCGGGAATGATAAAACAGCAGGGCGGCAGCTATTACTCGGCATTCCCCGAGGGCGAGGCGGAGAGGATAGTCCGTTTTATCAAGGCTCTTCAGGACGAAAACAGCGGTTATTTCTACCACCCCCAGTGGCTTTCAATGCTCGGAACGAGCGCCTATTGGGATTCAAGGCAATCCCGTGACCTTTCCTACTCGCTCTCTGTTCTCTATGCCTTCGGCGCAAAGCCTACGTACAGAACGCCCAGCGGTGCCGAGGGTGACGGAATTCTCTACGACGGAACAGACCTTAACCTGAAAACGAAAAGCTCGCTTACTCTTCCTATGAATATAAGCAGGGCAGCCGCTGTGTCAAAGGTGGTTGCAAAAGGCTCGGTTCATCCTAACCTTGAGAGCCTTGAGAGCTTTAACAGATATCTTTCAACCCTTAACCTTGCAGGAAATTCCTACTATGTAGGAAACGAGCTTGCCTCTCTTGCTCCGCAGATAATCGAGAGGGATAAGGCGCTTGGAACGCCCGAAAATCCGCGCCCCCTTGCAACCCGACTTGACGAGTGGTTAAGAGCAAATCAGGACCCCGAGACGGGATATTGGCACAAATATTCCTCGTCAAGCGTTTATTACCCCATAAACGGACTTTTGAAGATTGCGGCGCTTTATAATACCTTGGGAATGCCTTTCCCCAACCCTCTTCCCGCCGCGCGCTCTGCCTTTGCGGTTATTACGTCGGAGGAAAAAATCGGCCACGTTTGCGACCTTTACAACACCTGGTTCTCGGTGAGCCTTATAACTCAAAATCTCAGAAATTACAGCTCTAACGCAGCTCTTGCCGAGTCGATTATTGCCGAGGTGCGTACCGATGCGGTTGAGGCTGTAAGAGTCACCGCCGAAAAAATGAAGGCGCACCAAAAGAGCGACGGCTCTTTCTCGTATTTCGAGAACAGATCCTCTCAGGATTCACAGAACGCCCCCGTCGCAATGCCTAACACCAACGAGGGCGATGTAAACGCCACCGTTATTTTCACCTACGGAATTCTCGATTATATGTACGATGTGCTGGGATTCGGCACTTACGCACCGCTTCTTACCGACTGTGACAGAAAGGTGTTCGTTAATATCTTAGAAGAAAAAATTGCGGCTTCGGAGAAGAGAAAAGCCGAATAATGACAACTTTTATTTGCAAAACTGAAAGGAAAACGCAAAAATGAAAACTATTGAACAGCAGTGGCAGGAGCTTTACGATAAGGTTCTTCGTGAAATGACCGAGACTATGGGTGATGAGGCTTCAGCCCGCGACTATACCGAAAAAATGATCGCGGCAATGCGCGAGTTTTACACCATTTACGATGCCGAGGGTCTTACCCGTTGGTTTGCGGGGCTTTACGAGCCGAATATCGTTTTTGACTTTAACGCTACCGAGGAGCAGAAAAAGAGATATTCGGGCGGCGCGGGCTTCTACTACTCCAACTCCGCAAGAGATAACTATAAGCTCGAGAGAAGAGGCGTGGAGTATCAGCTTCTTCCCGATGCCGAAACGACGGCGCAAGCCTTTGGCTTTATCTCAAACTCGGGTATGCTCTCTGACGGTGACGGACAGTTAAAAATGAAGGACGCCTTTCCCGAGGGCGAGCCTGAGAAGATAATCCGCTTTATCAAGGCTCTTCAGGACGAAAAAACGGGCAACTTCTACCACCCTCAGTGGCTTTCTATGATAGGCACTCCCGATTATTGGGATTCAAGACGCTCAAGAGATATGACCTATTCGCTATCAACTCTGCGCGAACTTGATGCAAATCCTACGTACGACACCCCCTCGGGCAAGAAGGGCGACGGCATACTTTATGACGGCACAAAGATTGAAATAGTAAGGGAAGAGGAGAGCGCCAAGGCGGAAGAAGCTCCTAAGAAAAAGATTGAGACACATCCTCATCTCGTAAGCCGCGAGACCTTTGCCGAATACCTTTCAACCCTTAACCTTGCAGGCAACTCCTACTTTGTAGGAAACGAGCTTGCCTCTCTTGCAAGCGAGCTGAAGCAGAGGGATAGAGAAATAGGCACCCCCGAGGAGCCGAGACCTCTTGCAACAATGCTCGATAAGTGGCTCAGGGAAAATCAATTCCCCGAAACCGGCTGCTGGCACGACCATGTTAAAAATCCCACCGACAATGTTTATTACGCAACCAACGGCGTTCTTAAAATCCTCGCAATGTATAACACCCTCGGAATGCCTTTCCCCAATCCTCTCCCTGCGGCAAAGTCTGCATTCGCGGTTATCACCAACCCGAAGCCCATAGGCCACGTTTGCGACCTTTACAACACCTGGTTTATTGTTGACTTTATCTGCTTCAATCTTAAAAAATACGGCGGTGACGAGACACTGGCAAAGAAGATAATTTCGGACGTTCGTCTTGCGGCAATCCCTGCGGTTTTGGCAACGGCAGAGAAAATGCGCGCAGGCTTCAGAAAGCCCGACGGCTCCTTCTCCTACTTCCCCAACTGCTGCTCTGCCGGCTCACAGAATGCGCCCGTCGCACTTGCTAAAACCAACGAGGGCGACGTAAACGCCACGGTTATCTTTACCTACGGAATACTTAACTTTATGTTCTCGGCTCTTGATTTCGGCGAGCCTATAAAGATTTGTACCGCCGAGCACAGAGAGCTCTTTAAGTCCCTTATTGCCGAAAAGGCGTCTGGAAAGTGATTTTGAAGGCAGGTCTACCTTCTTAATTTATAAGCGAAAATCGAAAGGAAAAAACTATGAAAACCAAAGAAATGCAATGGGAAGAGCTTTATAACAAAATTCTTTCCGAAATGACAGAAACTATGGGCAACGCCGGGCAGGCAAAGGATTACACCGATAAGATGATAGCCGAAATGCGTGCCTTTTACACTATTTACGACGCAGAGGGGCTGACCCGCTGGTTTGCGGGGCTTTACGAGCCTAATATCGTTTTTGACTTCAACGCCACCGAGGAGCAGAAAAAGAGATATTCGGGCGGCGCGGGCTTCTATTTCTCCAACAGCGCAAGAGATAATTATAAGGTTATCCGCGAGGGCAGGGAGTATCAGCTTCTCCCCGATGCCGAAACCACCTCTCAGGCGTTTGGCTTCCTTAAAAACTCGGGAATGTTAGACGATTTTGGCGGTGACCTTAAGGCTGCCTTCCCCGAAAAGGAGCAGAAAAAGATAATCCGCTTTATCAAGGCTCTTCAGGACCCCGAGAGCGGTAACCTCTATCACCCCCAGTGGCTCTCTATGCTCGGTACGGAGGAGTTCTGGGACTCGAGAAGAGCGCGTGATTTAAGCTACGGAACGAACGTTCTCGTTGCCCTCGGCTCGGCTCCTACATACGATACCCCCGCAGGCGTTAAGGGTGACGGAATACTCTATGACGGAACAAAGGTTGACCTCGCACCTGTCTTGGAGCCTGAAAATCCGACCACCGAGGCGCCGAAGAACAAGAAGGTACACCCCAATCTTGTGAGCCTTGAGGTATTCGAAGCATACCTTAACACCTTGAATTTGCCGGGTAACTCCTACTTCGTAGGAAACGAGCTTTCCTCGCTTTCCAGAGAGATTGTTGAGAGGGATAAGGCTGTCGGCACTCCCGAAAATCCCCGTCCCTTTGCCACAATGCTTGACAAGTGGATGAGAAGCTATCAAAATCCCGAGACCGGCGTTTGGCACGATAACAAGAAAAATCCCGTTGCCAGCGTTTATTACCCCAACAACGGTGTTCTGAAGATTGCCGCAATGTACAACAGCCTCGAGCTTCCTTTCCCCAATCCTCTCGCGGCGGCAAAATCGGCGTTTGCGGTTATCACCGACCCTCAGCCCATAAGCCACGTTTGCGACCTTTACAACACCTGGTTTACCGTTGACTTTATCTGCTATAACCTTAAAAAGTACTGCGGTGACCCCGAGCTTGCGAAAAAGATTATAGCCGACGTTCGTCTTGCGGCAATCCCCGCCGTTAGAGCAACGAGAGAAAAAATGCGTGAAAATCTTATAGAGGACGGCTCCTTCCGTTATCACAGAATTCATCCCCAACAGTCCTGCACTCCCGAAAATCCCGGCGGATACGGCGTTTCGCAGAACGCACCCGTCTGCCTGCGCAATACTGTTGAGGGCGATGTAAACGCAACGGTTATCTTCACCTACGGAATTCTCGGCTTTATGTTTGGCGCGCTGGACTTCGGCACTCCCGTAAGAATTTGCGATTCGAATGACCTTGCGCTTTTCAAAAAGCTCATTGAAGAAAAGTCTAAATAAGCTTCCCGAAAAATGAATATCAGGCGGTTTTTGTAAATTAAGCTTTGCAAATGCCGCCTTTTTCGTTTTCTTTTTTCGGAAAAACGCAGTTCGAATAAAGGAAAAAACGTAGCGAAAACCGCCCCAAAAAAGGCGAAGGCTCTCCCGTCTCTGCTTTATTCGGCTAAAGTGACGGGTTACAAAAAATAAACAAAATATTTGTCAAAAATGTCAATTGCCAAGAGTGCGTAAAATACTGTATAATATATGTACCGAGTTTTGGTTTCGCTCGGTGAGAAAGGAACAAATGTATGAAAAAAACACTACTAACTCTCGTTTTGATACTTGCCCTTGTGCTTTCGGCGCTTGCGGGCTGTACCACAAAGAAAAACGGGACGGATAAAAACGGCTCGGGCTCCTCGGCTAACGGCTCGGGCTCGGGAAATAAAGAGGAGGAGATAATCGACGGCGACTATATCTTTAAGAGCGGGTCGAAAATTGTCGTTCTTGTTTCCTCTGAGGAAAGCTCCTCTGCTAACTCCGACAGCGAGGCGTACGGTGACCTTTGCAACGAGGTTTATCAGGCGCTCGCTATGTGCGATGCGGTGCTTAATGTAGAAATTGCGCCCGACACCGCCGACAGAGTGAAAAGAGAGGTAATGATAGGCCGCTGCGACCGCGAGCTCTCCCGTCAGGCGTACAGAATTCTCGAGAGAATAGAGAAGGAAGGCGACGAGGCAAGCTACGTTATTTACTCTAACGGCTCTTCGGTTGCCATAGCTTATGACGATGATTACGAGATTGCCGAGCTTGGTATCGAGCGATTTATCAGTGACTATGTTGAGGGCAGAACAAGCCTTGTTCTCGATGCGGGCCACGAGCTTAAAGAGACTATCAACGTCCTTGAATATTATAAGGAAATAGGCGAGGCAGAGCTTGAGGCACAGTGGACCACTCTTCGCACCCAGCTTCTCTCCCAGTATCTCGCTCACTATGAAGGCGACAGCGCAAAGGCAACCGCCCTTGTTGACGAAACAATGCAGGCTCTGCGCAACTTCTACTCGATATACGATAAGGACGCCCTCGTTGAGTGGTTTGCTAACCTTTACGAGCCGAATATCTGTGTTTGCAGCGCTCTTTACGGCAGCTCTGTCTGCCTTGGCACCCAGTATTGCGGCGGCGCGGGCTTCTATTTCTCAAACGGCGGCCGTAACACCTTAGGCTTTATGCCCGACCTTGAGTCTACGGCGCAGACCTTCGGTTTCCTTAAAAACTCGGGTATGCTTGACGCGGTAGGTCAGGATGTTGCCTCGGCATTCCCCGACGGCGAGGTTGAAAAAATCGTTAAGTGGGTAAAATCCCTTCAGCTTGAGGATAACGGCTACTTTTACCACCCCCAGTGGTCTGTTCAGGAGTCTAACGCCAATATTGCAAGAATAGGCCGCGACCTTGGCCACGCGGTAGGTATTCTCTCCGCTTTTGGCGAGACCCCGAATTATAAGACTCCCTCGGGTGTGGGCGGTGACGGTGACTCAACCCTTCCCACAAGCTCTGTTGCACCCTCAAAGGTCAACCTTACGTCAAAGCTCTCGAAAAGCTCGGTAGCTTTGGGTGCCTCAAAGGTTGTCAGCGTTGCCGAAGGCTCCACTCCCTCACACATGCTTACGGAAGAGGCTTGGAGAAACTATCTTAACGGTCTTAACATAAGAATGGACTCCTACTACGTAGCTAACGAAATCTCCTCCTCGTCCTCCGCGATAAAGTCCAGAGACGATTACCTTCGCAGAACCGGCGCAAGCTACAGCCTTATCGACATTCTCGTTGAATGGCTTGCCGAAAACCAAAACCCCGATACGGGTACATGGCATTGGGGCTATACCGATGACGTTTATTATGCAAACAACGGTGTACTTAAACTTATAACCACCTATCAGTCTCTCGGCAGGGAATTCCCCAATCCTATGAAGGCTATCGAGAATGCCATAAACGCAATAATCTCCGACCAGCCCATAAACCACGTTTGTGACCTTTACAACACCTGGTTCTCCGTATACTTCATTTGTAACAATGTGCGCACCTACGGAAGCACCCAGGATGTAAACAATGTTATTTGGAAACTCCGCGAGATGGCTCCCGAGGCAATTCAGCTCTCAGCTGAAAAGATGTCTACCTGCCTTTGCAACGACGGCTGCTTCTCCTATGTTCCCGGCAAGACCTCTACCTCGGCGCAGGGTCTTCCCGTTGCACCTCCCGGTATCGCAGGCGAGCCTGCTGAGGGTGACGTAAACGCAACGGTTATCTGTACCTACGGTAACATTAATTATATGCTCTCCGCGCTTAATTTCCCCGTAATTCCCAAGATCTGCTCCGACGCTGACAGAAGATATTTCAAGAGCCTTATCGCAGATATGGGTCAGGTTATTAAGAATGACGAGCTTGATCCTTACGATCCTAAGACCTTTGACGAATTCAATGTAGGCAACTCTATCGGTATTCCCAATGCAAAGGATGCGCCCGCGGGCGGTTACAAGTTCCTTTGCACCGACTCTACCAAGGGCTCTTACCTTATTGCGGCAAAGGACCCCCGCAAGGGCTCTGACGGCAACGTAATGCAGTTCCACAGCGGTAATGGAAGCTGGGATAGATTTATTCTTCCTACACAGACGGGTATCGGCGGTGATACGGTAGTATTCGAGACCGACATCTGCTTTGACAGTATAACTCACCTTTCCTCTAACGGCATTGAGGTCAATACTACGGACGCTTCGCTGACCCAGCTTGTTCTCGGCAGCGGTGAGAATGCAACCTCCGGCTTCTATGCTCTCAGCACACGAATCGACGGCGGTGAGATAAGACTTATCGATATGTCAAGCTCTAAGGACGGCTCACCCTCCTCTCAGTACACCTATCTTGGCGGCGGCTATGAGGTCGGCGAGTGGTTCTACATAAGACTTGAGCACTATACCGTCGACGAGCAGACCATCCGCGTTAAGGTTTATCTCGGCGACACCCGTGAAACTGCCGAGCTTGTTGCCGTTTCGGATAACTACTTCGACTACTACGCAACTAAGATAGATAACGAGAGCGCAACTCCCCCCGCAATCAGCGTTTATATGACCTCAATGCTCTCGGTTACCACCAATCTTGAGCTTGACATTCTCTTTGATAACCTTACGGTTTACAAAAAGCGCGTTACCTATACAAAGGAGGAGCTTCCTCTTAATAAGAATGTTGACGGTCCCGACCAGGATGCGCTCGTCTTTGACTTTGATGACGGAGCTATTCCCGAGGGCGTAGACCTTCTTACAGGCAATAACACCGCTACCGTTACCGCAGGCAGACTTAACCTTTCGAGCGGTGAGATCTCCGTTCCCGCAAACTACCGTACATCGGGCGCAAACGTGGCATCGCTTTCGGCAGATATTCTTTGGAATTCGGGCTCGGGCAATCTCCTCTCGCTTGTATTCAGGGAAAATCAGGTTTCGACCCAAAAGGTTATGGGCTTTGACTTTAAGGTAAAGACTATCGGCGGTATAAGCTACCTTGTAATGAATGAAAGAATGCCCACCGGCACTGCCGGCGCAGAGGTCAGCCTCGTTAAGATAGAAAAGGGTGTTGAAACTAATATCCGCATCGACTTCTATCATACCGAAAATGTAGCGCTTATCTATGTTGACGGCATCTTTGTTACCGCATCCGATGCAACCTATGCAAATATAAGACCCAGACTTGTTGACGAGGTGGTTATCACTACCAACGGCTCTGTGCTTATCGACAATCTTGTGTTTGAGCGTATGAAGTTTGACTTTGCCACCGCGGTAGAGCCTTCCACTCCCTCTGACGTTCACGGATTTGAGTCCGAGACCGCCGAGCAGTCGAAGGGCGCAACCCTCTCGGGCGTTACCCTGGACGGCACCGCTTCTCTTAACGCTTACGGCTCGTTTGTCAAGATTCCTCTTGCGGAGCGTTCTGCCGTAACCTCTGCAAACCTTGTAAGCTTTACTGTAATTCCTTCCGGCGGATTTTCAGGCGATGCAGTCCGTCCCGCAATCCTTGACGCAGACGGCAATATTATTATCGCAGTAGATGTTAAGGTTACCTCGGTTACCGACGGCGTAAGAATTGAGATTTACGAAACGGGCAAGGGCGGAAGCTACGGCCTCGTTATCGGTAAATGCGTTGTTCCTTACGGCGAGGATATTGTTATAACTCTCAGCTACTTCCCCGGCGAAACCGCCGCAAACCTTGAGGTGAACGGAAAGGCAATTGCCTCTACCTCGGTATGCTACGACACAACCTCCGGCGAGAGCACACCCGTCTTTGGCGCGGTATATTCTATCGCAAGTGCAAGGATAGCTATTGACGATATGGTTTGCGAGTCGCTTTATAAGTACCGCACTCCCGTTACCCTTGATGGCGCTAACGCAGAGGACGGCGCAACAAAGCTCACCTACGATTACAGTACCGAAAGCAATCTTCCCAAGGCTCTTACCGTTTCCTTGAAGTCGGGAGGCTCCGCAGTAAGAATTGCTCAGGTATTTAAGAAGTTCGGCTCCTCTGTGGGCGTATATTCCAAGGCTCTTATGCTTGAGTCGAAGCCCGGTTCCAACGACGAGTTTACCTTCACTCCTTCAAACACCACCTCCGGCGCAAAGCGAGTTGTCTTTGAAACCGAGATGATGGTTTCCTCCAAGTCTACCCAGTCCACCATTTTCCAGGTAATGATGACCGCAACCGGCGGACCCAGCGGTAACAGACTTGTTGACGGAAGCTATATGTTCACTCTCGGCGTTAATAAGAGCGGCGAGGTATATTACACCGACTGCTCCAGCACCGGCAAGGACCCCGACAGCGGTGACTACCGTTACGAAAGCCCCACCGCAATAATCGGTAAGGTTGACGAGTGGTTTAAGCTCCGCGTTGAGTACTATCAGGGTGACAAGGATAACGTAAGGATCGTCATAACCGTAAACGACGGTGAAAAGGATATTATCGTTAAGGATGCAGACGGCGACAGAACCGTTAACCAGCTTGTAAGTGACAACTACTTCGGCTACCGCGCGGTTAAGTACCCCGACGCAGTTCCTCTGAACAATATTACCCAGGTCCTCTTCTACGGACAGAGCGGACCCACCGCGGTGGTATATATGGATAACACCACCTTCTTCGGCGATAACGCAAGCTTCGTCGGCGGTGAAATCAACTTTGAAAAAGAGTTGAAATAATTTAATAATCCCACTAGCGAGGGGCGGTTTTCCGCTCCTCGTTTTTTTCGCTTTTTGGGTAATAAAAGGATGCTTTTGAGTTTTGTAAGAACGGTTGGAGCATCTTACCGCCAAGCGTAAAAATGCACAAAACGGGGTAGGGGGTATATGTGCATTTTTAACCATCGATTGAAAAATACAGTTGAAAAGTCCACCTGATAGTAAGTTTGTCTATTTACAAATCTTGGCTGAATGTTAAAATAAGAACACGCAAAATGCAAATTACGAGAGCCTTGATTTCGCAAGGCTCGGAAAGGGTGGAATATGAAAAATAAAAGCGCTTATGAGCGCGTACTGCTCGAAATTTTAAACTTCGAATGCTCAGACATCGTTACGGCATCAAACCTTGAAACCGAGGGCGAAGACTCTACCGAGAGCGGATGGACTCCCAGCGGATGGTAAAACAAAACAATTATTTATTGAAAGGATAGAAAAATGAAAAAGTCAGCTATTTCTCGTATTTTAATTTTGGCTCTTGCCCTTGCGCTTATGGTATCCATGGTATTTATGGTATCCGCATCGGCAGAGGAAGAGGCTCAGGGCGAGGCTCTTGAAATAATTTCACAGAACGTGTCCTATGAAGGACAGACCCACCTTTTCTATGCGGTAAGCTATGAAAACGTTGCATCCCCCGAAGAGATAACTCTCGACGTATCGTGGACCGACTCCGAGGGCGAGCACACCGTTACCGTAACCGAGAGTGAGGTTGAAGAGGTTGACGGTAAGACCTGCCGTATCTTCAAAACTCCCGGCGTTGACGCAAAAAACTTTACTCAGCAGTTTGCAGTAGTTGCAAAGACCGCCTCGGGCACCGAGAGCGCTCCCAAAACCTTCAGCGTTACCGAATACTGCAACCTTTGGCTCACCTATGTTGCATATAACGAATTTATGGGTACTGCAAATGCCGATATGGCAAAGTTGGCAAAGGCTTGTGAGGCAACTCTTCAGTACGGTTCCGCAATTCAGGAGCTTCTTGGCTATTATCCTAAGGGCAATACCGCAGACCACCCCGCAAATTACGCTTACGTTAAGGCGCTTGACGGCAGTGTAAACGGCGGAAATTCCGCACACGTTATCAGAGGCACCGAGGTTACTCTTGCATACACCGGCGCTCTTGAGGACGGTAAGGGCGTTACCTCTTGGAACGTTTATTACGCAGACGGAACGGTAGACGTTGTTGCCGCAAACGGCAAGTTCGCTCCCAAGGCTAACTGTATCGCGGAGCCGGTAATAGACGCAGTTCTTCCCGAATTCGTTGCAGGCGATGGTTATTACTACGCTGAGGATAACTCCGGTATTCGTTTCGATTACAGCGACGATTCCCAGCTTAACAAGATGGAGTGGTCAGGAAAGCCCGGCTTCAATGCCGCAGACCAGAGCACTGCCTCCGCAACCCTTGCTATTGTAGACGGACAGCTCGTGTTTGATAAGAATGATGGCGAGACCGGATACGAGGAATATATTTACTGGTACTTGTCTTCTACCTCATACGGTAGGGGCTACGATGCAGGCGAGGATGTAGTATTCGAGTCTGACATTAAGTTTAACACCACCCGCGAGAGCGGTGAGATCGCAAAATATTCCATCAGAGGCGCCGGATTCTGGTTCAACATTGGCGTTTATATCAACGACGGTAAGATCAATATCGGCGGCGCAGGCTCCCTCAGCACCGACACCTGGTACAATATCCGCCTCGTTTGCACTCCTAACAAGGAAACCGGTAAGGTAACCGCAAGACTTTACGTAAACGGCTCAGATCAGGGCGTTGTGGGCACCAGCATCACCTCTACTACCGACGGTAACATCGGTAAGGCTCACTTCTACCTTAACAAGGACGAAGAGGGCTACGTTACCCTCGATAACGTTTACTTCGGTTACGTTCTTCCTAACGGTACCGGTAAGTTCTATAACGATACCGAGAACTACTCTGACCTTATCCGTTACGATTACTCGAACGGCGTAGCTCAGGGACTCTGGGAAAAGAAAGACATTTGCGCAAGCGTTGTTGAAGACGGCGTTAACAAGTACGTTAACCTTGACGTGGACGGCACGTCCTCGGTTACCGAGTATATCACATTTGACTCTTACACAGCTTCCTCCGCAGGAAAGAACACCTTCGTATTCGAGGCAGACTATAAGTTCGAAGGTCCTTGGAACACAAGACCTACCTATATGTTTGCAGCCTTCGGCTACCGCATCACCGTTAATTCCGACGTTTGGAACAATACCGCGGTTTATATTCCCGGCTCCGGCGGTGCTTGCTTGTATGTAAACGATTGGTACAACATCAGAGTTGAGATCACCAAGACCGAGACTGACGGCGCGTTCCTTATCGACCTTTACCTTAACGACGTGCTTCTTCTCAACGACGTTGCGGGAACCGGCTCTGCTATCGACAGCACCAAGACTCTCATTTCTATGCCTTACGCTCAGAAAGGCGAGGCAGCTATGTACTTCGACAACGTAGCTTTCGGTTACGTCAACAAGTAAAAACAAATATTTTCGGGGAGCGAGATTTTCTCGCTCCCTTTTTGTGCTTTTAGCAGAATTGTCCAAATCGTATGTATAAAAATAAGCAAAATGACGGCAAACCCGAAAAAACAGTAAAAAAATCCACCTCTTGGTAAAAAAGTGCCTTGACAGAGGTATAAAAAAGATGTATCATAGGGCAAAAGAGATAGTTTTTTCTAAAAAGAAAGGAAAAAATTTATGTTAAAAAAGATACTTTTGCTTATGTGCGCTATGGCGCTTATGCTTACTCTTGCGGGCTGCAAAGTAAATAAGAGCGAAAAACCCGCAGACAACGCGCAAAACGGCACGGATAATATCCCCGAAACTCCCGAAGAGCCTGAGGGCGAATATATTTTCACAAGCGGCTCGACTCTTAAAATAGTCTCCTCTTCCGCAGAGGCGGCGGGTGAAAACTCCACCCTTTACGGTGAGCTTGTGCAAAACGTATTTAGCGCGGTTGCTTACAGCGCCGACGTGGATATTCGAATAGTTAACGACTCCACCCCTGCGGCAAAGCACGAAATCATTATCGGTAATGCCGACAGAGAGCTTTCGAAAAAGGCGTATAAGCTCCTCTCGCGTATGGATATTGAGGATGGCAAGGACGCTTACGTTATCTGCTCCGACGGTTATTCGATTGCGGTAGCTTACACCACCGAGTGCGGCTTTGAATCTGCGGAAATCGCTCTTGAAAGATTTATTGCGGAGCATCTTGAAGGCAAGAGCAGACTGGTTTTAAGCTCTAATTATTCCGACGGCGTAACCTTTGACCCTATCGAGTATTTTGCCGAGCGTGACGAAAAGCAGCTTAACGAGGAGTGGTCAACTCTTGAAAAGAGAGTGGCGCTTGATATGGCTGCCGTTCTTGGCGAAGAGGAGGCAGAGGCTTATGCAAAGGACTTTATTTCTGCCCTTCGTCAGCTCTACACCCTCTATGACGATAAGATAGTAGGCTGGCTTGCTAACCTTTACGACCCCGAAATCTGCTTCTGTACCAACGTTGAGCATGAGGAAAAGTGCCTTGGTACAAGATATTGCGGCGGCGCGGGCTTCTACTTCTCCAACTCGGGCAGAAATACAAAGGGCTATATGCCCGATATCGAGACCACGTCTCAGGCGCTCGGCTTCCTCAGCGCAACCGGAATGTTAAAGCTCGTTAAGGGTAATATATCTTCCGCCTTCCCCGAGGGCGAGGCTGAAAAGATAGTAAGATTTGTTAAGGCTCTTCAGGACGAGCAGACAGGCTATTTCTACCACCCCCAGTGGGAGGTTGAGACTCTTCAGACATCGAGAATTGCAAGAGACCTGAACTACGGAATAAGCATTCTTAATAAATTCGGCGCAAAGCCCACCTACGATGCTCCCGACGGAAGCAAGGGCGACGGAATTCTCTATGACGGCACTACCATCGAGAGTGTTGCTCCCGCTTCCACAGCGCTGACAGCAAGGCTCGCGGGCAAGTCGGCAGCCACTATGGTTTCTAAGGTGGTCGCCACCGCATCTTATGCTCCCGATTATCTGCTTTCCGAGGAGAACTTTGCCGCATATCTTGAGGGACTTAATGTAAGAGAGGACTCCTATTACGCAGGCAACGAGCTTGCCTCTACCGCAACGCAGATCGTAAACCGCGATAATTACCTTAAATCTATCGGCGCGGATTACAGTCTCGTTGATATGGCAATAGAATATCTTAACAAGAACCAAAACCCCAATACGGGAACCTGGGATTACAAAACAGAGGGCGATAAAGACTACACGCCCTATTACGGCAACGACGGCGTTCTTAAAATCGTTTCGTTCTATAATAGTGTAAAGCGCCCGATGAACCATGCCTTAAAGGCGGTTGAAAACGCAATTAACGCAATAACTGTTGACTACACCCCCGGCCACGTTTGTAACGTATATAACAGCTGGCTCTCGGTATCCCAGATACTTAATAACATAAGAGCCTACGGCGACAGAGCCGAGGCAGACGCGGTAATGGTGGAGCTTCGCAAAATAGCTCCCGAGGCAATCCGCATTACTCAGGAAAAGCTCGCTCTTTTCCAAAAGGATGATAAATCCTTCTCCTACTTTATTAACCAATCCTCCTCAGGCTCGCAGGGCGCGCCCGTTGCAGTTCCCGACAGTAACGAGGGAGACGTTAATGCAACCGTAATCTGCACCTACGGAACGGTTGACTTTATGTTCCAGGCTCTCGGCTGGAGAGATTATATGGTATCTCTTTATACCGACAGCGACAGAAGATATTTTAAGTCGATAATCGAGGATCTTTCTCCGGTTATAAAGAATAACGAGGTTGACCCCTCCGACCCCATAACCTTTGACGACGGCGGTCTCGGCAACGCTCCCGAGGGAATTATAAGCTACCGAGCGGGTAACAATCTTTCCGAGCTCTATACCGTAAGAAGAGCGGGCGATAACCTTGCCGCAAGGCTTGAGTCTCCTTCCGGCAGCTATGACGTTATCGAGGTTACAACGGTTTCGGGCCTCGGCGGAAGAACCTTCGTATTCTCGGGCGATTTCAAAATAGAAAGCGCAAGTGACGGATACTTCTTACAGATTAATATGAGTAAAAATCCCTATGACTCAACCGTCTATATGCTCGCCTTTAAAAAGGCGAACGGCAAGATTGAAATTTGGGATTGCAGTACCACCCTCGGCAGTACCAACGCCGTTACCACCAAGCTTGCAGAAGCCTCGCTTAATCAGTGGTTTAACGTTAGAGCTGAGTATTACACCGGTGACCACGATACGGTGCGCATAAAGGTCTACTTTAACGAGGAGCTTGTTTGCGTTACCGACAACTACTTTGACGAATACGGCACAAAGCTCAGCACGGGCGTCGGAACACCCAACACCGGCTTTGACAGAACAAGACTCGGTGTAATGACAAGCTCTAATGTGGTAATGGAGGTGGATAACCTCAGCGGATATAAGTGCAGGGACAGATACGAACCTTCCGAGAGGGAAGACCTTGTCCTTAACGTTGACCGCCCCGCAGAAGAAGAGAATATCTACTTCTCCGAGAGTACAGACGCTCTTCCCGATAGCTTTACCGTAAATTCGGGCAACGTTGAGGCGGTAACCGAAAATTCCGACAGCTTCCTTCGCGCAACCGGCGCAGGCGAGGTGATAATACCCGTAACCTACAGAGATGCCTCGGGTAAGTGCGTAAGCGTTGAGTTTGAGCTTGACCCCGAGAGTGTCGGCACCGGAAAATATATGGTTCTTTCCCTTCTTAACAGAGTTGACGGCGACCTTTACCTTTCGAGCAAGGACCCCGTTAAAATTTTCGGCCTGCTCTTCGAGGTTGTAGAGACGGGAGGAGAAAAATATCTCGTAATTTACGAGTATCCCAACGGCACCAGGGGAGAAGAAATTTTCCGCGACTATGCCGACAAGCCCTTCAGCTTCAGACTTGATTACTTTGGCGACAAGTCCACCGCCCTTATGTACCTTAACGGCAGTCTGCCCGAGGTCAGCGTTGCAATAAACGACTATGCCGCAAGATTTAACGCGGGCAGAGTAAGCTTTAGCTTTGTCGGCGCAGAGAGCAACACCCTTGCCCTCGACAATATCAGAGTCGAGCTTGGCAAGCGCGATTTTGAAAAGGATATTGCCCCCGGTGTTGAGAGCGAGTCGCACAAGTTTGAGGGTGGCCTTGGCAAGGTTGAGGTTTCAAGCTCCTCTTCGGCTGTGATAGTCCCCGATTCCGACGGCAGCGCCCTCTCGGTAAGCGGTAACGCATACCTTACAGTTCCCACTCTCGAGCGCTCTCCCGTTTATAACGCCTCTGTTTTCGAGGCAAAGCTCGTAATAAACGGCGGTGAGAGCCGTATCCTCTTCCTTGACGGAGAGGGAGAGCCTATATTCGTTATTGACGCCGTCACCTCGGGCGGTAAGGTTAACTTCTTTGAGGTTGGCGCGGGCAGTGCGTCCGAGCCGTTTAAGAGATACCCCTACTCGCTTTGCGAGGCTGAATGCGGTAAGGAAATAACCCTTCGCGCAGAGCTTTTCAGAGCCGATAAAATGGCAATAATCTACCTTAACGGCAAGGCTTGTGACGTGACCGCAATGCTCTATACTCCGAATGACACCGCGGGTGGCTTTGCAAGTCTCAAGGTTATGGGTCTTAGCTCCGATTCAAGCTTTATAATCGACGATATAAAGGCTGAAACCCTTTATTCCTACTATGTTCTCCCCGACTCGGTGAACAAGACCAATACCGAGAGCGCAACTGCGGGTCTTACCTATGACTCAAGCTCGCTCCTTAACCTTCCCACCGCGCTTACAGGCGAGTTTTACAGCGCAAAGGCGAGCTACAAGATAGTACAGATGCTCAAGTGCATTGATCAGGTCGAGAGCTACGAAAAGGTGCTTAAATTCGAAAAGGAAGGAACCACCTACGACTGGGCTTGGATAAACTCTACCACCGACAGAAACGCCTCGATGTACGTTTTCGAGACCGATATGATGATAGATACCGAGCAGAGAAAAGAGAACATAGCCCAGCTCCTCCTCGGTGATAAGTCTAACAGATCGAGCTTTGCCTACTACTTCCTTATCTATATCGATGCCGATGGCTATGTTTGCTTCCAGGAATCCTCAAGCCTTAACGGCGACGGCAACCACAAGCGCTGGACGAGCAGGATGAGAATGGCAGAGGTCGGCGAGTGGTTTAACATTCGTGTAGAGTATTACTCGGGTAATAAGAATAACGTTAGAATTAAGGTTTACCTGAACGGCGAGCTTCTCGGTGTCAGCGATAACTATTACGGCTGGCACGCGGTAGATAACCCCTCGGCAACCCCCTCTAACTTCTTTGACAGAGTTCAGCTCTACTCCTGGAAGGGTAAGCAAGACTTCTATTTCGATAATACGAAGATCTACTCTTCAAGCGGCAGCTGTACAGACGCCGTAACCTTCGATTACACAACACCGTAAGGAAAAAAACGCACCGATTTCGGTGCGTTTTTTCTCTCTTTTTGCCCCTCACCTCAGCATTTCGCTGCTTTGAGTCGGTGTGGTGTGCCTTCTGATAATTTCCTCGATGTCACCGAGGTCGCACTCGGTCATGTCCCCCATAACCGTATTTTTGAGCGCCGCCATAGCGTCTCCGTATTCGGCAATTTTTCTTATGTCACCGAATTTTAAAAGTCCGAAGAGCGCTCCTGCAACGTAGGCGTCTCCCGAGCCTATTCTGTCAACAACGTCGATGTCGCGGTACGGCTCTTCTTCAAAGTGTTCCCCCTCCTTGCAGTCAAAAACGAGAGAGGAAAAGCTATGCTTTCTGGGAGATGTTGCGATGCGCTTTGTGCTTGCAATAATTCCGAGGGTAGGGAATTCCTTTGCAAAGGCGCGGTGTATGTCTTTAAGTTCACCGCCAAACCCGAAGGTGCGCCTTAGGGTTTCCTCCGAGACGAAGAGTATATCCACAAGGGGCAGAATTTTTAAAATTTCTCTCTTCGCCTCCTCCTCGCCCCAAAGGGCGGCTCTGTAATTCACGTCAAAGGAAATAAGTGCACCGCCTTCCTTAAATCGGCTCATCATTCCGTAAAGATTTTCTCTTATCCCCGAGCCAAGGGCAAGGGTAATTCCGCTGGTGTGAAAAATTTCGGTTTTCGTATAAACGTCCTCGAAAAGCTCCTCTTTTTTAAAGGTCGTAAAGGAGGAGGCGCGTCTGTCGTAGGTAACCGAGGAGGGGCGGGGATATGCTCCGCATTCGTAATAGTAAATGCCAAGCCTGCGCTCGAGAGAAGAGTCGTAGGTAATATAGTTGTCGCTCGTACCGCTGTATCTTACCTTGTATTTTATGAATTTTCCTATCTCGCTTTTCGGCAGCTTGGTGATTATTCCCGTCCTCAGCCCTAACATCGAGATCCCCGCAACAACGTTAAGCTCCGACCCTCCCGCGCTTTTTTCAAAGCTTTCGCTGTGGGTTATTCTTCCGAAGCTTGGGGTCGAGAGGCGGAGCATTACCTCGCCAAAGCCAAGCGCGCTGAAGCTTTTTCCTTTTTTAGCAAATATCATAAGACCTCTCCAAATTATTTTTTGTTTAAAAATTAAAAATTCCACTTGCATTATTGACAAAAAGGTGGTAAAATATATAGGTGAATATTTTGCTTAATTACCTAGGAGGCTAAATTGGTCGTATTAGAGTATATTTACAATATGTTTATCAGCATATTTACAAACGGCGTGATCATCGCTCCTATGATAGCCTGGATCACCGCCCAGATATTGAAAACAATAATAAACTGCATCGTTAATAAAAAGATAGATTGGACAAGAATGTTTGGCGACGGCGGTATGCCCAGTGCCCATTCCGCAACCGTTACCGCCCTTGCTATCGTTATCGGTGACGTCTCGGGCTTTGACAGTCCTATCTTCGGCCTTGCTATAATGTTTGCATCTGTTGTAATGCACGATGCCCTCGGCGTAAGGCGCGAGGCAGGTAAGCAGGCTGTTGCCGTTCTCAGAATTGCAGACGTGCTTAAAAATTACTTCGAAGAGCACGATATGAATCTTAAAACCGAAAAGCTCAAGGTGCTTGTGGGTCACACCCCGACACAGGTTGTTTGCGGCTCTCTTTGGGGACTTTTCGTTGCCGCGGTTTATATAGTATTGCGCCATACCGTCTTTGGTATTCCCGTTTGATTTGTTTATTAAATAATTTCATATTTGAAAGGACTAGATTTAGAAAATGAAGGTTTTAGTTATCAACGCAGGAAGCTCTTCGCTTAAGTTCCAGCTTATCGACATGGACGACGAGAGCGTAATTGCAAAGGGTATCTGTGAGGAAATCGGCGGCAAGTCCGGCTTCAAGTTCAAGGTTCCCGGCAGAGAGGATTATAAGGTAGCTGCTTCTATGCCTACCCACGCAGAGGCTCTTAAGCTCGTTCTTGATACTCTCGTAGACGAGAAGCTCGGCGTTATTAAGTCTGTTGACGAGATTGAAGCTGTCGGCCACAGAGTTCTTCACGGCGGAGACAAGCTTTCCGGCTCTGTTCTCGTTACCGAGGAGGCAAAGGCTATTATCGAGGAGTGCTGCGACCTTGGCCCTCTTCACAACCCTGCAAACCTCAAGGGTATCATTGAGTGCGAGAAGATTATGAACGTTCCCCAGATCGCGGTATTTGATACCTCCTTCCACCAGACTATGCCCGACTATGCATATATGTACGCGCTTCCTTACGAATATTACGAGAAGTACAAGCTCCGCCGTTATGGCTTCCACGGTACCTCTCACCGCTATGTTTCCGAGAGAGCAATCGCAATGCTCGGCAAGCCCGCTGAGGAGTGCAACGTTGTAACCTGCCACCTTGGTAACGGTGCGTCCTTCGCAGCAGTTAAGAACGGTAAGTGCTACGACACCTCTATGGGTGTTACCCCTCTTGAGGGTATTATGATGGGTACAAGATGCGGTTCTATCGACCCCGCTATCATTCCTTACCTTATGCGTAAGGGTGAAATCACCACCGCAGACGATATTGACAAGATGATGAACAAAAAGTCCGGTATGCTCGGCGTTTCTCAGAAGACCTCCGATAACCAGGAAATCGGCAAGCTCGCCGCTGAGGGTGACGAGAAGGCTATTCTTTGCGAGAAGATGTATTCTCACCAGATTTCTAAGTTCGTTGGCTCTTACATCGCTTGTATGGGCGGCGCTGACGCCATCGTATTCACCGGCGGTATCGGCGAGAATGCAGGAAAGTACAGAGCAGACCTTTGCGAAAAGCTTGAGTTTATGGGTGTTAAGCTCGACCCCGAGAAGAACAAGATCAGAGGCGAAGAGGTTGAAATCTCCACTCCCGACTCTAAGATTAAGGTGTTCGTAATTCCTACCAACGAGGAGCTTGTTATCGCAAGAGATACTAAGGAAATCGTTGAAAATCTTAAAAAATAATAGAAAGTATAACACCGCCGGGGATTCCCCAGCGGTGTTCTGTTAAAACGATGTACGACGAATTAACCGAAGTAGATATAAAGAAAATGGAAGAGGAGATAGCCTACCGCAAGTGTAAGCTGGCTCCCGAGCTTGGCGCTGAGCTAAAGCGCACCCGCGAGTTTGGCGACCTTTCGGAAAACGCCGAGTATAAGGAAGCGAAAAGGGCAAAGCGCAAAAACGAGGGCAGAATCCGCTACCTCGAAAATATGATAAGAACGGCAAAGGTCATAGAGATCGAGAAAGCCGATGACGCAGTAGGCCTCTTTGACAGAGTTCTTATCTATAACGAAAAAATGGGCGCAGAAAAGGAAATACAGATAGTGACAACCCTCCGCCAAAACGCCCTTTTAGGCTATGTCAGCAAGGAGTCGCCCCTCGGCGGTGCAATAATGGGCAAAAAGGTGGGCGACAGAGTTCTCGTTAACGTTTCCGAAAAAATGTCCTATTACGTCCAAATCCGCAAGATCACCAAGGGCGAGGACAACGAGGACCTGCCCATTAGCGGTTATTGACCACCGTAAAACACAAAATATTTAATAAATATTTGACAAATGTTTAAAAACTGTTGACTTTAAGTAACCTTTGTGCTATACTTTATTCATAAAAATCCAAAAGGAGAAAAACTATGAAAAAAATCATATCCCTTTTAATTCTTTGCGCAATGATCTTTGCCCTCTCGCTCACTATGGTTTCCTGTGAGGATTCCGACATTTCCGCCGCCCTCGATCTTCTCGAAGGTCAGGTTACCAAGGAGCAGTGGGAAGAGGCGAAGGCAAGTGCAAACTTTGATAACGTAAGATGCGATTTCACCGCAGATTTCATTTCCGGATACGACGCAGGCGAGGTTTGCGTTGAGTATTTCGAGATAGACGGCGACCTTGTTGCTACCGTTGGCGAAGTTTTTGACGATGAAGAAATGGTTACAACCGTTAAGAGTGTTTACATAGGCACCGTTACCTCGGTTCTTGATAACTTTGAGGACTTTACCTTTGATGCAGAAAAAGGATATTACGTTGCTTCAAAGCCCATCAGCTATCAGGTTAACATCTTGGGTACGGAAGCTACGATCACCGCAGAGAATACCATCGTAAAGATCAACAAGGATCAGAAGATTGCAAGCATTGCCTGCAGAATGACTCAGGAGTTTGTAGAATACGGTCAGCAACTGGAATACGTTCTTGACGTTGAGTTCAAATTCTCCAACTACGGCACAACGAAGCTTGAGCTTGTAACAGAAGAATAATTAAAAAACAAGAGGACACTTCGGTGTCCTCTTCTTCATCTTTGCAGAAGACTTGGCGAAAAAATAAAGATAGAAGTTTTTTGCGTCGCTTTTTTTCAAAAAAGCGACATCCCCTTCCGTCTTTCCGAAAGAGACATCTCCTCCCCGAAAATATACGTTGAATTTTTCACTCTTGACAAAAAACAAAAGATATGATACAATAGTAAAGTTAAAATAAATTAAAATAGGGAAGTGTGCGGTTTTTTCCGCGAAAGGACTAATATGGCTGATTTTTCTTCTGAAATCAATAGACGACGCACCTTTGCGATAATTTCTCACCCCGACGCAGGTAAGACCACTCTTACCGAGAAATTCCTGCTTTACGGCGGTGCAATACAGTCTGCGGGCTCGGTAAAGGGTAAGCAGAATGACAAGCACGCGGTCTCCGACTGGATGGAGCTTGAAAAGCAGAGAGGTATCTCTATAACCTCGTCGGTTTTGCAGTTTGAATACGAGGGCTATTGCATCAATATTCTTGACACCCCCGGTCACCAGGACTTCTCCGAGGACACCTACCGTACCCTTATGGCGGCAGACTCTGCGGTAATGGTAATCGACGCGGCAAAGGGTATCGAGCCTCAGACAAGAAAGCTCTTTAAGGTTTGCGCAATGCGCGATATTCCTATCTTTACCTTTATAAATAAAATGGACCGCGAGGCCCGCGACCCCTTTGACCTGCTTGACGAGCTTGAAACCGAGTTCGGTATTGCAACCTATGCAATGAACTGGCCTATCGGCTGCGGACCTAAGTTTAAGGGCGTTTTTGACCGCGAAAAGCGTTCGCTTCTTTCCTTTGGCGACTCGCACAGAGGACGCGACAGAATACGCGGAATTGACCTTGATATAAACGACACCGCAAAGCTTGACGAGCTTGTGGGCGAAAATCAGAGAATAGAGTTCTGCGAGCAGATAGAGCTTCTCGAGGCAGCCGGCGGTGACTTTGACCTTGAAAAGGTGCGCCATGGCAAGCTCTCTCCCGTTTTCTTCGGCTCGGCTCTTAACAACTTCGGTATCGAGCCCTTCCTTGAAAGCTTTCTTAAAATGACAACCGCCCCCCTCCCCAGAGTGGCAGAGGGCAACGTTATCGACCCCTTTGACGAGAATTTCTCTGCCTTTGTATTCAAAATTCAGGCGAATATGAACAAGGCGCACCGCGACCGTATTGCCTTTATGCGTATCTGCTCGGGTAAGTTTGAGCGCGGAAAGGACTACTTCCACGTCCAGGGACAAAAGGCATTCCGCCTTTCCCAGCCACAGCAGATGATGGCGTCCGAGCGTGAGGTTATTGACGAAGCCTATGCAGGCGATATTATCGGCGTCTTTGACCCTGGTATTTTCTCTATTGGTGATACCGTCTGCGAGAAGGGAAAAAAGATAAAATTCGAGGGTATCCCCACCTTCGCGCCCGAGCATTTTGCTCTCGTTGAGCAGGTTGACTCAATGAAGCGTAAGCAGTTCGCAAAGGGTATGAACCAGATTGCCCAAGAGGGTGCAATTCAGATATTCTTCGAGCCAAACTCGGGTCTTGAGCGAGTTATCGTCGGCGTTGTCGGCGTGCTTCAGTTCGAGGTTCTTGAATACAGATTAAAGAACGAGTACGGCTGTGACCTCCGCCGTTCCAATATGGGATACAGCCAGATTCGCTGGATAGAGAACGAGGACCTTGACCCCAAGACCTTAAAGCTCTCTCACGACACCAAGTGGGTGCAGGATTTCAGAGGCAAAAACCTCCTTATCTTCACCAGCGAATGGACTATAAGATGGGTGCTTGAGGACAACCCCGAGCTTCGTCTTGCGGAGTTCAGCAAGAACGACGATTAAGCCGAAAAACGAGCTTTTTGTAAACAAATATTGTCATATAATGCTTTTTAAGCCAAAATCAGGAGAAAAACATTATGAGAATGAGAAAGAAAAAGAATGGCGAAGCGAGGCTTTCCTTGTGTAAGGAATTCCTCCTTTGCGATATAGAAGAGCCGATGGCAGACCCGGGCGCCGTAATGGGCAAGCCCGGCTCAAAGGTGTTTCTTGAAATAGGCGCGGGAAAGGGCGGATTTGCCTGCAAAATGGCAGAAAAGCACCCCGAGGCTTCCTATTTTGCCATGGAAAGGGTGACCGACTGCGTTGTCCTTGCCGCAGAGGGAGCAAAGGAGAGCGCCGACAGAAGAGGGGACAATCTCCGCTTTATTGTTGACACCGCAGACAACCTTTTGAAGCTCTTTAAACCCGGTACTGTTGACGCCGTTTTTCTTAACTTTTCCGACCCCTGGCCGAAGAAGGGCTACGCAAAGCGCAGACTGACTCACAGACGCTATCTTGCCCTCTATCTTAACCTCTTGCGCGATGGTGGAACGCTCACCTTTAAGACGGATAACGTAGGTCTTTTTGACTTTTCTCTTGAGGAGATTGAGGCACTCGGCTTAAAGCTTGATAAGCTTACCCGCGACCTTCATTCCTCGGAGTGGGGCGCAGATAATGTTATGACCGAATATGAGAAAAACTTCTCTTCTCAAGGATATACCATAAATATGCTTGAGTTTACTAAGCCCGCAGGATTTGAGATCGAGATAGCACCCGAGTTTTACGACAGAGAATTTTATAAAAACGGAGCGGAGCAGTGAATCAAAAGCCAATACCCGACAGTGATATACACAGCGGTCACCGTCAGCGTATGCGTTCGAAGTTTGCAAGCTTCGGCTCTGCAAGCTTTGATACCTACGAGCTTCTCGAAATGCTTCTTTACGCGGTGGTGCCTTACCGAGATACCAACCCGATAGCAAAGCGTCTGCTCCACGCCCACGGCTCTCTTGACGGAGTGCTTACATCGAGCGCAGAGGAGCTTATGATGACCGATGGAATCGGTGAAAGAAGTGCCGAATATTTAAGGTCGGCAGGACTCATTTTGCCCGCCTTTATGCAGGAAAACCGTCGCGCCCTCGTGCGTTTTTCGGACTACTGTGCGGTGGGCGAGTTTTTGGTTGATTATTTTGCAGGGCTGACAAAAAGCAAGGTCGCGCTCCTGCTTCTTGATAACGACCTTTTACCCATTGATATTATTGATATGTGCGAGGTGGATTTCCAATCCGCCGCCGTAAAGCCAAAGCCCTTTGTTGAGGCGGCCTTGGGCTGCAGAGCCTCTGTTGCTATCCTTGCGCACAATCACCCCTTCGGTCCCCTTTTCCCAAGCGAGGGCGACCGCGCAAACAACGAAATAATAAGCAGTCTGCTTGCTGAGCTGGGCGTAAAGCTTATCGAGCATTATATCGTGAGCGGAAACTCCTATTCAGGCTTTATGGTAAGGTTTGATAAGAAGCTTGCCGAGCGCGAGAGAATTGAAGAGTTTATAGCGAGTAAAAACAGGCTCACCTCCGAAAACGAAGAGCAGAAAAGCTCTGCCGTTTTCACCGTCTCAAGGGTAAGGCACCCCGAGGGCGGTCTCCTGTGCGAGCTGTTAAAGCCGATTTTGGGCGAAAAAAGCCTTGAGGCAGAGGACCGTCTTTTCAGAAGATACCAAAGCCTTTACGGAATTCTCGATGCACAAATAGACGAGCTCTCCGCCCTTACCGACCCAAAGTGCGCAGTGCATATTAAGCTCCTTGCGCGGCTGACCGCCCGCAGGGTGACCGAAAGGTTTAAATGGGGAAGGGCGTACAACGATTCCGAGATTACAGAATACTTAACGGGTCTGTTTCTCGGTTGCTCCGAGGAGCATTTTTACCTGCTTTCGCTGAATGATAAGGGCGAGCTTATTTCCTGCGACCTTACGGGTGTGGGAAGTCTTAATTCTGCTCTCGTTTTGCCCCGAAAGATTGTTGAGATAGCCTTGAAAAACAAGGCCGCAGAGGTTATGTTTGCCCACAACCACCCGGGCGGAAATCCCAATCCCTCAAGCGAGGATTCGGGGCTTACAATGTCGCTTTTCGGCGTCCTTGACAGGGTTGGAATAAGGCTTTCCTGCCACTATATCGTGTCCGGAAACAGCTGCTGCAGGCTGACCGTCAGCGGAAGATAATTCGAGCTTGCGAGAACAAAAAAACTCGAAAACAAATGATAAAATGTAAACATAAGTTTGCAAAAATAACGATTTGAAATAGCTCTGAGAGGCGGAAAAACCCACCTTAACGAGGCAAAAAAACGGGGGCAAAAGCCGAAAAAACGGCTCTCCCCGAGGCCAAAAAAACTAAATACGAAGCGCTTTGTCAAAGAAAATTTTGAAAAAATGTGAAAAAATTTCAAAAAACCCCTTGACAAAGCGCATTTTTATGTTATAATATTAAAATGCATTATAATTGCGTTTTCTTTGGGGGATTTCTGCCCTTTTTTCAAGTCCCGCTTGTTAAAAGTGCACAACTTTCGAAGGAAAAAATTGCATGATTTGCCTATATTGCTTTTTTTAGGCGGTCTGCTTTGTGAATTTGTAAAATTTCAGGAATGGAGTGTTTCTTTTTATGATGCTTAAACCCCGGAAACTTGGCACAAACGTTAGAATGAGCTTCTCCAAGATTGAGGCGGCAACCGAAATACCGAACCTCATCGAAGTTCAGAAGGACTCGTACGAGTGGTTCCTCAAAGAGGGCCTTAACGAGGTGCTTCGCGACGTTTCGCCCATAGTCGACTACACCGGCAATCTCTCTGTTGAGTTTACCGATTACTCGATTGACCCGACTCCCAGATATCCCGTTGAGGAGTGCAAGGACAGATCGGTTACCTACGATGCTCACATGAAGGTTGGAGTTCGCCTTGTTAATAAGGCTACCGGAGAGCTCAAGACCGCCCAGATCTTCCTTGGCGACTTCCCCATAATGACCGATAACGGTACTTTCGTTATCAACGGAGCTGAGAGAGTTATTGTTTCTCAGCTGGTTCGTTCTCCCGGTATGTATTACGGAGACGAGGTTGACAAGCAGGGTAAGCACAATTACACCGCCACCGTTATTCCTTACAGAGGCGCGTGGCTTGAATATGAGACCGACGCTGCCGGAATCTTCTATGTTAAAATTGACAAGAACCGCAAGATTCCGATCAGTACCCTTATCCGCGCCCTTTGCGCTCCCGGTCAGGATACCGACGAGGCTATTTCCGAGATGTTCGGATCTGAGGAAATGCTCATCGCTACTATGGCAAAGGACGAGTGCGCCGCTCTTGCTGAGGAGAATGAAAGCTCTCTTCGCGACGAGGCGCTCAAGGAGATTTATAAGAAGCTCCGTCCCGGCGAGCCTCCCCATGTTGAGTCTGCCGAGATACTTATCAATAATATGTTCTTCGATCCTAAGAGATACGACCTTGCTCCCGTTGGACGTTATAAGTACAACCGCAAGGTAGCTCTCGGCGCGAGAATTGAGGGCAAGGTGCTTGCTGAAACCGTTGTTAACACCCTTACCGGTGAGATAGTTGCGGAGGAAGGCACGCAGATCACCCGCGAGCTTGCGCAGGCTATCGAGGACAGCCTTGTTAACAGCGTTCTCGTAAGAACCGAGACCGAGAGAGTGGTTAAGGTATTCGGCAACGATACCGCACGCCCCGAGCTTATTCTCGGCTACGATCTTTCCGACTGCGGTGTTAAGGCAGGCGAGAAGGTTAGAGTTTCTATCCTTAATGAAATAATCGCGGAGGTTGATGCCGAGGGTCTTTCGGGCGACGACCGTGTTAAGGCTATCAAGCGTCTTTGCGCTGAGAGAAACGCTCTCCTTTGTCCTAAGCATATTACTAAGGAAGATATATTTGCATCTATCAACTATTTGTTCTGTCTTACTCACGGCATCGGATCTACCGATGATATCGACCACCTTGGTAACAGAAGACTTCGCTGCGTAGGCGAGCTTCTCCAGAACCAGATGAGAATCGGTATGTCCAGAATGGATAAGAATATTAAGGAAAGAATGGCAACTCAGGATGCTGACGACCTCCGTCCCGAGGCGCTTATCAACACCCGTCCCGTTGCTACCGCTATCCGCGAGTTCTTCGGCTCGTCTCCTCTTTCCCAGTTCATGGACCAGAACAACCCCCTTGCCGAGCTTACTCACAAGCGCCGTCTTTCCGCGCTTGGTCCCGGCGGTCTTTCCAGAGACAGAGCTTCCTTCGAGGTGCGTGACGTTCACTACACCCACTACGGAAGAATTTGTCCCGTAGAAACTCCCGAAGGTCCTAACATCGGTCTTATCTCCTATCTTGCTTCTTATGCAAAGATCAGCGATTACGGCTTCCTTAAAGCTCCTTACAGAATTGTTGACAAGGCTACCGGCCGCGTTACCGACGAGGTTGTTTACCTCACCGCTGACGAAGAGGACAACCATGTAGTAGCTCAGGCCAACGGGCGCGTTGATGAGAACGGCTACTTCGTTAACAAGAAGGTTATCTGCCGTCTTAACACCGAGTATATCGAGGTTGAGCCTACCGACGTTGACCTTATGGACGCTTGTCCCCAGATGGCTGTATCTGTTGCTGCAGGCTGTATTCCTTTCCTTGAGAACGACGACAACACCCGTGCGCTCATGGGATCTAACATGCAGAAGCAGGCAGTTCCTCTTATGGTTACCGACTCTCCTATCGTTGCAACCGGTATGGAGTATAAGGCGGCGGTTGATTCCGGCGCAGTTGTTGTTGCAAAGGAGGGCGGTATCGTTGAACGCGCTACCGGCTCCGAAATTGTTATCCTTTCCGATTCCGGCAAGAAGGATACCTACTACCTTATTAAGTTTAAGCGCTCTAACCAGGGTACTTGTGTAAACCAGAAGCCTATCGTTAATGTTGGCGACAGAGTTGAGGCAGGTCAGGTTATCGCTGACGGTCCCGCAACCCAGGGCGGTGAGATTTCTCTCGGTAAGAATGCTCTTATCGGATTTATGACCTGGGAGGGTTACAACTACGAGGACGCGGTTCTTCTTAACGAAAAGCTCGTTCGCGAGGATATGTACACCTCTATCCATATTGAAAAGTTTACTAAAGAAGCCCGTGATACAAAGCTTGGCGCTCAGGAAATTACCAGAGAGGTTCCCAATGTTGGCGACGACGCGCTCAAGAACCTTGATGCCGACGGTATTATCCGTATCGGTACCGAGGTGCGCCCCGGCGATATTCTCGTTGGTATGGTAACTCCTAAGGGCGAGACCGAGCTTACTCCTGAGGAAAGACTTCTTCGCGCTATCTTCGGTGAGAAGGCAAGAGAGGTTAAGGACTCCTCTCTCAAGATGCGTCACGGTGAATACGGCGTTGTTGTAGATGTTAAGATTTACGACCGCACCAACTCCGACGAGCTTGCTCCCGGCGTAAACAAGGTTGTTCACGTTTACGTTGCGCAGAAGAGAAAGATTTCTGTCGGTGACAAGATGGCGGGCCGTCACGGTAACAAGGGTGTCGTTTCGAGAATTCTTCCTCCCGAGGATATGCCCTTCCTTGCAGACGGTACTCCTCTTGATATCGTTCTTAACCCCCTCGGCGTTCCTTCGCGTATGAACATCGGTCAGGTGCTTGAGGTTCACCTCGGCATTGCCTGCCGTAAGCTTGGCATTAAGATTATGACCCCCGTATTTGACGGTGCAAAGGAGACCGACATTCTCGAGCTTCTCCGTCAGGCTAAGTACACCCGTGATATCCGTCCCGATGAGTCGGTACGCGGTAAGGCTGTATTTATGGAGGTCGTTCGCGAGGACGGCAAGATGGATCTTCAGAGAGTTGATCAGTCTATCGTTGATGATGACGAGAAGCTCAAGAATCTTATGAAGACCCAGACCCTCAAGGTTATTGACGGTAAGGTAACTCTTTACGACGGCCGTACGGGCGATCCCTTCGATAACCCCGTTACTGTTGGTATAATGTACTATCTCAAGCTCCACCACCTTGTAGACGATAAGATCCACGCGCGTTCTATCGGTTCCTACTCTCTCGTAACTCAGCAGCCTCTTGGCGGTAAGGCACAGTTCGGCGGTCAGAGATTCGGAGAGATGGAGGTTTGGGCGCTTGAGGCATACGGCGCAGCTTACACGCTTCAGGAAATTCTTACCGTTAAGTCTGACGACATTACCGGTAGAACAAAGACCTACGAGGCGATTGTTAAGGGCCACAATATTCCCACACCCGGTATTCCCGAGTCCTTCAAGGTTATGGTTAAGGAGCTTCAGGCTCTCTGCCTTGACATCCGCGTTCTTGACGAGGCGGGCGAGGTTGTTGACCTTTCCGGCATAGCAGAGGACGACGCTCCCGTATTCACTAACATTGAGGACGTTGAGCGCTCGGTTGACGCGGCTAAGGAGGATGAAGAGGACGATGAGCCTCTTGAGGATGACGACTTCGACTTTGATTCCGAGGATGAGGATTTTGCCTTTGACGAGGAAGATGAGGATTTCGAGGGCGAAGAGGAATAATTTTCGAATAAGGTAAGTCCGTAGCATAGGATGGTGGGCGCACCCTCGCGCCCCGCTACCTATATTCTAAATATGAAAGGTACTGTCAAAGTATGGATAATAATACATTTGATTCTATAAAGATAGGTCTTGCGTCCCCCGAGCTTATCCGCTCCTGGTCACACGGAGAGGTAACTAACGCAGAGACTATTAACTACAGAACTCTTAAAGCAGAGCGCGACGGTCTTTTCTGCGAGCGCATCTTTGGCCCGACTAAGGACTGGGAGTGTCTTTGCGGTAAGTATAAGAGAGTTCGCTTTAAGGGCAAGGTTTGTGAGAAGTGCGGCGTTGAGGTAACTACCAAAAAGGTACGCCGTGAGAGAATGGGTAACATCGAGCTTGCAGCTCCCGTTTCCCACATCTGGTACTTCAAGGCTCTTCCCTCAAGAATGGGCGCAATTCTTGATATGTCCACAAGACTTCTTGAAAGAGTTCTTTATTTCGCAAGATATATAGTTATCGATCCCGGTAACACCCCTCTTGAAAAGAAGCAGCTTCTCACCGATGCGGAGTATAAGAACGCAAGAGAGAAGTATGAGGATGATTTCAGGGCAGGAATGGGCGCTGAGGCTATCCGTGAGCTTCTTGCAGAAATCGACCTTGAGGCACTTTCCAAGGAGCTTCGTGAGAAGCTTGCCGAGGCAACCGGCCCCAAGAAGGTTAAGATTATCAAGCGTCTTGAGATTGTTGAAGCGTTCAGAAAGAGCGACAACCGTCCCGAGTGGATGATACTTGATACTATTCCCGTTTTGCCCGCTGATATTCGTCCTATGGTTCAGCTTGACGGCGGTAGATTTGCCGCTTCGGATATTAACGAGCTTTACAGAAGAGTTATAAACAGAGACAACCGTCTCAAGCACTTCCTTGAGATGAACGCTCCCGAGATCATTATCAGAAACGAGAAGCGTATGCTTCAGGAGTTTGTTGATGCTCTTATCGATAACGGTAAGAGAGGTAAGGCTGTAACCGGCGCATCCAACCGTCCTCTCAAGTCTCTTTCCGAGATTTTAAGAGGTAAGCAGGGTCGTTTCCGTCAGAACCTTCTCGGTAAGCGTGTTGACTATTCCGGCCGTTCGGTTATCGTTGTTGGTCCCGAGCTTAAAATTTATCAGTGCGGTCTTCCTAAGGAAATGGCGCTTGAGCTCTTCAAGCCCTTCGTAATGAAGCGCCTTATCGAGACCCAGAAGGCTAACTCTATCAGAGATGCGAAGAAGAAGGCAGACAAGGCAGCTCCCGAGGTTTGGGACGCGCTTGAGTATGTAATTAAGGAGCATCCCGTTCTCCTTAACCGTGCGCCTACACTTCACCGTCTTTCTATCCAGGCATTTGAGCCTATCCTCGTTGAGGGTAGAGCAATCAAGCTTCACCCCCTCGTTTGTCCCGCGTTCAACGCAGACTTCGACGGTGACCAGATGCCCGTTCACGTTCCCCTTTCCAGCGAGGCACAGGCTGAGTCCAGATTCCTTATGCTCTCGGCTAACAACCTTTTGAAGCCGGTTTCCGGTAAGGCTGTAACCGTTCCTTCTCAGGATATGGTCCTCGGTTCTTACTACCTCACTATCGACCATCCCGGCGAGAAGGGTGAGGGCAAGGTATTCCGCGACTTTAACGAGGTTGAGATGGCTTATGAAAATACGCGCCTCGGTATGCACGCCGCAATCAAGGTTAGAGTTACCAAGGTTATTGACGGCGAGGAAAAGACTGCTCTTATTGATGCTACCTACGGTAGACTTATATTTAACCAGAGAATTCCCCAGGACCTTGGTTATGTTGACAG
>JAZORT010000013.1:0-6390 GCA_045656745.1 Eubacteriales bacterium | reverse complement strand
CCAAGAATTTGCCACTGTGATTATGGCCCACAGATTCGTTTTCAATAACGATAGTAGTATTTTGATATGCTATGTAGGTTTTTTTGCTCGAAAATAAAAAAATATTGCTGTCGGTACAATTGTATCAACAGCAGTATCTTTTTTGTCGCAGGAAGAGGGATTCGAACCCCCGTGCCTTTTGGGCAAACGGTTTTCAAGACCGCCTCGTTGTGACCGCTTCGATATTCCTGCGTATTAAGTTTTTGTTAGATATTGCGTTAGATGTGCCTGTTTTGGTGTTTTTTACAGTCCCGAAAAAGTCAGTGTTTTCAAGGGATTTCGGGGTTTTATCGTCCGATAGACCGATAAATTTTCAAGACCGCCTCGTTGTGACCGCTTCGATATTCCTGCATATATATGGTGTGGTTTACTACACCATATATATGCAGTCCTATGTCGAAGTGGCTCGTGAAACTCGTTTCGCGAATCCGCTTCGCATACCTCACGAAGATGCGTCAAGCTCGCTTGTAAGCGGCAAGTGCGGGTATCCTCGACAGAGATAATACTGCGATGTAGTAAATCATCTTACCAGATTATTTAATTGCTATATATTGCGTTGGACACGAATAAAAAAACTCAAAGCGCATATTATATATTAAGTGTCAAACATAATGCCCATATATAATACCATATTTCAGAGCGAAAGTCAATATAAAATTTCAGTTTTTTTGAAAAAAGATTAAAAAGGTATTGACAATCAGGATAAAGAATGCTATAATAGATAGGCAATACGGAAACGTAGAGGTCACAATATGCCGGAATGGCGGAATTGGCAGACGCCCGGGACTTAAAATCCCGTGAGATTAATTTCTCGTACCGGTTCGACCCCGGCTTCCGGCACCAATAATATCGCGGGATGGAGCAGTTCGGTAGCTCGTCGGGCTCATAACCCGAAGGTCGTGAGGTTCAAATCCCACTCCCGCAACCAAAGAAACTCAATTACCCATTCGGGTGGTTGAGTTTTTTCTTTTCTTTGGTTGACGGGGATTTTGTGGGATTTTGAACCTCATGAGCTACGCTCTATGAGACGAGCGCACGGATAACGAAAATCTTTGGAGAAAAGCATCGAATGACAAAATCTATAATTTTTCAATTGCCGTGCGCCGTCGGGGTCTATGCTTGCAGTCCGCAGACGGCAACATACTGCGTTATTTAGCGTGTACACACCGCCAAATAGCAGATAACCTCGTTTTTATTTTAGAAAACGTTTCAATCAACTCCGATTATACTCAAAAAGCATCCCTTATCGAGGAAAACAAACTCTTTAGGAGCGGACCCTGGGGCAAAAGCTAAAGGCAAAGGCATCTAAAAAGCGCCTTTGCCTTTTATTGGATATTGATCAATAGACTTTTTTCTTCTTTTTAAAGAGGAAGAACCAAAGACAGATAACCGCCTGGAGAGGAATGCCGAGGACGAACATCATCCAAGCCGCTCTGACGTTCATAACAAAGACGAAAACGGTGAGAATTACCGACCAAAGAAGCAGAGAGATCGACAAAAACAAGGGTGTTCTTCGCGACCAAAGAGCCGAAAAAATAATAAGAATTATTGCGACTACGGGCAGGGGTGTAATAAAGAGCTTCCAAAGCCAGGCTGAGGAGCCGGCAGAAATGTCGAATATAAAATAAAGAAGTATAACCACGAAATAGGGCGCTATACAAGAGGTAAGGGTTATTGCGGTGTGGAGCCTGCGCTTCCCTTCCTCAGGCTCGGGAATTTTTTCGTTAGGAGAATGGGTGTGAAGAAAATAGTCAAGGGTAACACCAAACATCTCGCTTATCTCGGAAAGGAGAAGAACGTCGGGAACAGACTCGCCACGCTCCCACTTTGACACCGCCTTATCCGAATAATTAAGCCTTTCGGCAAGCTCCGCCTGGGTCATGTGGTTAGCTTTTCGAAGAGTTGCTATATTGTGCGCTATTATAAGCTTTTTTTCATCCATAAAACGCCTCTTGAAAATAAAAAATTCGTTTTTATCATACATTATAATAACATACATTTTTCGTTTTTTCAAGAGCTATTTTCTTAAATTTTACCGATTTTCGTTGATTTTTAAATGTTTTTTCGCAAAGAAAGTGTCCAACCTTCAAGTTTCGAGGGCTTTCGACCTTCTTTCACTCTACACTCTCTTAGGGGTAGATTTTCTCTATTCACCGTTCGAAAACCCGGAAAATCACTCTCCTCACAGTAGAATACACCTTTTTTCTCTCTACTTTCGGTTATTTCAGCCGTAGAAATTTTAAACTCAAAAGTAGGTGGACTTTTACCCCGATGAAGTGATATAATATTAGGCGTGAGGAACAGCACCCGTCCCGAGCCTAGCATCCTGGGCAACAGGGCGCGGTGTCTTTACCACCGAGGGGAATTTCCTCGAAAAAAGCAAGAACAACGCAAAAGGGAGAGCAACACAAAAATGAAAACAATTAGTTACAAAAACAGAAAGCGCGATTACGCGCTTTACCCGACTGTTGAGATATATGACGTAAAGCAGATGCTGGAATCTATGGCGGAGAAATATCCGACCAAAACCGCAATTTCGTACAGAGAAAATCCGAGAGACCCCGAGTCGGTAAAGCTCAGCTTCAAGGATGTTTTGGACAACGTTTCGGCTCTTGGAACAGAGCTTATTGCAAGAGGCTTCAGAGGAAAGAAAATTGCCATTATCGGTGAGAACTCAGTAGGCTGGATATACTCCTATCTTGCCGTAACCTCTATCGGCGCAATTGCCGTTCCCATTGACAAGGAATACCCCGCCGAGGATATGGCTTCTATCCTTAACACCGCAAGGTGCGATGCTCTGCTCTTCTCCTGCGCGATTAAAGAAAAAATCGGCTACATTCAAGAAAATGTTCCCTCGATCGAGTTCTATTCTTCCTTTAGCGCAAAGTGCGAGAGCGAGGTCATAATTTCCATAAACACCCTTATCTCCAAAGGATACGAAAAAATCAAAAAGGGCGACAGTTCCTTTGCCGATTACGAAATTGACAAGGACGCTACCGTTTCAATCGTTTTCACATCGGGAACAACGGGTAAAGGCAAGGGCGTTATGCTCTCAACAAGAAATATTATCGAAGATATGACAAAGGGCATTTACCTCTTCAACATGCCCGAAAAGACCCTCTTTGCCCTGCCCGCGCATCATACCTTCGGCTCAACGGTCAACCTGCTTGGCCACTATATGCAGGGACTTGAAATTTACATTAGCTCGGGCAACCGCTATATTCTCGAGGAATTGAAGAAGGAAGACCCCACCCACCTTGTGCTTGTTCCCCTTTACATCGAGACATTCTACAAAAAGATTTTTGCTTCAATCGAAAAGAAGGGCAAGCTAAAGCTTGTTAAGAGAATGATGAAGATTTCCAACGGGCTTCGCAAGCTTGGAATTGATTTAAGAGAAAAGCTCTTCAAGGAAATTCTTCAAAACTTCGGTTCGAGAATGCGTCTTATCGTTTCGGGCGGTGCGGCTCTTAACCCCGACATCATCCGTGACTTTGAATCTATCGGTATCACGATCCTTAACGGCTACGGCATTACAGAGTGCGCACCCCTTATTTCCTGCAACCGCAACAATTACAGAAAGCCCGGCTCGGTAGGCAGACCCATTATGGATGAGCTTGTGAAAATCGATCACCCCAACGAAAACGGCGAGGGCGAAATTTGCGTTAAAGGCTCAAACGTTATGCAGGGTTACTTTGAAAACGAGGAAGCGACCAAGGCTGTCTTTGACGACGAGGGATACTTCCACACAGGCGACCTTGGTAAAATAGACAAAGAGGGCTGGATATATATTACCGGCCGTTCCAAAAACCTTATTATCCTCTCCAACGGAAAGAATGTTTACCCCGAGGAAATCGAAACCGAAATCTCCCGAATCTACGGTGTTTCGGAGGTTATAGTTTACGAAGGCATCAGCCGCTCGGGAAAAGCAAACGACCTTATCGTTGCAGAAATATTCCCCGACAGAGATGCTCTTGCGCTGCGTAACATCACGGACGAAAAGAAGTATTTCGACGAAGAAATCGCAGCCGTAAACGCCCGCTCTGCCCCATATAAGAAGGTTGGCCTCGTTAAAATCCGTGAAGCGGAATTCGAAAAAACCACCACAAGAAAAATCACAAGATTTACTATCGACAAAACGGTTGATTAAAGAAAAATGGTAATAAACAAAGAAAAAGCTCGGTTTTTCCGAGCTTTTTCTTTACAAGCCGCAGATTCAACGATGTATCATGCGATTTATACCCTTTAGGGCTAAGGGTGGAGAAATTGCGCAAGACAAGGCAAAGCGAGCGATTGAGATGAAGCCGTAGTTACCTACGGCGATTCGATTGAGTCGACGCTTTAACGCAGTATTGCACAATTTATGCCCCTTAGAAATTAAGAGAGCAGAAAGCGCCCAAGACAAGGCGCACCGAGAAACGCAGGCGACGGTGTAGTTACCTACTCCGAGCCGAGTATCGCAGGAGCAACGATGTATTGGACGCTTCATACCCCTTAAAGCCTAAGGGTGGAGAAATTGCGCAAGACAAGGCGAATCAAGCGCGAAGCCCGACGGCATAGTTGCCTATGTCGAGGGCGACAAGTCGCAGATTTAACGCAGTATTGCACAATTTATACCCCTTAGGAGGGGAATTTGCCGAAGTAAGCCTGTATTCCTCCATCAACATAGAGTATCTGACCGTTTACGAAGTCGGATGCGCTGGATGCAAGGAATACTGCGGGGCCTGCAAGGTCCTCGGGATCGCCCCAACGGCCTGCGGGAGTCTTGCTATCGGTGATGAATGCATCGAAGGGATGCTTGGAGCCGTCCTCACGGGGCTCGCGGAGGGGTGCGGTCTGGGGAGTTGCGATGTAACCGGGGCCGATGCCGTTACACTGAATGTTGTACGCGCCGTACTCGGATGCAATGTTTCTGGTAAGCATCTTAAGACCACCCTTTGCGGAAGCGTATGCAGATACGGTTTCACGACCGAACTCACTCATCATAGAGCAGATGTTGATGATCTTACCGCTTCTCTGCTTCATCATAGAGGGAAGAACTGCCTTAGAAACGATGAAGGGAGCGTTAAGGTCAACGTCGATAACCTGACGGAACTCTTCAGCAGCCATCTCGTGCATGGGAATTCTCTTAATTATACCTGCGTTGTTAACAAGAATGTCGATAACGCCAACTTCCTTTTCGATCTTTGCAACAAGCTCGGTTACTGCAGCTTCGTCGGTAACGTCGCAAACGTAGCCCTTTGCATCGATGCCGTCCTGTGCATAGGAAGCAAGTCCGCGGTCAACGAACTCCTGCTTAATGTCGTTGAAAACGATCTTTGCGCCTGCTGCTGCAAGACCCTTTGCAATAGCGTAGCCGATACCGTAGGAAGCACCGGTAATAAGAGCAACCTTGCCCTCAAGGCTGAAATTTTCTGTGTATGCCATTTTTATATTCTCCTTTTTATAACATTTTCAGAATGAAATGTTGCATATGCAACTTGAAATGATTCCGGCAAATCTTGAAATACGCCTACTCGGCGCATGAAATGAAATCCGCAACGCGGATTTCGTTGCGAATTGCTTAGCGCAATTCGCGGGTTTCAATATGGTCCATATCGGTGAATTCCTGGTTCTCACCGCACATAGCCCAAATGAAGGAATAGTTCTTTGTACCAACACCCGAATGGATAGACCAAGAGGGAGAAATTACAGCCTCTTCGTTATGCATTACAATGTGTCTTGTTTCCTTGGGCTCGCCCATCATGTGGAATACTGCATCGTTGGGGCCCATATCAAGGTAGAGATAAACTTCCATACGTCTGTCGTGAGTGTGACAAGGCATGGTATTCCAGTTAGAACCAACCTCAAGCTCGGTAAGTCCCATCGCAAGCTGGCATGACTTGATTACCTCGGGGTGGATGTACTGATTGATTACTCTCTTGTTGCAATCCTCAACGCTTCCGCAGGGAACCTTACGCGCCTTGGTGATGTCTATCTTAACGATAGGATACTCGGTGTGTGCGGGGCAAGAGGTTATGTAGAACTTTGCGGGGTTGGTCTTGTCAACACTTCTGAACTTAAGGTCCTTGTGTCCCTTACCAACGTAGATACCGTCTCTGGGGTTCATTTCGTAGGTTTCGCCGTCGATAGTGATTACGCCGGGGCCGCCGATGTTGATACAACCGAGCTCACGACGCTCAAGGAAGTATTCAGCTGCAAGCTCCTTGCCTGCCTGAAGGGTGAGGGTTGCCTCAACCGGCTTCATTCCTATTACTATAATTCTGTCGGTGTGGCTATAAACCATTCTGATGTTATCTTTTGTGAAGAGGTTCGCAATATGGAATTCCTCTCTAAGTCTGTCGGTAGTATAAT
>JAZORT010000012.1:0-75211 GCA_045656745.1 Eubacteriales bacterium | reverse complement strand
AACAAGCTCCTCTTCGAGATGACCGCAAAGTACGGTACTCCCTATTTCTCTAACTACATTAACTCCGATATGGAGCCTTCCGACGTTCGTTCCATGTGCTGCCGTCTCCGTCTTGACCTTCGTGAGCTTCGTAAGAAGTCGGGCGGTTTCTTCGGCTCCGGTGAGTCCACAGGTTCTGTCGGCGTTGTTACCATCAATATGCCCAGAATTGCATATCTTGCAACCGACGAGGCAGACTTCTACAAGCGCCTTGACCGCATGATGGACATTTCCGCAAGATCTCTTCACATCAAGCGTACCGTTATTACCAAGCTTCTTGACGAGGGACTTTATCCCTATACCAAGCGTTATCTCGGCACCTTTGCAAACCACTTCTCCACCATCGGTCTTATCGGTATGAACGAGGTTGGTCTTAACGCAAAGTGGCTCGGCAAGGATATGACTCACGAGGAGACCCGCACCTTTACAAAGCAGGTTCTCAACCATATGAGAGAGCGCCTCTCCGACTATCAGGAGCAGTACGGCGATCTTTACAACCTTGAGGCAACTCCCGCAGAGTCCACAACCTACCGTCTTGCAAAGCACGACCTTCGCCGTTATCCCGAAATCATCACCGCTTCTGACAAGACAAAGAACGAAACTCCCTACTATACCAACTCCTCTCACCTTCCCGTTGGTTGCACCGACGACATCTTTGAGGCGCTTGATATGCAGGACGAGCTTCACACCCTTTATACGTCGGGTACTGTATTCCACGCATACCTTGGCGAGAAGCTTCCCTCTTGGAAGAGCGCGGCTCACCTCGTAAGAACTATTGCGGAAAATTACAGACTTCCTTACTACTCAATTTCTCCCACCTACACCGTTTGTAAGAACCACGGCTACATAGCAGGCGAGGTTTATGAGTGTCCTCACTGTGGCGAAAAGACAGAGGTTTACAGCCGTATCACCGGCTACTACCGTCCCGTACAGAACTGGAACGACGGTAAGACCCAGGAATATAAGCACAGAAGAGTTTACGCTGAAGCAAAGCTTAACGGCAAGAGCCCCGTCCTCGGCGAAATGCCTTTCGCAATGGAAGAAGCTCACGCCGAGGCTGTTGCAGAGGTTGAAGCATCTGCCAAGAAGTTTATCCTCTTCACCACCACAACCTGCCCTAAGTGCCGTATGGCAAAAATGTTCCTTGACAACAGCGGCATCGAATACGAGACCGTAATTGCTGAGGAAAACGTAGACCTTGTAAATCTTTATGGTATCAAGGAAGCACCCACTCTCGTAGTGGTTGACGGAGACAAGGCAGAGCGTATCTCCAATCCTTCTAACATCAGAGCGTTTTGTGATGAATTGGTAAAGGCTTAAGTTTTTGGGCATATTCGGCGCTTCCTCCCGCTCACGCAGCTAACTGCGCCTTCGGGTTGCGATCACCAAATCCGTCTCGAAAATTACTCGCCTTGCATAGACGAAATGTAGATCTCAAAGGCAAAAAAACCATATTAAAAAGGTTTTTGAGGTGCGGAACTTTTTCCTTAAAAAAGTTCTGCGTGTTTCCCTCTCCAACAACTAACAAGCTCCGGCTGACCTGCATCGGCGGAGTATCATAAGGGCAATTCGCTTGCGGATTGCCCTAAACTTTAGTAAATTCAAATGACTGAAAGGAAATTTGACAATGTATGATATTATAGTTGTCGGCGCAGGTCCTGCAGGACTCACCGCCGCCCTTTATGCAAGAAGAGCCGAGAAGAGCGTTCTCGTTATTGAGAAGGACACCTTCGGCGGACAGATTACCCACTCACCGAGAGTGGAAAATTATCCCGGATTTATTGCTATGAGCGGCAACGAGTTTGCCGACAAGCTTATTGAGCAGGTTATGGCGCAGGGCGCTGAAATCGAGCTTGACGAGGTTACCTCTATCGAGGGTGAGGGCGGAAATTACACCGTCCGCGGTCTTTCGAAGGCATATCAGGCAAAGGCTGTTATAATTGCGGCAGGCTCGCACCACCGCCAGCTTGGTCTTGAGCGCGAAAACGACTTTACCGGCGAGGGAATTTCCTATTGTGCGGTTTGCGACGGTGCCTTCTACAAGGGCAAGATAGTAGCGGTTATCGGCGGCGGAAACTCTGCGCTTCAGGACGCGGTGCTTCTTTCGGAGAGCTGCGAGTTCGTATATATCGTTCAAAACCTCGACTTCCTTACGGGCGAATCCAGCCTTGCAAAGATTCTTGAGGGACGCGATAATGTCGGAATTATCTATTCCTCTGTTGTTAAGGAGATAATCGCTGACGACACCTTTAAGGGCATTGCTATCGAGAACACCAAGACAGGCATCTCGACCCAGCTTGACCTTGACGGAATGTTCGTTGCAATCGGACAAAAGCCCGAAAACGAGCCTTTCAAGAATATGGTAGCTCTTAACGATTACGGCTACATTGAAGCAGGCGAAAGCTGTGTTCCCGAAACAAAGCTTCAGGGCATATTTGCCGCAGGCGACTGCCGTACAAAGACTATCCGCCAGGTAACTACTGCAACCGCTGACGGCGCAGTTGCCGCTCTTGCCGCTTGCAGATTTATCGATTCCCTTTAATTTTGAAAACTGCCTTTAAAATTAAAGTAAAATAAAAAAGAAAAGAACGAAGAATTTTTGAGTGTATACTCGCTTCTTCGTTCTCTTTTTTATTGGATAAAAAATTTGGTTTTATTTATAGCTGATAAAGTCCTTTGCCTCGTTTTCGGAGATAAGTCCTGCCGAGATAGCTGCGAAAAGAGCCGCGCCGAGAGACGCCTCCTCCTTGCCGTCGCAGATGTAGACCTCAAGGCCGAAAACATCCTTTAAAACTTCCTTCATAATCGGAATTTTTTGCGCCGCATTGCCCGAGGCAACGATATATTCCTTTGACTTCGTACCTCCGAACATATCCCTAAGCTCAAGGCACATTCCGTAGATAAATCCGAGAGTCATGGCCTCGGGGGTGAAGCTTTCGGGGGTGATTTCCGTAATCGCGCCCTTTTGCGCGGTGTTATGGCGCTGACCCGCAAAGCAGGTGTTGACATTAAGGGGCTTTACACCGTTTCGATAGGCTCTCTCTGCCATAGAATTCATCATTTCGTAGCAAGAATTTGGCTCGCTTCCGCTCTCCCTTACCGCCGCGCGGAAGAATTTTTCAAGCAGGGAATAGGACGCTCCGCCGTAAAGGGAGCTTCCGCAAAGTATGTATTTTTCGCCGTTTAGGGGGCGAGTTTCGAGAATCTTTTCCGCCTTATATCCGTTTGCGGTAGCGCAAATCTGGCTTCCCGTACCGATGTTAACGAGCAGAGCCTTTTCGGTATCCTTTACCGAGCCGATAAAGCTTGCCTGGTTGTCTCCTATGGCAACCGAGACGGGAATTCCCTTGTAGCTGCCCGCAATTTTGTAATCCGCGCTTACCTCGGGCAGGGCAGGGAGCTTAACGTTCAAGCGTTCCATAGCCTCTTTGTTAAACTGCTTTTTCTCGGTGTTAAAAAGTCCGAGACTTGCCGCATCCGATGTGTGCATAAGGGGCGCGGGGCTGTTTGTCAAACGCATAACGAAAATATCCATTATGGTGGCAACTGTGTGCGCATTTTCGGGAACAATGCCGTTTTTTTGGTTGTAATAATGGGTTGCAAGGCCGTATCCCGCCGCCACGCGCTCGCTAAGACAAAGATTCATCTCGTCACAGTAGCTGACACCGCTGTCTGCGGGGCGGTCCGCGCGTCTGTCCTGCCAGGTGTAAAGGGGAGAAACAACATCTCCCTTTTTGTCAAGATAGGCTATGCCGTGCATCTGTCCCGTAACGCCGATAGCAGAAATTTTGCTGTAGCTGTTTATAATATGGTCGGTAAGCGAGAGCGCCTTTTCGATAATGAGAGATGCGTCCCTTTCCTTAAAATCCTTTTCCGCGCGCTCGATTTCTGCGCCGTAAATTAAGGTGTAGGACTCTGCCGCCTTTTTCGTTTTAAGGTCGATGACCACCGCGCTGATAGTTGTTGTGCCAATGTCTATTCCGATAATAGCCTCTTCAACGGGTGAGGAGTCGGCAAAGGACTCGTCAAGCTCGCCCTCGGCGCCCTCAAGAGTGCCACCGTCAGCAAGCGAGCGAAGCCTTGACAGCACCTGAGCAATATCTCCGCCCTCCTTGCGTATCTCGCTTTCTCTTTTTGAAATAAGCTCCTCGGTTTTAATAACCCCCGAAAACAGAAGTCTAATGTCTGAGATTGAAATTCCCGCAAGGCGCAAAAGCTTTATTTTTTTCAGCGCCTCAAGATTTTCATCGGTATAGGTGCGATAGCCGTTTTCGCTTCGGCTGACACTTATGAGCCCCTTGTCCTCGTAGAGCCTTACCGCCTTTTTTGAAAGGCCGGTCTTTTCGGTTATCTCGTTTATGAGCATAAATTGCTCCTTTTTTTAGTTTTGTTTTATTATAAACTATGCCCCAGGGTCAATGTCAACCCCTTTGCTCAAAAATGTTTTTGAATAGCCTAAAAGTCTGAGAAATGCAAATAATAGTTGTCAAAAATGTCGTTTTTTAGTAGAATATAAGCTCTCCGTTCTCTGCCGCTTTAGCTTTTTTGAAGATAAGAGTACCTGCGTAACCGCCTATCGGCTCGAAGCCCGCAAAGAGCACCTCGCTGCCTATTACCGCTGCCTTTGGAACTCTGCCGCAGGGAATAGCGTCCTCTTTCGGAACAACCCAGCCCGAAAAAGGCTCCTTTGAGTACATATAGTGGGCAGTGCCCGAAAGACAGTAGGTTAAGTAATAATAATCACCGAGCTTGAAATAGTCGGGACACTCAGGCTCGCGCTCATCGGGGGAGGTGTAAATATCCTCCATAAGCTCTGTCCATACTTCAAGGTCGGGGGAGGTAAGGTGCGCAAGCACGCCGAGTCTCGGCTCTCTTAAAGCCACTGTGATTATCATGTGGTAAAGTCCGTCGTCCGCGAGGAATATTTTTGGGTCTCTCGCACCGCCTCCGCGGTACTTTTCCGAGAGGGTAAAGCCGTAATTTTCGTCCTTTTCGTAGTGGTAGCCGTCTTTTGAAACCGAGCGCCTTATCTTTGCGGGAACACCGCCTACGGTACCTCTGACCGTGTAATAAAGGTAATGGGTGTCTCCTCTTTTGATGTAAGAGCCTGTGCAGATAGACGCTTCCTCGGGTAAGTCAATGTCTACCGCTGTTGGGTGAATATCCCACTTGTCAAAATCAAGGGTAGAAATATGAGACCAGGTGTGCGCGCCAAGCCCCCACTTTGACTCGTGGTGGTGTCTGTCTTTAAGGTAAATAAGGTGGAATCTGCCCTCGTCATAATGGGGCATACAGTCTCCGCAAAAAACATTTTCCTCAGGACGCCAGCCCAAGGCGCCGCCCGAAAACGAGGATATAACAGAGGGTCTTTCCTCCTTTTTTCGAGTGTATTCCGAAATCTCAAGGTCAAAATCCCCCGAAATTTTATCTTCCATATTATAGAGTCTGTTGCCGTAGGGCCACTCCTCGTCAACAAGGACTCCGTCCCGCCAAAGCTCTATTCTGTGAGGGAAGAGCAGTAAATCTATCTTGTCGCCCGTCTGCGCCTCGGTGCGAAGAGCAAGAGGCCTCTCGTTTACATCATAAAAAATCTCGGCGCAAAGGGTATTATCCGAAAAAACGACCGAAATCGAGCGCTTGCCCTCCTTTTCGGAGCGAAAAATCTCCCCCTCGCTTACGCGAAAGCAAAGTTTTATACCTTTTTCGGCGTTTTTCATACTGTCAAAGCTCCTTTTTGCGGATTTTGCTCTATTATAAACCATACCCTTGGGTGAATGTCAAGTCCCTTTGCGGCGTTATACGAACATCGAGGTGGAAAAATACCTCATTCCCGTATCGGGAAGAATAACAACAATGTTTTTGCCTGCGTTTTCGGGTCTCTTGGCAAGTATTTCTGCTGCGTGAAGAGCCGCGCCCGAGGAAATTCCAACGAGAAGCCCCTCGCTTTCCGCAAGAGCTCTCGCTGCATCGTAGGAGTCCTCGGTGGAGGCGGTCATTATCTCGTCAACAACATTAAGGTCGAGAAGCTCGGGTATAAAGTTTGCGCCGATACCCTGAATTCCGTGCTCGCCGGCCTTACCGCAAGAGAGCAGGGGAGAGTCCTTAGGCTCAACGGCAATTATTTTTACATCGGGGTTTTTCTCCTTTAAAAATCTGCCGACACCGCTGACAGTACCGCCCGTACCGACTCCCGCAACAAAAATATCAACCGCGCCGTCGGTATCGTTGTAAATCTCAGGCCCCGTAGTCTCATAGTGGGCAAGAGCGTTCGCAGGGTTTGCAAACTGGTTGGGAATAAAGCTGTCGGGAATCTTTTTCGCAAGCTCCTCTGCCTTTGCAACCGAGCCCGCCATACCTGCCGCGCCGTAGGTCTGTACCAAGGTTGCGCCGAAAGCACGCATAAGGCGTTTTCTTTCCTCCGACATTCTGTCAGGCATAACGATAACCACCTTGTAACCGCGGTGCGTTCCGATAGCCGCAAGGCCGATGCCCGTATTTCCGCTGGTAGGCTCAATAATGGTCGAGCCGGGCTTCAGTATCCCTTGCTTTTCGGCTTCGTTTATCATATAAAGGGCGGCTCTGTCCTTTGCCGAGCCGGTAGGGTTCATAAATTCGGCTTTAACGAGGATGTTTGCCGAAAGCCCCCTCTTTTTTTCAAAATTTTCTACCCTTATAAGCGGTGTGTTTCCAACCGCAGAGTCTATTGATGAATGTATTTTTGCCATAAGCCGAAAATTCCTTTCATTTTCTGGTTTTAGTATACTACCAAAGCCTCGTTTTGTCAATACAAAGGCGGTTTTTCACTTGACTTTTATGATTTTTTAAGATATAATATAGGGGCTTGACTAAAGAAAGGCAGATTTTTAAATGAACGAAAAAAAGAATATTTTTCAAAACCCCTTGGTGATAGCTCTCGGCGCCCTTCTTTGCTGCGCCCTTTGGGGAAGCGCAACCCCCGCGATTAAAACCGGCTCGCCCCTGCTTATCCCCCAAAACCACGTTCCTTCTACAATACTCTTTGCAGGCGTGCGTTTCCTTGCGGCAGGACTTATCACCATTATAATTTACAGTATAGCAAGAAGAAAAATCCTCTACCCGAGGATGAAAAATATGCCAAAGGTCCTCACTGTCGGACTCTTTCAAACGGTAATCCAGTACATCTTCTTCTATGTTGGTCTTGCAAACACCACAGGCGTAAAGGGCACTGTGCTCAGCGGCTCCTCCGCATTCTTTATCGTGCTTTTGGCGTCGTTCGTGTTCAAAACCGAAAAGCTTACCGCAAAAAAGATTCTCGCCTGCCTTATCGGCTTTACGGGAATGATACTCGTCAACCTTAACGGACTTGATTTTAATATGGGATTTGGTGATGCATTCGTAGTTATTTCTACCATATCCTACGCCTTTTCCTCGATGTTTATGAAGAAGTTTTCGGCATACGAGGACCCCGTAGTCATAAGCGGCTATCAGTTTATCTTCGGCGGCAGCTTTATGATAATCCTCGGCCTTGTCCTCGGCGGCGAAATCAGCTTTGCAAACGAAAAGGGCGTTATTATCCTTGTTTATCTTTCCTTCCTTTCGGCTATTGCATACGCCCTTTGGGGAGTTCTTCTTAAATATAACCCCGCATCAAAGGTTTCTATCTTCAATTTCTCAACCCCTGTTTTCGGTGTTATTCTCTCTTACATATTTATCGCTGCAGAAAGAGAAAAAACAAGCATAATAAACCTTATTATCTCCCTTGTGGTAGTCTCTGCAGGAATACTGCTTCTTAATATGAATATCGATTTTTCCAAAAAGAAAAAATCACTAAAAAAAGACTAAAAACCTCAAAAATGTAAACAAATATTAGAAAAAGCAACGAAATTTTGATGTTTCGTTGCTTTTTTGCGCCGGGTCAGTTTATTTTTTTGCGGTAATTCCGCTTTTCATAATAAGCGAGCGCAGCTTTGGATTTGTCAGAATTTTCATTTTTGGAATTTTTAAGGCAATCTTAACGCGCAAAAGCCGGGTCTTTCTGTAATACCTTTTTGTAATCGCGCGAATGTCAATTCCCTTTGCGATAGCCTCCGCAAGATACCTTCCGCTTTTTATAGCCGAGCTAATTCCCTCAAAGGAGCTTGCGCTGATAAGTCCCGCCGCCTCGCCGACAAGGTAGGCGCCGTCATAGCCGAGGAAAATCTCCCTTTTCTTTCTCGGACAGCAAACAAGGCAGGCCTCTTTTCTTTCGGGGTCGGGGAATTTTTCGCCAAAGCGCTCTTCGAGCCTGGCTTTTTGCTCCTCGAAGGCATCCTTGCAGCCCTTTGTGCCAAAAGCACCGCCAAAAACATAAAAATCCTCTTTTCGGATAGTCCAGGAGCAGGAATCCGAGGTTTTTTCGTCGTAAATGCAGGAATAGTCGGGCAGGTCGGGGGAAACACCCTTATACCACTCCTGAATTGCGGTATATCTGTGTATTTTTTCTTTCGGGAAAAGGCTTCTCCGCACAATAGAGAATGCTCCGTCAGCTCCCGCAACAAGACGGGATTTTAATATAAAGGTCTCTCCCTCCGAAACGATTTTTGTAAAGAAAAGCCCCTTTATTTTTGCAATTCCCACACACCTGCCGCAAAAGCGGTCGAGCCTTGGCGTAAGCGAGTTAAGATAGCGGTCAAAGCCTTGTCTGTCGGTGTTAAGATAATCTCTTTCGTATTTTTTCCAAATTCCCCTTTCAAGGTCCAACGTGTCAACCAAGGGGGCTTTTGGCGAGAGCTTTATATTCTCGGGAATTTCTATATCAAGAGAGGAAAGCGCCTTTTTTGAATCGGGCGAAAGGAGACCGCCGCAAACCTTTGTTTGTCCGCGGGAGAGGCCGTCTATTGCTGCAACTTTAAGCTGCGGTGAGAGCCTAGTCAGCTCTTTGGCAAGCACCGCGCCGCCGGGGCCGGAGCCGATTATTACTAAGTCGTACATTTTTTCCTCCTCTGTTTTTTCTGTCTTTAAGTATACTATATTCGCGCCCTTTTGTCAACCGAAAGAAAAATTAAAATTTTTTGTTTTCCTATGGAAAAATATTTTTGTTTGTGCTATAATTGCTGAGTAAGCAAAAAAAGACCCGCTTTTTTGAAAGGAGACCGTAAAGATGAATATTTTAGCCTACTTCAGCTCTATCGGTAAATGTATTATATACGGCTCGACCCCGTTCTTTACCGGCGCTCTTTCCGAGAATATGGATGTTCTCGACCTGCTTTCGCTCCGCTTTCTTTTAAGCCTGGTTGTCTTGTGGATGCTTAAAACCACAAAAATTATTAAGATAAAGCTGCGCGTTAAGGATATTTTCGTTAAAAACGAAAGAACACCGCATATAAAAAATTTGCTTCTTGCCGCCCTTTTCGAGCCTGTTTTGTATATGCTCTTTGAAACCCTCGGAATTTCGATGACAAACGGTGTTACAACCGCGGTAGTACTTTCTCTCGCGCCGGTGTTTTACTGTCTTGCAGAGTTTATTTTCTTCCGTCAGCACCCAACGCTTTGGCAGGGCGTTTTTCTCGCTCTCGGTATGGCGGGCGCTATATATATTGCCGTTTGCACCTCCACCTCGGGCGAGGGCTCGGGCGCTTTGGGAATAATATTCCTTGTCCTTGCAATTACGGTTGCGGCGCTCTTTTGCGTTTTTTCAAGAAAGTCGTCAAAGAATTTCTCACCGCTCGAGATAACCTTTGCCTCCTCGCTTCTCGGCGCCGTCTGCTTTAACTTTGCAAATGTAGTAAGGCATATAATAAACGGAGATATTCTTCATTACTTCGACCCCTACCTTAACTCCGAAAATCTCGTCGGCTTCTTCTTCCTCGGTGTTTGCTCTACGATTTTCGCCACGATGATGTCAAACTATTCTCTTTCAAAGCTGAAAATATCCACCTGCTCGGCCTTTGGCGGTGTTTCAACCATCGTTACCGTGCTTGTGGGCGTTATATTCGCAGGCGAGGGAATAATGTACTACCATTACATAGGCTTCCCCTTTATCCTGGCAAGAATGATCGGCGTCAGCGCTATCGATATTGTAAAAGACAGGCGAAAGCTCCGCGAAAAAAGCGCAAAAACTTTATAAAATGTATAAAAGGAGATACCAAATCTTGGTATCTCCTTTTTTGCGCTCCGTTTTGCAGAACTTTTATTTCGTCTTTTTCCTATACTCTCCGGGAGACATTCCGAGAGAGGATTTGAAAAGGCGGTAAAATGTTTTTGTGTCCTTGTATCCTACGGTGTCTGCGATAGAATCAATAGGCGTGGTTGTCTCGCTGAGCAGATATTTTGCAATTTCGATTCTGTGAGCGTTAAGATATTGGTGGAATCCAACGCCTACGGCGTTTTTAAATATTTTGCAGAAAACGCTCTTGCCATAACCGCAAGCCGCAGCCGCATCGTTTATTGAAAGAGGCTCCTTGTATCTGTGGTGAACGAGAGTAAGAGCGTTTTGCACCTTGGACATGGTTTCTCTTACGGGAACGCTGTTCTCGGTTATCTCTACGGTTTTTTCCTCGGATGTGCTGTTCTCTGCAACGAGGACGAAAAGACGGTAAAGCAGACTCTTTATCATCATACGGCTGAACTGACCGCCCTCATCAGTGGCATCGCGGATTTCTTCAATGCACTCAACGACTCCGCTGGAGTCTCCCTTTCGAAAAATTTTTGCGCCGAAGGGGTTTTTCGTTATATACTTGTATTCCTCGCCGATAAAGACCGGCCCGAACTCGATTATAAGAGTCGTGGTCTTGTTGGGCTTGTTGATATAGCTGTGATTAACCATACTGCCAACGCAGATGACCTCGCCTGCGTTAACGTCGCACTGCGCACCGTCAACAACCGCGCAAACCGAGCCTTCTACAACATAAATAAATTCAAGCTCGTAATGAATATGCGGAGGAAAATCCTTGCCGACGTCGTATAGCACCGAATAGGGTTCTACTCCGGTTAACAAATTCTGATAAAGCATAGGGACTCTCCTTTCTTGAAAAACGAGGATTTTTTGCGAATTGCCTGCGCACGATTTGCCCTTATCACTAACTGCGTTTACAAGGTGGGCGGGAATTATCGCTCCTAATTATTTATGCGTGTGTACTTACGCACTCGCGAGAAACGGGGAAAATTGCGTTTTTGGGACATTTGCACTAATATTATACCACGCTTTTTTGCAACTTGCAACAGGTGCGGACAAATTAGGATAAAAAGCGGAAAAAAAGCGGTTGATTTTCTGCACGGACCGATTAAAATTAAAGTGTAAGCTAAACCCGAAAAGGGGAAAGGAAATGAATATGAAAGAAAAATTGTTGCTTGGCGTAAGAAAGCTGGATATAACTCCTGAGCCGGGGTGCAGACTCTTCGGCTATGTTGATGACCTTTATTCCGAAACCGTAAATGACACTCTCGACGCTACCGCCTTTGCTTTTTCTCAGGGGGGAAGCGCTGCCGTTATGGTCAGCATTACCGTCGTTTCCTTGAGCGAAGAGCTTTCCGATAGAATAAGAGCGGGCATTTCCGAAAAAATCGCTGTCCCCGTATCAAATATTATGCTTTCCTGCACCCATACCCATTCGGGCCCTGCAACTATTGCTATGGATTCCGGCTGGGGCGATGTTGACAGAGAGTATTGCGAGGGTATTCTCATTCCCCGTACTATTCAGGCGGCAGTGCAGGCGTGGGCGCTTAAAGAGCCTGTCACCATGGGCTATGCCACCGGCGAGAGCCACATTGCGATAAACCGCCGCGAGCTTACTCTTGAAAATAAAATTATTCTCGGTCAAAACCCTTGGGGTCCTTACAACCCCAAAATGAGCGTTCTTTCCTTTAAGAATGAATCGGGCGAGTGCGTTGCGAATATGATACATTACGGAATGCACGGTACCTGCTCCGGCCACAACAAGGAGATAACTCAGGACTGGGCAGGCGTTATGGTAAGGCGTATGGAGCAACTGACCGGAGGTATTACCGCATTCTTTAACGGTCCCGAGGGTGATGTCGGCCCCAGACTTACCAACGGCAGAACAACGGGTATTTGCGACATAGGATATGCAAAGGAAACCGGCGGAAGAGCCGCCTTTGACGCCATGGAAATCTACAAGCAGATAAAGGTTTACTCAACCCCCGCCCTTAATGCCCACAACGGTTATCTGAAGCTTCCCCTCTTGCCCCGCCTTTCTAAGGAAGAAGCAGAGGCAAAGCGTGCGCACCTTACCGAGGTGCAAAAGACTGCCGCGGAGCGCCACCTTATACATACCTTAGGCAAGGTTATTGACTCCTATGCCGAGGGGTATGAGGACAAGGAATATAACGAGATAGAGCAGAATGTAATAAGTCTTGACAATATAGTTTTTGCAGGCTTCCCCTACGAGCTTTTCTCTGAGATAGGAATGAGAATACAGCGCTCCGCAGGTATGCTTGAGGTGCTTCCCGTTGCAATGGCTAACGGCGTTATCGGTTACTTCCCCACAGAGGATGCGGTTTGCCGCGGCGGTTACGAAATAAATATGTTCAAGGCTACCAACATTCAGGAGTATATTCCCAGCGTTGACTTCCACCTTGTAACCGAAACTCTGCGCAATATCGGCGTAGATGTTGACAGCCTTAAAAAATAAGGATAAAATTATGAACGATAAACTTTATTTAGGCGTAGAAAAGGCGATCATAACGCCTAAAGTCGGCGCAAGACTTTTTGGCTATGCCGAGGACCTCTTCTCAAATCAGGTTCACGATGACCTCCACGCAACCGTTTTTCTCTTTGAGCAGGGAGATGTTTTTTGCGTTATGGTCAGCATTGCCGTTGTGGCTCTTACAGACCGACTTTCCGACAGAATAAGAAAGGGAATTTCCGAGAAAACCGCTATTCCCTTATCGAATATTATGCTCGCTTCCATACATACCCATTCCGGTCCCGCAACGATAGCTATGGACTCCGGCTGGGGTGAAGCTGACCACGAGTATTGCGACGGAATTCTTATCCCCAGAATAATTGAGGCGGCAGAAAAAGCCAAATTAAATAAGCAGGCGGTAAAAATGGGCTACGCGACCGGCGAGAGCCATATTGCCATAAACCGCCGCGAGTTAAGTATCAAAAACGAGATACTCCTCGGTCAAAACCCCTGGGGCCCTTATAACCCCAAAATGAGTGTTCTTTCCTTTAGAAACGAAGCGGGCGAGTGCGTTGCGAATATGATACATTACGGAATGCACGGCACCTGTGCGGGACATAATCTCGAGATTTCTCAGGACTGGATAGGAATTATGGTAAACCGCGTGCAGAAGCTGACCGGCGGCGTCACAGCATTCTTTAACGGCCCCGAGGGTGATGTGGGCCCAAGGCTTACTAACGGCGGCACAACCGGCGTCAGCGATATAAAGCACGCCGAGGAAACCGGCGGAAGAGCAGCCTTTGATGCTATGCAGATATACAATCGCATAAAGTGGTTTACCACCCCATCCCTTTCTGCCCACTCGGGAAATCTTAGGCTTCCGTTTATGCCGAGAATGCCCCTCGAAGAGGCAAAGGCAAGGTACGAAAAGCAGCTTTCGAGGCAAAAAATGGGCTCCGAAAAGTGTATGCTCGCTCACTACAAGGATATTATAAATTCCTACTCCACAGATTATGAGGACAAGGAATTTATGGAGATCGAGCAGAATGTAATAAGCCTTGATAATATAGTTTTCGCCGGCTTCCCCTATGAGCCGTTCTCCGAAATTGGTATGAGGATTCAAAAGGGTGCTCCTGACCTTGAGGTGCTTCCCGTAGCTCTTGCAAACGGCGATATAGGCTACTTCCCAACCGAGGACGCTCTTTGCCGCGGAGGCTATGAAATAGAGATGTTTAAGGCGCTCTTTACGCAAGAGCTTGTGCCGAATGCCGATTATCACCTCGTTATTGAAACGCTTCGCAACATTGGTGTTGACATTGTAAAATAACTAAATATGTAAACAAAGCATAACAAAATACACATTTTGAGAGGAAAAACAAATGAGCAAAAAAACATGGAACATTGTAGTTATCGGCTGTGGAGCTATGGCAAAGCTTCATATGAAGGGAATTCAGGCTGTTGATGGCGCAAACCTTTACGGCATCTGCGATAGCTTTGACCAGAGACTTAAGGAGGCGAAGGAAGAGATCGGAGTTGAGCTTGCTATCAGTGATTGGAAGCAGTTCGTTGAGGATCCCAATGTAGATGCGGCGGTTATTGTAACTCCCGACCAGATCCACCTTGAAATGACATCTGCTTTTCTTAGAGCGGGCAAGGCAGTTCTTTGCGAAAAGCCTATGGCTCTTACCGTTGAGGATTGCAACGAGATGAGAAGAGTAGAGAAGGAGACCGGCGGAAAGCTTATGATCGGTCAGATCTGCCGCTGCACTCCCAGCTTTGCTCTCGTTAAGAAAATGATAGATGAAGGAAAGCTCGGCGAGCTTATGTTCGTTGAGTCCGAGTACGCCCACAACTATCTCCTTGCAGGCGGCATTGACAACTGGAGAATTCATCCCCAGCGCCACGCGGTTGTAGGCGGCGGCTGCCACCCCATCGACCTTCTTCGTTGGATTGCTGGTGACCCCACCGAGGTTTACGCTTACGGCAACCACAAGAGCCTTCTTCATTGGCCCACCGACGACACGACCCTTGCAATGTTCAAGTTCCCCAACGACGTTATAGGTAAGGTGTTCGTTTCCACCGGTTGTAAGAGAAATTACACCATGCGTTCCTGCTTCTACGGAACAAAGGGTACCATAATTTGCGATAATAGCACCAGAGACATTCAGTTCTTCGAGGATGCAGAGGGCGCTCCCGATTACCACGGCGACCCCCAGATGATTCCCGTTCAGGTCAATAACCACAACGCCACCGAGGAAATTCGCAACTTTGTAAACGCATTGGTAAACGACGAGCCCATGCCCGTTTCCTCCTACGAAGGCGCCGCAACCGTTGCCGTTTGTTGCGCAGCGGTACAGTCTATCGCAGAGGGAAGACCGATACAGATACAGTACCCCGAGAAATGGTAATTTAAGTGGTTGATGCGGGCGAACTTTCGTGCGCTTTTTCCACTCACAGTAGGTTTCTACGGCTTCGGGAAGAACTGCCCAAAATTTCCCACCTCCCAAACACCCAAATTCGGGATTTTGTGTTTAAATCTGACATAGCAAAAGCTGACGGCAAAAACCGTCGGCTTTTTTGTTGTTGAAAGGGCGTTTTGTCATAATGACTATTAAAAAAAGAAACTTGTGTGCAAAATGCACAAAAAGCGTGTTTTTACACATCATAAGTTGGAATTTTTGCGAAAAAAAGCGGAAGAGCTGCGGTAAAAAAATATTTTATAATTTGTTAAAATATAATTAGGAAAAGTATACTGAATAAACTGTCGCGATTTTTGAAGGTGACCGCAGGCGGTGAAAATCCGCAAAAACTACGCAAAGGAGAAAAATTATGAAAAAAAGACTTGCCCTGACGCTTACGGTAATTTTCGTTTTGCTATTGGCGTTTGCCGGTTGTAAAAAAAGCGAGGCGGGAGGCGCGAACAATTCTCAGGGCGCGGGCGGTAACGTCGGCTTTGACGGTCTCGCCGTTGTCGAAGGCATGAGCTTTAATATTCTTATCGATAATGGAGACGAGCTTGATTGGGAGCTCGTTGAGGCTATTGCCGACAAGACCGGCGTTTATCCTACTATAAGGGAGGGCGCGGGTGAGCAAAGAGAAAACGAGCTTCTCTTTGGCTACGTTGACAGAAAGGTGTCCGATGACGGATACACTATGCTTCGCAGACTCAAGGTAGAAAGTACTCAGCACCAGCCCTACGTGGTTTATTCCGACGGAAAGGATATCGCATTCTGTTACGACGGCTACGTGCTTGACAACAAATATGTTATCGAATATGTGGCAAACAGATTTTATGGTGAATATGTTGTCACCGGTAAAGAGATAGAGGCGGGCGTTCTTTTCAGCGGAACGCTGAACGCCGTTGAGTTCCAGGAGAAAAAGGACGAGGTAATTGTCGAGGCGGCTTGGCAAAAGCTTTATGATGAAGCGGGCGGCGGAGCCTTTGGTGAAGAGACCGTTGCCGCGATAAAATCACTTTACGAGCTGTATAGTGACAGAGCCGTTGAGTGGCTTGCCGACCTTTATGACCCCGATACCGGTGGATTCTATTACTCCAACTCCGGACGAAATTCCGAGGGCTTCCTTCCCGATCTTGAGTCAACGGCTCAGGCGCTCACGTTCCTTACCGGAACGGGAATGACCACCTCTCTTACCGAGTCTCTTCCGCAGGATATGCAGCAAATGCTTGTTGCTTTTGCAAAATCCCGTCAGGACCCTAACGGATATTTCTACCACCCCCAGTGGGAAAAATCCGCGATAGATGCAAACCTTACGAGAAAGGGTCGTGACCTTGGTCACGGTGAATCCATTCTTTCAAGATTCGGCGCCTCTCCCACCTACAACACTCCTAACGGAATTCGCGGTGACGGCGTAGTCGTTGAAATGCCGATGCCCTCGCCCGAGCTTCTTACTCCTTCTCTTTACTCCCGCTCGACTGCAAGTGCCGTTTCCCGGGTAGTGGCTGCATCAAGCTCTATACCCGCTCACCTCGTTGACGACAGAGCATTTAAGAGTTATCTTTCCACCCTTGACCTTAACGGAGACTCCTACGGCGTAGGAAGTGAGATTGCGGCACAGGCAAGAGAGATAAAGCAGCGTGACAGAGAGCTTCGCGCACAGGGCGCCAACTATTCTCTCGTTGATATTCTCGTAGAGTGGCTTAACAGTCACTGCTATCCCACCACAGGACATTGGAAACCTATCGCAGACTACGAGGGCGTAAACGGACTTTTAAAGCTTGTTGACGCTTACAACAATCTCGGTATTCCGCTTCCTTACCCCGAGGCGGCTGTCAGAAGTACCGTAAACGCTATTACCAGTGACGAGGAAGCTCCTACCGTTTGTTTCCCCTACAACACCTGGGTAGGAACAAACTACATATTCCAAAACGTAGAAAAATATCACCCGAACGGCAAACAGATCGTTGCCGAGATGAGGCAGGAGCTTCGCGAAAACATAACCGAAGAAATGACCTACACTCGCGCAAAGGTGCTTCAGTTCCTTAAGAGTGACGGCTCCTTCTCTTACCTTATAGGCGAGACGGCTGCAAACTCCGAGGGAATGCCGGTTGCACTTCCGCATACCGACGAGGGTGACGTAAACGCAACCTTTATTTGCATGTGCGGTATTTCCACCTCCATTTTCCAGGATCTTGGATATACCTATATTCCCCAGTATACAGAGTCGGATATGATGCGCTTTATCTGCCGTCTTGCAGACCAGGGCAGTATCGTTAAGAGCGAATATCCCACGATCGTAAGGTCTGCTGACTTTGATAACGAAACTATAGGCAACAATTCCTCCGAGATAACCCTCAAGGCAGGAAGCTATAACGGCTCGCCCACAGGCTCGGTAGTTGTTGTAAAGGATCCCCGTCCCGACAGAGAGGGTAACGTTCTTCGCATGAACTCTCCTAATGACGGCGCAAATACAGTTGACCTCGATATACACAGAGGCTCTAACTCCAATGCTACAAGGTACTTCTTCGAGGGCGAATTTTGCTTCGATTTCCCCGACGAGGCGTATGCTTATTGGAATTCTGAAAGCTATGACCAAAGCGTTCACGACCCCTACCAGGGTTATATTGCCCAGCTTAACGTTGGCGCGGTAAATTATAACCTTTACGCTCTCGGATTTAGCCTTTCGAGAGAAAATGGAGACGTTGATATATTCGAGTATTCCTCGAACAACGGCAAGGGAGCGCAAAGTGACCTTGGCTTTAACCCCAAGATCGGCGAATGGTTCAAGATAAAGATCGAATATTTCGTTGGCGATCACGACACCGTTCGTATTAAGGTCTACTTTAACGACACTCTTTACGCAGTCAGCGATAACTACTACTCTCCCTATGCGGATAAGTATTTCGGCGCAGACGATACGCAGGAAACCTACACCGGCACATTCCTTAACGTAATGTCCTATTGCCACGGTCTTGTTTACTTTGACAACCTTATAACATATAAGGATATGGAAAAGTACACCGTTGAGAGTGATCCCAAGGGCGAGCTTGTGTTTAATGTAGACGCGTATAACAACATCGACCGCTTCTATGACTTTGAGGGCGGGGAGCTTCCCGACAAACTTACTCTTTCCGAGGGCAATTCCTCGATGTCGGTTGAAAATTCAGCGCTTAAAATAGTTGGCGGCTCTACGGGAAGCGTTAAAATCCCGATAAATCCCAAGGACCTTCATTCAACTGCACTCTCGTTTAGCGCGGATATAACCTATGAGATGGCAAATGACGGATCGACTCTTCTCCTTTACGCAACCGAGAGGGAGGCTGACGCAAAGGTTATCTGTTATATCTTAAAGGTTGAAAAGATCGGCACCGAGCAGTATGCTGTGCTTTACGAGGCGGCAACCGGCTCTGCCGGCACGAGACTCGGCGAGATAAAATTCCCTGTTGGCGAGACACATAATCTCCGACTTGATTACTACAAGAAGGAAGCAAAGGTGCTTATCTACGTTGACGATATTCTTCTCGGAGTAAGTGAGACCCTTTGCTCAAACGCCCACAAGCTTACCGCAAACAACTTTGTTATCGAGAACATCGCGGCGGCTTATTCCACCGTTTATATCGACAATCTTGGCGTTAACACCTACAATAAGAATTACGACAAGGAATCGACTCCTCCTATTAAGGAAGAGATTTTCGATTTCACAACCGAAATTTCCGACAAGCTTTCGACAAGCGGAGATGCACAGATAGTTGACGAAAAGCTTGAATTAAGCGGTGCCTCTTCGCTTACTATTCCCGTAAATGTAAGAGATACCATAGGCTCCACCGTAATATTTGATGCAGACATTCTTCTTGCCGAGGGCGATACTCCTCAAAGCTTCTTAATAGAGCTGAAGAATGCGGCGGGTGATACGGTTATAGCCTATAAGCTCCAGTCTAACGCAAGCGGCTTTGCCCTTTACGAGCAGGCTGACGGCAAGAGCTTTACCAACCCTCTTGCAACCTTGCCTTATGACGAGATTGTAAACCTCAGAATAGAGTATTACAGAAACCGCACCGACATACAGCTGTTTGTAAACGGAGAATATATCGGTGAATCAAGCCTTCTTTACAATCCCGAAGTATCCGACACCGCTTGTGCAGGTGCTGTTATAAGAACGGTTAGCGGAAAGATTGCTATCGAAAAAATAAAGGTTGAAGCGTATAACAAGACCTACAAAAATCTCGGTATGGTGGATAAGGGAGACGGTGATACATCGGGCACTATCGGCTTTGAAGGCTCGACCACCTCGGATATTCCCTCGAGAATAATTCCCGAGCTTGTTTCTCCCGGATCTAAGCTGCGCGTTGTTTCTGCAATAAAGAACGGGATTCTTTCAAAGGCTCTCTCATTTGAGACCAACGCGGGCGGCGGTGATATAATCTATCTTAAAGCTGCAGATATTCCCGCAAGCTATAAAAAGGTAGTCTTTGAAGGCAGCTTCAAGTTCAATTACGATAATCTTCTCGGCGGCGCGCCCTTCCAGCTCTATCTCGGAAACGATAGCGGAGCTTGGGCGTATATGGTTCAGGTAACCTGCGTAAACAACCGCTTGAATCTTCAGGCGCTGACGGGCGCAGGCGATGTAGAGGTTCCCGGAAGAATTTCGGGTACAACGAGACAAACCTCCGTTAAGGAAGGCCAGTGGCTCACTCTCCGCATTGAGTATTATCTAATGAGCGACGGTACAGCAAGAATAATCACCTATGTAAACGGCACACTTCTTGAGGATACCGACCTCTATTACACCAAGAGTACAAAGCAAACTAATTACGCAAGAGAAGAGATTACAAGATTCAGAGTTCAGGCGTATGGCTCAACCGATGCTACCGTTTGTATCGATGACGTAAGCTTTAACTATTCAAATTCGTCTTATGTGGCGCCCGAAATCCCTGAGCCCGAGCCTCCCACAACAGATGAAATTCTTCAGGAAAAGGGCGTTGTTGTTCTTCCTGTTAAGGGCGGAGCAAACGGTATAGTTACCCTTATCCACGACGACGGATATTATTCCACCGGCTTTATACTTGACGAGCTTCTCAGAAAATACGGTCTCGTTGCCGATGTGGCGATGGTTGTCAGCAATGTGTATGATGTTAATACCGGTTATGCAAAGCCTGACCGTCTCCAGTGGCAAAAGCTTATAGACACCGGAAGATGGAAGATAATTAACCACTCTCTGACTCACGCCTTCTGGGGCAGCTACGAAACCGGCGCTGACGGAAAGCCTGTGGCAGACTCTCTCGTTGTTGATGAGGACACACTTATCAGGGAGGTTATAACCTCCGCTGAGATACTTCGCGAGCTATTCCCCGGACAAAGAGTTCTTACGTTCGCATATCCCGGCCACCAGGGACTTGAAACAACCTTTGGCGAGGATATGTATGTTTCGATAAGAAAGCTTGTGGAGTCGAACTACATTGCGGGACGCTACTTCCAAAAGACCTCGCAGACCTTCTATGATTGGGAATGGGACTTCATGCCTGCGGAATCAATAGGAGTTGGTTATCTTCAAACAACCCTTAACACTATTGACGCGGCGGCAACCGGCAAAATCGCAACTATATTCGTGCATAATGTTGTTACCGACGAGGACTATGAGGCAAGAAATCTCGGTCAGTACGGCAACAGCTACACTCCCATAAGCCATATGGAAGCGGTTATGGAAAAGATAGCCGAGCATACCGAAAGCGGCGCGGTTTGGAACACCCATTACGAGGATGCAGTTCTCTATCTTAGGGAAGCTGAGGCGGCAACCGTTACCGTAAAGAATACCGACAAATCGCTGACTGTAAATCTTACCCACACACTTGACAACTCGGTTTACAATTACGCCCTTACAGTAAGAGCCGTTGTAAGTTCGGAGTGGCAGGCGGTTAAGATTACTCAGGGAACCGAGGTAAGCTATGCTTATGTTAAGACGGTTGATGGTGTAACCTATGTTGATATGGACCTTGTTCCCAACGCGGGAATGGTGCACGTAGCTCCTATCGATCCCTCCGAAATCCCTGCGGATGACGGACCCGGCGCAGGTTGGGGCGAGGATATTACCGTTGATTCGGATATCCTTGACTTCGATAATGATGGTGGCAGCGGCACACTCGACAACAGCTCTTGGACTTAAAATTTTGGTGATATTGGTGTTTCACTCCCACTCGCAGTAGGTTTCTACAGCTTCGGGTCGTAAAACAGCCAATCTCCCACAAAATTTTGGTGATATTGGTGTTTCACTCCCACTCGCAGTAGGTTTCTACAGCTTCGGGTCGTAAAACAGCCAATCTCCCACAAAATTTACAGCCCAAAAACTTATATTTAACAACAATGGGAGGGGCGCTCCCCCTCCCGAAACCTAACGAGGTAAAAACCAATGTATAAAAAAGCCTTAGAAAAGAAATGGCTTGAGCTTGAAGCCGAAATTGACAGACGCGGCGGTGACGGCAAGGATTTTGTTGCCGCAATGAAGGATCTTTACACAATTTACGATCAGCGTGAGGTCACCTGGCTTGCAAACCTCTTCGATTATGAGATCGGCGGCTTCTATTATTCAAATTCTGCAAGAGATAACGAAAAGGTTGAATCAAAGGGCAAAATGTTCGACCTTCTTCCCGATATGGAGTCCACTCTCCAGGCAATAGGCTTCCTTCACTCCTCGGGAATGATCGAGAGCTACGACGAAATTCCCGATTGGATGCGCGAAAAGCTGATAAAGTTTACTTCCTCGCTCCAAGACCCCGACGACGGATATATCTATCATCCCCAATGGGGCAAGGATATTCCCGATTACCGCCGCGGAAGAGATACCACCTGGGCAAACGCAATGCAGGATTATCTCAAGTTCAAGCTCCCTTATCCTACCGCCTTTGAGCGCCTTGCCGCAAACGTAAAGGCAAGAGAAGAGGGCAAGGCTGACGAGAATGTAGGACTCCCCGAGCATCTTCAAAGCCCCGAAGCGATTATCGCTTACTTCGATAAGCAGGACTTCGTAAACAATGCTTATGTTGCGGGAAGCTGGCTTGCTTCTCAGGGTGGTCAGATCATCGCCGCAGGCCTTGCAGATGTGGTCGTCGAATATCTCAACAAATTCCAGGATCCCGAAACCGGAATCTGGGGCGCTGACAAGGGCTATATGGCAATAAACGGCGCGCTTAAAATCTCCGCATTCTACTCCCAGGCAGGCAGACCCATAAAGAATGCAGACAAGATAGCAAGAGTTGCTATGGAATGTATCTGCTCCGAGGATCCTGCCGAGACGGTTTGCTTCCAGTATAATGTTTGGTTCACCATTTATAATATGCTCGAAAATCTTCAGAAGTTTGGCGGCGAGGACGGCAAAAAGCAGATAGACGCGATCCTTCTCGACCTTGTAAAGCTTGCTCCCAGAGGCATCAGAGCAACCAAGGAAAAGGTTAAGGTGTTTAAGAAAGACGACGGCCCCTTCTCCTATCTTCCCGACAGAACCGCACATTATTCCCAGGACGTTCCCGTTGCAATTCCTTATTCCAACGAGGGTGACGTAAACGCAACCATAATCTGTACCACAGGCACGGTTGCTTGGCTTCACCATGCGCTCTTCCTCACCGATTTTATAGTTCCTCTCTTCACTCATGAGGATTACGAGCTGTTCCTTGAAACGATTTTGAAGAATAAAGATAAGAAAAAGTAAACAATTATTGGCAAAACACACATAAAACACGGTGAAAACCGAGAAAGGAAAGGTTGATATGAAGAAAGCGACGCTAATCTTTGAGCCAAGTAAAATCGAAATTATCCGCTTTATAGAGAGCGACCTTATTCAGACCTCAGGCGGGTCATTAGACTTTGACGGTGACGGTGGAAACACCGGCGCGCCCGACGATGGTTGGGTATAACGAAAAAACTTAAAAAAACAAGAAAACAAAAGGAGAAAAACAATGAAAAACCTTAAAATCTTTGCATTAGTTCTTACCTTAGCACTTCTTATCACCGCAGCGGTATGTACAACCGTTTTCGCACAAGAGGAGCCCGAAGCTCCCGTTATCGCAAGTAAGAATCTTTCTTACGAGGATAACACCCACCTCTATTACGCAGTTAAAGTTACCGCAAATGTAACTGCGGCAAACACCACTCTTAACATTTACGCTGACGCTTCTTGCGAGAACGCTCTCGCAACCGGTATCGTTGGTAACACCGAAACACTTTCGGCTCTCGGCGGCGGCGAGTACATCGTATTCCGCGCACCCGGCATTGCTGCAAAGCACATCACCCGTGAAGTTTACGCGCAGGCAGTTACTGCTGAGGGTGGTAAGAGCGAGCTTTGCAAGTACAGCGTAGCAGAGTACCTTCTTGAAAGACTTTATGTCAGCGAAAGACTTGGCAAGACCGTAACCGAAGAGCAGAAGGCTCTCTACGAGTCCTACCTTGTTTACGGTGCAAACGCGCAGACTCTCTTCACCAACTCCAAGATCGAGAATCCCGCAGATAAGGAAGTTCTTGCAACCGCTCTCAACATTGCAAGAGTAATTGACGGTACTTTCGCAGACGGAACTAACCAGAAGCTCTTCGCAGCAGGCTCCGGCGCAACCGTAGTTGCAACTCCCGCAGATCCTTCCGTTGCAGTATGGCAGGTTACCTCTATTGACGCGGCAGGTACTGTATCCCAGTCCAAGACCGCAAATACTACCGATGCTATTACAATTGCAGGTCAGACCATCATCACCGCTCCCCAGGTAGCTCCCGCTCTTAAGTTTGATTCTGCTGACGATCTTCAGTACTTCAGCTTCGACACAACCTTCCTCGTTGATGGCCGTATCGAGAGCGAAACAACTCCAACTCAAGCAAATCAGGCATTTGAAATAGCAGACGGTAAGCTGGTGTTTGATTCGCCTCTTGCTCACAACAACATTCTTCACATTGGCCGTACCGGAAATGCAATCGGAAACAACAAGGCTGTGTTTGAGGCAGATATTACTTATGACGTAACCAAAACAAATAATAGTGAAACCTACGGCGGCGCGCAGTGGCTGGCCTTCAACTTCTACGATCCTACTACGGGTACCAGTTACGGTGCTTTCTACATTATGCTCGGTGACGGTGACACATCGGCTACCGTAAGCCAGAATTCAACACAGGCGGCTACGACCATGGATTACTTCAAGGATGGCGTTGAATTCAGCCTTAAGCTCGAATACGTAATCAATCCTTCCGGATATAACAACGTATACGTATACTTGAAGGATGCTGAAACCGGCAAATTCCCCGAATACACCGGAACCGGCCTTACTTGGAGAACAACTTGGAACGCGAGCACTAATGGATGCAATCCCGACAACATCGCGCTCAAGATTGAAATTGCAAGATATCAGGATATCACCCTTACTCTTGACAACGTACGCTTTGACGGCGAATAATTAAAACTTACCGAAAGATCGGTATAAACAAATCTTACCCTCGCTCCGAAAAAAACGGGGCGAGGGCTTCTAAACCTATTACGACAGGTAAAAACGGAGAATTTTATGAATTTGAACAAAAATACCGCATGTACGCTGATTGCCGGCTTTGCAAAGGCTGACATAACGCCGAAAGAGGGAACACACCTTGGCGGCGGCGAGCTTGGCGTTTTTCGCCCTGCAAGATTTGTGCGCAGAAGGCTTTTTGCCAAGGCTAGCATTTTTAAGGCGGACAAAACCGTGTGTATTATCGAGCTTGACGTACTTATAATCTCGAAAAAATATTGCGATAAAATAAAAGCCCTGATCTCCGAGCAGCTTGGACTTCCTTACGAGGCAATAATGGTCTTTTCCATTCAGTCACACACAGCGCCCTTCGTCGGCCACTGTATGCTTGACCCGGATTTTCCGCTGGAAATTTCGGAGAACGAGGAATTTGTTACAGGCAACATCTCCGAGTATTCGGATATGGTTTGTAAGAAGGCGACAGAGGCGGCAGTCGAAGCATTTGACGACCTTAAAGAGGTAAAAATGGACGTAAAATCCGGCTTCAAGCACGGACTTGCCTTTTGCCGCAGGGTCATAATGCGTGATAATACCGTGAGAATGTATGCAAACCCTTCTTTGAAAAATACTCCCCTGGGTCCCGAGATGTCACATCTTGAAAGCCCTGTTGACGAAGAGGTGGGAGTCGTTTGCTTCAAGGACGGAGCGGATATTGTCAGCAGTATGCTTCACTTTACCTGCCATCCCGTAAACGATTATTGCACCCCTGAGCTCTTTAACAGTATCAGCCCCGACTGGTGCGGCGTTTGGGCGGAGGAGCTGCAAAAAAAGCTTAATATTCGCACATTACCTTCGGTGCTTAACGGCTGTTGTGGAAATGTTAACCCCCACGATCAGTTCACCCCCGATTTTGTAGTAGACTCCGAGCGCATGGGAAGGGCTCTTTCTGAGCTTTCTGAGCGTATAATGCTTTCTATGAGCTTTGAAAATTCCGAAACCCCGGGCGTTGTTGATTACAGCTACGAGGAGCTTCCTCTTGATTACGGAGATATTCCCGAGGATTGGCACAGAACGGTTATCGAAAGAATTGAGCACGGTCCTGTTTTGAGAAGAGAAAACGGAGATTTTGACTCCGATTGGACTTGGGCGGCTTCAACCTACTCAACTCTTCTTATAAAAAAACGCGAGCCCAAGTTTATGTATCCTGTCCAGGTGTTCCGCATAGGCTCTCTTGCCATCGTGGCACTCGCTGGCGAGCCCTTCACCGATACTCAGCTTGAATTAAAGCTCGAATCCAATGCACCGATGACATATGTTACTCATTGTGCTAACAGATATGTTGGTTATTTGCCCCCCTTGAAGTCCTTTAAGTACGATTGCCACGAGTCAAACTTCAAGCGTACATATTGGGCAAAGCTTGCGCCGGGGTCTATCGAAAAGATTAAGGACAAGTCCCTCGAAGCAATAGAAAAACTCTTTAAATAATACCAAGAAAACGGTAGGAGCAAGAATTATTCTCTCCTACCGTAAATTTTATATTTTCAGAAAAAACGCAGCACCCCCAACCGCTTTTGTGTTGATTTTTCGGGCACAAGCTCAGCCCTCAATCCTCCATAAGGCGGTCAAAGCAGGCGTAGCCTTCGTTTGACTCAAAGCGGATTCCGAGGATTTTTATATAGCGGTTATAGTCGTAATCGTAGGTTGAAAGCGGCCTTGCGTAGGCGTTGTCGGTTTGCGCCGCAACGAGAATATCCTCACCGTCAAAGCCAACAACCAGCAGGGTGTGGTAATAGCCCTCTTCGTTTCTTGCAAGTTGAATAACGTCGCCTATTTCAAGCTCATCCTTGTTCGCAACCCTGCCAAAAGGGCCAACGTCTGCGTTTTCGGTGATAAAATTGTAAAAATATTCAACCCCCGTCCAGGAGGGCGAGCGGTCCTCCAGCGAAATAAAGTACCAGCCAAAGGTGGGCGTGTAATTCATAACGCAGCCCCCTGCATAGAGGCATTGGGAAACAAAATTCGTGCAGTTTCCGCCAATACCCGCAAAGCTTGCAAAATATTTGTTCTGTGAAAAGGCGAATTTGCGGGCGTAGGCAACCGCGTTTTCTCTCATATAAGGCTTTGTGGCTAACATTTTTTCTCCTTAAATAAATATATTCAATTTTCACAGTAATATTTTACGCAAAACATATGGATTTTGTGAAAAAAATATCTTGAAATTTGACAAAAATGCGTGTATAATAATATTGTTAAAAACTACTAATTAATCGGAGGAAAATTTTTATGGATTCTAATAAAAGACCCGATACTATGGCTCGCATTACAACCAAAGAGCTTGCAGACGCTTTTATCGCAGAGCAGGTAGAGGCTGTAAGAGCACAGGTTGGTGACAAAAAGGTGCTTCTCGCACTTTCCGGCGGTGTTGACTCTTCTGTCGTTGCGGCTCTTCTTGCAAAGGCTATCGGCAAGCAGCTTACCTGCGTTCACGTTAACCACGGCCTTATGCGTAAGGGCGAGAGCGAGCAGGTTGTAGAGATTTTCGGCAAGGAGCTTGATGTTAACCTCGTTTATGTTGACGCAACCGACCGCTTCCTTGACCTTCTTGCAGGTGTCAGCGACCCCGAAAGCAAGAGAAAGATTATAGGCAAAGAGTTCATTGAGGTATTTGCCGATGAAGCAAGAAAGCTCGAGGGCGTTGAATTCCTTGCTCAGGGTACTATTTATCCCGATATCCTTGAGTCTGTAAAGCAGGCAGAAGGCAAGAAGGCTGTTAAGTCCCACCACAATGTTGGCGGACTTCCCGAGGACTTAAAGTTCGAGCTTGTTGAGCCCCTCAAGCTTCTCTTCAAGGACGAGGTAAGAGTTGTTGGCGAGGCACTTGGCCTTCCCCACGCAATGGTTTACCGTCAGCCCTTCCCCGGTCCCGGCCTCGGTGTTCGTTGCCTTGGCGCAATCACCCGCGACAGACTTCACGCTCTTCGTGAGGCAGACGCTATCCTTAGAGACGAGTTCGACAAGTGCGGTCTCGCAGAAAAGACCTGGCAGTACTTCATCGCAGTTCCCGACATTAAGTCGGTTGGCGTAAAGGATGAGTCTAGATACGAGGGCTGGCCCGCAATCATCCGCGCCGTAAATACCAAGGACGCAATGACCGCCACCGTAGAGGAAATTCCCTACGCAGTGCTTCACAAAATCGTTGCCCGCATCACAAACGAGGTTGAAGGCATCAACAGAGTGCTCTACGACCTTACTCCCAAGCCTACCGGAACGATTGAGTGGGAATAAGGCATTCCGCAAAGCGGACTTCATCATAAGAATGATTTCATCCCCGAAACACAAGTTTTGGGGATTTCATTTAAAACAAAGCAAACGAAAAAGCACCGCAAAAAGCGGTGCTTTTCTCATAGTTTCTCTATATTTATTTTGCCTTGCAGTAGGCCTTTACCTCATCAAACTTCGCGGCAACTTCCTTGTCGGGTGCCTTGGTGAGGAGCGAAACAACAACGATTGCTATCGCGCTGACAATGAATGCGGGGAGAAGCTCGTAAATATCCCACGCGCCGCCAATAGGACGAACAAGATATTTCCAGATAAATACCATAGCGCCGCCCGAAATGATTCCGGCGAGAGCACCCCACTTGTTCATTCTCTTCCAGAAGAGACCGAAGACAACCGCAGGACCGAAGGCTGCGCCGAATCCTGCCCAAGCGAAGGATACGATACGGAATACCGAGCTGTCCTGATCCCAGGCGAGGAATATTGCAACAATGGCAATAACGAGCATTGTTCCTCTTGCAAACCACATCTGCGCCTTTTCCTTCATGTTCTTCCACATAAATCTCTTAACAAGGTTTTCCGAAACAGAAGAGGATGCTGCAAGGAGCTGGGAGTCTGCGGTAGACATAATCGAAGCGAGAATACCTGCGATAATAAAACCTGCAAGAAGCGCTGCAAAGGTATCAAGCTCCGCAATAGCGTTTGCAATAACGATAATAATGCTTTCAGAGTCAAATCCCTCGGTAAGAACACCGTTGTTTGTTGCGAAAACAAAGCCGAGAACACCGATAAAGATAGCAACTCCCATAGAAAGGGTAACCCAAATAGAGGCAACTCTTCTTGCGAGAGGGAGCTTCTTTTCATCCTCAATTGCCATAAATCTAAGGAGTATGTGAGGCATACCGAAGTAACCAAGACCCCAAGCAAGAGTAGAAACGATAGGAAGGAAGCCGTAGCTCTTTCCGTCTGTGCCGAAGATGTTGAAATACTGACCGAGGTTGTCAATTCCGTCAATGTTGAGAATAGCCTGCTTTACATTTTCCATACCGCCTGCGTTTTCAACGCCAAAGCAGATAACAACGAAGAGGGCAACAGTCATAATTATAGACTGAACAAGGTCGGTAGTAGATGCCGCAAGGAAGCCGCCGAGGACTGTATATGCAACAAGGATAAGTGCGCCTACTATCATTGCCGCGTGGTAATCAACGGCAAAGAGGCTTGAGGCAAGCTTTCCGATAGCCGAGAAGCCCGAGGCAGTGTAGGGAATAAAGAATACAATGATAACAACCGCTGCTATTGCGGTAAGGAAGCCCTTCTTGTCACCGAAACGGTCGGAGAAGAAGGAGGGAATGGTTGTTGAGCCGGTTTTTTCGGAATAAACTCTTATTCTCTTTGCAACAACGAGCCAGTTGATGTATGTACCGACAGCAAGACCGATAGCGGTCCATACCGCCTCCGCAAATCCCGTAGTATTGCCCCAGCCGGTAAGAAGAGCAACTCCGGGCAGACCCATAAGAAGCCAAGAGGACATATCCGACGCCTCGGCGCTCATCGCGGTAACGAAGGGGCCGAGCTTTCTTCCGCCGAGATAAAAATCGTCAGAGGATTTGTTTCTTTTAGCCATCTTAACACCAAGGTAAATCATGTAACCAAGGTAAAGCACAATGGCTAAAATAATCATTGTGGTTTTCATATTTAATTCTCCTTGAAAAGTAAAAATATGCATGTATTTTAACATAATAAAGCCTGCTTGTCAATACAGAATGAATTCTAGACTAAATTTAAATAAAAAGGGAAAAGCTCTTGAAATATAAGAATTTATTACAAGAATGATATATAAACTATAATTGTAAACAATTTGTGAACAAGTTGATTTTTAGCAAAAAAAGTGGTAAAATATAAGAAAACAACAGACCCTTACGCATAAACAAAAAAGCAAAAAACAAATATATGAGTCCCCGAACATAAACCGCAAGAGATCGTATATAAACCGCAAGAGGACCTATATATAAATTTAAGGTAGGAAAAAATGAGAAAAAGTAATCCGCAAACAAAAAGCAAGATTATATCCGCCGCCTGGCGTCTTTTCTATGAAAGAGGCTTTGAGAATACCTCGGTTGAAGAGATAGTGGCACTGTCGGGCACCTCGAAAGGCTCGTTTTATCATTATTTTGAGGGAAAGGACGCCCTTCTCGGTACGCTTTCAACCCTTTTTGATGAAAAATATCAGGAGCTTTTACCCCTTATTCCTCCCGAAACAAGCAGTATCGAGGTGTTGATGTATCTTAACAAAGAGCTGTTTTTAATGATTGAAAACAGCATTTCCATAGAGCTTCTCTCAAGACTTCTCTCAACCCAGCTTTTTGCTAAAGGCGAGCGCCAGCTCCTCGACCGAAGCCGTACATACTTTAAAATTCTCTTAAAAACCGTAAAGGACGGTCAGGCGAGCGGAGAGCTTCGCTCGGATATTTCGGCAAACGAGATAGTAAAGGGCTATGCCCTTCTTGAGCGCGCCTTTATGTACGATTGGTGTCTTTGCTCGGGCGAGTATTCTCTCGCATCTTACTCATCGCCTTTGCTTCGCTCCTTCCTTGAGCATTACAGAGAAAAATAAGAAAAAACCGCCAAAATGCAATCTAAAGTTAGCAAAAAGGCGGTTTTTTATATCTTTTTTAGTGATTGATTCGATTAAATGTTGATTTTGTTTTCAACGGTGTAAAGGCTGAGAAGACCTGCGGTTCTTGCCTCAATGCGCTCCTTCATAGCCGCAATCTCTTCCTCGGTAAACTTGTCGAGCTGACCGGGCTTGAGAGTGTTCTTGTACATATTATCCATAGTGAGCGCGAAGTTGATGTCAAGGGTAATGAGCTTGCCTGCACGCTCGCAAACAACAACATTGGACTCGCCGTTGAGAAGGGCCTCAACTGCGAAAACGCCAAGCTTGGAAGCAAACACACGGTCAACGAGAGTGGGGTTACCGCCTCTTACAATGTGAGCAAGGCGCGCAAACTTGGTTTCAACACCGGTTTCAGCCTCAATCTTCTTTGCAAGTGCGGGAGCATACTCTCCGCCGAGACCCTCGGAAACGATAACGATGAAGTTACGCTTGCCCATTTCGCGGCCTGCCTTAATTCTCTTGCAGATAGAGTTGTCATCGTGGGGAAATTCGGGTACAACAACAGCGGTAGCACCGGATGCGATAGCGGTATTAAGAGCAATATCGCCGGCACCGCGGCCCATAACCTCAACAACATTACATCTTGCGTGAGATTCGCAGGTGTCGCGAAGCTTGTCAACAACATCGATAACCGTATTCATAGCGGTGTCAAAGCCGATAGTGTTGTCGGTAGAGGTAATATCGTTGTCGATAGTAGCGGGAATACCGATACAGGGAATACCGTGGTTGGAAAGGTCGGTTGCACCTCTGAATGTGCCGTCACCGCCGATAGCAACGATACCGTCAATGCCAAGACGCTTGCAGGTGTCAAGAGCCTTCTGCATTCCCTCGGGAGTCTTAAACTCAAGGCAACGGTCGGAGTAAAGGAATGTACCGCCCTTGTTGATTATGTTAGAAACATCGCGGGGGCCCATTTTGCGGATATCACCGTCAATAAGTCCCGAATAACCGCGGTAAATGCCGTAAACCTCAAGTCCCTTAGCAAGCGCGGTGCGTACAACTGCTCTTGCCGCAGCGTTCATGCCGGGTGCATCGCCGCCGGAAGTAAGTACGCCTATTTTCTTAAATTCTTTCATCTCAAAAGCTCCTTTTTATACTTTGCGGTGCTCGAAAAAACGCCCGCATTGATATTCAGCAACTGTAATTATACAATAAATGAATTTTTTTTACAATACTATTTACAGAAATTTTTTTGTATTTTTGGAGAAATTGCTTAAATTTTGTAAAATAATTAATTTTAGATTGACAAAAACGCTGTGCGGTGGTATAATAATATAAAAATTTTCTCATTAAAAAGGAGGGGTAACTCTCAAATGTATATCGCACTTATAGCCGATGACCACAAAAAAGAACTTATGGCGCAATTCTGTATTGCCTACTGTAATATACTCGCAAAGCACAATCTTTGCGCGACCAACACCACCGGAAGCTATGTTTCCGACGCAACCGGCCTTGAAATCGAGACCTTTCTTCCCGGAAGCACCGGCGGTATGGACCAGATAACCTCGCGAGTTTCTTATAACGAGATTGACCTTGTATTCTGCTTCAGAAGCACCGACCCCTCGGTTCTTCCCTATGAATCCGAGCTTAATCTTCTTCGTCAGTGTGATGTTTACAACATTCCCGTTGCCACCAATATTGCGACAGCCGAGGTTCTTGTAACTGCTCTTGAGGAGGGTACGTTCGATTACAGAAAGTACGTAAACCCCATCAGCGAATATATGAAGAGCAAAAAGAAATAAACCGAATTGACAAAAACGGAATTTTCACCGTCCGTTTTTGTCTTTTTTGCAAAAACGCAGGTTTTAAACATAGCTTTTAGGAAGGAGAGAGTCAAATGAAGCTTTCGGGCGTTACCGTTAAGGTAGTATCTGAAATTGAAAACAGCGATAACGGGCAAAGAGAAGTCGAGCGCTCCGAGAGCCGCGCCGAGGGCTTTCTCCATATATATGACTCGGGTGAGATGCTTGTTACCTATGCCGAAAGCACCGACGGCGCAAGGGTTGATACCGAGATTTCGGTAAAGGGAAAAACCGTCACCGTCAGCCGCAAGGGCGCAATAGAGAGCAAAATGGTCTTTGCCGAGGGAGAAACAAACACCTCTCTTTATTCAATACCACCCTACCGCTTTGATGCCGAGGTCACAGCGCAGAGGGTAGCGGCTCAAGTTCTTGGTGACAAAGCGAGAATAGAGCTTAATTATACTATGAGGATTGGCGGGGCAGAGCGCCTTGCCGCAATGAAAATATGGATATTGCCAAATTCAAGTCTAGCCTGAAAGAGGGCGGACTTCGGGGTGTATATATTCTCGGCGGTGAGGAGGAATACCTCATTCGCTACTATCTCGGTGAGATAAGACGCACCCTTGATATTGACCCTACCTTTGCCGTTTTCAACAATCCCTCATACGAGGGGGGCGAGGTTGACTTTGGCGAGCTTTTTGAGGCGGTGAAATCTCCGCCTATGATGAGTGACTATAAGCTTGTTGAATGGCGCCACGCAGATTTTGCCTCTATGAAGGAGGGGGATATTTCCTCTCTTTGTGAGCTTTGCGAGCTTGTTGAGGAGCATCCTTACAGCATTGTTGTCTTTACCGCAGAGGGCGAGCGTGCCGACTTCGGCACACCAAAAAGACCCTCTAAATTTTTCTCCGCCTTTGACAAAAAGGCAAATCTTCTTAATTTTGAAAAATCCACCGAGGCTCAGCTTTACGGCTGGTTAAAAAGGCACTTTGATGCAATGGGCGTCCTTGTGGATATGGAGGTTGTAAAAAACCTTGTTTTCCGTGTTGGAAAATCTATGGACACCCTGCTTTCCGAGGCGCAAAAGCTTGCCTTTCTCGCTCTTTCAAGAGGGCGTGACAGAATACTTCCCGAGGATATTTCGGAGGTTTCAATCTCAACGCCCGAGTCGGACACCTTCGCTCTTTCAAACGCTATAACCGATAGGAACAAGTCCGCGGCATATACCGCACTGCTTGACCTTAAAAACCGCAGGGTAGACCCCACCGTCGTTTTGGGTATGGTTGCAAAGACCTTTGACGACCTTCTTTCGGTCTCAATGCTTCTTGAGGACGGCGTTGGCGCGGCTGAAATAGAATCCGCCTTGAAAATGAATCCTTACAAGGTTAAAATCTACCTTTCCGCGGCTAAAAAATACAACGCCAAGGCTCTTTCGGACATAACCGCCGCTCTTACAAAAGCCGATGCCGACTCTAAATACGGCGGTGTAACGGGTTATACGGCAATAGAGCTGTTTTTGGCTAAATATTTGTAATTATAAGGAGACAAAATGTCGAATAAAATTAAAAAAAGCAAGGCGGCGGGTGCAAATTCCGCCACGCAAAATAGGGAGAAAAAGTATTCCGCATGGATGACTCTAGTGTGCGCTCTTCTTGCGGTGGCAATCCTTGCAGTGGCGCTTTGGTGCTTTACCACCGACCAACAGACTTACGAAATGGGCAGCGGCGCTTGCGAATACCTTGAAACCCGCGACATTACGGGCAGAGATATAAAATATGCAGAGGTGTGTATTGAGGGATATGGCAGATTTGTTCTGCTCCTTGATGCAACGGCGGCTCCAAAGACAGTTGAAAACTTTGTTTCCCTCGTTGAGTCCAAGTTTTATGACGGGCTGACCCTTCACCTGGTTTACGAAAACCGCCTGATTCAGGGTGGCGACCCCAACGCTGACGGTACCGGCGGCAGTACAAACACCGTAAAGGGTGAGTTTGAGCGCAACGGCTACCTTAACCCCATAAGCCACAAAAGAGGCGTTATCTCTATGGCAAGGGCCAGCGACTACGATTCCGCAACCAGCCAGTTCTTTATTTGCAGCGCCGAGCTTTCGGGCATTATTGCGGAGGACGAGCTTCCCGCCTATGACGGAAATTACGCCGCATTCGGCTATATCGTTGACGGACTTTCGGTTATTGACGAAATAACCGCCGATTTTGCACAGTACGGTGACGGGCGCGGAGTTATCTCCGACAAGTCAAATCAACCCGTAATTAAGTATATTAAAATGCTGAAAAGCTGGGAAAAATAATACGAATTTAAGGATAAATGAAGAATGAAAAAACTTTTTGCTTTGATTTTAGTTTTGGCGCTTGCTCTTTCGCTTACCGCTTGTAACGAAAACGGGAGAGGCAAGGGCGGTGATAAGGGCGACGACCCTCTCGCTATCGAAAGCGGCGTTCGCTACGTTGAAATGGACTTTGGCGAATACGGCAAAATCGTAATCGAGCTTAACTTTGATGTTGCTCCCATAACTGCAAACAATTTCTTAAAGCTCGTAAACGACGGCTTCTACGACGGTCTTACCATCTTCAGAGCGCAGGAAGACTTCGTAATCCAGGGCGGCGAGGATAAAACGGCAAACCTCAAACCCATCGTCGGAGAATTCAGACAAAACGGACACGATAACAACATCTCCCACCTCCGCGGCGTTATCTCTATGGCAAGAACGAGCGATCCCGACTCCGCAACCAGCCAGTTCTTTATAACTCTTGACAACGTGGCAAAATATTCTCTTGATGGAATGTACGCTGGATTTGGCATCGTGGTTGAGGGCATGGACGTCGTTGATGCAATTGCCGAGGATCTTATAAACGCGCCCTCCTCGGGATATATGGGCTTCGTTGGTGACAGCGACGCTATAACCATCGTTTACGCCAAAGAGATACAGTACGAAAAATAAAACGAAAATAAATGCAAAATATATATTGACTTTTTATGTATCTTTGTGTTAAAATATATGCTAATAAAATAAAGTAATTAAAAACTCGTAAAAAATATAGAAGTGAGGAAGTAAAAATGGCAACCTACATCAACGAACCTTCGCATACCTTTAGCGAATATCTGCTCATTCCCGGTTACACCGACGAAAGATGCATTCCTGCAAATGTTTCTCTTAAAACCCCTCTCGTTAAGTACAGAAAGGGCGAGGAGGAATGTCCCCTTTCTCTTAACATTCCTATGGTTTCTGCTATAATGCAGTCTGTTTCCAATGATACTATGGCAATTGCTCTTGCAAAAGAGGGAGGCGTTTCCTTTATCTACGGTAACCAGACCATTGAGGACGAGGCGGCTATGGTTGCCAGAGTTAAAAACTATAAGGCAGGCTTCGTGGTAAGCGATTCTAACCTCACTCCCGATAATACTCTTGCCGACGTTCTTGAGCTTGTTGAAAAGAACGGCCACAACACGATGGCGGTAACCCACGACGGCACCGCAAACGGCAAGCTTCTCGGTATCGTTACCGGCAGAGATTACCGCGTTTCCCGTATGACCACTGATGAGAAGGTTTCTTCCTTTATGACCCCTCTTGATAAGCTCGTTACCGCTCCCGAGGGCACCAGCCTCAAGGTTGCAAACGATATTATCTGGGACAACAAGCTTAACTCTCTTCCTATCGTTGACTCCGAGGGTAATCTTAAATACTTCGTATTCCGTAAGGACTACTCTCAGCATAAGGAAAATCCCCAAGAGCTTCTTGATGCTAACAAGAGATACGTTGTAGGCGCAGGTATCAACTCCCGTGACTACGAGCAGCGTGTTCCCGCACTCGTTGAGGCAGGCGCTGATGTTCTTTGCATCGACTCCTCCGAGGGCTTCACTATTTGGCAGAAAAAGACTATCGACTTCGTTCGTGAAAGATACGGCGATGCAGTTAAAATCGGCGCGGGCAACGTTGTTGACAGAGACGGCTTCCGCTTCCTTGCTGAGGCAGGCGCTGACTTTATTAAGATTGGTATCGGCGGTGGCTCTATCTGTATAACCAGAGAGACCAAGGGTATCGGCCGCGGTCAGGCAAGCGCGGTTATCGAGGTTGCGGCTGCTCGTGACGAGTGGTTCAAGGAAACCGGTGTATATATTCCGATTTGCTCCGATGGCGGTATCGTTCACGATTATCACATGACTCTTGCTCTTGCAATGGGCGCAGACTTCATGATGCTCGGTAGATATTTCGCAAGATTTGACGAATCCCCCACACCCAAGACTATGGTAAACGGCCAGTATGTTAAGGAGTATTGGGGCGAGGGCTCTAACAGAGCGAGAAACTGGCAGCGTTACGACCTTGGCGGCAAGGCAAAACTTTCCTTCGAGGAAGGCGTTGACTCCTACGTAACCTACGCAGGTCCTCTCCACGACAATGTAGAGAAGTCTCTCTATAAAGTAAAATCCACCATGTGCAACTGTGGCGCTATAACCATCGAAGAGTTGCAGGAAAAGGCGAAGATTACTCTCGTATCCGCAACCTCTATCGTAGAAGGCGGCTATCACGACGTTACTTTGAGAAAATAATTTCCGCAACCGCGGCAGAGTTTTCGGTCTTGCCGTAGATTTCTTTGATAAAACATAAAATCACATTGAATTTCGTGTCCTTCGGGGCACGAAATTTGAGTTTAAAGGAAAAGAAAAAAATGAGCAAGTTATTTATTCCCGAGGGTTATTCGCCTGCGCTTGATGTTTACGATACGCAAAAGGCAATATCCTTTATAAAACAGACCTTTCAGTCCCGTCTTGCATCGGCTCTTCATTTGAAGAGAGTTTCGGCGCCTTTGTTCGTTACCGAGGGCTCAGGTCTTAACGACAACCTTAACGGCACCGAGCGTCCCGTTAGCTTTGATATTCCTGATGCGGGCGAGGTTGGACAGGTTGTTCACTCTCTTGCAAAGTGGAAGCGTCAGGCGCTGAAGGAGTATCGTTTCTATGTTGGCAACGGTCTTTATACCGATATGAACGCCATAAGACGCGATGAGGAGCTTGACAATATTCACTCTATTTACGTTGACCAGTGGGACTGGGAAAAGATCATTACAAGAGAAGAGCGCACTCTTGACTACCTTATAAAGATTGCATCCGACATCGTTAATGTAATATGCGACACAAGCGAGCTTTTACGCATAGATTTCCCTCAAATCAAGGTTAAATTAAACAGAGAGATGTTTGCTATCACCACATCGGAGCTTGAGGATATGTACCCCGATCTCACTCCCAAGCAGCGCGAGGACGCTATCGCCAAGAAGTACGGCACCGTTCTTCTTATGCAGATCGGTGGCAAGCTTAAAAGCGGCAAGCCTCACGATGGCAGAGCGCCCGACTACGACGACTGGGACCTTAACGGCGATATTCTCTTCTATAACGAGGTTCTCGATAGATCCTTTGAGATTTCCTCAATGGGTATCCGAGTTGACGAAAAATCTCTTGACCGTCAGCTTTCCGAGCGCGGCTGTGATGACAGAAGGTCTCTTCCTTTCCACAAGGCGCTTCTTGCGGGTGAGCTTCCTCTCACTGTTGGCGGCGGTATCGGTCAGTCAAGACTTTGCATGCTCATGATGGGCTCAGCCCACATCGGCGAGGTTCAGTCCAGCATCTGGGACAAGGCAACCCTTGACGGCTGCAAGGAAGCAGGAATAAGACTGCTTTGATTTTCTGAAAACATCTTTAATTTTTCTAAAAAACAACCCCTGACTTTTTACAGTCAGGGGCTTTTTTGCATATATTTGTTTACAAAATCGTTAAAAATCAAAGCTTTTCAACCGAGATTGTAACCTTCTCGCCGTTGATGTTCCATTCCTTTGCGTTTGCAAGAGTATTACCTATGGTCAGCTCAACGCCGAGGGTTTCGTCCTTGATTTCCTCTGCGTTTCTTTCGGCAATTGCTTCAACGGCCGCGTTGCCCGCAAAGGCGATCTTGATGTTATCCATAACCTCAAAGCCGGAATCCTTACGCATTGTCTGGATCTTGGAGATTATCTCTCTTACATTACCCTCTTCGATAAGAGCGGGAGTGAGGTTCTTGTCGATTACCACGGTAACGCCTCTGTCAGAGAGTGACTCGTAGCCTTCCTTTTTGGTCATATCGATAAGGAGGTCCTGCTCCTCGAGTATGATCTCGTCGCCGTTTACGGTGAACTTGATAGAGCCGGTGGACTTGAGCTCTGCGTATGCCTTGTTGCCGTCAAGCTCTGCAAGGGTGTTCTTTATGCCGCCGAGATACTTACCGTATTTAGGTCCAACGGTACGAAGCTGGGGCTTGAAGGTGTAGGTCGTAAAGTCGGAAACATCGCTTGTAAACTCAACCTGCTTCACATTAAGCTCCTCGGCAATTACCGAAATAAAGCTTTCGTCGGGAGTCTTTTCTGCACTCACATACATCTTTGCAACCGGCTGGCGGTTCTTGATTGCAGCCGCGTTTCTGCAAGCTCTTCCGAGAACAACGATGTCGATAACCTCGTCCATGTTTTCTTCAAGGTCAGCGTCGATAAGCTCTTCATCAGCTACGGGGAAGTCGCAAAGGTGAACCGACTCGGGAGCGGTCTTATCAACCGAGCAAACAAGGTTGCGGTAAATATCCTCTGCCATGAAGGGAATCATGGGAGCAGCGGTTTTTGCGATAGTAACGAGGGCGGTGTAAAGGGTAAGGTAAGCGTTCACCTTATCTGTGGGCATATCCTTGACCCAGAATCTTTCTCTGGAGCGTCTTACATACCAGTTGGAAAGACCGTCAACGAAGTCCTCAAGAACTCTTGTAGCCTCGGTGATCTTATAATTTTCAAGGTAGTTATCTACCTTCTTAACAGCGGTGTTAAGCTTGGAGAGAACCCACTTATCCATTACCGAAAGGCTGGACTTGTCAAGAGTATATTTTGTGGGATCAAAGCCGTCGATATTTGCGTAAAGAACATAGAACGCGTAGGTGTTCCAAAGAGTACCCATAAACTTTCTCTGTCCTTCAACAACAGCCTCGCCAAAGAAGCGGTTGGGAAGCCAGGGTGCGGAGTTGGAGTAGAAGTACCAACGGATAGCGTCGGCGCCGTACTGCTCAAGAGCCTCGAAGGGGTCAACCGCGTTGCCCTTGGACTTGGACATCTTCTGACCTTCCTTGTCAAGAACGTGGCCGAGAACGAGAACGTTCTTGTAGGGCGCACAGTCAAAGATAAGGGTGGAAATTGCCATCAAGGAGTAGAACCAGCCGCGAGTCTGGTCAACACCCTCGGAGATGAAGTTTGCGGGGAACTGGGACTCAAAGACTTCCTTGTTTTCAAAGGGATAGTGCCACTGTGCAAAGGGCATTGAGCCTGAGTCAAACCAGCAGTCGATAACCTCGGGAACGCGCTTCATCTCGCCCTGACATTCGGGACACTTGAGCGTTACGTTGTCGATAAAGGGTCTGTGAAGCTCAATGTTTTCGGGGCAGTTGTCGCTCATAGACTTAAGCTCCTCGATAGAGCCGATAGAGTGCTTGTGACCGCATTGACATTCCCAAATATTAAGAGGAGTACCCCAATATCTGTTACGGGAAAGTCCCCAGTCCTGAACGTTTTCGAGCCAGTCGCCGAAACGGCCCTTACCGATATTTTCGGGAATCCAGTTTACCGTGTTATTGTTGGCAATAAGTCTGTCGCGCACCTTGGTCATTTCGATAAACCAGGTGTCTCTTGCATAATAGATAAGAGGAGTGTTACATCTCCAGCAATGAGGATAATCGTGCTCAAACTTGGGTGCGGAGAAGAGCTTGCCCTCTTTTTCAAGGTCAACGAGAATGGGAGCGTCAGCCTTCTTAACGAAAAGACCGGCGTAGGGAGTCTCCTGTGTCATCTCGCCCTTGCCGTCAACGAACTGAACGAAGGGAAGGTTATATCTTCTGCCTACCTTGTTGTCGTCCTCACCGAATGCGGGAGCGATGTGAACTATACCGGTACCGTCGGACATAGTAACGTAATTATCTGCGGTAATGAAGTGCGCCTTTTTCTTCTGCTTTGCGGCAGCCTCCTTGGTGCATTCCCAAAGAGCCTCGTATTCTCTGCCTTCAAGCTCGATACCCTTCATTTCCTCGAGTATCTCGTATGCGGCAGTACCCTCTTCTCTTTCGAGAGAACCGAGAACAGAGTCAAGAAGAGCCTTTGCCATATAGTAGGTGTAACCGTCGCACGCCTTTACCTTGCAGTAGGTGTCGTCGGGGTTTACACAAAGAGCAACGTTAGAGGGAAGAGTCCAGGGTGTGGTCGTCCAGGCAAGAAAGTAAGCGTCCTCGTCGGTACACTTAAAGCGAACGACAGCCGATCTTTCCTTTACAGTCTTATAGCCCTGTGCAACCTCGTGAGAAGAAAGGGGAGTGCCGCAACGGGGGCAGTAGGGAACAATCTTGAAGCCCTTGTAAAGAAGACCCTTGTCCCAGATCTTCTTAAGCGCCCACCATTCGGACTCAATAAAGTCGTTAGTATAGGTAACGTAAGGATTGTCCATATCAGCCCAGAAGCCAACGGTACCCGAGAAGTCCTCCCACATCTCCTTGTAGTTCCAAACCGACTCTTTACAGTGAGCAATAAAGGGCTCAAGACCGTAAGCCTCGATCTGATCCTTGCCGTCGATGCCGAGCTTCTTCTCAACTTCAAGCTCAACGGGAAGACCGTGGGTGTCCCAACCCGCCTTACGAAGAACTCTTCTGCCCTTCATAGTGTAATATCTGGGAACCATATCCTTGATTACTCGGGTAAGCACGTGACCGATATGGGGCTTGCCGTTTGCGGTAGGGGGACCGTCAAAGAATGTATAATTCTCGCCGCCCTCACGGATATCGATGCTCTTTTCGAAAATTTTGTTTGCTTCCCAGAATTTTCTGGTAGCCTTTTCTCGCTCAACGAAATTAAGATTCGTTGACACCTTTTCGTAAATTTCCATTTTTATATTCTCCTAGTTTTATTTACAAAAAATAAAAACCGCTCCCAAAACGGAAACGGAATAAACCACCTATTTCACGCATCAATCAATACGCGCTCCTTTTACGCTGAGCCTGCGGCAGGGACTACTCTATTCGCCCGAGCAGCTCCGAAGTGATATTCACACAAAGATTCGTTGGCGGCTCGCACCAAACGCCGCCTCTCTTAAAACTCCTCAATGGCTACTGTCTTCATCATAGCTTTTCATCAACCAATATTATACAGAAACAAAAGCCTTTTGTCAATACCCTTGTATTAAAAATATATTGACAATAAAATATTAAAATGATATACTTTAAGTACTAAGCGGAGGTAACCCCATGCCCGATATTGAAAAAATCAAGGAATATCTCACCGAAAAAGAGATAAAAATTATATATTACGAAGAAACCGACTCTACAAACAAAAAGGCGAGAGAGTACGCAAAGGCAAATCCCGAAAACCGCACTCCCGCAGTTTTTATTGCAAAGAGGCAGAGTGCAGGTCGAGGCAGGCTTGGCAGAAGCTTTCACTCCGACGGCTCGGGGCTTTATATTTCCTTTCTTCTTTATCCGAGCGCAAAGGGACGGGAGATTACCGCCTTTACCCCCTTTGCGGCAGTTAAGCTTTGCGAGGCTGTTGAGGGTGTGGCAGGCTTTGAGCCGAGGATAAAATGGGTCAACGACCTTTATGCAAACGGCAAAAAGCTTGCAGGAATTTTGGTAGAGGGCGAGATGGACTCCGATGGCAATTTAGCCTATATTGTCTGCGGTTTGGGAATAAATGTTTACAAAACTGTACTTCCTGAGGAAATTTCGCAGATTGCAATCTCGGTGGAAGAGGTAATTTCCAAAAAGATTTCTATGGAATCTCTAGCCGCGTTGCTTATTGATAAAATCATCGCAGAAGCTGATAGCTTTGCTTCGGAGGAACTGTTTTCAGCCTACCTTTCCCGCCTTGACACGCTGGGTAAGGATGTGACCGTAATAAAGGCAAATGAAAGCTACGAGGCAAGAGCTGAGGGGTTAAATCCCGATTATTCTCTTGTTCTCTCTCTTCCCGACGGAAGAAAAGAGACTCTCTTTACGGGAGAGGTCAGCATCAGAGCGAAAAAAGATTAAAAGGAATATCAGCAATATGAAAATAAACCAAAAAATTTCGGGCTTTAGACTTATCTCTACCGAAGATGCTGCGGAAATTTCCGCAAAGCTTAATATATTCGACCACGAAAAAAGCGGTGCAAAGCTCTGCTTTATCGAGCGTGAGGACAGAAACCTCTCCTTTGGTATAAGCTTTTACACTCCCCCGAAGGACAGTACGGGCGTTTTCCATATTATCGAGCATTCGGTGCTTTGCGGTTCGGAAAAATATCCCGTAAAGGAGCCGTTTGTCGAGCTTCTCAAATCCTCTCTCAACACCTTCCTTAACGCTATGACCTATGAGGACAAGACGGTCTATCCCGTTTCTTCAAGGTGCGAGGAGGACTTTTATAACCTTGTAAACGTCTATCTTGACGCGGTTTTCCACCCTCTTATGCTTAAGGACGAGCTTATCTTCCTTCAAGAGGGACATAGGCTTGAATGTGACAAGGAGACGGGTGAAATTTCCTTTAACGGCGTTGTCTTTAACGAGATGCAGGGCGCTTATTCCTCGCCCGACGAGCTTGCAGCCGCAAAAATATCCGAAATTCTCTTTGAGGGAACGCCATACGGATATGACTCGGGCGGCTCTCCCGACGAGATACCCGACCTGACCTACGATGAATTTTGTGCTATGCACAAAAAATATTATACTCCCAAGAATTCGCTCATTCTCCTTGACGGCTCGGTAAATCTTGAGAAAACTCTTGCCCTTATCGACTCCTACCTTTCGGAATATGAGGGTGAAAGAGAAAAATACCGACCCATAAAGGCAGTCCCGAAGGTCACTCCCACCGTAAAGGTGAGCTACCAGGGCGAGGGGACAGATAAGCCAAGGCTTACTCTCGGCTCGGTGTTTGCGGACGCTAAGGACAAGCTTACTCTTCAAGCAGCGGCAGTACTTGTTGATGTGCTTCTCGGCTCAAACGAAGCACCCTTAAAGCGCGCTATGCTCTCCTCGGGACTTTGCGAGGATATAATCGCATACATCAACCGCGCACAAAGTGCAACCCTCCTTATCGAGGTTTTCGGAATACCCGAGGGCAGGGAAAAAGAGGCGGAGGAGCTTCTTTACTCGTCTATAAGGAAGATCTGCGCTGACGGAATTGAAAAGGAGCAGATTACCGCAACCCTCAACCGCCTGAAATTCCGCCTTAGAGAAAGGGACGGTGCAGGTTACCCGAGAGGAATTGCAAATATTCTTTCGGTGCTTGAGGGCTGGCATTACGGAATTGAGCCTTTGCAAATGCTGACGGCAGAGGACTGCTTTGAGAAGCTGTGCGCCCTCCTTCCCGGAGACTATTTTGAGAGGACTCTTGAAAAAATAACGGTCGACTCACCTCACAGAGCCTCGGTGCTTCTTATCCCCGGTGACGAGCCGTCCGAAATTTCAAAAATTATTGACAAAAAGCTCTCGGAAGCCGAAGCTGCGCTTACAGACCGGGAAAGAGAGCGCATAGGCGAGGTAAGTCTCGCTCTCGAGAAAAAGCAGACCGAGCCCGACTCCGAGGAAGCAAGGCGCACTATCCCCGCCCTTAAAGTTTCGGATATAGAGGTTGTAAAATCCTCGCCCGACACCTTGGTTCGCGATTACCTTGGCGCAAAAATTCTGTGCCACAAGGTGGATATTAAGGGCATTTTGTACACTGAACTTTACTTTTATGCAAAAAATCTAAGCCCTGAGGAGCTGACTGAGCTTTCTTTGCTTTCCTCATTCCTCACAAATCTTGACGCCGAGGAGCACTCTGCTGCGGAGATAAAAACCGAGATAAAATCCTCTCTCGGCAGCTTCTCTCCCTTAGCTCTCGCCTATTCAAAGGTGGATACTGCCGAGGCAATACCCATATTCCTGCTTCGCATAAGCTCGCTTACCGAAAAAGCGCAGGAGGGTGTAGATCTTATTTCGGAGGTGCTTCTTAAAACCGATTTTTCTTCCTCCGAGAGAATAAAGACCCTCCTTACACAAATTCGCTCGGCAACCGAGGCTACCGCCCTTGCAAACGGTGACGGTATTGCCACAGAGCGCGCGGAGGCGGCCTCAACCCCTGTCGGCGCGGTAAACGAGGAGCTTATGGGACTTTCCTCATACCGTCGTATAAAGGCGCTCGAAGAGAATTTTGACGAGAGGTTTGATGCGCTTGTTTCTTCCTTGAAAAAGCTTGTTAAAACCGTATTTACAAGAGAAAATCTCGTCCTTGCGGTAGCGGGAGAGGCTCCCGAGGGATACGCTGAGCAAATAGTTTCGCTATTCCCCGAGGGTGTTAGCGAGGCAAGGGAGCATCAATTCCCGAAAATCCCGAAAAAGCAGGGAATAAAGCTCCCTGTAAGGGTAGGCCATAGTGCGCTTTCCTTTATTTCACCGCAGGCAAGAGAGCTTTTCGGCCCTCTTAAAGTTGCGGGAAACATACTCTCCTTTGAATACCTTTGGACCCGGGTGCGCCTGCGCGGAGGAGCATACGGGGCGGGAATGTCCTCAAGGCGTACAGGTCAGATAATATTCTCCTCTTACCGCGACCCGAAGCCAAAAAGGAGCATTGATGTATTTATGGGCGCGGGCAGATTTCTCCGCGAATTTCTCGACGGCTCCCCCGACCTTAGCGGGTATATTATCGGCGCTGTGGGAGATTTTGATATCCTTAAAACCCCGAGAGCCTCGGCATTCCAGGCAACCGCAGACTATATTATGGGCTGGGACGGCGATATGGACGCAAAGCTGCTTTCTGATATTTTAAGCTGTGACAGAGAGGCACTTTATAAAGTGTGCGATATGCTCGATAGGGAAATTTGCAACGGCGCTTATTGCGCGGTAGGCTCGCAGGAGCTTCTTTCGGAGCTTACGGAGGCTGAAATCATCTCCCCGAGAGAGTAATCCCTCGCTTTTAGAAAAAAATATTTTTGTTTTGGAAGATTTATCCATTGTATTTTAAAATCCTTTGTGATAAAATACTATGTATAAAGATTTTAGGAGTTAAAAATGACAGAAATTGTTGTTATTGGCGCAGGCGTTGTAGGCGGTATGATCGCAAGAGAGGTTACCCGCTACACCTCCTCTGTGACCATTGTTGACAAGGGGGCGGATGTTGCCCTCGGCGCAACGAGAGCAAACAGCGCAATCGTTCACGCGGGCTTTGACGCAAAGGAAGGCAGCTTAAAGGCACTTCTCAATGTCCGCGGCTCAAAAATGATGGAAAAGGTTTGCTCGGAGCTTGGCGTAAAGTATAAAAAGAACGGCTCGCTTGTTGTCGGCTTTGACGAAGAGGACAAGAAAACTCTTTCGGCTCTTCTACACCGCGGAAATGAAAACGGCGTTGAGGGACTTAAACTTCTTTCGAGGGCAGAGGTCCTTATGATTGAGCCTAATATCGGTGACGCGGTTGTATGTGCTCTTCACGCGCCTACGGGTGCTATCGTTTGCCCCTACGAGCTTTGTATGGCGGCGGTTGGAAACGCTATGGATAACGGCGCTGACCTTTGCCTTGACTTTGAGGTTTGCTCTATTGAAAAGAAGGACGGCTTCTACGAGGTAGCAAGCTCCGACGGCAGAAAAATAGAAGCAAAATACGTGATAAACGCGGCAGGAGTAAACTCCGATGAGGTAGCCGGCCTCGTTTGTAATTCGGGCTTTACCGTAAGCCCCAGACGCGGTGAATATATGCTTCTTGACAAGGAGTGTGGCGCTCTTGTGAGCCATACGGTTTTTGCCTGTCCCTCGAAGATGGGCAAGGGAATTCTCGTTTCGCCCACAGTTGACGGCAACCTTCTTCTCGGACCTACCGCAGAGGATATTGAGGATAAAACCGATACAAAAACCACCCCTCTCGGTATTGCAAAAATCCGCGAGGGAGCTTCACGCCAGGTAAAGGGTATCAACTTCGGCAAGGTTATAACCTCGTTTTCGGGACTTCGCTCCGTTGGCTCGACGGGTGATTTTATAATCAATTCCCCGAAAGCGGGCTTTATTAACGCTGCCGGAATTGAAAGCCCCGGACTTACCAGCGCGCCCGCAATTGCCGAGTATGTAAGAGATATGCTCTTTGAGGCAGGACTTGATTCCAAGGCGCGAGAGGATTTCAATCCCATTCGCCGCCCCGCGCACTATTTCTCAGAGCTTTCGATTGAGGAAAAGAACGAAATTATTAAGAATGACCCTGCCTTTGCAAAGATAGTTTGCCGTTGCGAGCTTGTAACCGAGGGCGAGATAAGAGAGGCTGTAAGAACCAACCCTCCCGCCCGCGACCTTGACGGTGTCAAGAGAAGAACGAGAGCAACAATGGGCAGATGCCAGGGCGGATTTTGCTCACCTTATATCGTAGAAATTCTTGCCGAGGAGCGCGGTATAGATTATACCGAGGTAACAAAATTCGGCGGAAAATCCTATATCAACATTTCTAAAACCAAGGAGGGCAGATGATGAAAACCGATTTGGTTATAATAGGCGGCGGCCCCGCAGGTATGGCGGCGGCTGTCAGCGCAAGAGAGGCCGGAATAGAGGATATTCTCATTATCGAGCGTGATGAGGCTCTCGGCGGAATTCTCCGTCAGTGTATTCACAACGGCTTTGGTCTTCACCGCTTCGGCGAGGAGCTGACGGGTCCCGAATATGCCGCAAGATACGAAAAGATGGTCAAGGATATGCAAATACCCTTTATGACCGACACTATCGTTATCGACATAGACGAAAACAGAAAAATTACTGCAATGAGCCCCAAAATGGGAATATTCACCATTGACGCAGGCGCCGTTATCCTTGCTATGGGATGCCGCGAGCGTCCAAAGGGTGCGCTCAACATTGCAGGACACCGTCCTGCCGGAATTTACACCGCAGGAACCGCACAAAAATTCGTTAATATGAAGGGTTATATGCCGGGCAAGGAGGTCGTTATCCTCGGCTCGGGTGACATCGGACTCATTATGGCGAGAAGAATGACCCTTGAGGGCGCAAAGGTTAAGGCGGTGTGCGAGCTTATGCCTTATTCGGGCGGCCTTGCGAGAAATATCGAGCAGTGCTTAAACGATTTTAATATTCCCCTTATGCTCTCCCACACCGTCGTGGACATAAAGGGCAGAGAAAGACTTGAGGGGGTAACTATTGCCAAGGTTGACGAAAACCGCCGTCCCATTGCGGGCAGCGAGATCGAAATCGACTGTGACACCCTTCTTCTTTCCTGCGGTCTTATTCCCGAAAACGAGCTTACAAAGTCGGCGGGTATTGCCCTTGACGCCGTAACGGGCGGAGCCGTGGTTAATCAGAGCAGAGAAACCGCAGTAGAGGGTATTTTCGCTTGCGGAAACGTGCTTCACGTTCACGACCTTGTTGACTATGTTTCGGAAGAGGCGGCTCTTGCGGGCAAGTCTGCCGCAGAGTACCTTTCGGGCAAGAAGAAGGATGGGGTTAATATTAAGGTAGAGGGAGTAGGCGGCGTTAGATACACCGTTCCCCAGCTTATAAGCCTTAAAGAGGAAACGAAGGTGTATTTCAGAGTCGGTTCGGTTATGAGAGATAAATATCTTGTTGTTCGCGACGGCGAGAGGGAAATTTTAAGAAAGAAAAAGCTTAAGCTTGCCCCTGCCGAAATGGAGACCGTAACGCTTACTGCCGATATGGTTGCCTCCGTTACGTCGGGTAAAATCACCGTTGGAATAGAGTAAGGGAGATTTAAAGAATGAAAAAAACAAGAAATCTTACCTGCATCGTCTGCCCCAGAGGATGTGAAATGGAAATAGTGCTCGACGAGTGCGGTGCGCCGATCTCGGTCTCGGGCAACGGCTGTAAAAGAGGAATAGGCTACGCCGAGGACGAATGTACTCACCCTAAAAGAACGGTTACCTCGACCGTTATGCACGAGTGCGGAAGACCTGTTGCAGTTAAGACGGACAAGCCTATCCCCAAGGAGCTTATCTTTGAGGCTATGGCGGAAATAAACCGCGTTACCCTCTCGGGTGAGGTTGAAATAGGCAATGTTATAATCAAGGGCGTTTGCGGAACGGACGCCAACGTTGTTGCTACGGCAAATCTTGAAAAAACGGTATGAATGAATTAAAAAACGGCAACAGGCTTGCATATTTGCAGGTGGTAAGCTCGATGCTGATTTTCGGTACTGTCGGAATTGTCCGCCGCGGAATGGCTCTGCCATCTGCCTTTGTTGCCGCCTCCCGCGGGTTTATCGGATGCGCCGTAATTTTGCTTTTTATGCTTATAATGAGGCGAAAGCCGAGCCTCTCTGCTATGAAGGCAAACGCCCTGCCTCTTATTCTTTCGGGCGTTTTTATCGGAATAAATTGGATTTTTCTGTTTGAAAGCTACCGCTATACAACAGTTGCTACGGCAACCCTTTGCTATTATATGGCGCCCGTCTTTGTGGTTGTTTTCTCGCCGCTGATTTTGGGTGAGAGAGCAGGGATAGTGAAAATACTGTCGGTGCTTGTTGCAGTTTTGGGTATGGTGCTGGTCTCGGAGCCTTGGGCGGGCGGATTTTCGGAGGAGAGCCTTCTCGGAATAGTCTTTGCTCTCCTTGCCGCCGCATTTTATGCCGCAGTAACCGTAACGAACAAAAAGCTCTGCGGAATTTCGTCCATAGACAGAACTCTTGCCCAGCTCCTTGTTGCCGCGGCAGCGGTATTGCCGTATAGCCTTGCGGCAGAGACTGTCACCAAAGAAATGTTTACTCCGAATTCGGTGCTTTTGCTTATACTCCTCGGTGCCTTGCATACGGGACTTTCCTACATTCTATTTTTCTCTTCGGTAGAAAAACTGCCAGCGGTCAGCGTGTCGCTCTTCGGTTACATCGACCCGGTTTTCGCAGTAATTCTCTCCGCGGTGGTGCTTGAAGAGGCAATGAGCGCCTTGGCTGTCCTCGGCGCAGTCGTTATCGTTTTGTCCATGGCGGGAGCCGAGATTTACGAAGCGCTAAAAGCAAAGAGAAAGAAAAACGGCGTTACCGATTGACAATTTGTGACAATTTCTTTATAATGTAACGTACATAGAAAAACGACGAGGGTGTTCTCTATGAATTGCTCGGAGGAACGCACTCTACGCATGGATTTTAATGAAAAAAGCAGTTTTCAGAAAACAAAACTAAAAACATATCGAAAAAGAGGAGGCGTTCCTTCTCTTTTTTTGTGGGGGTAGCAGAATGTCTTGGTTTAAGAGAATTTTTTCTTCATTTAAGAGAGGCTATTTACAGCTTGTGGGAGTGTTGCTTTTAATGCTTCTTGCGGTAGGGCTTCTTTGGTTTAATAACAGAAACAGCACTCAGTCTAATCCCCCTCTGGTAGCCCAGGTGTATTTTGACGGCGAATACCGCATCGGTGACGGCGAGTGGCGTCAGATTTCGGAGGATGAGCATATTCCCTCCACCGAGGGAGATGTAACATTGCGCGGTAATTTTCACATGCTTGCGCCCGATGGCGAGTACGTGGGAATTTACAGAGACGAGATGCCTATCGCCCTTTACGCAAACCACATAAACCTAACCTTCTTTGAGGGCGGGCAGATGGTTTACTGTGATGACGTTGAAAACCCCATATACGGAAAATCATCCTGCTGCGCAAGCTGGATTGCCTACATTCCTATGGGCGGCAGCGATACGAAAACAGAGATACTCGTTCACAACCCACACGCCTTCGGTAACGAGACGGCTATTGACGAAATGCTTAAAAGAACGGCGTTTTGGACCGGTACCGAGTTTGAAAAGGGGATTTTGGCAGAGGGCGAGCCGCAAAGAAACTCGGGTATGCTCCTTATGCTCGTTTCTATCGTGTTCCTGGGGATTGCTCTGTTTTCCAGCTTAATACATATAAAAAACAGTAAAACAATCTGGCTTCTCGGCCTCGTGGTAATGTTTGCGGGCGTTTATCTTGCGTTCAGCGCGGAGGGCGTTTCATTCTGGAACGAGTCGAGGACGTCAAACACGACGATCCTATGCTTCTCGATGATGTTCTATATGCTATTCCTTGCTATGATCATAGTTTGCCTTGTGAGGGTGACGAAATGGTTAGGAAATCTTATAGTTATCTGCCTTTCGATTGCTAACGCGGTATTCTTCATATTGCCTATGGTGACCGAGGCATATTTTTACGACGTTTGGATACGCTGGATAAGCGTGCAAATGATCGTGAATTTGGGTCTTATATACTGCCTGATAAGAGAAATTTTCTGCGCGTCAAAAAGGGAGAGGTGGCTGTTTGTTTCGGCAATTCTTCCGCTTTGCGCCTTTTGCGTGGACGTTTTCGGCACCGCGTTTGCCGTATGGAACGGAGCCATTGTTTCTAAATATACGTTCGTTGTCCTCTTTGCGGTAGCAATTTTAACGGTGCTGAAGCTTATTCCCCAAAACATCAATGCCGCAACAAAGGCAAAAGAGCTTGAAATGGAAAAAATCGTGCTTAATGCACAGCTTTCCGAGACGCGAATTTCCACAATGATGAGCCAGATACGCCCCCACTTTATTTATAACACCCTCGGCAGTATCGAGCAGCTTTGTAAGCTTGACCCTCCGAAAGCCGGAGAGCTTGTGCATAATTTTGCAAAATATCTGCGCGGAAACTTTGGCGAGCTTGATAATCCGAAGCCTATCCTGATGTCTCAGGAAATGGAGCACGTTCACCATTATATAAGCATTGAAAACGTGCGTTTCCCGGATATGACCTTCCTTTTCGAGATGAATTCCGACGATTTCCACATTCCCGCTCTTACCGTTCAGCCCATAGTAGAAAATGCGATAAAGCACGGACTTATGAAGCTTCCCAGAGGCGGAACGATCCAGGTTGTTTCCTACGAGACAGACACCGCCTATTGCGTTTCGGTGGTTGACGACGGCGCGGGCTTTGACACAAGCGCGCTTTTGGACGACAGAAAGCACCTTGGACTTCGAAACATTCGCGAAAGGCTCAAGGTCATGGTGAACGGTACGCTGGAAATTGAGAGCACCGTGGGTGTGGGCACAAAGGTGCTCGTAACAATTCCTAAGGAGGAAAGAAAATGATAGCAATAGCGGTTGACGACGAAGCGCTTATGCTCGGAGCCTTGGTGGCAGCAATAGAGGCGTCGCCCGACATCAGCGCGGTCGAGCAGTTTTCCGATTGTGAAAAGGCCCTTGAATTTGCAAGGGAAAACCACGCGGATATTGCTTTTTTGGATATAAATATGCGAGGAATGGGCGGACTTGCCCTTGCTGAAAAAATCGTTGAAGCCCGTCCCCGTTGCAAGATAGTTTTTTGTACGGGATACGAGGAATACGCAATACCCGCCTTTAAGCTCCACGCCTCGGGTTATCTGATGAAGCCTATCTCGGCGGCAGACGTTCAGGCGGAAATAGATAACATCAAGGGTGTCAGCCAAAAAGAGAGAGCCTTGACGGTAAACTGCTTTGGTAATTTCGAGGTTTACGCAAATAACGAAAAGGTAATGTTCAAGAGGCTAAAGAGCAAGGAGCTTTTGGCGTTTTTGGTGGACAGAAAAGGCTCGGGAATGACGGCAAAGCAGATATGCGCGGTGCTGTTCCCCGACGATACCGACGACAACAAGAACGCTACCTACCTAAGGCAGCTCGTTCTAGACCTGAAAAACACCTTGAAGGCGGTGGGCGCAGAGGGAGTTTTGTGTCACGAGACACCCTGTTACCGCGTTGATACGGAGCTTATAAAGTGCGATTATATTAGCTATCTCCAAACGGGAAAGCCCGAATTTCGCGGTGAATATATGATGCAATACAGCTGGGCAGAGGATACCTGTGCCATGCTCCAGTTTGGCAAAAAAAGATAAGCGCGACCGCGCTGCCCAAGCATAAAAAGAGCTAAGATGTCAAAAGCGGCATTTTTAGCTCTTTTTTACTTTGTTTTTTGAGTTTTGGGATTTTTGATTCCGTTTTTCGGTCTGAAAAAACGAAAAATTTGTTTTAGAATCTTTTTGATTTGTAACACTTTTGTAACGCAGTATCTGCTAAAATTAGGGTGCAAAAAGAAAATAAACTAAATAAGGAAAGAAAACCATGAAAACAAAAAGATTTTTGTCTGCATGCTTTGTAGTACTGTGTGCGGTTGTTGTGATTTTCGGCGCAACCTCTTGTACAGCACACGAGCATAGCTTCTCGGAATGGGAGACCGTTTCCGAGTCCACCTGCGCATCTATCGGCCTTGAAAAAAGGACCTGCGAGTGCGGTCAGATAGAGTACAATACGAAGAATGCCGTAGCGCACATTCCCGTAACCGATGCGGGTGTTGAGGCAACCTGTACAAGCCTCGGTAAAACAGAGGGCAGCCACTGCTCCGCGTGCGGTGCTATTCTCGTTGTTCAGCAGACGATCCCCGCCCTTGGTCACGATATTGGCGAGGCTGTCATCGTTGACGAGGCATACTGCAACCACGACGGAATAAAGAGCTATAGCTGTGAGAATACCGATTGCGAATATTCTTACGAGGAAAGCTATTCTATCCCCGTATACAGTGCGGAAGAAATTCTTGCTCAGGCTGAAAAGTACACCGGCTATGTTTGCTTGTTAAACCAATTCGGCGAACACTGCAATGATATTGTTGCGTTTGTAATCAGATCCGACGGTATAATAGTTACAAGCAACACTGAGCTTGACAATTTCTACCGTGCATTCTTTAATCTCGGCGAGGAGAGCTATGAGGTAACTCACGTTCTTGCATATAGCGAGGATGAAAGCCTTGCCGTTTTAAAGGTTGACGCTACCGACCTTCCCACTGCTAACATTTGCACCAAGAATCCCGTTCCCGGCGAAACTGTGTATAACATAGGCGAGTACTACGGATACAGCGCAATTTCGAGCGGCGTTGTTACTGTTGTGGAAGACTATAATGACGACATCCTTGTTCACCACGACGCACGCCTGATCGAAAACTATTTTGGCGGTCCCGTTATTAACAGATACGGTGAGGTTATTGCAATAAATACCGGTATTTATAGTCAATTTGAGAAAGAAAACCTTGCCCTCAGCGTAGCACAGATTGAGAAGCTGGACTTTGAAAACCCCATTACTATGGAGGAATACGGTAAACAGACCTACACGCCCGTAGATAATATCTACGATTGGGTTTATAATTGCGGTGACGCTCAAAGCGAAAACGAAAATATATATTCCTACGCAGTTGTCGGAGATGATTATCACTTCGCTCTCGCCATCGATACCGAGGAGCATAACAATATGTTCTTCGTTGAGGGGTATTGGGTAACCGAGGATAACTGTAAGGTTTGTGTTCGTATTTTCTTCGGTGACACCGATGGTGTTTACGAGTATTACGCAACCTACGATAGCGGCAAGCAGTTGAACGAGACTATGGGTTATCTCTACGCAGAGGGCTATAACGAGTCCACCGTTCTCACCTACGAAACCTTCTATGGCAGATATTGGACAGAGTCTGATCTTATGGCTCTTTATTCCGAGGTGTCTTACAAGGCTCTCGAGTTCTTCTCCTACTGCCTTGATACCTATTTCTTCGATTACAGCCTTGAAACGTTCGGCTTTAACTCTCTTTCCTATGATAAAGACGAGGATGCTCTTAACAAGCTTAACAACCTCGTTTTGACGTACGGAACCTTTAACGAAACTATCGGTGCATACGAGCTGTTTATGGATGGACAGACACAAAACGGTGAAGTTGTCTTCCACCTCGTCTACACCCCCGCAACCGAGGATACTCCCTCTTCCACCGTGGCAAGCGCGTACCATTATTTGACTAACGGTGCTTTGTATTGCGTAAGCCTCAGCCTTGATAACACCGATCTTGGCAACCGATTCGAGGTTGCTTACGCAGTCTTTGACGGAACGGAGCATCAAGTGCAGAATACCGGCTGGGGTTACCTTGATCCCAACACCTTAACGATAAAATCAGAACTTGTTTGCTATGTATTCGTGGGAATGAACGAGTACGAGGACGGACTCTTTGTAGATTACGCAAACGTTCTTTCATATAGTATGGTGTGGCTTGATTATTTGATGGAGAGTATCAGCCCCGAGCTTAGCGTTAAGGACCTCGGCTTCTACTTCTACTTCAACGAATCGAAAATATAAGTCAAAAGATTTTGCGTAAAAGCACAGAAGGTTTTTTACTATGAAAAAAATAATAACCGCGGCTGTTTGCATAGCAATGCTTGCAGCTTCAATAGTTACCGTTCTTTCCTCCTGCGGTAAAAAGGAGGACGAGAGGGAGACGAAATACAACGAAGCCCTCTCGTTGATAGACAGTAAAGACTACGAGGGTGCATACGATATTCTCAACACCCTCGGTGATTACAAGGATACCGAGAAGCTCCTTTCCCGTTTTTATACCTTCCTCGTTGAGGCTGAAAGAGAAAGAGAAGGCAAAACCAAGAGCATAACCGTGGAATTTAACGGAGATAACCTTCCCGTTAAAATAACCGCTCGCCGCTATGACGGTGAAATGACGGTTTACGAATACGCCTTTGACGATAAGTGCCTTTTGGTGAAGCAGTGGGGTTACGATTTTGAAGGCACAACCTTCCTTTACGACTATGAATACGACTCGGAAAACAGAATCAAAGCGGTTGTTTGCGAAAATATAACCGCCGCTTTCCCCACTTTCAATTATACCCATGACGAAAGTGGAAGATTGAGTCAGGTTCGTATCATCCTTCCCGAAGGTGCATGGCAAACTGTCGACTATGTTTACGATGAAAAAGGTAATGTTATTCACGATTCCGTAGCCTTATCCGACGGCAGCCGTTACGAATACAATTACAGCTTTGACGAGTCGGGCAATAAAACTCTTCACAGCTGTACATATCCCGAGGACGGCGCCTATTCTATCGTGTACACCTACGGCGAAAACGGCAAGATACTCAAGGAAGAATACACTGACACGAGCTATACCAAGAGCCGCGTTTATACCTACGATGAAAGAGGAGTCCTCCTTCGCGAGACGGTCACCGATAACGGCGTCATAATATGCACCATCGACTACACCTTTGACAAAAAGGGAATGAAAACCAAATCCGTCAGCACCGACGAGAGTGGCGAGCAGACGGTAACCGAGTACACCTATGATAGCCGCGGTAATCTTACAAAAGAGATAGTGACCTATGCTGACGGCACACAGAGGGTTACCTGTTCCAAATACGCACTGGTGTACGTGCCCTACGACCTTGCAGAGGACGTAAAGGCGTTCGTGCTCGACGCAAACGGAGTAACCTTCTCGGAAGACTAATACAAAACAAAGGAGTTTGTTTATGAAAAAATTGCTTACGATTATCTTTACGTTCTGCTTTTTGACAACAATTATTTGCATTTTCGCCTCTGCAGAAAAACAAACCAAGCTGTTCACCCCGAAAGAGGGAACCGTTATGAGAGTTTGCGGGCAAAAGGACAATTCGCTCGAGCTTATCGGAGATTTCGACGTCTTCGAGAAAGGCTGGAATGCTGCTATGAAATACGCGATGGAAGAAGAGTTTATGGCTTCCGGCGGATATAGCCGTATTGTTGTCGATATATTTGAAGATTGGAACGCAGATGACGGTCAGTTTACCGATGAATGGGACAACGGCGAGGGCTTTAACTGGGATGCCATCTATTTCCAGCCTGATGTGAAAATAACTCTCAACCTTAACGGACATACAATCAACCGCGGACTTTCCACGTGGGAGTATAACGGCGAGGTAATTTATATCGACAGTGACGCCGATGTTATTATAAATAACGGCAAAATCACCGGCGGATATAGCTGCAACGGTGCGGGCGGTATCCACATCAATTCCGGCGCAAATGTTGTTCTTAACAATGTTAATATTACCAAAAATTATACCGAGGACGATGACGGCGCGGGCATTGCCCTTCACGGCGGCTCAACTCTCACAATGAATGGCGGCAGCCTTGTTGAAAACAAATGCTACGAATCGGGCTTTGGCGGCGGTATTGCGGTTTCCAACTCGGAGGCAACTCTTAAAAATGTGCTTATCTGCGACAATGCCGTTTACAGCGGCGGTTATACAGGCAGCGGTGTCGTAGCATCCGGCGGCGGTTGTTATGTTTTTGACGGCACTCTTAATCTTAGCAAATGTACTATCAAAAACAATTACAGTGAGCGCTACGGCGGCGGTATAGGCACATTCGCCGGCAGTGTTGTTGTAGCGGAGGATTGTATCATCACCGGAAACCAAGCGGAGATGGACGGTGCTGCGATTGCCCTTGTTTCCCGCGGAGAATGTTATATTACGGGCGGCTCGGCAACAGGAAATAAGAATAACAAAATGAATTCTATTTTCTACGGTCAATACGGTACTTTCCACTTTAGCAATGTGGAGTATGACAATCAGATAAGGAACATCTGCGGTAATGTTTTTGTAGATAACGGGGAGAAAAATCCCACCGAGCAACCCGGCTCTATTTTCGGTGAAGGCTCGGTATCAATGATAATTTCGCTGGTTGCTCTTGCTGTTTCTGCGGCAACAGCGGTTACCGTTATAGTTAATGCAAAAAAGAAAAATCCACGCCCGATTCCGGAGGACGGGGAGAGCGCAGAGAGCGCAGATTGATATTTAAACGGAAATTTTGCGGTGCGGAATATAAGCCCGTAATAAATAATAACGCATAATAATTTTAGGAGAAATTCAATGAAAAAACTTAGCTTAATTCTTATGCTGGTGTTGCTTTCCTCCCTTCTTCTGGTTGGATGCGACCCCGCAAGCGACCACGAGTGTGACTTTAAGTGTGACAAAGAGTGCTGTAACGAGACTCAAAGCGGCACAGACAATGAGCCCGAGCAGACTCCCGAGGTAATTCCTACCTTTGCGGAGCTTGTTGAAATCAACGACCTTAAAAATGTGCTTAAAACAAACACCAATGTTTTTGCAACCTATTCCGAAGTTTCTATCAACGAGGTTCCTTGGGACGGCGGATCGGTAATATACTTTGATACCGATCCTCTTGATAACAAGGTTGACTTCCACTCTGTAACCTACTACAAAGAGGGAAAAAAGACTTACAACTCCAGAATAGGCAATGTTTACTACAGTGTAGGCGATGAAAATAATGTTATGTCGGCTCTTGAGGTTGATTCGGATATCTTTAAAGACGAGAGCATAGATTTTTCAAAGTCTGTGCCTGTTGGCAAGGGATATATTGAAAACGGACAGATAGTTTACCACTGCTTCGAGATACGCGAGGAATATAAGGACTATTACACCGCCGAAAGATACGATTGCACCGTATACTTCAACAAGGATACAAAGCTTATGGAAAAAGCCGAGGTTACCGGTTACAACAATAACCACGAGGTTTATTTCGCCTATGAAATCGAAGTGTATTACAATGTTGAGGATAAGGGTAAAGATACCACCGCGTACGAAATCGTTAACGAAAGCGGTAACCTTGCCGATCTTGAAGTTATCGTAAATTACAATACCCCCGAGCAAAAAATCTATAACCTCAAGGCCTACATCGGCTCCGATTTGTGGATTTGCGTAGATAACTTCGTTTACTGCACCTACAGCGATCCCGAGTGCAAAAACGAAATATATACGCTTGAAGGATGCACCGCGGGCGAAAAGGTTACTATTTACGCCTCCACAGAATGCAGCGAGGATGACATAAGATATACCGTAACCGAAGAGGAATGGAAAGCGCTGAACGACCTCGGCAACTACACCGTTGAGGTCGATTACTACGAAGATGATGTTTTCGTTCAGAAATATACCGAGGGCGCAATAGAAATAAGCGGACACATTATTCTTTTCATTGACGACAGGCAGTATGAGTTAAGAGAGGTTGAGGGCAGAGTTATTGCATACGACGTTACGGATATGGAATTCTGGAACGGAACCCTTCTTGACGAAGAGTTTTATGAAGATTTCTTCTTCGATGAGCAAGCACTTTGCTATGTAAACAGCGACTACGAAGAAGCAGGATATAAAGCAGAAATCAGGTTCGAAAACGGTGTTCCCGTAAGCTACATAATTTTCGACACAACCAACGGAAATGAGCCAATAAGACAACTAAAGTATACAAATGTGGGCGAAACTGTTATAGATATCCCCGATTATGTGTTCTATTACGAGCTTGAAGCCGACCCCGCAAAGCTTGTTACCGAGGAGCAGTGGAACAGCTATGTTAATGTTAAAAACTTCTCCGGCGGCCTCTATGCAATCGTTTGCCTTGAGGCATATGAAATCGCAGTGAAGTCCACCGCTGATGCAGTCGAGGCAGACGGAAAGGTAATCGTTACCGTTGAAGGCGTGCAGTATGCTCTTGAAGAAATTGACGGTGTTTTTTGCGCTGTTGAATATGACGGACCTGCAATTCCCGGCGTTCTTTTGCCCGAGGGCTTGAACTTTGAGGATTTCGAGTATAGCAAACTCCACGAGGCGTATGTTCAGAAGAATACCGAGGGTCTTGATTGGACCTGCAAGGTAGCCTTCGAGAATGGCGTTCTCCTATATGTTGAAATAAAATATGAGGGCGACCCCGAAACATCGGATGACAATATTATCTACGCGCTTGTGGTAGAAGAGATTGGCAACGTGGAAATCGACGTTCCCGATTATGTAATGGCTGAATAATTCAAAAACACGAGGAGACCGGAGTGTAAAAAGCTCTGAGTCTCCTTTTTATTTAAAATTTTTTATTTTTTTAAATTTTTTTGCTTTTTAGGGTGATTTGTAACACTTTTGTAACGCCCCTTCTATTATAATTATTACACGCAATATTATATAGCTGAAATTTGCCCTTTTTAGTCTTTCCTTTTCGGCTTCGGTTTTTTCGAAAAAAATAAAGCTCCAAAAAGCCCACCGTTTGCCCCATTTTGAAAGCCGAAAAAGAAAAATCAAAAATACTGCATCGGAGTCTTTTCGATGCAAGAAGCTTTGACCCCGGGATGGGGTAAAATTAACGGAAGGAGACACATTCAACAGTGGATGAAGCAAATTTGGTAAGTATGCAGTTATCTCTTATACTGCCCTTGATCGCGACCCTTGTTTCCTTTGCTATGGGAGCATACTACTTCTTCAAAAAGGGAAAACCCCTTTGTATGCAGACTCTCGTTTTGGCGATGGGAAGCCACGCGCTGGGAAGCATTTATCAGCTTTGTCTGACCCTTTCGAATGAGGATGTGCTGGAGGGATTTACCCCCGCGTATCTCGGCCGTATAGGCTTCTTTCTCTTCCTTTTAACCTCAAGCTACGGTCAGCTTGATAGAATAGTCGATGACGGAACGCCGAAAATGAGGCGGGCTAGGCTTCTTGCCTTAATCGCGCCCCTCTGTGCCGTACTTTTATACATACCGAATTATCTTATCGACTATGTGCCGATGGCAACAAAGATTTCCTACGCCTTAGTTTGGATACCCGCTGCGGTGAGCGTTTATTTCAGCCTAAAGCACGCGTTAATTCCCGATTTGGACTTCGGATTTATAAAGGCGATAAAGCCTTATAATGTTTTCGTGCTTTGCCTTTCGTTTGCCGAGCTGCTTTGCCTTACCGCCTGGGATTACCTGAGAAGTCTGCCTCTCATTATAACCTCGGTAATATTCAGTCTGCTCTGCGTTTGCACTATGCTTTCTGCAAAGAGAGGAGTGGAAAAATGGACGGTATAATTTATATTTTGTTCGTCTCGGTTTCTATCCCGATTTTGATGATGGCTCTGCTTCTTGAAAAGAAGGCGCGCTTTCCCGTTATCTTTATGCTGGTGGGCATATTCGTTTCGGTCTTTGCCTCAGAGGTAAACGGCTTGCTCCGAAACACCCTGCCGATGGATATTTACCAAATAGTTGTGACGGTAACCCCCATAACCGAGGAGATACTAAAGGCTCTGCCCATTTTGTATTACGCTATCGTAATTTCGGACAAAAGGGAAAAGCTCTTCACTGCCTCGATGGCGGTTGGTATCGGCTTTGCCATTCTTGAAAACGCCTATTATCTCTTGAATAATCCCCATTTCAACATGTTGAGCGCAACGGTAAGAGCCTTTGGCGCGGGACTTATGCACGGAATGTGCACTCTGCTTGTCGGCGTTGGAATATCCTTTATAAAGAAAAAAAGAAAGCTTTTTGCCGTTGGAACATTCGGACTTCTTTCAACCGCAATAGTTTACCACGGAATTTATAACATTCTTATTCAGTCAAGCTTTAGCACAGCGGGAGCCATCCTGCCTATCGTAACCTACATTCCGTTCCTTGTCTGGCGTTTGCGCCTAAAGAGCGGGGCAAAGGGTAAACAAACCAAAAATAAAATAAAAAATAAAAATTCAAATGACAGAATTCTGTCGGAGGAGAAAAACAATGGATGAACTTGTAAGAAGAAACAGAGTGCAGTGCTTATTGGCGCTTATCAGCTGTATAGTGGTTGTTGTGGGCGTTTGCATCGGCGTAACTATGAATTTGGTTACCATACACGATGAAAACTTCGATAATATGTCTATCAGAACATTCAAGATGTTCACCGTAAACTCGAACATCTTTGCAGCGCTTGCCGCATTTACCGTAATTCCTTACGCTGTTGACGGTATCCGCAAAAAGGAATATATCCTTCCCGACTGGGTCGTTGTGTTTAATCTGATGGGAACTACCGCAGTTACTCTCACCTTCCTTGTCTCCCTCTTCGTTTTATCTCCCGTAAAGGGATTTGTGCTTATCTTCACCGGCTCGCGCTTCTTCCTTCACGGACTTTGCCCCATACTTGCAATCCTTGCCTTTTGCGTCTTTGTCACCTCGCATAGGATAAGCGCAAAGCAGGCATTTATTGCTCTTATTCCCGTTGCTATCTACGCGATTCTTTACTTTGTAATGGTAGTTGTAATCACCGAGGCGCGCGGAGGCTGGGAGGACATCTACGGCCTTGTAACGAGAATTCCCGCCTGGGTTTCCGCAACTCTTATTTTGCCCTTGACCTACGGTATAACCACTCTTATTCGCCTTTGGCACAACTATTCCTTCAAGAGAAGAAGAAAAAATGAGGTGCAGATATTCCTTGATTACTTTGACGGCAAAAAGGCAGAAGAGATTTTGTTCGAGATGGGCAAGGCGCGCGCTAAAATTCAGCCCTGCGGTGACATAATAATCCCCGCGCTCGTTGTCAAAAAAATCGTGTACTTTACCGAGAGTGACCTTTCGCTTGAGGACGCTTGCGAGCTTTATCTTGACGGCTATCTCTCCACCGAAAGCGCGCAAAAAACCTGCTCGATAGAAATAGAATAAAAATTAAAATCAAAATATAAGGAGATTTATCAATGAAAAAGGACTTTATTTTCTCCCCCATACTATTAGCTTTGGGAGTTGCGCTCTTCCTGCTTCGCGCAACCGGCATGGCAGCCCATATTGCCATATCGGTCGTCGGTCTTGTCGCTTTGATTGTTTATTCGGTGCTTACCAAGAAGGAGTGGAAGGTTCCCGCTCTTGAAATTGCCATGAGACTCTTCTACGCTGTGGCACTTATTACGGGCATCGTTATGATGAACGTTCACGGCGTTATAGCTCTTGCTATTATCCACAAGGCTTGCGCTGCGGTATTCGTTCTTTTGCTTGCGGTTTTGTTTGTACACAAGATTGTAGCATCCAAAAAGGGCTGATAATTACAACCTTCGATTCAGCCCTGCGATACGCTTGAATTGTTTTATTAGATTTGCTTCAAGGAGAAAAAATGGATAAATTAGTCAGAAAAATAGAAGTTCCCCTTGCCAAAAAGGCAATAGAGCGCGCGGGGCTTTACATCGTTGGAAAGGAAGAGCTTGACCGCCTTTCTCAGGTTGCGGTGGACGCATACCGCGACTATCCCTTGCACAACTGGCTTTCGGGAGGCAAATACGATGAAAGGGTGTCGAGGCTCTTAATGCAGGTCTCGCTTAAAACTATGACCGAGGATGCGGTCATTTACGCGGACAGCGAGGAAATTAACGGCTTTGCCGCCTGGTTCCCCTTTGGCTTTACGGGAAACAAAACCATGCCCTTTTTGATGAACGGAGGGCTTAGCCTTATACTTCATTCGGGTCCCGGCATAATCGGAAGACTGCTGACCTATGAGAATTATGCTATGGGTCTTAAAAAGAGGTTTACCGATAACTACGATTGGTATCTTTTCAACCTCTCCATAAAGAAAGAGGCGCAGGGCAAGGGTATTGCCTCAAAGCTTATGCGCCCGATGCTTCAGTTTTGTGATGACGAGCGAATGGTTGCCTATCTTGAAACCAACAAGGAGGCAAACGTGGGGCTTTATCAGCATTACGGCTTTGACCTTATGAGAGAAGAGCTTATCCCCAAATCCCCCGTAACACACTATTCAATGGTCAGACGCCCGAAGGTGGATTAAGTTTGATAAAGAAAATAATATAGAAAGGAGCAAAGAACAGTGCCTAAAAAAGAAAGAAAATTCGCCGATGACGGCTGGGCAATATGGATAGACGGCGATGATACCAGCACCGTTTATATCAACGATTGGTTAAACCCCAAGGGCAAAAGCTATGTGGATTTGGCTATCCGAATCCGCGGCATAAAATCAAGCAAAGCCCTGAGCGTTTATGTGCCCTTTGCCGTATCTAAGGACGAAATAGAAGACATCTCTTTGCTTTTCAGTGATACAAAAATTTTGCAGGCAACCTTTAGTGCAGCCTGCCTTGTGGATTATAAGAAAAACGAGCACACCTCCGAGATCGCCTATAACGGAAAGACGATTGACATCGTGCATATAAGCACTCTTGATTACCGCTTCTCTCCCTTGGCTGACGGAGTGCTTGTCTGTGTTGACCTTGAAAAATTAACGCCGTTTTTGGATAACGATGAGGCGTATTTTATTTGGAGAATGCCTCACAGGTCTCTTAATGAGATTTTCAAGCCCCGCGTTAGCGTTGGAACCGTTCTTTCAAGACTGCGCGACCTGATAACAACCCCCGTTGTTTCGGAAAAATACGGCTATTCCATTCGTGTTAACGAGTCCAGACTTCTTCCCGAGGAGATAACCAGAATAGGCGCATTCCACCGCCAAAAGCTGAAAAAAGCGGTTATTACAATTTCGGTCGGCGAGGATTACGAGCTTAACGACTCGGGCTGTTACCGAATTCACCGCCTTGAGGAGAATTTGTATGACGGCTATCTTCCCGAGGATTATGAGTTTGACGATGTTATTACATATCAGTGGAACCAAAACAGAGAAGAATATCTTCAAGGACATTTTAATTTCTATTACAGCATAACGAAAAATTCGGTAAGCCGAGCAAGCATGTTCTTATACATGGTGCTTCTTATGGCAATCGGTGTTATCGGTAACCTGATTGCAAGCTTCGTTTGGGAATTACCCCAGTGGATGCAGAGGTGACGAAATGAAACTGATAGTTCCTATATCTATAAACTGCCTTCTTGTGCTTTGTGTCTATTTGGCAGATAATTACACCTCTTTGAAGAGGCTTTCTTACAGAACAAAGCAAATTATAATCGGTATTCTCTTTGGCTGCGTGTCCGCCTTTGCTTCAAGCTACGGAGTAGATTGGCTCGGCGCTACGGTAAATGTCCGTGATGCAGCGCCCCTTTCTGCGGGACTTATCTTCGGCGCTCCTGCGGGTATTATCTCGGGTTGTATAGGCGGTATCTACCGCTGGGTATCGGTTTACTTTGACCTTGGCGGCGAATACACAAGACTTGCCTGCAGTATCGCAACCATTCTTGCAGGCTTTGTGGCAGCGCTTCTCAGAAAGCGTATGTTTGATAACAAAAAGCCCACCTGGGGCTATGGCGTTTGTATCGCGGTTGCCTGCGAAGTTATCCATATGATCTTGATCTTCATTACAAATATGGATAACGCTTCAAAAGCATTTGAATTTGTTAAGGGCGCAACCATTCCTATGATAATCGGTAACGCCGCCGCAGTCGGTATCGCGATTATTATAGTCTCGATTTTAAGCCACGACAGCTTCCTTTGGAAAAAGGGCAAGGAGCGAATTGCCAACACATTCCAGCGCGGACTTTTGGCGTGTATCGCAATAGCCTTTATCGTTACCAGCGTTTTCACCTACATTCTTCAAAACGGAATGGTTGATGTTGAAACCGAGAAGGTGTTCACCACCGCCATTAACGATGTTGAATCCGACATTTTGGGAAAATCCGACGCTCAGCTTTTGAGTATTGCAGAAAAGGTAAAGGTTGAATATGAAAACGATGTAAACGTTTCTTTACAAAGTCTTGCCGAGAAGTACGGAATTGTAGAAATAAATGTTGTCAGTAATGCGGGAATAATCTATAAATCCACAGAGCAGGACAGCATATATTACGATATGAAAACAAAGGACCAGTCCAGGGAATTTGTTGACACCTTGGCAAAGCAGGATAGCTTTGTTCAAAAGTACAGCCCACGCGGAAAGGACGGCTTGACTTGGAGAAAATACGCCGCAATAAACCTTGATATTGAGGGTGGCGGCTTTATTCAGGTGGGCTATGATGCCGAGCAGTTCCACGAAAAGCTTGACGAATTTGTTATCGACTTTACAAAGAACCGCCACGTCGGCACAGGCGGATTTGTTGCCGTTCTTGACGAAAACCTCACCCTTGTTATTAACAACGAGTATTCGGGACTTCCCGTCTCGGTGATAGGAATTGAGCCTAACGAGAAAATGCAAACGGGCGAGGATGCAAACGAGCTTTACGAGGCGGATATTGTTGACGGCAAAACCGAGCTTAGCGAAAAATACCTTTATGTATTCAAGTTTGTTGAGGGCTACTGTATCCTTGCGGCAATGCCCAAGGCGGAGGCAACCTTTATGCGCGATGCCTCTCTTTACACCAGCATTTTTATGCAGGTTATTATCTTCGCAACCCTCTTCGTCTTTATCTACATACTGATAAAACGCGTTATTATCAACAATCTTCAAAAAATTAACGACACTCTCGGAAGAATTACGAAGGGCGACCTTAACGTAACGGTAGACGTTCGTTCCAGCCAGGAGTTCTCGTCACTCTCAGACGATATAAACTCCACCGTCTCGACCTTAAAGCGGTATATTGCCGAGGCGGCCGCGCGTATCGACAAGGAGCTTGAATACGCAAAGCAGATTCAGCTATCCGCTCTTCCCACAAACTTCCCCGAGGGCAAGGATTACAAAATATACGCCCGGATGATTGCGGCAAAGGAGGTCGGCGGAGACTTCTATGACTTCTATAAGCTTAACGATACAACGGTAGCCTTCCTTGCAGCCGATGTTTCGGGCAAGGGAATTCCTGCAGCAATGTTTATGATGACGGCTAAAACCATTATCAAGGACCTTGCAGAAAGCGGAATGGAAGTAAACGAGATTTTCACAAAGGCAAACGAAAAGCTCTGCGAAAACAACGAGTCGGGTATGTTCGTTACCGCTTGGATGGGTATTTTAGACCTTACAACGGGTAATTTGAAGTTTGCAAATGCGGGACACAATCCGCCCCTGCTCAAGCGTGCAGGAGGAGGCTTTGAGTACCTCAGAACGCGCGCGGGATTCGTCCTTGCGGGTATGGAGGGCGTGCGTTATCGCATTAGTGAGATGACCCTTTCCAAGGGCGACCGTCTCTTCCTTTACACCGACGGTGTTCCCGAGGCAACCAACGAAAATAACGAGCTTTACGGCGAGGATAGACTCCTCGAATTTATGAATAATAACCTTGATTGCGAGGCGGTAGCTCTTCTGCCCGCACTGAAGGCGAATATCGACGAATTTGTCGGCAAGGCGCCCCAGTTTGACGATATTACAATGCTTATGTTTGATTTTAAACTCGAAGAAGGAGGTGAGCAAATGACATATAAAACCTTCCCCGCAAAGGTGGATGCGCTGTCTGATGTTCTCGGATTTGTAGACCAGACTCTTGAGAAATACGAATGTCCTATGAAGATCCAAACGGCAATCTGTGTTGCTATTGAAGAGGTGTTTGTCAATGTTGCTCACTACGCTTACGGCGAGGGCGAGGGCGATATGACCCTCGGTATCGGATTTGACGAGGAGACCGGAGAAATCACCTTCCGCATGAAAGACTCGGGTGTTCCCTTCGACCCGCTTAAAAAGCCCGACCCTGATATTACTCTTTCGGCAGACGAGAGGGAGATTGGCGGACTTGGTATCTTCATCACCAAGAAAACTATGGATACTGTAACCTACGCCTACGAAAACGGCGAAAACATTCTTACAATGATTAAAAAAATATAAAGGAGTTTTATAGAAATGACTATCGAAATCAAGAGAAATGCAGACGAGACCGTAATTGAGCTTACGGGCAGACTCGACACAACCACAGCGCCCGCACTTGACAAAACAATAAACGAGGATATCGGAGAAACCAAAAACCTTACCCTTAACCTTAAAGGCCTTGAGTACATCTCCAGCGCGGGACTCCGCGTTATTCTCGGCGCGCAGAAAAAGATCCAGAAGGTTGGCTCAATGAAGCTCACCAATGTTTGCGAGGCGGTTAATGAGGTTTTCGAGATGACCGGCTTTGCTGACATCTTAACCATCGAATAAAAAACAATATAGAGGAGAAAAACAATGATATCTAATATTTGTAAAATCGAGAAGGGTACTGCCGATCTTGCCGCTATCTTTGCGGAATGTGAAAAGGTTGCAGTTTATAACGAGCTTACTCATAAGCAGGGACTTCATCTCCGCCTGCTTTGCGAGGAAATCGACGGAATGCTCCCCAATATTATAAGCGACTTTGAAGGAAATCTTTGGTTTGATTTCGCAGACGGCGTGTGCAAGATCAACATTTCTATAATCATTCCTCAGTTTAACGCAGATAAGAAGGATGAGCTTATCGAAATAGCAAAGGATAAGAAAAACGCAGCAGCTGTCGGCATTGTAGGCAAAATCCGCAGCGCGGTAGAGGACTTCTTCCTTAGCGAGGATGTACAGACTGCCTTTTATGCAGCTCCCGGCGCTATCAACCCCGCAACCGGCTTCTGCGAGTGCATAGATTATTCCTACCTTTGGACTCTCGACCAGTATAGAAGCGACATTGATAAGGATGAGCAGGCAGAGGCTTGGGATGAGCTTGAAAAGTCTGTTATCGCATCGGCTGCCGATGATGTTACCGTTGGAGTAAAGGGCAATCGTGCAGACATCGTAATTATCAAGAAATTCGCATAAGGAGAAGAAAAATGAAGATTGAATTTAACAAGAATGAAGAAGTTTTAAACATCAGCCTCGAGGGTCGCCTTGACACTAACACCGCTCCCGAGCTTGAAAAATTTATCGGTGAAAATTACGACAGCAAGGCAGATGTGGTTATCAACTGCGAAAAGCTTGCGTACATTTCATCCGCAGGACTTCGTGTTCTTCTTTCCGCACAGAAAAAGACAAAAGGAAAACTCAAGCTTACCAATGTTTGCGAGATCGTAATGGAAGTATTTGAGATGACCGGCTTTGCCGACATTTTGGTGATTGAATAATGGAGCTTGTCAGCGAAGCAGTCGCATTTGCCGTAAAGGCTCACGACGGAATGCGCCGCAAAAAAAGTGAGTCGCCCTATATTCTTCATCCCATGGAGGCAGCTGTCATTGTCGGCACTATGACCGATGACCAAAATCTTATTGCCGCCGCCGCTCTTCACGATGTTGTTGAGGATGCGGGCGTTACCATCGAAGAGGTTGAAGAGAGATTTGGAAAGCGCGTAAGAGAGCTCGTTGAGTCCGAGACCGAAAACAAGCGCGAGGATCTTCCCCCCGCCGAAACCTGGCGTATTCGTAAGGAAGAAACCCTCGCCGTTTTGAAGAACACAGACGATATGGGAATTCTTATGCTCTGGCTTGGAGACAAGCTTGCAAATATGCGCGCTATCTACCGCGATTTTAAGGTTGAGGGCGTTGCAATGTGGCAGAGATTTAATCAAAAGGACATAAACGAGCAGGCTTGGTATTACAACACCATAGTCGAATATACCGCCCGTCTGTCTCACACCTCTGCGTGGCTTGAATACAAAACGCTCACAGAGCTTGTGTTTGGTAAAGGAGAATAAAATGGAAGTTACATATCGTATAGATAGAAATATTCTGTATATTGCCGTTGAGGGAAGAGTTGACGCCTCCAATGCGGCTTTGGCAGAAGAAAAAATCTTCGCCATTAAGGGCGAAAACCCCGGAAACCATACGGTTATAGATGCAGACAAGTTAGAGTACATATCCTCTGCGGGACTTCGCGTTATTTTAAGACTCCGCAAGGAAGAGCCTATGCTCGCAATAATCAACGTTGCCCCTGATGTTTACGAGGTTCTTGATATGACCGGCTTTACCGATATGGTTACCGTCGAAAAGGCGTACCGCCAAATGAGTGTTGAAGGCTGCGAGTTTATTGCCAAGGGCGCAAACGGCGCAGTATACCGTTATGACGATGAAACTATTATAAAAACCTATTTCGCAAAGGACGCCCTCCCCGAAATAAAGCAGGAGCGCGAAAACGCAAGACGCGCCTTTGTCCTCGGCATAAATACCGCCATTCCTTACGGTATCGTCCGCGTTGGCGAGGGCTACGGCACCGTAACCGAGCTTCTTAATGCCAAAAGCGTAACGAAGCTTATAAAGCAAAATCCCGACGATTTGACCGAAGCGGTTAAGTATTATATCGATATGCTCAAGAGCATACACGCAGTAGAGGTTGAGGACGGCGAAGTTCCCGATATGAAGGAAACCGCCCTTGCCTGGGCAGATTTTGTTGCTGCTCACATTCCCGAGGAAGAGGGTAAAAAGCTGCGCGCCCTCGTTGAGGCCGTTCCCAAGCAGAATACCCTTATGCACGGTGACTACCATACTAATAATATTATGGTACAAGACGGCGAGCCTCTGCTTATCGATATGGATACCCTCTGTATGGGACACCCCGTTTTCGAGCTTGGCTCTATGTTTAACGCCTTTCTCGGTTATTCCGAGCTTGACCACTCAGTGACCGAGAAGTTCTTCGGCTACACTCACGAAACGGGCGAAAAATTCTGGAATCTCTCGCTTAAAAGCTATCTTGGTACCGAGGACGAGGCGTATTGCGAAAGCGTTGCCAAAAAGGCAATGGTAATCGGTTACACCCGTATGCTTCGCCGCGCTGTACGTCGTCCCGAAGAGGAAGATAGCCCTGCAAAGATTGCAAGATGTAAAGAAATGTTGTCAATTCTCCTTAAAGGCATCGACACTTTGGTATTTTGAGCTTGATCTCAGGAGAAAAAATATGACAGAAATTTTGTTTGTAAACGCCTGCGTAAGAGAAAACTCGCGCACCCTTGAGCTTGCAAAGCACTATCTTGGCAAACTTAGCGGTGACATAAGCGAGTTAAAGCTCTACGAGACCTCCCTTGCACCCCTCGACACCGAGGGAATGCAGGCAAGGGATAAGGCATTTTGCGCAAAGGATTTCTCGGATAAAAGATTTGACCTTGCAAGGCAGTTTGCCTCCGCAAAAATCATAGTCATTGCCGCACCCTATTGGGACCTTATGTTTCCCGCTGTGGTGAAGCTCTATTTTGAAGCCATCACCGTAAACGGCCTCACCTTCGCTTACAGCGAAAAGGGAATTCCCGTCGGCTTGTGCTCGGCAGAGCGCCTGGTATATATCACTACCTCGGGCGGCCCTATCTATAACAATTTCGGCTACGATTACGCCGCCGCTTTGGCAAAATCCTTCTTCGGAATAAAAGAAATCAGCTGCATCAGCGCAGAAGGCCTCGACATCCACGGCGCAAACCCCGCCGCAATTCTCGATAGCGCCAAAGCAAAAATCGACTCTGAGTTATAATCCTTTGATATAATTGCAAATGTTTTCCCTATCTCAATTATTCCGGTGATTACAGTTTGCTGTTTTCTACAAAACACAAACAATATTGTGTTTAATATTCCGACAAGTGCGAAAGACGGACAATAGTTCGTTGCTAAAAACATTTTGTTTAAAAACAAAAAATGAAGAGCATAAAGAAAAATGTTCATTTTAAAGTGAGAATTCAATGATTAAAAAAGACCGCTGCAGAAGGGATCTGTAGCGGTCTATATTTTATTTGACATTTTCTCCAAATTATGATATAATTATATTTATCAAATCTTTGCGCGGAGGTAAAAACAGTGAAATATCAGAATTGTGTAGAAAGTTCTCCAAATATAAATGAATTAAAAAGAATAGCCAGTGCATATGTAGAAGATTGCAGAAGGCTTGATTTTAATGAGTTGAAGACTAGTCTTTTCAAAACCGAAGGACAGTACATATCTTATGATAATGTTGCTAAATGTCTTGATAGCTTAAAATTGCACGAAAATCCCACTGTTAGAATAATAGTTCCGATTTTTCTCAAAGGTTGTCTGTTGGATCAAGATGACTACATGTCGCCTTGCAAAGTGACGGAAGAGGCGATCTTGAATTATGAACAGTCCGTAATAGACGAATCTAACAATTTCGACTACAAAGGAATGTCAAAAGACTTTGCGTTGTTGAAATTCTTGTTAGACAAGGCTTGGGAACGAGGGGACGACATTTCTGTTGACGAAAAAAATTTAATTGACGAAGTACGCAAGTATTTGAATATTTCTCCTCGCGAGCAGAATATGTTAGAAGCTAAAGCTAGCCGATATCCTACAAAAGGCAACATACTGCACACGCGTTCTGATATAGATTTGGTGAGAAAAGCACTTCAATCAGCAGGATTGATCTTCTACATAAAAAATTCTGACAATGTTCCGTGCGACATTATTCCGGAAGAGATTGCGTTGTGCTTGAGAAAATATTACGGAATTGAAATCAAGAATTATGGATATAAGCAGCTTCTGCTTCACGTTACTAAGATTACAAAAAAGCAGTATTTGATAGATATCATCAATAAGTATAACGAGAATCCTGAAACTGCAATTGTGGATCTCCCCGCAAACCCCACAGTTCCACTACTTCAAGAGATTATTTTAAAAACTATAAAGCCGTCTAATTTGATAGGTGGATTCACCCTTAGAGATGGCTTGGACGTAGTTGTTCTGCAAAAATGGTGCTCCGAACTAGGTCTTGTTATGTCCGGTTCCAAAGCAACATTGATCAGCAGAATATTGGAGTATTACGACAATCTGCGCGAAATTGAAATATCGACCGAAGACGAGCGCGAAGGTTATTATAATGTATATCACGAATTGGCGTGCAGAGATTATGCTACACTTAGGGAAAAAGGCGTAATCACCAAAGATTTGGAATGCGAACACTACTTTGAAAAAGCTACAAATTATCTTTTTGAAGTGATGTTGAAAAACAAGCCTCTGCTTTTGGTTGGCAGTGAACATGCTGATGGAAAGTTGTCTTACAACGACAAGTATATTTTGTGGGATAACAAATCGAAAGAATCTGATGTAAACCTCAAGGATCATATCCTTCAGTTTGATGGTTACATTAGAAATTCTGACAAGGCTGTTGCTGTGTTTATGGTGATTGCTCCTTCCTTTACAGAAAACAGCATTAAAGAGTGCGTTAAGTATTCTCTTATTAACGATACTCAAATTTTGTTAATTACTGCCGACGAACTAAAAGAGGTTGCTGAAATGTGGCACAAAGCACACCCAGACGAAAGTTTTAACCTTGGTTTCTTCAAGCAAAACGGTAGATTTGATAAATCATTACTCATAATATAAAACAAACGATGGCGACAATCTCTCAAAGGTTGTCGCCATAAACATTGTGCTAAATAGCGGGATTTTCACCAAAAGTGAATATTCTCACGCTTGCCGCGTGCGAGCAAGCTCGACGCGCTCTGCGCGGAGAATGCGAACCCAATTCGCGCACTGGCAAAATGCGAACAAATATCAGTAACGAACCAAGTGCTAACATAGTGAAGATGCGCGAGGTGGGTTCTCGTCCTTGTCGGCTTCGAGAAAATAAAAAAAGACCGTCAAAAACGGTCTTTTGGGTCGAAGCGGCGGGTAAGCGAGGGAAAAACAGTTGATAATTGTTTTTCACGACGCGCCCGAAGGAAATAAGGAGTTGAAGGAGGGGTTAATCTCCGACGCGCAACGACTATATTTGCGAGCCGTCGGAGAACCTCGGTTCGAGTCCCGCTTAATAAAACAAAAAGGATCGTCACTTTGGACAATCCTTGTCTTTTTGGTCGAAGCGGCGGGACTCGAACCCACGGTCTCCAGTACCCGAACTGAGATTTTTGCATTTTTTGGCTACCATAGTTTACATATAGTCCGTGTGTTCCGCAGAATCGCACCGTTTTGCACATTGTTTCCGTTATTCACGTGCAGAAATTTTCTCGTTGTGGTCAGATATGTGGTCAAGCTTTTTTGGAAAGTAAAAATCTCAAAGAAAAGTTATGTGTTTGGCGAATAACACATCACAAACGCAACTCCCAAATGCAGACCTGTTTCTCGCATACTTTTTCTTCGTATTATAACTCTCCTTTAAGAATAAGTCAAGTTGTATCTTCGGTAAAATTTTTATCGCTGTAAACAAAGAACAGGGTTGCTCTTTTTTTGTTAGAGCGCCGTAGTTCTAAATATATAGTCTATAAGGGATTGAATGAAAAACTTAATATCTTAACTTGGAAGATTTATGTAATGACAATATGATGGATTTTTTAAAAAGCAATTTTGTTTGGAAAACAAGATAATCTCTTTGATGAACACGGTACATGCTAAAGTCCGTCGTAATTCGTATTGTCGAAAAGGACAGACCGTTTACATTGAATAATCGATATGCTCAAGACGATGAAAATGTGTATTATAATGTTTAAAAATCTGTGATAACTAAGGCTATAATGGGAGTTAAGTATATTACACCATAAAAAACTGCTTTCGTCACATGACGAAAGCAGTAATTTTTTATTTCATGTATTTTTTTCTGTTTTCATCAAGGAGGCGATCTCTGTCCATAGACTTTATTCTTCTTGCGCCCTCCTTGGTTGCAAACCAGGTTTTCTCTACATTTTTCGCCCGATAATCATTTGCCTCGCCGCCGCGGTAGCTCCAGGCAATAACATTGCGTGCACCTGCATCGTATGCTGCTTCATAGGCTGTAATTATTTCATCCTCACGGCCTGCGGGAACGTTATAGGTCTGAATCCACAGATTATGCTCTTTTTTGTAGCTGTTTGCCACATCTACACAAAGCTTTGTAGAATTATAGACAAATTCGTAAGGATTACCCGTTTTTGCGATTTCCGCACTCCCATACCAATAAGGGTCAGTACCTATATTATCAATATTTTCCATTGCGCATATTCTGTTAAGGTCTATGCTGAGAAGATTATCGGTAACACTCTGCATTCCGCTAAGTTGATGAGGCATAAAGCATATCACGTTTTTCAGTCCCTGTGATGACGCATAACCGGATGCGAAGTTGTAAAAATCAACTGTTGTTTCATTTCGAAATTTCGAAACATCAGAGTCCATAAATTCAGGCATTTTTTTACCGAAGCGCTCTTCAAAGAGCTTTTGGCAGGTCGGACAGGTGCAAGAGGAATAGTATCTTCCGTCATCCGCTTTTTTCTCGGGGATAAGAGGCTCGTCCCAAAACACCGTTTTTCCGCCAAGCTCAGCTACCTTGTCTACCCAATCCTTAACAAACTGACGGTAAGCAGGAGAGTTAAGGCATATCTGATAAGGGTGCATATTTCCGTTACCGTAGTAGCTGTGAGCTTCGGGATGATACGCAAGGAAATGCGATTTGTCACCTGGCGCTCCACCGATACCCCAGTTGTCAACCCAGACCTCCAGTCCCTCTGCTTCCGTTGCGGCAAATATATCCTTCATAACCTCGGAGTGGCGCTCCCAGTCGGTATGCGAGAGCATATGTACAACTATATCCATATCCGAGCGAGCGATATCTCTCATATCCTCTATTGCATGTGAAAGCATACGGTTGCCGTGATACGCAACGCCTGTTTTAAGTTTTCTTTCCATATTTATAATCCTTTGATATGTGCGACTCCCACCGCCATCTCGGGCGGCGGGATATTTTTTTTATGGTTATTCGTGATAATTATTCGGTAAGAGGATCGTCCGCGCAAGCCTTTACTACATGCTCAAAGCGAATATTATCGATAAGCATTGTTCCAGCGTATGCACCGTAATCATCGCGAATACGGATATACTGCATATCGCTGATAGCAGCGGGAGTAAGAGATGCTCCGTGGGTTTCACAACCGCAAACACTGTTGACTCTGAATGCATCGGTTACATAAACGAGTATGCCGTTAAGGTAAACCTTTGTTCTAACGGTTTCTCTTGTGCCCTCGTAATATTCAACACGGAGATTGAACCAATCTTCATTTGTGTTATTTGCAACCTCAATTCTAGTCTTAGAATAGCATTGAGAATCGGTGTAAAGAACAAACACAAGCTTACTTGAATCGTTAATATCCTTTTTCACTTCGAACCAAAGATTATGCTTTGCCGATGCCGCAGCGGCGGTATTGTGCATATTAAATCTTACGCCCTCGCTGCCGGTTATGTTAAGGCTCATATCCGCTTCGAAAACAGCACAGTTTGCGCCAATTTCCTTATCCATAACAGGGATATTGATACCCTCGCCCCATGCATCTGCTGTAAAGTCGAGAACATTGCCCTTTTCGGGATTGTTAACGACATTAACCGTGGTAGCATCTGTAAGCTTATCTACATTTGCGGGGATCTTTCCGTCGTCAAAGGTTATAACCTTATCAAGGTTTTCAATTTTTTCCTGCATAAGCATTACATTATCGAAGTGAGTTACTATCTCACCGTATGTATCAAAGCGAACATTTGTAATAGCATCTATTTCTCTGGATGCGGGGCTGTAAGAGGTTTTATAATCATCAAGAACAAGAACGCAATTGCCGTCAACATAAACCTTAAGTCCCATAGTTTCGCCAAGGTCGATATATTCAACTCTGAACTTCATCCATTTGTCGGTTGCAAGAGTTGCGTTGATTCCTTGTCCGCCGTTAGCACCAATG
>JAZORT010000011.1:0-2632 GCA_045656745.1 Eubacteriales bacterium | reverse complement strand
AACCCCCTCTCTTTTAGACATATCAATGACAAATGCCTCGTCCGATATGGGCACATCGGTGTCGAAAAATACATCTATACACTCTCCGCACTCTATTCTCTCGACACAATACTCAAAAAGCTCGCCTTTAGGCAAAAATCTTACCGTACCGGGTAGGGTTATAAGCTCTTTGCCGTTAAATTTCACCTTGGCTTTTCCGGAAAGGTGAAAAATAAGCTCGTTATGATGTAATCTATCCGACTTAAACTCGGTTATCTGCTCCGGATATTCCTCTTTTCCAACCATTATAACTCGGTGGATTTTAGTAACTGTAAAATCAAAGTTCATTTTCTCACCTCCCAATACATTTTACTATGTTTTTTAGAAAAAATCAATATTATTTGAGAAAAACAGTGTCGAAAAGTGCAAATTTGTCTTATCGTTGGTTTACAACCGATAAAAAAGCTGATATATTGTTAACAAAAACACTTTTTGGAGGAATATATGAACGAAAGAATCAAGGTTTTATGCGATGCAACGCTGAGGGGCGATATGTTTGTCAAAACGGTTGCTACCGAATTTGACAGAGAGGATATTTTCCTTTCCGAAACCGAGCGCGACGTAAAAAGACTTTGCGAATATATACTTAACCAAGAGCCGAAGATTACCGAATACCAGAAAATGACCGGCTTTTTCCGCTTTGACGGCTCGGTTGTCGGCACAGCCTTTAACCGCTCGGGACATAGGCACACTGCCGAGCTTATGCGTGACTTTTACTTAAAGCAGGTGGATAACCTCTCCGTTATGGAGTGGCAGCATGCAACTGCCGACTATAAAGAGGTGCTTGAAATCGGTCTTGTTGGAATTATTAAAAAAATCGACAATTCGCTGAAAAAGCACACCTTACCCGAGGAGCAGGAATATTTATCAGGACTTCGCAAGGTGGCGGAAGCTCTTATTATTTGGTGTGAAAAATGCTCCGAAAGAGTACTTGAATTTTCAAAAACCGTAGAAAAACCCGAATACAAGGCAAATCTCGAAAAACTCTCAAAAACACTCCGTAAAACACCGATAAACGCACCGACGAATCTTTACGAGGCGTGTCTTTCCATATATATTTGCTTCTCTTGCTCCCTTGACAGTGTAGGTACACTTGATAGATATCTTTCTCGCTTCTATTTTGCGGATATAGAATCCGGCAGAATTACGAGAGAAGAGGCGTGCGAGTATTTGCAGGAGCTGTTCCTTATGCTTCAGGCGGCAACGCCTATAACCTCGTCTAACTTTACCAGAGGAGGCGAGAGCCATTTCTGTATAGGCGGTTATCTTCCCGACGGAAGCGATGCATATAACGACCTCTCAAAGCTCATTCTTGAATCTCTCACCGACCTGCCGACTTATATTCCGCAGGTAACTCTCCGTTGGACAAAGACTCAGCCGAGAGAGGTGCTCCGCTTTGCTATGGATCTCGAAAGGCGAGACCCCCACAAGCGCATAGCCTTCCAGAATGACGAAAAGAGAATCAAAGCCTACACCGAGATATGCGGTTTCAGTTACGAGGATGCGGTAAGCTATACCACAGTCGGCTGTAACGAGCCTGCTTTTCCCGGTGGAGTCTTTGGCGCAACCTCTAAATTGAATGCTCTTAAATCTATGGAAAGACTTTTCCGCAATAACGTTGAGGAGATAAAGGCAGCCGAGAGTTTTGACGAATTTTATAATATATACGAGAGCGAGCTTCTCTCCGACGTAGAAAAGCACATCGAATTTGATAATAAGTGTAATGCGGTGAGAGCAAGAGACGTAAACTACGTATCAGCGCTTTTCTTCCGCGGTTGTATAGATAAGGCAAAAAGCCCCACAAGAGGTGCCGCTGACGTAGTCATTTGCGCTCCTATGTTTTTTGGGTTTACTAACATTATCGACTCTCTTATCGTTGTAAAACAATTTGTGTATGACGAAAAAATAATTACTATGGATGAGCTTATCGCGGCTCTGCAAAATAACTGGGCGGGATATGAGGAGCTGCAAGCACTTATAAAGAAAAAAGGTGACTTCTTCGGCAACGATACCGAGCGTTCAAACGAGGTGGCAGAGAGATTTTTTGAAACTCTTTACGGCTTCTTAAAGGGGAAAAAGAACCTCTTCGGCTATCCGATTTTAGTCGGCGACCTTATCGGTTACAATCCTCATCACATGTGGTTCGGTGACGTTACTCTTGCAACTCCCGACGGAAGATGCGACGGCGAGATGTTAAAATTCGGATTCGGACAGAGCGGCGGTTATGATAGAGAGGGACTTTCGGCTCTTCTCAATTCGATAGCGAAAGCAGACCCTAAAGGTATCAGATGCGGCTCCACCGTAACGAATATTACCCTTGACGAGGCACTTATAAAGAATGACGATAATTTCGAAAAGAGCGTTACACTCTTTGAAAACTACTTCAAGATGGGCGGTGTTCACTTCCAGCTTAACTATGTTTCGAAGCAAGACCTTATCTACGCCAAGGAAACCCCGGAGGATTATAAGCACCTGCGCGTAAGAGTCAGCGGATTCTCCGATTATTTCGTTAAGCTCAACGAATCTCTCCAGGACGATATTATCGCAAGAACGGAACAAAAATAAAGAAACAAAAATATAAATACAGGTGGAA
>JAZORT010000010.1:0-57262 GCA_045656745.1 Eubacteriales bacterium | reverse complement strand
GACAACAGATTTACAGTCTGCCCCCTTTGGCCGCTCGGGAATTCCCCCAAAGAGTATGGAGCTGGTGAACGGAGTCGAACCATCAACCTGCTGATTACAAATCAGCTGCTCTGCCATTGAGCCACACCAGCGTCGTGACGCATTATATTATAACAGAATGTTTGGCGTTTGTCAATAGCTTTTTTGCAATTTTTTAAAAATATTTTTTGGAAATTTTGCTAGCAGGGCTTGACCGAAAAAAACAGCCAAGCCCATACTGTTGTTAAATGTTAATTTGTGCAAGAGTGTAATAAAAATCGGCTCTTTTTGCATCGGTTGCAAAGTATATTACCTGACCGTTGTCCGCAATAATTCCGACTTCAACATTGTATTCGCCGGCATCAACAGCCTTAGTGTCAAAAACAAGCTTTTCGGTATGCTCGCCGGGGAGCCAGGAGCGAATATCAACGTCAGTATCGAATATATACTCTTTTTCCTCCGAGCGTAGGCGCACCTTTAGGGGGTAGCTCTTGTATATAGGAGCAACACCAACGTTGCTTACAGATAATTCAAGCCCCAACACACCGCTTTCGCAAACGCCATACTTCAAATAGTTAAAGCTGAAGTGATAGCCCATTTTACTTACCCAATAGTCTATCTTTTCTTTCCACTCGATAGGCGCGGGCATCGACTTTGCATTAAGAATACTAATATGCCATTCAAGGGTCTTTTCAATGATGTTGTCTATATCCCAGCCCTGACGTTTCCATTCGCCAAGCCACCAGAATGACTCGAATGAGACCGGCGCACTCTTCCAAATTTCGGGAATTTCGGCAATCCGCGGGGGATAGAAGTTAATAATATGCTCAGGGTCGCCGAGACCGTCACCTCGCCAACCGAGGTCAAGACCGTATTTCTCCTTTGCATATCTGATAAGCGCGGGTCTTGTAAGCTGAGTTGCAAGCCTTGTGCTTTTAAACACCGAGGCGTAGGTATCTACGATAACCTCTAAAACATTGTCGGGATATAATTCAAGGTTGTGACCCTCGCCCCAGGCACCCGGAAGCGAAATGTCAATCATTTCAAGGTAGGGAGAGGAGTCAAAGCGCTCGCCGAAAACGCGCACCGCGTTAAGAAACAGCTCTAAAAACTTCGGGTCGGTGGGCGAATCCTTTACTCTCATTCCGTCGGGGCGCTCAGGGCAGGGAATAATGCTCTTTAGCCACTCGGGAACATCGTCGCAGGCTCTGGTTGAATGAGCCATAAGGCGGAAAAGGAGCGCTTGATTATGCGCTTTAGCCTCTTCGAGAATATCTTCAATAAATTTATAGTTAAACTTGCCCTGCTCGGGTTCGAATTCCTTCCACAGCACACGAATGTAAACTAAAGAGGTGTCGGGATAATAACCCTCGTTTCTTCCGTTTTCTTCCGCATCAGGGGATATGGGATAACATTCAACGCGCTCGGTTTCGGTGCGGTTTGCTTCCGGTCTAACCACTATGTCGGAATACATTTTTTCGCCTCTGAAATGCTGAAAGCTTGTAAAACCGATGTAAGGGTTTTGTCCCTCTTCAACCTTATATCCGAAACGGCGGATTTCTTTTAAGCGATCCAAGGTTTTTTATTCCTTTCGAAATTATGTAAAAAAACGGCGGTTGTGCAAACCTTCTGGTAAGAACAACCGCACGCTTTTGGTGGGCAAATTACTTTGCTGCCTCGTTCTTGGAAACGATTTCCTCACCCTTGTAGTAACCGCAAGCCTTGCAAACACGGTAAGCAAGAATGTCCTCGCCGCACTGAGGGCACTTTACGATGTTGGTGGGAGTCTCGAGCTTCCAAACGCTGGAACGTCTCTTCATCTTTCTCGCATGAGAAACTTTTCTCTTTGGTACTGCCATTTTTGTAACCTCCTATTTTGAGCATGCAAACAGCATTCTCTGTATATTATTATTTTTTATTTTCTTCTGCTTTCATTTGCTCGAGCAGTTTGCGAAGTGGCTCAAGGCGCGGGTCAATCTCCTTGTGGTCGCACTCGCAATCGCCTTCGTTGAGATTTTTTCCGCATTTCGGGCAAAGTCCGCGGCAATCCTCCTTGCAGAGGAAACGCATGGGAAATTCCATCTCAAGCTGTTCGTAAAGCTGCGCGTCAAGGTCGAGGAAGCCGTCCTCAATAATCGCAAATTCATCAAGCTTGTTTTCATCAAGATCGCCGAGCATATCCTTAGGGGAGCAGGTTTTCTCAAGGTCAAACGTAAAGATGCCGGAAACTTGCGCAAGACAACGAGCACAAGATGCAACGTAGTCTAAAGACGTGGTAAGTGTCAAACGCATATAGCCGGCGGTGTTGGTAATCTCACCCTTAACCTTCATGGGAGAAGGAAAACTTACGCCGTAAAGATAACTGGACGTATCCTCGGAGTCGATATCGAGCGGTAATTCGTAATCGAATGTAAGCAGTCTGTCACCCGCAAGCAGCGGTCTAAGGTCAAGCTTCACTCGGCATCCCTCCATTGCTTTTGTCGATTTTGGGCGCAGTTTAGGCTACGACCGCAAATTCGCACAATATATTATAAATCACAAGTGCTGAAATGTCAATAGGTTTTTCAAAAGATTTTGCAACTTTTTCATTTTTTTGAAAAAGGCGCCAATGCCCCCTTGCAAAAGCCGAAAAAATGCCCGAAATATTGACTTTTTTCGCATTTATGCACTAAAAAATGGTTGAAGAAGTAAACAAAAAGGGGCGGTGAAGCAAGATTTACCTTGTATGAAAACACCGACCACAACGCATGGAGTTCAACCTTTGAAAACGCCAAGGTGTGGGAATGAATGCTCTCGAAGAAAAACGCTATAAATCAGCGCGCACAGAGTATAACGATTCAAAAATCTACGGTTAATCTATCAAACATCTCTAGGCAGAATAAAACATCGAGCAAAACCGCATTTTTTCAAAACTTATATAAAATCGAAAGCGGATAGGTTGCCAAAGAAGTCTCTCCGCCCGTTTTTTCTTGGTTATGCTTGAATGGGGAGCCTATTTTTTATTTCGAAAAACTTTTCGTAAAAGTTAGGTTGACAAAGAAGGGGTGCAGTATTATAATTAAAATACAAATATGCGAAAAGGAGCAGAAAAATGATTTCGCTCGCTAAACGGAAGGCCATAGACACAACAGAAGGCCCGATTTTCTCTAAAATGGTCGCTTTCGTTATACCCCTGGTGTTGACTAATCTCATTCAACAGCTTTATACCGTCGCCGATAATATGGTTGTCGGAAAGTTTTCGTCAAACTCGGCAGCCCTTGGCGGAATAGGCTCCGCAGGCTCGATCATAGCCTTTTTAACCGCACTTTTCGCTAGCTTCGCGGTCGGCACCGCGGCAGTAATTTCCCACGATTTCGGAAAAAGAGATGATGATGCACTGTCTAAGGGCGTTCACACCTCGCTTATTATATCGCTTATTGTCGGCAGCGCCGTTGGTCTTTTGGGATTTGTCTTTGCAAATCCTATCCTCGTTATGCTTAATACCAAGGCGGAGTTTTTGGATACCGCGACTCTCTATATGCAGATTCGTTGTATCGGTATGCCCTTCGTTGCTCTCTACAATTCTGCCGCCGCAACCCTTCGCTCGGTGGGTGACTCGCGCTCTCCGCTTTATATACTGACGTTTTCGGGACTTGCAAATGTGCTTTTGAATTTGGTATTCGTTATCGGCTTCGGAATGTCGGCAGACGGTGTTGCGTATGCTACTCTTGTTTCCCAGATACTGTCGATTGCGTTTGCTCTTTGGATATTGATGAAGAGAAAAAGTGAGAATTACTGTGTGCGCTTGTCTCTCTTGAAAATTGATAAAAAGAGCGCAAAAAGAATACTAAAGTTTGCAATTCCCGGTACAATCCAGGGTTCTGTTGCAAGTGTTATGAATGTTTTTCTCTCTTCCGCGGGAAATATTTTCAGCGGCGAGGTTATCGAGGCGCGAACTGTTTCGAATAATATTGATACTATTCTTTCCACCGTTCTTTCAACCTACACCCATGTTGCGCTCACCTTTACGGGGCAGAACAGAGGTGCGGGAAAGCTCGATAGGGCAAGGCGCTGTTTTGTTCGATGCTCCAGGCGTTTGTTGTTGCCGTTGTGTTCGGCCAAATGATTTTGCTTTGCCGAAAACCCCTTATCTCAATGTTCGTTGACTCTTCAATTTATGATCTGTCAAAGATTGCCGAGTATGCAACGGTTATAATGTCGATAATGCTCACCTCATATACATTAACCTGCTTAACGACCAATCTTAGCGGATTCATAAAGGGAATGGGATACTCTATTCCGTCTATGGTAATTTCCCTGGTTGATGTTTTGGTGGTGCGTACCACCTGGATATTCGGTCTTTTCCCCTCGGTCAGAACTCTTGAATTTCTTTATTTCGTTTATCCCATTTCCTGGGTATTTTCGGGAATTTGCTATTGTACGGTAGCATTTGTGGTATGGAAAATGGAAAAGAAAAAGTTTTTACTGAAGCAAACAGAACTTGCCTCCAAGGTAAATACATAAAGGAGCGAAAATGATTTCACTTGCAAAAAGAAAAAGCGTTGACGCAACGGAGGGACCTATCTTTTCAAAAATGATAGCCTTCGTAATACCCCTTATGCTGACTAACCTTATGCAGCAGCTTTACAGTATGGCTGACAGCATAGTCGTGGGTCAGTTTTCGGGTGACGATATTGCCCTTGCCGCAATAGGCTCAACCTCCACATTCATAGCCTTGGTAACCGCGCTTTTTACGGGCTTTGCCTCGGGAGCCAGCGTTGTTGCTGCCAGAGCATTCGGAGCAAGAGACAATAACGCTTTGTCAAAGGCGTCGCACACAGCGGTGCTTTTCGGCGCCTGCGTCGGTATCGTTCTTTCGGTGTCCGCAATGCTTGCAAGCCGTCCTTTGCTAACTATTCTTGACACAAAAGCCGAGCTTATGGATAAAGCGCTGCTTTATGTAAGGATAGTGTTTATAGGTACCCCTGCTATTGCAACCTACAATTTCGGCGCGGCAATACTTCGCTCTGTCGGCGATTCAAAAACTCCCTTTTACACCCTTACCGCCAGCGGTATCGTTAATGTTCTTCTTAATTTGTTCTTTGTTGTTGCGTGCGGAATGTCGGTTGAAGGCGTTGCCATAGCAACCATAGTTTCGCAGTATATTTCCGCGGCAGTGGTGCTTATAGCTCTGTCAAAGCGCTCCTCGGAGCCCTACGCGCTGAAGCTCTCCAAGCTCAAAATAAGCAAGGACACCATAAGCATTATTTTGAAAATGGGAATTCCCGCCGCAATCCAAGGCTCGCTTTTCGGAATAACCAATCTCTTTCTTATCCGCGCGCTTAACGATTTCCCCGTACCCGTACTCTCGGCGAGAACCATCGCAACGAGTATAGACGTTCTGCTTTCTACCGCAATGAACACTTATCTCCACGTTGCTATGACCTTTACGGGACAAAACCACGGAGCAGGGAAGCCCGACAGAATAAAAAAATCCCTCTTTATTGCTCTGGCGCAGGTTGTTACAATGGGCGTTGTTGTGGGACAGCTTATGATTTTGTTCTACAAGCCATTGGTCGGTCTCTATCTCCCCTCAGATGCGGCAGATTATAACGAAGTCTTGGCAGCCGCAAAGGTTATTATGACAATTATGCTTTCGTCTTATTTTATTGGAGCTATAACCGAGGTTCTTTCCGGCTTCCTTCGAGGGCTTGGATATTCGCTTCATCCTATGATCGTATCCATCGGCGGAATATGTGTTTTCAGATTGTTCTGGATCAATGAAATATTCCCGAAAATAAACGAGCTCTGGGGTTTGTATGTCGTTTATCCGATCTCGTGGACGCTTACCGCTATCGGTCTTGCCGTTGTAATATTATTGATATGGAAAAAGGTAAAGGCGGGCAAAAGATAAAGTCGCTTAATTACGAAAGAATAACCGATTGGCGGTGCTCGAAAAAAGCACCGCCAAAAAAATGCAAAAAAATGTTGACAACTCACTTTTTATAATATATAATTAGTGTGTTAAGCTGTTTTCTTATTAATGGAGGAAAAAAGATATGATGACCGATATTGAAATTGCTCAGTCCGCTACCCCGAAGCATATTTTGGAGATTGCCAAGGATGCGGGCGTTGACGAAAAATATATAGAGCTTTACGGCAGAAATAAAGCGAAGATTGACCTCTCGCTTCTCTCCGATTCCAAAGACAAGCCTGACGGAAAGCTGATACTCGTTACCGCTATAACTCCCACCCCCGCGGGTGAGGGTAAAACCACTACCACTATCGGCCTTGCCGACGGTATGAAGCGTATAGGCAAAAAGGTTGCGGTAGCTCTCCGCGAGCCCTCTCTCGGTCCCGTTTTCGGAATTAAGGGCGGCGCTGCGGGCGGTGGTTACGCTCAGGTTATCCCTATGGAGGATATCAACCTTCACTTTACGGGTGACTTCCACGCAATAGGTGCGGCGAACAATCTTCTTGCCGCAATGCTTGATAACCATATCTACCAGGGTAACTCCCTTAATATCGACCCCCGCCGCATCACCTGGAAAAGATGCGTTGATATGAACGACCGTCAGCTTCGCTTTGTTACCGATGGTCTCGGCGGCAGAATTAACGGCGTGCCTCGTGAGGACGGCTACGATATTACCGTTGCCTCCGAAATTATGGCAGTGCTTTGCCTTGCATCCTCAATAAGCGACCTTAAAGCAAGACTTGCCCGCATTATTGTCGGCTACACCTATGACGAAAAGCCCGTAACTGCAGGCGACCTCAAGGCAGAGGGTGCTATGACCGCTCTTCTTAAAGATGCGCTTAAACCCAACCTTGTACAGACTCTTGAGGGAACACCCGCCTTTGTTCACGGCGGCCCCTTTGCAAATATCGCCCATGGCTGTAACTCTGTTATCGCAACAAGAACTGCTATGAAAATGGCAGACTACGCCATTACTGAGGCAGGCTTTGGCGCAGACCTCGGTGCAGAGAAATTCCTTGACATTAAGTGCCGTATGGCAGGACTTACCCCCTCTGCCGTAGTAGTAGTTGCAACCGTCAGAGCGCTTAAGATGCACGGCGGTCTTGCAAAGACCGAGCTTGCGGCAGAAAATCTCGAGGCTCTCGAGCGCGGAGTGCCTAACCTTCTCCGCCATGTTTCCAATATTAAAAACACATATAAGCTTCCCTCTGTTGTTGCAATCAACCGTTTCCCCACCGATACCGATGCTGAAATCGAGTTCATTATAAATAAATGTAAGGAACTTTCGGTTAATGTTATACTTTCAACCGTTTGGGCTGAAGGCGGCAAGGGCGGAGAGGAGCTTGCCCGCGAGGTTGTAAGACTCTGCGAGGAAGAAAAGGGTGAGTTCACCTTTGCTTACGAGGATGAGCTTTCCATTGAGGAGAAAATCGAGGCGGTTACAAAGAAGGTTTACGGCGGAAACGGCGTAAGCATCCTTCCCGCGGCAAAGAAGCAGATTGCAGCTCTCACCGCCCTCGGTTTTGACAAAATGCCTATTTGTGTTGCTAAAACTCAGTACTCCTTCTCGGATGATCCAACGAAGCTCGGCGCTCCCGAAAACTTCACTATCACCATTAAGAATGTTAAGGTCTCCGCAGGTGCAGGCTTTATCGTTGTTCTCACCGGTGACATCATGACAATGCCCGGACTTCCTAAGGTTCCCGCGGCGGAAAAAATTGATGTTGACGAGCAGGGCAAAATTATCGGACTCTTCTAAAAAATACAAGGGGTTGTGTTCTTTTTGGGCGCAACCCCAAAGATATGGGTGCAACTATGAAACTTATAATCGCTTCAAATAACGCCCACAAGGTGCGTGAAATCAAGAAAATCCTAAGCGGAAAATTTGAAGAAATTCTCTCTCTTCGCGAGGCGGGAGTCAACCACGAAACGGTTGAGGACGGCAAAACATTTATGGAAAACGCCCTTAAAAAGGCGAGAGAAATTTGCGAAATAACGGGCAGTGCCGCTCTTGCGGACGATAGCGGAATTTGCGCCCACGCCCTTGACGGTGCGCCCGGAATTTACAGCGCAAGATACGCAAGCTCGGTCTGCTGCAACGCCTCCGATGAGGCAAATAACGCCCTTCTTTTAGCCAATCTTCGAGACAAAGAGGATTGGTCTGCTCACTATACCTCTGCCATAGCTCTTGTTTATCCCGACGGCAGAGAGGTGGAGGCGGAAGGCTATATGTACGGCAGAATAATCGATACTCCCAGAGGCGAGCGCGGCTTTGGCTATGACCCCATTTTCATAATGGACGGTGAGGATAGAACGGTTGCCGAAATGAGTGACGAAGAGAAAAACGCCGTAAGCCACAGAGCAAAGGCGCTGGAGCTTCTTTTAACCAAAATTTAATTTTTTGGGGGGCATAATGGAAACAGTTCTTAGCATTTTGGAGATAATCGGTATCATTTCCTTCTCTGCGGCGGGCGCTATGGTCGCTATTGATAAGGAGACCGATATTTTCGGCGTGGTGTTTCTGTCGGTAATAACCTGCTACGGCGGCGGTCTTTTAAGAGACGTTATGGTCGGCGGGTCAATAGGGCGCGAGAGACCTTGGCTTTTTCTCGGAAGCTCTACGGCAAATCTGTATATAATTCTTACTGTTGCTACCGCTATTGTAGTTTTTCTCATTGCAATGCTCTTCAAGAGGAGCTATGTCAAGGAGGAAGGCGTGGTAATTGCCATAAATAATGTGCTTGATGCTATCGGTATAGGCATTTTTGCCGCAATCGGTACCGAGGCTTGCCTTTCGCTCGGCGCCTTTGTTGCCATAACTATGGGTATGGTCACCTGCATCGGCGGCGGTCTTATGCGTGATGTTATATTAAGAGACATTCCCTTCATACTCCGAAAATATATCTATGCCGTAGCGACTATAATCGGTTCGGCTCTTTACTATGTGATAGCAACCTCGGCAATTCACGATGACGCCCTCCGTAAAACGGTTGCAACCGTTGCTTGTACCTTGATAATCTTTGCTATCCGTATGGTGGCAACGGCCTTTAAGCTTAATTTGCCAAAGGCAATAAAGTTTTCCGAAATCAGGGAAGAGCAGTCGGATGATTCTCACGCTATAAAATAATTTTGACTTTTTGACAAAAAACTATTTACAAACCGAAAAGTTTGTGCTATAATATACGACGGCCTATTGCTTGGTTTTGCGTATGGCCTTGCTCCGTTTGGGATTTTTCCCTTGAGTGGCTTGTGCTTTTCACCCGCGTAAAACTCGGTTTTGGGATAAAAATTTTAAGAAAGGTGAAGACAAATGATTTCTAAGGAAACAAAGACCGCCCTCATCGCTGAGTACAAGATCAATGAGCAGGATACCGGTTCTCCCGAGGTTCAGGTAGCTATTCTTACTACCAGAATCAATGAGCTCACCGAGCACATGAAGAAGAACCCCAAGGACTTCCACTCTCAGAGAGGTCTCTCCAAGATGGTTGGTCACAGAAAGCAGCTTCTCGCTTACCTTGCAAAGAAGGATATCGAAAGATACAGAGCGATCATCAAGAAGCTTGGTCTCAGAAAGTAATATTTATACTTCCCGAGATAACTTGTGTTGTAATAGACGGGAACGGTTTTCGTTCCCGTTTGTTGCGAAATTAGGATTGTTTAAACAGAGCGGCGGAAGTAGCAGTTAAATATGTGTTTGAAAAGCTTCAAGCCTATATTTAAGTGCTATGTTCGTTGCTCACGAAAATTAAAAATAAAGGAGTAAAAAACATGGTAGAAAATTTTAAGACTTTTAATGACTACAAAGAGTTCAAGTATGAGCTCGCAGGCCGTCCCCTCGTTGTAAAAACAGGTAAGATTGCAGGCCTTGCAAATGGCGCGGCTCTCGTTCAGTACGGTGAAACTACCGTTCTTGCAACCGCAACCGCATCCGCATCCCCCAGAGAGGGAATTGATTTCCTTCCCCTTTCCGTTGACTATGATGAGAAGCTTTACGCAGTAGGTAAGATCCCCGGCGGTTTCCTCAAGCGTGAGGGCAAGCCCTCTGAGAAGGCAGTTCTTGCAGGCCGTGTTATCGACCGTCCCGTAAGACCTCTTTTCCCCAAGGATCTTCGTAACGACATCTCTCTTCTCCTCACCATTATGTCGGTTGACCCCGACTGCTCGCCCGAAATCACCGCTATGATTGGCGCGTCCATCGCTCTTTCCATTTCGGACATTCCGTGGAACGGTCCTATCCCGGGCGTATTTATGGGACTTGTTGACGGTGAGATCGTTGTTAACCCCACCGCAGCGCAGCGCGAAAAGTCTGATCTTGAGCTTACCGTTGCCGCATCTATGGGCAAGGTAGTTATGATCGAGGCAGGCGCTAACGAGGTTTCTGACGAGGTTATGTTCGACGCTATCATGAAGGCTCATGAGGAGTGTAAGGGTATCGTTTCCTTCATCAATGACATCGTTGCTGAGATTGGTAAGCCCAAGTTTGCTTACGCATCCGGCGAGCTTGACCACGATATGTTTGACGAGATTTTCGCATACTGCGAAAAGGCTGTTATGGAAGCTCTTGATACCGATGATAAGAATGTTCGCGATGCTAAAATGCAGCCCATTATGGACGACATCGTTGCAACCTTCGAAGAAAAGTATCCCGACATTAAGGTAATTCTTCCCGAACTTATCTACAAAATACAGAAGAAGATCGTTCGTCGCTGGCTTCTTGTTGACAAGAAGAGAGTTGACGGCAGACGCATGGACGAAATCCGTCCTCTTGCTTCCGAGGTTGGCGTAATTCCCAGAGTACACGGCTCGGGTCTCTTCACCAGAGGTCAGACTCAGGTGCTTACTATCGCAACTCTCGGTACTCTTTCCGATGCACAGAAGCTTGAGGGTCTTGGTGACGAGACCACCAAGAGATATATGCACCACTACAATATGCCCGGTTACTCCACCGGTGAGGCAAAGGCTCTTCGTTCTCCCGGCCGTCGTGAGATCGGTCACGGTGCTCTTGCAGAGCGTTCTCTCGTTCCCGTTCTTCCTTCGGAAGAAGAATTCCCCTATGCTATCCGTCTCGTATCCGAGGTTGTTTCCTCTAACGGCTCTACTTCTCAGGGCTCCGTATGCGGCTCTACTCTTGCGCTTATGGACGCAGGTGTTCCGATCAAGGCTCCCGTTGCAGGTATTTCCTGCGGTCTTATCACCGCTGAGGACGGCTCTTGGGATACTATGATAGATATCCAGGGTCTTGAAGACTTCTATGGCGATATGGACTTTAAGGTAGCCGGTACCAAGAAGGGTATTACCTCTATTCAGATGGACCTTAAGGTTGACGGTCTTACTCCCGAAATCATCAAGCAGGCTCTTGAAACCACCCACCAGGGCAGAAACGAGATTATTGACAAGATTATTCTTGCCGCTATTCCCGCACCCCGCGCTGAGGTTTCTAAGTATGCTCCCAAGATGATCTCTATGACTATCGATCCCGATAAGATCCGTGAGGTTATCGGTAAGGGCGGCGCAGTTATCCAGAAGATCGTTGCTGACACCGGCGCTAAGATCGACATTAACGATGACGGTACCGTATTTATCGCAGCTGTTGAGCGCGACAGCGCAGACAGAGCAAAGGCTATCATCGATGCAATCGTTTTCGAGCCCGTTGTAGGTGAAACCTACGAGGGTACCGTTACCCGTATTATTCCTATCGGCGCATTCGTTGAGTATGCTCCCGGTAAGGAGGGAATGGTTCACATCTCCAAGCTTCAGGACAAGAGAACCGAGAAGGTTGAGGATGCTGTTGCGGTAGGCGATACCGTAAGAGTTAAGTACCTCGGTACTGACGAAAAGGGCAGACAGAACCTCTCCATGCGTGATGCAGACAAATAATTTTGTTGTGCAAAATAGCAGAAAATAATTAAAAAACATTGTAAAAAAATGCCAATTTCAAAGAAGAGCTTATCTTCTGCGGATTTGGCGTTTTTTGCTTTGAAAAGGATGCATTTTGCGCTCGGCGCGCCCTAAAGTATTAAGCAAATATTAAATTATATTAAATAAATAGAAAAATAAAGAATTTGTCGATATTTTTTCGAAAAACACTTGACTTTTTGAAGCCAATGTTGTATAATTGCAGAAGAGAAAGTACGTAGAGGTGAATTTTTGCAATTTTGCCCTTCGGCAAAGCCTGAGAGCTTCGGATTATTTCGCCGTTTTCCGAATATCTCTTGAATCTTGCGGAATTTAACCGAAATGTGGTTTCCACAAACAAAATTTTAAAAGAAGACAGACTAAAGGAGAAAAATTACAATGAGAAAGAACACACTCATAAAACTGTTGGCAGTTTTGGCAATGTGCTTTTTGATTGGCGCAGCTCTCGTTTCCTGTGGCGAAAAGGAAGCAGAGAAGACTGACGTTAAGACTATTGTGGGCGTTGATATTGCTGACGGCAAGCTCGTTATCGCTTACAACGATGGCACTAGCGCAAACGTTGCACTTCCCGAGGCAGAGGAGTGCGAGCACAAGAACGTTGTTAAGATCGTAACCGAGAAGCACGCTATGGCTGCTGATGGTACCGTTTCCAATGACGAGGTTCTTAACGTATGTAACGATTGTCACGAGGCTTGGGTAGTTTACACCGTTGAGCATACCCCTGTTGACTTCGTTGACGAAAAGGCTGCTACCTGTACCGAGGACGGCTACAGAACCTCCAAGAAGTGCGACACTTGCGGTAAGCTTCTTGACGAGTACACCGTTACTCTTCCCGCAACCGGCCACGATTACACCGATGCACCTCTTTACTGGATTTCCGGTAATGATTGCGAAGGCGGCGTTAAGGGTCAGAATTGCGTAAACGGCTGTGGCGAAGTTAAGCAGACCGTTATCGATGCAGCAAGCGATGCTGACTACGATGGCATCCACACTGTTAACAACTGGACTACTGTTGTAGCTCCCACCACTACTACCACCGGTACCGTTGTTGGTACTTGCTCCGTTGATCGTTGCGGCGCGACCGTTACCAAGACCATCGGCGCTCTTCCTAACAAGGTTAGCAACGACGAGTACACCTTCGATACCAATTCCGATATGTACACTCAGTGCGGCGACGCTGCTGACTACCGTTATGTACATAACGAGACCAACCTTGAGTATCACGTAATCATCAACGCTACTGCAGAAGTTAAGCACGAGCTTAACGGCAAGCTTCTGAATTCCGCTGACCAGGTTGCAGGTACTCTTGAGAATGCTTACTTCTACGATGAGTATCAGGGCATCGTTCTCTTCGCTAACCATCCTCTCCAGTGTGACGAGGCAGTTCTTGCTCACTTCATCTGTACTGCAGTACACGATGGCGGCGAGGTTTGCGGCAAGGACATTTCTATCTGGGTTAAGACCAGACACACCACTCTTGATAACGCATGGGTAACCGTTCCCGGTCAGGCTCCTGCTTGTACCACTAATGTTCAGCAGGCTCAGAACTGCACCGTATGCGGTCAGACTCAGTACAAGACTCTTGCAAAGCAGAGCCACAACTATGTTTACAATAGCGATGTTATCTACACCAAGAATAACACCGAGTATGTAGCTGGTTATCAGTTCCCTGCTGAGGTTAACGGCGCTTCCGATATCCCCGCTCTCTACTACAGAGGCGTATGCCAGTACTGTGGCGGTTACGAGTACAAGGCTCTTACCAACTACAAGTTCACTGTTGATGTTAAGGCTACCTGTGAGGCTGACGGCGAAGCTACCATCACCTACAAGAAGGCATCTGACGGCACCACTGTAACTGTAGAGGTTGTTCTTGCACAGTATGCTCACAAGACTGTTGTTGCTGGTAACAGAGTTGATATCATCGAGGGCAAGGAGAACATCAAGGTTGTTATCTACAACGCAGATCACGCTGATTACAAGGATCTCGTTAAGGAGCTTGACAACGTTAACTTCTCCACCACCGAGCCTGTTCTTGGTTACATCCACTGCGATTGCGACTGCACCACCGTTGAGGGTGAAGAAGCATGCCTTTCTCACGACGTAACTGTTTGGGTACAGAAGCTTGGCGAGGACGGTCCTGCTACCAAGGCTTTCTAATCTAAATCTTTAGACCGACTTAGAGTATACAGACTCAAAAGTCAAAATTTAAGAAATCGAGTGAAGTAATATTCTCCATTCCTCCACTTCTTATTTAAGGCGGGCGGTCGCCCTGCGGCCGCCCTGCTAATGACTTTTATAGGAAGTTGCGTTATGGTAAAAGGTGTCGCTATGCATTTTTTAGGAATGCATAGTTTTGACATATATTAATTAATAGGAGGGAAAAATGAAAAAACACTTACTGAAGCTCTTGCTGTTATGTTGCGTCGGAATACTCGCACTCGGCATGTCTGCGTGTGTTCCGTCAACAGAACAGTATAAGGTGGATTTTTTGGTTGATGGCGAAGTTTTTGATTCATGCGTAACCAACGGAAATTCACGAATAGTCCCTCCGAGCAATCCTTCAAAGCACGGCTACATATTCCAGGGCTGGTATTTTGACGAAGGCGAGTGGACAAAAGAGTTCCACGCATATTCTTTTGAAAAAAATCCCATAAAGAGTGATACAAAAATTTACGCATACTTTAAGTACGATGATACTCATGTATGTGACAAACAGTGGACTACCGAAACAAAGGCCACTTGTAGAAACGAAGGCCGCAAGGTACTTAAATGTACAGTAAAAGATTGCGGCAAGGTGTACGACACCGAGATTCTTCCCGTTACAACAGATCATATCTCAGGTAACTATTCTGTAAAAGAGAGTTTAGAGCCTAATAGCTGTGTTAAAGACGGAAAATACATAGAAATATTCTATTGTAAGCTTTGTAACACTAAAGTTAGCGAAAAAACGGGAACAATTAACAAAGACATTAACGCACACGACTATTCTAATGGTGAGTTAAAGCTTGAAGATGGCGTTTTCTGCTTCCAGGCGACTTGTGGAAACAGTGGATGCAGCTTCAAGGTTGCTCTCTCTGATGTAGAAGTAACCGAAGTGATCATTAGCGCAGCTACCTGCGATACCGATGGTGTAAGAAAATATGTTTGCACCCTCTATGGTCAGGAATTCTCTACCGTTTCAGAGACCGTACCTGCTTACGGCCACAAATTATGTGGTGTTGCGATCAATTCTGATACAGTATACAGTGAAATCACACACAGCGATTTGTTTGCTCATATAACCTATGTTGCGAACCAGGCTGAATGCGGTGAACAGATCACCGGCGTTTTTATGTGTGAAAACTGTAATGAATACCACGAAATAAAGGTATTAAAGCCCCATACCGGAGCTTGGGTAAATGTTAGCGCGGCGAGCTGCTTTGCTCCCGGCAAACAGACTCTTGATTTCTGCTCCGCTTGCGGCGGAACCAATCTTGAAAGAGCAACTCTTCCTACTGGTAATCACTCCGAGGGTGAGCTCACTCTTAGAAAGTTTGGTGAAAAATTCAACGTTATAACTCCTTGTGTGAACGAAGCGGACGGCTGCGAGCATTACGAGATAGTTCTTGAGGATGTTGAAGTAACCTCTAAAGAAATTATCGGAACCGATTGTAGTGTTGCGGATGTTATCCGTTACACCTACAAATCCTCCGGCAAAACTCTTACCTATGATGAGATAATTGCTGAGGGTTGCTTTATCGGCTCTGTCAGAGCATCTACTCTTCAGGATGAAGAAGGTTGGTTTGATTACCGCCTTGTTGGCAAGGGAATTACCTTGTTTGATAACACTCCTCTTGTTTGTGATACAATGACGCATGGTATGTATACCTGCTCGTCTTGTGGATTTGATACTCTTGTTGATGTTTACAGACCCCACACCGGCAGCTGGGTAACTATCAACCCTGCAACCTGCACAGCTGAAGGCTCTGCAAGCTTTGATTGTAACTTCTGCGATTATACCGCAACCAAGGTGCTTGAGATTACCGAGCATGTATTCGAATATACGCTCGATACTGTTAAGCTTGCCGACTCCAACGTTGCTAAATTCGTTCTCGTTGGAAAGTGCGTGTGCGGTGAGGAAAATATAATTAGGGATGTAACCGTTAGCGTTTCCTCTACCACTCAGCCTACTTGTACTGAAGAAGGCAAGATTGTTTATAGCTGCACCTACAACGGTCAGGTATATAACAAGGAAGACAGTATTCCCAAGATTTCTCACTCCCTTAATGGTGTTCCTACCGACGAGGGAACAAGACTTGACTACTACGAAAACGTTCTTAACGGTAATGTAAAGGTTAACTTTAACAACCCCATTTCGGTAACCTGCGTTCTTGACGCATCTGATGATACTTTTGATGTAAACGGCACCTATGCTTGTTCCGAGTGTGGTGCTTCCGTAAATGTAAAGATTTACAGAGTTCATAAGACCAACGAGGTTGTAAACTATGGCACAAGCTCCTCTCCCTGCGTTGTAGTTGGCGAAAAGTACTATGATTGTACTTATAGCGATTGCGAGTATAAGAGCGCGGTAGAGTCCTTCACTATAGCGGATCACAAGCTTTCTGCAACTGTTGATCAGAAGGCTGACGGCAGCTACACAGTTAAGGTTGATTGTTCTGTTGACGGTTGCAATTACACCTGTACTTACGCCGGTCTTGCTTCTGTAAACTACACCGTTACTGTTGTTGCAGATTGCTGCACAGACGGTATAGCTGAGATTGTGTTTACCTACGGTGGCACAACCTACACAGTAGAAGCTAACCTTGGAAAGGGCAACCATGTTCTTAACGGAGTTGATTACACAACTCTTCTTGAGAGCGGTAAGCTCCCCGAGGGTGTAACCGAGATTATAATCGTTGGCTCTAAGGCATACTTCACATGTGAAGAGTGCGGTCAGCTTGTCGAGGTTAATATATAATATGTAATTAAGCGGTTTGCATTTTGCAGACCGCTTTTCTTTTGTATTTTAATGAAAATAGGCGGGTTTCCAGCTGAAATTTCGAAAAGTTTTTCGAAATATTCTGTTGATTTTTTCTTAATTATAAAGTATAATAAAGTAAAGATAATACTAGGAGGACGGTATGAATAATATATCTGTCGATTTCTCTCAAGGCTGCGGAATTATAAAACCGATGAATGCCTTGAACAACGGACCTTCTGGCGCAAAGGTTCGTAAAATTTCTAATTATGAGCTTTACGAGGCTGCGAAAATCCCTTATGCAAGACTTCACGACACAGCCTTTGCCAACGAATGGCTTGTTGATGTACATAGAATTTTCCGTGATTTTGACGCTGATGAATACGACCCCTCAAACTATGTTTTCGGCCCTACCGATGCATATCTTAAAGCTATTGAATCGGTTGGAACAAAGACCTACTACCGCCTTGGCGCGGCAATCGAACACGGTTACAGATACGGTACTATTCCTCCTAAAGATAACCTTAAATGGGCGAGAATTTGCGAGCATATAATACGCCATTATACAGAGGGCTGGGCAAACGGATATTATATGGATATCGAGTATTGGGAAATTTGGAATGAGCCCGACTGCACAAACTCTCCTACCGACTATCCTTGCTGGCAGGGAACAATGCCCGAGTTTTGCGAATTTTTTGTTACTGTATTTAACTATCTTAAAGAGAAATTCCCGCATCTTAAAATCGGCGGACCGGCTATTGCAACCGTTTGGCACCGTGAATTTTGCGACCTGTTCTTCTCGACGCTGAGAGATAACGGTGTAAAGCCCGATTTTATTTCATATCACCGCTACGGCAAAACTGTTGAAGACTTTTGCGAGTCTGTTGACAAAGCCAACGAAATTCTCGAGCAGTATGGCTTTGGCGATGTTGAAACGCACTATAACGAGTGGAACTATGTCCGCGGTTGGCAGGCTGAAAAATTCATCCATACAATAGAAACAATAAAGGGGCTTAAAGGCTCGTCGTTCGTTGCGGGCGTTATGTGCGCTCTCCAGTATAAAAAGTTGGATATGATGATGTACTACGAGGGCAGACCCTCCGCATTCTGCGGACTTTGGGACACCCACACCTACGCCCCTCACAAGACATATTACACCTTCTTAGCCTTTGCCGAGCTTCGCGATTTGGGTGGTGCGGTAAAGACCGAGTGCGACGAATATCTCTATTCTGCGGCGGCAACTAACGGGGAAAAATCGGCAGTGCTCTTAACCTACTTTAACGAGGCGGATGATGCCGAAAAATATAAGAAAACAAAGTTAAACCTGCATAATATATCCTTAAAAACGGGAGAAAAAATCAAAGCAGAGGTGATTTTGCTTGACGAGGAACACAACCTCGAGCCTGTTCGAGAGGAAATATTTGAATCCTCCGATGTAAGCCTCTATCTCGATATGCCGATATACACAAGCTACCTCGTTAGACTTTCTAAAATTTAATCTGAAACGGACTGCAAAAAAGCGGTCCGTTTTTTTAATAAAAGCAGAAAAACATCTTGTTTTTTTGTTGTAATAATGATATAATATAATAGTATAATAATGAATAAAAAATCGGAGAATAAAATGATCACCGAAAGAATTTATTTATCGGGTGATAAGCGCGCTTATCTTGATACATATGTATCCGAGTTCAAGCCCTATCGCCGCGATGCAATGCTGGTTATCCCCGGCGGTGGCTATCGCGCAGTTTGCAGTGACAGAGAAGGTGAAATGGTTGCTCTTGCTTATTTTGCAAAGGGCTATAACGCCTTCGTGCTTAATTACAGAGTCGCAGAGGAGGGGGACGTTTATCCCACGCAACTTCTCGACGCCTGCCGCGCGGTGCTTCATATAAAGGAAAATGCTGAAAAATATAATATAAATCCCGAGCGCGTTTTCGCAGTAGGATTTTCTGCAGGCGGTCACCTTGCCGGTAGTCTTGCGCTGCTCTCAGGTGACAAGCTTGTGCTTGATGCCCTCGGTGTAAGTAAGGAGGACGTTTCGGTAAAAGCGGTTGTGCTCTCATACCCCGTTGTTACCGCTATGACCGATACTCACATCGGATCCTTTGAATACCTTACGGGCCTGCCCTTTGATAAAATCCCTGAGGAGTTGAAGAAAAAATATTCTCTTGAAGAGAATGTTGACGAAAACTCGCCTCCCGCTTTTATCTGGCACACCGCAGAGGATAAGACTGTACCCGTCATCGGCTCTCTTTTGCTGGCTTCAAGCTATGCAAAAAACAAGGTTCCCGTATCTCTTCACGTTTACCCCTACGGCTGTCACGGTATCTCACTCGCTACCGAGTTTTCTAACTACGAGGCGCGCGTTGCTGAGCCCTTGGCGCAGAGATGGCTTGATGATTCGGTAGACTTTCTTAATACGCTTAAATAAAGAAAAGGATATATAAAAATGGAAAGAACTTATATTAAAGACGTTGCTCCCGGCGTGTGCCGTGTGCAGGGATTTGTTGAAAACTTCCGTAACAAGAGAACAATGGCGTTCATCGTTGTTAAGGATATTACCGGAAAGCTCCAGGTTACTATCGAGAAGGAAAAGCACCCCGAGTTTGAGGAAATGCTTAATTCTCTCACCATTCATTCGGTTGTAACCTTTGAGGGCGAGGTAGTGCTCAGCGAGTATGTAAAAATGGGCGGTAAGGAAATGTATCCCTCGTCTATGAAGGTGGAGTCTGTTGCAGACGCTCTTCCCATCAAGGACGACTCGGATATTGATGTTAAGATGGATTACCGCTGGATCGACCTTCGCAGAGATAAAAACCACCTTATGCTCAGAATGCAGACCACTCTTACCAACGCAATGCGTGAGTTCCTTGTTGAGCGAAACTTCGTTGAAATTCATACACCTAAGCTTATCGGCGCAGCATCCGAGTCCGGCTCTGATGTCTTCGAGGTTAAGTATTTTGACACCAATGCATATCTTGCACAGTCTCCTCAGTTCTATAAGCAGATGGCTATGGCTTCCGGCCTTGAGAGAATTTTTGAAACCGGCCCCGTTTTCAGAGCTGAAAAGTCCTATACCAACAAGCACGCAACCGAGTTTACCGGCTTCGACCTTGAATTCTCCTACATCGATTCCTTTGAGGATGTTATGAAGATGGAAGAGGAGCTTCTTGCTTACGCTCTTGAAAAGGTTAAGGCAAAGCACGGTGACGAAATTATTTCCCTCTTCGGTGAGGAATATGCTGTTACTGTTCCCTCGCTTCCTTTCCCCAGAATGAAATTAAGCGATGTTTATGCCGAGCTTGAGAAGAGATACGGCTACACCGTTCCCGACGAGCTTAAGGGTGACCTTACTACCGAGGCTGAGAGAATGACAAAGCAGCTCTGTAAGGATATGTTCAACCACGAATTCCTCTTTATTACCGATTACAGCGCAGCAGAGCGTGCCTTCTATCATATGAGAGATGAAAAGGGCGTACCCTGCGGCTATGACCTTATCTGGCGCGGTGTTGAGATCACCACCGGCGCTCAGCGTGAGCACAGATATGATGTCCTCAAGGCACAGGCAGAGGAAAAGGGCCTCGCAGAGGATGTTAAGTTCTACCTCGAGTTCTTCAAGTACGGTTGTCCTCCCCACGGCGGCTTCGGCATCGGTATTGACCGTCTTACAATGCTCTTCCTTGGTCTTTCTATTAAGGAGGCTGAGTTCCTCTTCCGCGGTCCTAACCGCTTAACGCCATAATTTTGCACCATACTTTGTTGCGGCTCTGATACTCGCCTCGGAGTAGGTCACTACACCGTCGCCTCCGTTTCTCGCCGCGCCGCGTCTGGCACAAAATTCTGTGCGTTAAGACCTTAACGCCCTAATTTCAGCGGATATTTTTCGTGATACATCGTTGTCGGTCGATACTCGGCTCGGAGTAGGTAACAATTTCAAATTCCGAATTCCGAATTTCGAATTTTGAATTTAAAACTTAAAACTTAAAAAATTTTTATAGGAGATAAATAAAATGAAAATCGCACTTATTAATGAAAACAGCCAGGCGGCTAAAAATGCTCTTATCGAGTCTACTCTTCGCTCTGTTGTTGAGCCTCTCGGTCATGAGGTGTTCAACTACGGTATGTATTCCGCAGAGGACAAAGAGCAGCTTACTTACGTTCAGATCGGTATCCTTTCTGCAATTCTTCTCAACTCCGGTGCTTGTGACCTTGTAATCACCGGATGCGGCACCGGCGAGGGCGCTATGCTTGCTTGTAACTCCTTCCCCGCAGTTCTTTGCGGCCATGTTGTTGACCCCACCGACGCTTACCAGTTTACTCAGGTAAACAACGGTAACGCAATCGCAATGCCTTTCGCTAAGGGCTGGGGCTGGGGCTGCGAGCTTAACCTTCAGTATGTGTTCGAGAAGCTCTTCGTTTCCGAGTGGGGCCTTGGCTATCCTCGTGAGAGAGCTGTTCCCGAGCAGAGAAATAAGAAGATTCTTGACGAGGTTAAGAAGGTAACTCACACCGATATGGTTTACATTCTCGAAAACCTTGACAGAGAGCTTGCAAAGGGCGCTGTTGCAGGTCCTAAGTTCAAGGAATACTTCTTCGCTAACTGCAAGTGCGATAAGATCCGCGCTGCGGTAGAGAAGCTTCTTGCTGAATAATTTTGCCCTTGTTTTGGCGCACTTTCGGTCATCGATGGTGCGCCAATATATAATTTTTGCGGGATTTGCTGTACGCTTTTTGCTACAAAAAAATCTTTTTGTTTTGATCAAACCGGAAAGAGTGTTTTGTTGTAAAAGGCTTGAAAAAACGCATAATATGTAAATAATTATGTGCAAAACCGCTCTAAAATGCATAATTTTCGTGCTTTTTCCGCAAAAGCCAACTAATAATTTTTTGAAAAAATGTGAGGTTTTTTTGATGGAGTTTTTAACTAATATTGCGGAGTGGTGTATGCCGTTTTTATATTTTCTCCGCGATATAGGAAATCCCGTGTTTGATTTCCTTTTTGAAACCGTAACCCACCTTGGCGAGGAAACTGTGTTCCTCTTAATTTCTATCGTTTTCTTTTGGTGTATTGATAAGAGAGAAGGCTATTTCATTCTTCTTTCAGGTCTGCTCGGCACCCTTGTAAATCAGACCCTAAAGATAGCTTGCCGCGTGCCCCGTCCTTGGATTATCAATCACGAATTTCAGCCCGTCGGCAATTCTATAAAAGAGGCGACCGGTTATTCCTTCCCCTCGGGCCACACGCAAAATATTGCTACAACCTTTGGTTGTATTGCGGCTTATAACAGAAAAAAACGCTGGGTAACTATACTTTCGGTTGCTATCATTGCTCTCGTTTCGTTCTCCCGTATGTATCTTGGCGTTCACACACCCCTTGATGTGGTTGTTTCGCTCTTGATTGCTTTGGCACTTGTACTTTTGCTTCGTCCCTGGTTTGAAACCGACGAAAAATTTGATAAAGCATACCCGATTATCGTTTCGGTATCCGTAATCTTTTCAACCGCATTCCTTATGTATGTTTTGTTCCTCGATACCGCAGCGCTTGAAATAAACCTGAAAAACTATACTCAGGCGTACGAGAGCGCGTGTACACTCCTCGGTTGTACTGTCGGCTTGGTTATCGTTTGGTTCGTTGATACAAGCTATACCCGCTTTGAAACAAAGGCGCCCTGGTATGCTCAGCTTATTAAGCTTGCTATCGGATTTGGCGTTGTAATGCTTATAAAAGCAGGCTTGAAGGATCCTCTTATCAATCTTTTCAATAACGCCTATGTTGCAAGGATTGTAAGATATTTCCTTGTGGTTGTTTTTGCAGGTGCCGTATGGCCTATAAGCTTTAAATTCTTCTCTAAAATGAAGGTTGCCCCTCTTGACAAATTCGGTAACCGAGTAAAAGCCCTCTTTACAAAGAAAAAGGCATAAAATTCATAATAAATGGTCGGTGATTTCGCTCATCGGCCTTTTATTTTACCTAATAATTATAAAAATATAAAAATACTCTTTACTTTTTTAAATTAATGTGGTAAAATATTATGAATAATAATCTTTGGAGTACCGATTTTATGAAATGTCCCGTTTGTAATTCCCAGGATTCGAGAGTTTTGGATTCCCGTCCTATTGATGACGGCGCCAGCATAAAGCGCCGCCGCGAATGTCCCTCCTGCGGCAAGAGATTTACGACCTATGAGGTTGTTGACACCGTTCCGATAGCCGTTGTTAAGCGTGACGGAAGAAGAGAATTCTTTGATAAGCATAAGCTTATTCTCGGTATCGAGCGCGCTTGTCAGAAGCGTCCCGTAAACGCGCAGGATATTGCCGCATCTATCGAGTCCGAGCTTCAAAATTCCATAATAACCGAAATTGCCGCAAAGGATATCGGTGAAATGGTTCTCAGAAGGCTCAAAGAAATAGATATTGTTTCCTACATTCGATTTGCTTCGGTTTATCGTGAGTTTAAGGATGTTGATTCCTTCATGAACGAGATAACCAGCCTTGCAGGAAACGAGAAGGGCGGAGACAAAAGATGATTAAAAGCATGACCGCCTTCGGCAGAGCGAAGCGCGAGGGTGCCGAAAAGGATATTACGGTAGAAATTAAAAGCGTAAACTCCAGATTTTTTGATTGCAATGTCAAGCTCCCCAGAGCATATATCTTTCTTGAAGAAAGAATTAAGGAGCTTGTTAAAAACCAGATTTCAAGAGCAAAGGTCGATGTTTTCGTAACCGTTGACAACCACACCGCCGGAATAGGCCAGGTTGGTATCGACAGAGCCTTTGCCGAAAGCTATATTGCGGCTCTTCGTACTCTTGGAAATGAGTTCTCGCTTCGTGACGATATTAGTATAATGAGCGTTGCCAGAAACCAGGACATTTTCACCTATGATAAAAGTGAAGAGGACCTTGAAGCAGAGTGGCAGGTGTTCAAAGCCGTTATTGACGAAGCTCTCGCAGGCCACACTGCAATGCGTGAGGCAGAGGGAGCAAAAGCCGAGCTCGATATTAAAGAAAAAATCGAGCTTGTCCGCTCTTATGCTGACGAGGTTGAAGGAATATCCAAAGAGGACACCGTCGGCTACCGCGATAAGCTTGAGGCAAGAATCCGCGCCATACTCGGCGAGGTTGATGTTGCGGTTGACGAAAACCGCCTTCTTACCGAGTGTGCAATCTGGGCAGACAAGATTGCCATAGACGAAGAGCTTGTAAGGCTTCGTTCTCACTTCGGTGCATTCTACGATATTTCGGCATCAAAGGAGCCCTCCGGCAGAAAGCTCGACTTCTTAATGCAGGAATTAAACCGCGAAACCAACACCATAGGCTCAAAGTGCAATAATGCTAAGATCGCCCGCATCGTGGTTAACATGAAAGGGGAGCTTGAAAAAATCCGAGAGCAAGTTCAAAATATCGAGTAAATTTTTGTGAATTGCTTCGGAGTTTTTGCCCTTGCCGTAGGGGACTACGGCTGGCGGACAAAAATCCTCGCACTTCAGCAAAAATTGAAATTTCAGTGAATTGCTTCGGAGTTCTTCTCTTACCCCGGTGAACGATTTAATATCAGAGGTTTATTATGAAGTTTATAAACATTGGATTTGGAAACATGGTTTCCGCCAACCGTATAGTTGCAATAGCTTCGCCCGACTCCGAGCCTATAAAGAGGCTTGTGAGAGATGCGAAGGAAGCGGGAAGAGTTATAGATGTTTCCTGCGGAAGAAGAACGCGCGCCGTTATTGTTACCGACTCGGAGCATGTTATACTCTCGGCTATACAGACAGAAACGATTACCAACCGTCTTGCTATCGATGATGAGATAGAAGAAGAGGAAGAATAAAAAATACAATATGCCCGAAGGGCAAAAGGAGATAAAGATGATATATCCTACTATTGACCAGCTTACAAAAGGACAGTTCAACCGCTACGAGCTTGTAGTTGGCGTTGCAAAGTGCGCGCGCATTGTTACCGATGAGTACATCGAGATGAAAACCAAGGCTCAGAAGATGATTGACAACCACGAGACCGAGAAGCCTCTTGCGGCTCTTATCGATCCCGAATACAAGGACAAAAAGGCTGTTAAGATTGCCATTGCAAAGCTCGAAGAGGGAAGATTCCAGCTCGCGCGCCCCGAAAATCTTAAATAATTAATCAAACGAAAGGAAAGCGGTATGTATTGTGAAGTATATCTATTCGATGCTCCATATCATATAGACCGCCCCTTTGACTATTCCTGCGGCGAGAATGTCCGTCCCGGAAATATAGTTGATGTTCCTTTCGGAAAAGCAAATAAGCTTCGTCGCGGAGTTGTTGTAAGGGTAAAGCCCGAATCTGACGGCGAATCAATAAAGCCCGTGCATTCGGTTGGTTTTGACCGATATTCCTTTTCGGAGGAAATGCTCGGGCTATGCCTGTTTTTAAAGGAATATACTCTTTGCACCTTTGGCGAGGCAGCAAAGACGGTTCTGCCCCCCGGAGCGCTCTCTGAGCTTCCGAATATAAAGTATAAGAAAACAGCCTGCCTTGCTGTCCCTAAGGAAACGGCAATCACTCTGCTTAACCTAAAGGGCAGAGCCGGAATATCCAGCGAGGGTCAGCGTGAAATAGTAAAATTTCTTCTCGAGCTCGGCAGTGCCGATATGGAGCTTATACGCGCTCTTCACGGAGTAACCCCTGCTCATGTAAAAGCGCTTGAAACCAAGGGAATAATAAAGGTTGTAGCTACCGAAACTGCAAGAAATCCTTACGCACGCTATGCCTTTGACAGAGACACCTCCGAGATAATTTTGAGTGATGAGCAACAGACGGCTTTTGATACCATAACTCGGCTTTATGAGGAAGATAAGGCAAAGGCGGCGCTTCTTTACGGAGTTACCGGAAGCGGAAAAACCAAGGTTATTCTCCGCGCAATAGACCGCACCTTGTCCGACGGGAAAACGGTAATAATGCTCGTCCCCGAAATATCCCTCACCCCCCAAACGGTGAATATTTTCTGCAAAAGGTATGGGGAAAGAGTTGCTGTAATTCATTCCTCCCTCTCGCGGGGAGAGCGTCTTGACGCCTGGCGCAGAATTAAAGCGGGCGATGTTGACCTTGTAATCGGAACACGCTCGGCAATTTTCGCGCCTCTTGAAAATATCGGTCTTATCGTTATTGACGAGGAGCACGAGCATACCTACAAGTCCGAGTCTGACCCCAAGTATCACGCAAGAGATATTGCCGCATATCGTTGCGGCAGGGCAGGAGCACTAATGCTTCTTGCCTCGGCAACTCCCTCTCTTGAAAGCTTTTATAAAGCGGAGCAGGGAATTTACACTCTTGTAACCCTGCGTCAGCGTTACGGCGGAGTAAAGCTGCCAAAGGCGGTAATTGTGGATATGCGTGAGGAGCTTCGCCTGGGCAACACATCTCCTTTGAGCCAAAGGCTCCACGATGAATTAAAAAATGTATATGAAAACGAGCGTCAGGCAATCCTCTTCTTAAACAGACGCGGATTTTCAACACAGATAAGCTGCAAGGAATGCGGCGAGGTGTTAAGCTGTCCGCGATGCTCGGTTTCCTTGACCTATCACACAGATTCCGAGGGGGGAAGGCTTCTTTGCCACCTTTGCGGTTATAGCGAAAAAACGCCAAGGTCCTGCCCCTCGTGCAGTGCCGAAAAGCTTTCGTTTTTAGGCTATGGGACACAAAAGCTGGAGTCCGAGATGGGAAGATTTCTTCCCGACCTTACGGTTATGCGTATGGATGCTGACACTACGGGCGGAAAGCTTGCCTATGACAGGATGCTTGAGGATTTCAGAGCATTGAAGGCCGATGTGCTTCTCGGCACGCAGATGGTTGCAAAGGGACACGATTTCCCCAAAGTAACTCTTGTGGGCGTTGCTCTTGCAGACACATCCCTTTATGTCAGCGATTTTAGAGCCGCTGAAAAAACCTTCGCACTCTTAACCCAGGTTATTGGCAGAGCAGGCAGGGCTATTGACGACGGCATTGCGGTAATACAGACCTTTGCGCCGAAAAACGAGGTTATAAGGCTTGCCTGCGTGCAGGATTACGATAAATTTTATCAAGGCGAGATAGCGGTAAGAAAGGAGCTTTCCTACCCACCGTTTTGCGATATGGTCCAGCTCACACTAACCTCGGAAAACGAAGTTGAATTGAATAAAAGAGCAAAAGAGCTGCACGAAAAGATAGTAGAAAAGCTTCAAAATAAATATTCAAATCTGCCCTTTTTGGTCTTTGGACCCTTTGAAGCGCAGGTGTATAAGCTTAATGAAAAATACAGAATGCGTATGGTGGTAAAATGCCGTCTTAACAAGGAGTCAAGAAGGCTCTTCCACGAGCTTCTTTGCGAGTTTTCACTTGCAAAGGATACAACCTTGGCAATAGACCTTAACCCACTTACAGTATAAATAAAAAGCGAGGAAAATTAAAATGGCAAAACTTAAAATAGTAAAATTCGGCGACCCGATGCTTAGAAAAATATCCCGTCCCGTAACCGAAATAACACCCAGAATATGCACTCTGCTTGACGATATGATCGAAACGATGAGAGCGGCTAACGGCTGCGGTCTTGCGGCTGTCCAGGTTGGCGTGCTCCGCCGTATTGCGGTTATTGAAACCGAGGAGGGCAAGGTTTATGAGCTTATAAATCCTAAAATAATCGCCTTTGCGGGTGAGCAGCAGGATAACGAGGGCTGTCTTTCAAACCCCGGCAATTACGGAATAACCAAGCGCCCTAAGTCTGTTACCGTAAGAGCTACCGATAGAAACGGTAAGGAATATGAGCTTACGGGCAGCGATCTTCTTGCGAGAGCTATCTGCCACGAGTGCGACCACCTTGACGGAAAGCTTTATACCGATGTGCAGATTCGCCCCCTTTCTCCTGAGGAGTTAAAGTAATATGAATATAATGTTTATGGGCACGCCCGAGATTTCGGCTACCTGCCTGCAAAAGCTTCTTGATGACGGCCACAAGGTAACATCGGTCGTAACGAGAGAGGATAAGCCCAGAGGGCGTAAAATGGTTATGACACCAACTGTGGTAAAGAGCCTTGCAATCGAAAACGGTATCCCCACCTTTACTCCGCAAACTCTTCGCTCCGAGGATTTTGAAAAGCTTCTTTCAGAGTATTCGCCCGAGCTTATAGTTGTTGTCGCTTACGGAAAAATACTTCCGAAAAACGTAATAGATTTTCCTAAATACGGTTGTATAAATCTTCACGTTTCTCTTCTGCCGAAATATCGCGGCGCCGCCCCTATGCAAAGAGCTATTATGGAGGGTGAGAGGGAAACGGGCGTTACCGTAATGTATATGGATGAGGGACTCGATACGGGTGATATTATTGCGACCGAGAAATTCCCCATATCCGGCACCGACGATTTTGAAGCAATACATGACCGCTCCGCCTTGGTTGGCTCGGCTCTCTTGTCAAAAACTATATTTTCTATGGAAAAGGGAGAGATAAAAAGAGAAAAGCAGGATGACTCTCTCGCTACCTATGCAAAGAAGGTAGAAAGAGAAGATTGTAAACTCGACTTTACATTATCCGCAAAAAAACTCGATTTTATTATAAGAGGAGTAACTCCCATTCCCGGCGCATTTGCTTTCCATAACGGTAAAATGCTGAAAATTAACAAGGCAACTCCCATCAATAAAAACGGCGAGGCGGGAAGAGTTTTGGCTCTTGACGAAAAGGGCGAAGGCTCCTTTACCGTCGGATGCGGCGAAGGCTCTTTGCTCGTTACCTCGGTGATTCCCGAGGGCAAGGGTAAAATGAGCGCAGGCGACTTTATCAGAGGAAGAAAAATCGCTCTCGGAGACATTTTGGAATAAATTTAAAAATAAAAAGGAGGGGAAAGGATGAATATAAGAAAGCTTGCTCTTGATATGCTTCTCGACTATGAATTGAACGGAAAATATGTAAATTTATCTCTTTCCTCCCACTCGGCAGACTCGCTTACTTTGGCAGAGAGAGGACAGCTTACCGCTCTCCTTTATACCGCCGTTGAGCGAAAGCTTACCTACGATTATTATATTGCCTCTCTCGGCGGGAGAAATATCGACGATGTTGATATTTATACGAAAAATCTTTTGCGCCTCGGTTTGTGCCAGATTTTGCACATGCGCTCAATTCCCGATTTTGCCGCAACCAACGAAACGGTAAAGCTGGCGAGAAATAAGGGCGAGGCAGCCTTTGTCAACGGAATTTTGCGTGCCGCCGTCCGCAACAAGGAAAATATGCCTCTTCCCTCGGCGCAAAAGAATTTTAAGCGTTATCTTTCGGTAAAATATTCCTTCCCCCTTTGGATAGTAAAGCATTTTTGCTCACTCTTTGGCGAGGAGGAGTGCGAGAGGCTTCTTGATTTTTACAATACTGAAAAATACACCGATATAACGGTGAATAAAAATCGCGCTGACCTTGATGAAACCGCAAAGGCTCTCGGCGCGCAAAGTCATATAAATAACGGCATTAGCTTAAGACTTCAGGGCTCGGTTAATCCCGAGAAGCTTTCGGGCTTTTCCGATGGTGGATTTTTTGTGCAGGATACGGCTTCGGCAACTGCGGTCTGCGCCTTGGCTCCGATGAGCGGAGATAGGGTAATCGACGTTTGCTCCTGTCCCGGCGGTAAGAGTTTTGCCGCGGCATCTCTTATGGAAAACAAGGGTGAGATATACTCATTCGATATTCACGAAAGCAAGCTTTCCTTGATTTGCGAGGGAGCGCAAAGACTTGGCGCGTCTATTATTTCGGCAGCAGAGCGCGATGCCCTTTGTCCTGATGAAGGGCTCTTTGGTACGGCAGATAAGGTTGTTTGCGATGTGCCTTGCTCAGGACTCGGCGTGCTTGGCAAAAAGCCCGATTTGAGGTATAAGGAAGAATCGTCTTTAACCTCTCTTCCTTCGCTTCAGCTTGACATTCTTTCCGCCTCGGCAAAATACCTTAAAGAGGGTGGAGAGCTTCTTTATTCAACCTGCACCTTGAATCCCTGCGAAAACGAAGATGTCGTTTGCGCATTTCTTGAAAGCAACCCGAATTTTTCGGCTGTTGATTTTACGGTGGGCTCTTTATCATCCGAGCGCGGCAGGCTGACCCTCATTCCGCATATACATAAAACAGACGGCTTCTTTATGGCGAAGCTGAAAAAAGGAATTTGATATGACCGAAAAGAAAGACTTGTATTCAATGCTCCCTGAGGAGCTTGAAGAATATTTTGTATCCCTTGGCGAGCCTAAGTTCCGCGCAAAGCAGGTGTTCCCGCGCCTTGCGGCAGGAGCAACGGTTGAGGGGCTTACCAATCTTTCAAAGGCTCTGCGCCAAAGGCTCTCTGAGGAGTGCGTTGACACTCTGCCGAGAGTAGAGGAAAAGCTGGTTTCGAAAATTGACGGGACTGTTAAATATCTCTTTCGCCTTCACGACGGCTCTTGTATCGAGAGCGTTTTTATGAAATATAAGCACGGAAACACCCTTTGTATATCCAGCCAGGTCGGCTGCTATATGGGCTGTAAGTTTTGCGCGTCGACCATCGGCGGTAAGGTGCGCGACCTTTATCCCTCCGAGCTTTTAGGACAGGTTATTGCCGCGCAGCTTGACTCGGGTGAGCGCATATCCAACATTGTTATGATGGGAATCGGCGAGCCTCTTGATAATTTTGATAATGTAATAAAATTCCTGCGTTTGGTCAATCATCCCGACGGCTTGAATATCGGTTATAGGCATATATCTCTCTCAACCTGCGGTGTCGTTCCGGGGATTTACAAGCTTGCAGAGGTGGATATCCCGATTACTCTGTCGATTTCTCTCCACGCATCGAATGATGAAAAACGCACCGAAATTATGCCCGTAAACAAAAAGTGGAAGATTGCCGAGCTTCTTTCGGCTTGCGTTGATTATTATAAGGTTACGGGCAGAAGAATTTCCTTTGAATACACCCTTATTTCGGGCAAAAATGATACCGAAGCAGACGCAAACGAGCTTGCCGCTCTGCTAAAGGGGGCATTCCGTACAACAGGCGCGCCTATTCATGTTAACCTTATCAGAGTTAACGAGGTAAAGGAAACAGGGTTTAAAAAGGGAAGCGCAGAATCCGCAAACAGCTTTGCAAAGGCTCTTGAAAAGCAGGGTGTTGTTGCAACTGTGCGTCGCAGACTCGGAGCCGATGTTAATGCTGCCTGCGGTCAGCTAAGGCGCTCGTCGATGCAGAAAAATCAAGAAAAACAAGAGGTAGAAGATTGATTAAGGAAAAGTACGGAAAGGTAGTTAAAGGCCTTGGCGGTCTTTATGAAACAAGGGTAGAGGACGGGGGAGAAATACTTCGCCTTGCCTGCCGCGCCAAGGGTATTTTAAAGAGAGACGAGGAAAAGGTGCTTATCGGTGACAATGTCAAGATCACTATTGACGAGTCAACTCCCGACGGTATCGTAATTTCCGAAATAGCCGAGCGTAAAAATTCGCTTATCCGTCCCCCTCTTGCAAATCTCGATTATCTTTTTATAGTTTTTGCGGCGGTAAAGCCCTCACCCGTTATCGAAACGGTGGATAAGCTTATATCTATTGCCGAGCATAATTCAATAATTCCGGTTGTGGTTATAACAAAATCCGACCTTTCCTCGGATGCAAGCGAGGAATATGCGCAAATATACCGTAAGGTGGGTCTTTCCACCTTTGTCACCTCCTCCGAAGAGGGAAAAGGACTTTCTTCCTTAAAGGAATACATAAAAGCAAATGTAAAAAACGGAAAATGTGCGGCGTTTGCAGGCGCATCGGGCGTTGGAAAATCAACACTTATGAATGCTCTGTTCCCGAGTCTCTCTCTTGCAACGGCAGAAATTTCAAGGAAAATAGAGCGCGGAAGACATACTACCCGCCATGTTGAAATTTTCGATATTGAAAATTCCCTTGATACGGGATTTTTAGCCGATACACCCGGATTTTCGCTTATTGATTTTGCCCGTTTTGATTTCTTCAGCCTTGAGGAGCTTTTGCCTACTTTCAGAGATTTTGCCCCCTATCTTGGCGGTTGCAGATACGCCGATTGCGCTCACTTCGGCGAAGGAGCAGGTGAGTGCGCCGTTGTAAAAGCGGTTGAGGACGGCAAGATTTCGCCATCGCGCCTTGAATCCTACCGTTCAATTTATAGAGTGCTAAAAGACAAAAAGAGCTACGAATAAAATTAGCCTTCCCGGGACTGAAGGCTTTCTTTATAAACTTCGGCAATTTGTAAAACATAAAAAATAAGCGCGGGTTTGTAGGTTGGCTTTCTCCCCCTGCGCCCGAGTTTTTGCAAAGAATATTTTTCTCGCGAGTAAAGCCGAAAAGTTTCTTTTATTTTGTAAAAATCTCGCAAATCTCGCACTTAATTAAAATAATCTATTGACAAAGCCTCTTTGTTATGATATACTTTTAGCGTAAATATTTTACGGAGGTGTACTATGGAACACATCAAGACCATTGAAACCAAGAACCTTTGCGAGAGCGCAAAGAACGGCGGATGCGGCGAGTGCCAGACTTCCTGCCAGTCTGCTTGCAAGACCAGCTGCGGTATTGCAAATCAGCAGTGCGAGAGCAAGGAGAGCAAATAATTTGCTTATAAGAGTGCCGCCATTTTTGGCGGCATTTTTAGTTGATATTAAACTTTAGCCTATATAAAAAAGAAGAAACGGATTTTATTTATGGTACATCAATACAAGCTTCACGGATACAATATAGTTCTCGACACCTGCTCGGGCGGCGTTCACCTTGTTGACGAGGTGGCGTATGACATCATTTCGGTTTTTGAAGAAAAAAGCCGCGAGGATATTGTCGCCGAGCTTTCGAAAAAATACGCCGACAGGACCGATATTTCTGTTGCCGATATTGAGGAATGTTACTCTCAGGTTGCCTCCCTCAAGGAAGCGGGCAAGCTCTTTACTCCCGACACCTTTGCACCCATGGCAGGAAAGCTTAAAGCAAAGACCTCGGGCGTAATAAAGGCACTTTGTCTGCATATTGCTCACACCTGTAATCTTAACTGCTCCTACTGCTTCGCAAGCCAGGGTAAATATCACGGTGAGAGAGCGGTTATGAGCTTTGAGGTTGGTAAGCGTGCTCTTGATTTCCTTGTTGAAAACTCGGGAACAAGACATAATCTTGAGGTCGATTTCTTCGGCGGCGAGCCTCTTCTTAACTTCCGGGTTGTTAAGGACCTTGTGGCGTATGCAAGAAGCATTGAAAAGAAGCATAACAAAAACTTCCGTTTCACCCTCACCACCAACGGTATGCTCATCGATGACGACGTTATAGATTTCGCAAACAAGGAATGTGCGAACGTGGTTTTGAGCCTTGACGGAAGAAAGGAAATACACGACAGATTTCGTGTTGACTACGCAGGACGCGGCTCCTTTGATACCATCGTTCCCAAGTTCCAAAAGCTTGTTGAAGCCCGCGGAGGCAAGAACTATTATATGCGCGGTACCTTTACCCACGCAAACCCCGATTTCCTTGAGGATATAAAGGTGATGCTCGATCTTGGCTTTAATGAGCTTTCTATGGAGCCTGTGGTCTGTGCTCCGGGCGACCCCGCCGAGCTCACGCCTGCGGATATGGAAATTGTGAAGGACCAGTACGAAAAGCTCGCATCCCTTATGCTTGAAAAGAAGAAGGAGGGCAAGCCCTTTACCTTCTACCATTATATGATAGACCTTACGGGCGGCCCCTGCATTTATAAGCGAATTTCGGGTTGCGGCTCGGGAACCGAGTATATGGCGGTTACTCCTTGGGGTGACCTTTATCCCTGCCACCAGTTTGTCGGTGAAGAAAAATATAAGCTCGGTAATGTTTTTGACGGCGTGGATAATCTTGAAGCGCAAGAGGAATTTGCATCCTGCAATGTCTACGCAAGAGAAGAGTGCAAGGACTGTTGGGCAAGCCTCTATTGCTCCGGCGGATGCGCCGCAAACGCCTTCCATTCAACCGGCTCTGTCAAGGGCGTGTATAAAGCAGGCTGTGAGCTGTTTAAGAAGAGAATGGAGTGCGCTATCATGCTCGCCATAGCTAATCAGATTGAAGAATGAAGACTCCAATCTGCGACTTTGTAAACAATTATTTTCATTCTAACCACATTCGTGCTCATATGCCCGGTCATAAGGGCGCAGGAGAGATTGAAAAATATGATATTACCGAAATTTTCGGAGCCGATTCCTTGTATGAAGCGGACGGAATAATTCGCGAGAGCGAAGGGTACGCTTCACAGATTTTCGGAGCAAATACCTTCTATTCAACCGAAGGCTCATCTCTTTCGATAAAAGCTATGCTTTACCTTGCCTGCCTTTACGCAAGGGAAAGGGGAGAGGTGCCTCTTATTCTTGCTGCAAGAAACGCGCACAAAAGCTTCGTGAATTCGGCAATACTCCTTGATTTTGAGATTGAATGGCTTTACAGCGAAAACTCCTCCTACCTTGAGTGTAAAATATCAGGGGAGGAGCTTGAAGAGTATTTCAAAAATGCAAAAAGGCTTCCGACAGCCCTTTACCTGACAAGTCCCGACTATCTCGGAAATATTCAAGATATAGGCGCACTTTGTGAGGTGTGCCATCGCTTTGGAGTGCTTTTGCTTGTGGATAATGCCCATGGAGCATACCTTAAATTTTTGTCACCCTCAAGGCATCCTATCGACCTTGGTGCAGACCTTGTTTGCGACTCGGCGCACAAAACTCTTCCCGTTTTAACCGGTGGAGCCTATCTTCATATATCAAAAAATGCGCCCGCAGTCTTTTCGGCAAGGGCAAAGGATGCTTTGGCTCTCTTCGGCTCAACAAGCCCCTCCTATCTTATTTTGGAGTCGCTTGACAGATTAAACGCCAATATTCCCGATTACAAGGGGTTTGCGAAAAAATGCAGGGAGCTTAAATCGAGAATTGAAGCTCTCGGTTACACCCTTGTGGGTGACGAGGATATAAAGATAACCGTCTCTGCCAAAAAATACGGTTACCTCGGCTATGAGTTAGCTAAAATCTTTGAGGATCAGGGGATATATACCGAGTTTTCCGACCCCGATTTTCTTGTCCTTATGTTATCGCCGAGTAATACGGAAGAGGAGCTTGAAAGAATTTTCTCGGTATTCCTCTCTGTTAAGAAAAAGCCGATAATCGACATTCCCTCACCGAATTTTGCAGGTGTAAGATCTGCTCTTTCCCCAAGGGAGGCCGCCCTATCACCCGCTGTCGAAATTTCGGCAGATTGCGCCGAGGGTAGAATACTTTCCGCTGTAACAGTAGGCTGTCCGCCTGCTGTGCCTATCCTTGTTTCGGGCGAGGTTGTAAGCAAAGAGGCTATAAGCGCCTTCAAATATTATGGAATAAAAACCATAAAAACAGTAAAATAAACGCAAAAAAACTGCGGCGAAAAATTCGCCGCAGTTTTTATATAAAGCAAGGGGTTTATAGCGCTAATAACATTGTTTTGTTATATTAAAACGCCCACTCGCCCTTTTCGAATATCTTGATTTCCCTGCCGTCTTGGCATACTGCGGTAATATCCATATCCGCAGTACCTATCATAAAGTCCTCGTGAACTATGGAGTCGTTGATTCCGAGCTCGTGAGCCTCCTTCTCGGTGTACTTGTCATAGTCGCGCAAGAGGTTGGTAAATCCGCGTCCGAGAGCAAGGTGGCAAGCCGCGTTTTCATCAAAGAGGGTGTTGTAGAAGAGGAGTCCCGACTCTCTTATGGGAGAGGAATAGGGAACAAGAGCGCACTCGCCGAGATATGCCGCACCCTCGTCCATTGCGATAAGCTCGCGAAGGAGAGATTCGTTCTGCTCTGCGCCGACATCAACAGCCTTGCCACCCTCGAATTTAATCCAGAAATTATCTATAAGCTGACCGCCGTAGGAAAGGGGCTTTGAGGAATAAACAATGCCGTCAGCATCACCCTTCTTGGGAGAGGTAAAAATTTCTTCGGTGGGAATGTTGGGGTTAAAGTAAACTCCGCGTCCCTGGGTCTCCTCACCGCCGCCAAGGAATACGCCCTCGGGAATAAGACCAACTCTGAAATCGGTGCCGTTTGAAGCCTTGTATTTCAGCTCCTTGATGCCGAGAGAGTTAAGGTACTCGTATCTCTTTTTGAGGTCTGCGTTATGCTCCTCCCAAGCCTTAATGGGGTCATCGTTCACTCTTGAGGTCGAGAGTATAGCCTCCCAAAGCTTTTCGACAGCAACGCTTGCGCGCTCACCGGGGAATATCTTCTTTGCCCACTCCTTGCCGGGAACTGCGGCAATACACCACTGATACTTGTTTTCCATTTTGTTGCGGATAGGCTTTATGGTCTTTGAGCGGGATGCCATAGCCTTTGCGTACTTTTTCTGATTTATACCCGCAAGGCCGTCAGGGTCCTCAGACATAAGATAAATCTTGCAGGGAAGCACCTCTGCCTGGTGTTCCCATTTTTCGATCTGCCACTTTTCAAGGGTGCCGAGTGTCTTTTCCTTGCAGTAGCGTACGTTAAGCTTTGTCAGGGGCTGATATGACCAGTCAACAGAAACCTTTGCCGCGCCTACCTTGTAGCACTCCTCAACAACCATTTTAACAAATTCGGGCTGGTCAAGCTCTGCGTTGATGATGACCTCCTGGCCCTTTTGTACATTCGCGCCCACAGTTGCAATGAGCTTTGCATATTGTCTAAGTCTTGTCTTGTTCATTTTTTATTTTCCTTTTTAAATGTTTTTTATAAGCTCGGTAATAAATTCAAACACCCTGACGGCTGACTGGATAGAAAGACGCTCCTCGGGAGTGTGTATATCGTAAGCCGTAGGACCCATAGAGATGCAGTCAAGCCCCTCAATCTTGTCAGAGAAAATTCCGCACTCAAGTCCCGCGTGGATGGTTATGATTTTCGCCTCGGTGTTGTATTTTTCGAAATAAACTTTCGAAATTGCCTCTCTTAAAAGCGACTCTTTCTTGTAATCCCAGCCGGGATAGTCCCCGTGCGTGGATACTTCGGCGCCAAAGGAGCGGGCAATTTTTTCAACCTCTTCGGAAAGAGAGTGCTTTTTTGCCTCCTTTGAGGAGCGCAACGAGAACGAGATAGCCGCCTCGCTCTCCGAAAGCCTTAAAATACCAAGGTTAAGCGAGGTCTCAACCTGACCCTCAATATCCTCGCTCATATTAACAATGCCGCACGGTAGGGCGCAAATAAGCGAAATAAGTCTTTTCGAGTCCTCTTCTGTCAAAGCCTGCTCTGCCACACCGCCCTTTAAAAGAGTCAGCGTCTCGTGCTCTGCGTCAGCGGGAAGCTCGCTTTTTATCCTATCGGTAAGAGCGAAAAGAGCATTCATGTCAAGGCTGCAAACGAATTCTGCCGAAGCCGAGGCGGGAATGGCATTGTCCGCAACGCCGCCGCTGAGCGAAACCAAGCGCACTCCCTCAATATTTGAGAGATATTCAGCAATCCTCTTTGCCGCATTGGTGCGTCCCTTGTCGATTTCAACACCGCTGTGACCGCCCTTTAAGCCGTCGAGAATAAGGGTGTACTTTTCTGCCCATGCACCGCTAAAGCTTACGGGAAGGGTAATGTCAACGCGCCTTCCGCCTGCGCAGCCTGCTGTGAAAACGCCTTCCTCGTCGGAGTCGATATTCAACATTATTTTTCCCTCAAGCTTTGAGCAATCGAGAGCCGCCGCGCCGATAAGACCTATCTCCTCGTCGGAGGTAAAAACTGCCTCAATATTCGGGTGAGCAATATTTTTTGAGTCCAGGATAGCAAGAGCATAAGCTACGGCAATACCGTTATCTGCGCCAAGGGTCGTGCCGTCAGCGCGGATAAAATCTCCGTCAACAACTATCTTTACGCCCTCTTTTTCCATAAGGGCAACAGAGCCTGACGCCGCCTGAAGCACCATATCGGTATGCCCCTGAAGAATAACCGTCGGTCTGTCCGCGAGTCCCTCTGTTGCGGGCTTTTTGATTATTACATTATCCGCGCCGTCGCGGTAATATTCAAGCGAGCGCGCCTTTGCAAAACCCTCAAGATAATCGGCAATCTTTGCAGTATTTCCCGAGCCTCTTGGGATAGCCGAGATTTCCTCAAATATATCAAAGACTCTCTGAGCCTCTGCGTTTTCGGTAAGCTTTATCATAAGTACCTCACATAAAAGCAATTATACTATTATTTTACAATAAAAAAGATTATTTTTCAAGCATTAAGTTGACATTTTACTCCAAAAGATGTAAAATATATTTAATAAAAGCAAAAAAGGAGCCAAAATGTATGAATAATAACAGAGGACTCTTCGATTTTATAAAAAAATCACCCACCCCCTATCACGCAGTAGCCGAAATAAGGAAAAGACTTCTCGAGTGCGGATTTTCTGAAATTTCAGAGAAAGACCCCTCCGCTTACGAGATTGACTCGGGTTTTGTTATCCGCGACTCGTCTATAATCGCGTTTAAGGGCAACTCTCTCGACTCGGGATTTATGATTTGCGCCTCACACAACGATACTCCCGCCTTTAAGGTTAAAAATACAAAAAGCGGCACCTACGCCGCCCTTACAACCGAGACCTACGGCGGCTCTATATATTATTCCTGGCTTGACCGCCCCTTGTCGGTCGCAGGCAGAGCAGCGGTTGAAACGGCAGATGGGGTAGAGCTTCGTAATGTTAATATTGACCGCAACCTCCTTACCATTCCCAGCGTTGCAATCCACATGAACAGAACGGTTAACGAGGGCGTAAAGCTTAATCCCGCCGTTGACCTTCTTCCGCTCTATTCTCTTGACAAGGGAGCAAAGATTGAAGAGCTTTTGGCTGACGAGCTTTCTGTTTCGGCAGACGAGATAATATCAAAGGACCTCTTCCTTTATTCGAGAGAAGAGCCGGTAACCTTCGGCGCAAAGGACGAGCTTATTCTTTCCCCAAGACTTGATAACCTTGTTTCGGTATATCTTTCGCTTGAAGCCTTTCTTGACGCAGAGCCCGGCGCTATAAGCGTTCTTGCCGTCTTTGATAACGAGGAGGTAGGCTCTTCCACAAAGCAGGGCGCCGCCTCAACATTCCTTCACGATACACTTCTGCGCATCGCGGGTGATTACGATAAATATCTTTCCATGCTTCCCGACAGCTTTATGGTAAGCGCGGATAATGCTCACGCAAAGCATCCTAACCACCCCGAGCTTTCTGACCCTGCCGACTGTCCAATACTCGGCGAGGGCATCGCAATAAAGTATAACGCAAATCAGCGTTACACAACCGACGCCCGCTCGGACGCAATCTTCCGTACTATATGCAAAAGGGCGGGAGCAAAGGTGCAAAGCTATTCTAACAGAGCAGATATGCCAGGCGGCTCGACCCTTGGCGGAATTTCCTCAACCGCAGTAAGCATCTGCGCTGTTGACATCGGTATTCCTCAGCTCGCAATGCATTCCTCTACCGAGACTGTTGCCGCAGCAGACCTTGCTTATATGAAGGACGCTCTTACAGAGTTTTATTCAACGAAAATTGTAACCGACAACACCAATATAAAAATAGTGTAAATAACAAAAAAACCGAGTTTTGCAAACAAAAGTGTGCAAAACTCGGTTAAATATTATGTTTTAATCCTCGAGAAGTCTCTTTACCGAAGCAACAATAACATGCGCTGTACCTTCAATTCCGAGTGTGGATGAGTTAACTGCCATATCGTAATTGTCATACTTGCCCCACTTGTTTCCGGTGTAGAAATTATAGTAAGAGGAGCGGCGCTTGTCGGTCTTGTTTATAACGTCGATTATCTGGGAACTTTTAAGTTCGGGGTGTCTTTTCGAAACTCTCTCGCATCTGTGCTCAAGGTCTCCGTAAACGAAAATTCTGAAAAGGTTCTGCTCGTTCCTGAGAACGTAGTCGGAGCAGCGGCCGATAATAACGCAGCTTTCCTTAGCGAATTCCTTGATTATATCCGACTGAAGAATGAACAGCTTGTCGTTAAGAGGCATCTTGTAGCCGAAGTGCATAGTCGTGCCAAGCATATTTGAACCCATAGCAAGGGTGTAAAGTAGGCTGTTTGTGGCAGATTCCTCAACGTTCTTGATAACCTCTTCGTTAAGGTTGCCGTTTGCAGCAGCGTTGGTTATAATTTCCTTGTCATAAATCGGAATATTAAGCTCCTTTGCGACCAGTTCGCCGATTTCTCTTCCGCCGCTTCCGTATTGACGCGCGATGGTGATTACAATTTTTTTAGCCATAAAAATCTCCTTTGCCTAGATGTATGCTGTCATCATTATAGCAAAAAAAATGAAATTTGTAAATAGTTTTTAATAAATTTTAACTAAAAAAACTTGAAAAAAATACTAAAATGTGTTAAAATAACCTAAATATATGGAGATAAGGAAGTCCCAAAAGTGAAAATTGCAACCCCGGATATGATATCCGCTATTGACAGATTTTGTGTTAAAAATCTAAATATTCCCGCCGCGGAGCTGATGAGAAGAAGTGCTGCTTCGGTTGCCGAGTCTGTTTTTGAGCTGACAAAAGAGGGCGATGAGGTGCTTATTCTCGCAGGCAAGGGCAACAACGGCGGTGACGGATATGCCGCGGCATCGATACTCTCCGAGGGCCGAAGAGTAGTGGTGTGTGATGTGTTCTCCGCGGGTCAGGCTACCGAAGAGGGCAGATTTTGGCTTGAAAAATGCCCCTCGCCAATAATCAAGGGCATCACCGATGAGATTTTTGATATAATTTCGCGCTGTGCTTGCATTGTGGATGCTATTTTCGGCACCGGAATGTCGGGCGATATTCCCGCAACACTTTTTCCCCTTGCCGATGCGGTGAATTCCTCGAAGGCAAAGGTTGTCGCGGTGGACATTCCTCTCGGTGTGCGCGGACTTGACGGCAGTGTGTGCGAAAGGGTGATAAAAGCCGACCTTACTGTTGCCCTCTCTTACCTTAAACCCGCCCTAGTCTCCTATCCCGCAAAGGATTATGTAGGCGAGCTGCGCCTTTGCACCCTCTCCTTGCCCTCCGAGAAAATAGAGGAGCATTTTGATTTTTCGTACAGATATACCGACGAGCGCGAGGCACTATCCCTTGTCCCGAAAAGAGCGGAAAAGGGAAACAAAGGCAGCTTTGGCAGGGTAGGACTTATAGTAGGGAGCGAAAAATATTTGGGAGCCGCCCACCTTGCCCTTGAGGCAGCACTCCGCGGCGGCGCAGGGCTTACCTATTTTATAGGTAAAGGGGAGATCATTCCCGAGCTTCGCTCAAAATTCCCCGAGGCAATATATTCCTCTCCGAAAAATAATAGTGAGCTTTTGAATAGCCTCGCCCCCCTTGACAGCCTTCTTATCGGCTGCGGCTGTGGCACCGAAAAGGAGCTTTACGAGCTTGTATGTGAAATTATTCCCGAGTTTTCGGGTCAAATTATAATTGATGCCGACGGACTTAATTCAATATCCCGCTTCGGCTCGCCCGAAATATTGAAAAAAGCAAAAAATCAACCGATAATCACACCGCACCCTCTTGAATTTTCGAGGCTTTGCGGAAAATCGCTTGACGAAATAGATAAAAGCCGTCTTTCGTTTGCAAAGAGCTTTGCTCTTGAATATAACTGTGTTCTGCTCCTAAAGGGAGCTGCTACGATTGTAACCGACGGCAAGAGAGTGTATATAAACGGCAGCGGCAGTACGGCTCTTGCAAAAGGTGGCTCGGGAGATGCCCTGGCAGGGCTTATAGCGTCACTTTCGGCATCAAAAGACCCTCTTGAGTCTGCCGCGCTTGCAGCCTATATACACGGCAGAGCAGGGGATAACCTCGCAAACGAGCTTTCCGATTTTGGCGTTACCCCCTCTGATTTGCCGCGGGAAATGGCGCGTGTCCTTTCCCAAATCACAAAATAAATTATCTGCAGTTTTCCATTCTGTACAGATACTCGGCGGTGTTTGCTCTGGTTACCTTATCCGAAGCATTCGCCGCCTCTTCTTCTTCAAAAATGCCTATATTGCACATAGCGCCAACGCACGACCTTGCCCAAACGGGAATGCTTTCGTCTGTTGCAAAGACGCTCTCCTCGCCCTCCGCATCAACGCCCATAATGGTTGCGAGGATTTTTGCCGCCTCGTATTTCGTAATCGTCTCGTTGGGAGCAAAGGTCAGCTTTCCATCGGTAAAATCGCCGTTGATAATGCCAACCCTCTGCGCCGTTGCAACATAGGATTTAAGCGAGAGCGGTATATCTCCGTCATCGTCAAAATAGCTTGCGCTGATTGAGGAATCGGGGCGTATTCCTGCCGCCTTCATAGCCATAGCAACAAATTCCGCACGCGTTACCTCGCTGTCGGGCATAAAGTAAAGGTCGTCTCCGACTATCCTTCCGCCCATAATTCCCATAGCCGTCATAGCAACCGCGGCATTATATTCGGCTCTGTCCTCCATATCGGTGTATACCGCCTCGCACATTCTGTTCATAACCTCGATTTTCACCGAAGCCGCCCGGGAATAGTTGCCGTATTGGTCGCGGACAACATAGGTGAATTTGTCCTCGCCGGTAAAGTCCTCGTCGGGAGTGTAGCAGAATCTACCGCCATCAAGAAGGCAGACTCTTCCCTCCTTGGGGTACGAAACGATAATATATTCAAGACTGTCACCCTCGGGGTCAACAGCGCCGAGAGTCTCAAAAACAGAAACATCTCTTTGCGTTTTTACAGTACCCGTTTCTTCAAGAGTTGGGGCATAATTCACCTTATCTGTAAACTTTAGTATACATTCTACCATACTTCCGCCGTCAATCTTGAATTCAAAGGAACATTCGCTGACCGATTTTGATGCCGGAACAAATACAAGTCCCCCAAGATTTTTTCTTGAAATTTCCTGCCCCTCGCTGACTCTTTTACCACCGAGAAGAAGAGTGCCCTCAAGGGAAGATGGAATTTTTGTTACGGTAAGGCTGTCAAAGTCGGAAATGCAAAGAGCCGACTTGAAATCCGCATCGCTAAAGCTCATTTTTTGACCGCAAAGACCGGTCTTGACCATTTTCACATTTGAGGCAACAACCTGCGCCCCCGGACCAAAGTAGGCGGATGCCCCAAAGGCAAAAACTCCGATGATGAGTGAAAGCGCCAAAATAAATACTACTGTTTTTTTCAACCTAAAAAACCTTCCTTTTCCATAAGTTACCCTTATTCTTCCTTTTTTCACTCCCCTTTATTCGTGAAAATAAAATTACCTTGACAAAAAGGCGAAAGACTTGTATAATCAATTTGAATGTAATATTTATAATGAAGATTTTGAATGTTAAAACCATATTTCGGATGTAAAATTATGATTGATTTTGATAAAGACCGCTTTGCCCTCGCTATAAAAAGCGCAGAGGACGAAGAGTGTGCCGACCTTGGCATAGGCACTCTCGGTGAAAAGCTCCTTCACAAAACTGTGAAGATTTTCATAGAGCCTTCAGCAGAGTGCAGGGAGAAGAGAGCCTTCGGCTTTGTTGCCGATATTTGCAACGAAAACGGCATTTTCGAGGTACAAACCCGATCCTTTGATAGGCTGAAGCCAAAGATTGAAAAATGCCTTGGAAATCTTCCTATCACCGTAGTCTACCCCCTAGTCAGCGAAAAAAGAATACTCTGGCTCAACTCCGACAGCGGTGAGATTGAGGAAATTAAAAAATCTCCAAGACCCGACCGCCCCTGCGATGCTCTTGCCGAGCTTTCGAAAATCGGTGATTACATCGGCAAAGAGGGTTTTTCGGTAATACTCATTTTCGTTTCGGCAGACGAGCTCCGTATCCTTGACGGCTGGGATAAAACCCGAAAAAAGCGAGCAACAAAGCTCAATATCCACCCCTGCGAGCTAAAGAGTATAATCGAAATAAAGGACAAGAGTGACCTCTCCTTGCTTATTCCCGAGGGACTCCCGCCCAGCTTTGAGGCAAAGGATTTTTATAAGAAAATCCGAAGAAAGGGCAGGGGAGCATTTTATGCTCTTAAACTAATGACCGAGTGCGGTATATTTCGGGAAACAGGCAAGCGCCAAAACGCGAAAATATACGAAATTTCAAAGAAAGAGTGAGTTTGATACGGTGCAAAATGCGCCAATGTCAGGCTCATTTTTTCGTTTTTAGCAATAACAAAGAAAAGCGCACAAAACAACACAAAACTGAATAAAATCTTAGATAATTTGACTATGGTAATAAAGTAGAATTTTTTCGGCAAAATGTACAAAAATATTTTTATGTATTGATTTTCAAGGGATAATATTATAAAATAGATACATAAAATATATATCTTGCCCGATTGCAAAAACGGTCTCTGGAGCAGGGGCGGGTAGATATTTAAAACAAGAAAGGAAAAAGAGGATGAAAGTAAAAAAGCAACCCTATGACGAAGCTAAAATCGAGCTTGTCAGCTTTTCCGGAGAGGATGTAATCGCTACGTCGAACATTTGGGACAACATTGACCCCGACGGCGGCGATTGGAGCTAAGCTCTCCAAACAAATTACAAGAAAGGATTATGATTATGAAACAGACGAAGATCAAAAAAATCGCATCGGTGCTTGTGGTTATAGCAGTTTTGGTTTGTGCTCTTGCAGGAATCAGTGCATCCGCGGTTACCGAAGGCGAAATCCAGGTTAGCGCAGAAATCAAATCGGTTAATGTAGAGCACCGCGGATGCATGCATCTTGCATTCAAGGTAGAGACCGCATCTGCTCCCGATGGCGCAGTTATTGGTATTATGATTTGGAACAAGGGTGTAACAAATTACACTGCACAGAACAGCATCTGGTCCAATTACGAGCTTTCTAACGACGGCGCGGGTACCGACTATTATGCAAGTATGCCTATCGCGGCAAAGGACATTGCAACCGAGTATAAGGTAGCAGTTGTTGCTGAGCTTGACGGTGAGGTTACCCTTCTTTCCGTTCCCGCATGTTACAGCATCATGGGCTGGGCAGAAACGAAGCTTGCTGACTCCAATACCACCGACCCCGCTAGAATAAACCTTTACGAAAAGGTAATTGCTTACGGCAAAGCGGCATCCGCCGTTCTTTCTAAGTGATAGAGTAAGCAAAGAAAGGAATTAACAGATGAAAACTAAAAGATTTGCTAAAATAGCGACTCTCGTTCTTGCGGCTGCGCTTCTTATCTGCGGTGTGATCGGTATTACCACATCTGCTGAAGAAAACGGCGCGACCGAGGTTTCCATAGCAGGTAAAAACGTTGCCTACGAGGGCGCACTTAAATTGGTTTACTATGTTGACGCACCCGGTTTTGACGCCGAGACCCAGGCTCTTAAGATGAATTTCTGGATCGGTACAAAGTCCGAAACTCCCGCTTATGTTAAGGAGTTTGAGGGTGATGGTAACATCGTTGTTAGAGAAGGAAAGACCTATTACGCATTCTTCTCTGACGATATTGCTCCCGTTGATATGACAAAGCCTGTCTACGCACAGCCCTTCATCGAGAATGCAGACGGCACAAGCGTTGTTTGCGAAGAGGTTACCGAATACAGCGTTTATACATACGCAATGAACCGCTTCTCTCAGGGACCCACCGCAGACCAGCTTACCCTTTACAAGGCTCTCCTTGATTACGGCGCAGCAGTTCAGGCAATCTTCCCCGAGGATGCAAACGTTGATGTTTACGGCTGGGCGGATGCTTACTACGACATCACAAAGTATGTTTTCGTAGACAATACTCTCAAGGCTGATAAGTCTCTTACAAGAACTACCCCCTACCGTCCCTCTGAGATAGAGCTTGACGAAGACGGCAAGCACCTTCTTGCTCTTGCTAACTCTACTCTTGACGGCGCATACTTCAAGAATATTACCGATGAGGACGGCGTTCCCGTTGACGTTCAGTACGTTCTTCCCGGTACATATACTTATAATGTAAACTACACCACCGCGGGAACTCTTACCGATTACAATTCGGCAACCGATGTTAACAGCATCCTCATTCCCAACCTTTCAAACGTTAACGCATATCATGCGTATTGGAACGGTCTTATCACTAGCCTTAACGCAAGAGCTGAAACCGGAACTTATATGCTCTTTGAGAACGGTTATCTCGTAACCGGTACCGACGGTGCAAAGAATAACTACGGCGGCTGGCAGATCGATATTAACAATGGCACAAATCTTCCCGTTGCAGCAGGCGTTACTTACGTTGTAGCCTTTGACTTCAACATTGCGAATATGGTTGAGTTTGAAGGCAATGACGGTCACCTCGGCTGGTTTGGCGTAAGCTATACCGAGGATGGCTGGTGGTCCGATCAGAGTAATGTAGGTCAGGGAACAAAGGCTTACATCACATCTATTGACCCCTACGTTGTAAACGGTCAGACCTATGTTGGTAAATCCTCAAACGTAGTTCCAAACGGTGAGTGGTTCAATCTTCGCACCGAGATCGAAGTCGTTTCTCTTGACAATGCGGCAACCTCTGATGTAAATGAGGCAAAGAGTATTGTTCGCATCTACACCGACGGTGTTCTTGCTCTTACTTACGAGGTAAATATGGCAAAATCTCCCGAATCTCTTCACTTCTGGTTCAGAGATAGCGTTGCAAAAGTAGAATATCAGCTCGATAATCTCTATGTTAACAGCTTCGCACCCAGCAATATGAAGGGCGCAGGTGCTTATAATAACGGCTCGGCTTCCTCCGCAGCTAACAAGTTAGACGCTGACGGCGTTGCAGACCTTAACGCAGTTCTTTCCGCAAACGGCTTCGAGGTTAACAACAAGAAGGCAGACAATGCACTCTTCGTTAACGAAAAGGGTGAAATCGTTGCAAAGACCGCAGGAAATGCGGCATCCGTTGTTATCGCAGGTCCCGATAATACTAACAACGACGGCGAGCGCGGAGTTAAGTATATCGCAGAGCTTGATGTTAAGATTACCGCTACCGATGCCGAGGCAGGCGCGGTTATCGGAACTCTTGCACTCTATTCTGACAACGCAGCTCAGAATATGATAGCTTCCGTAGATATTATAAAGAACGCAGATGGCACCGCCTCTATCGGTAACATCACTCTTAACCCCAACACCTGGTACAACATTCGCCTTGAATATAAGATCGAGGCAAACGGCTTCCAGATTGACGGCGCAGCAAGCTTCGACGGTACTCTTAACGCTTATGTATTCACCGACCTTGCTTACACAACAAAGATTGAAGGCGAAGTTGAAAACAGAACCTTCGGCTCCTTCGGTTACACCCAGGGCGCGGCTAACTCTTCCGTAACTCTTGACAACTTCTGCTTCGACTACGTTGGTCTCGCAGGAACAAAGGGTAACGGCGCATACTACAAGCAGCATGTTGAAAATATTGCAAAGGATATCGCAACCGCAGAAAGCTTCATCGACTTCACAGGCAAGTCTATCACCTCTGCATTCAAGAACGTTACTACTTCCGATATTCATACAACATGGAAGAATTCCGACAAGCGTTGGATCATGACCACCGGTGCTGATGCTATGATGTTCGGCGGTAACGTTTGGTCTGCAACTACCGTAGCTTTCCCCTCTGAAGTAACTGCTGCTGAGGGCGAGAAGATCGTTGTTGAGTTTGACTACCTCTTCGAGGGTGCAGACGGCGGAAGCGGTCAGTACATAGAGTTCAATATTATGAACGGTTCTACCGCTCTTATCCAGTATAAGTTCTATAACAGAAGCAGCGGCAAGGGCTTCTGGTTCTCCGATAGCGGTTGGACTATCAACTACTTGACCGGTGAACTTAATAAGTGGTACAACATCCGTATTGAGATTACTTACAGCGCATCCGGCAGCAAGGCTCAGGTTTACATCGATAACACAAAGCAGGGTGCGGCACAGAACATTTCTGCAGACGCTTCTACTATCTCGGGACTCAAGCTTACCGGCAGACCCGCAGCAGGACCTAACGCAAACTCCCTCTTCGATAACTTCGTTATTGATAACACCTCTACCTCAAAGACTTCTTCCTACTACGGAATGTATAATAACGGTGAGATTACTAACGCAGAGATTGTTGATATGAGCGGCGCATCTTCTGTTACCCAGGTTCTTACTAACCCCAGCGCTCATGTTCACACCTTAAACGCTAAACCCTCCACCGGCTCTAACTCCTATGCTTTCCTTGAGGACGGCACTCTTACCTTTGGTACTCTTGATTGGTATTCGCAGATCAATATGGTAAAAGAGCAGACCGACCTTGCAGTTGGTACGAAGTATGTTGTGGAGTTCGATTATAGATTCAATGGCCACGGTGAGTTTACTTCCGGTACTAATAAGGGTAACGAATTGGGAAGATTTCATCTTATGTACCATACCAGAGGCGTTATAAACGGTGCAGAACAGGAATACGATAGCACTCTTGCTTATATACAGCTTTATTATATCGGCTCTAATGGAGATAAAATTGATCTGTGCTTCGACAACACTCCCAGCACATTTACCACAATAAAAGCGGGTGAATGGCACAAGATTTGCATGGAAGCAGAGATTACTGAAACCGGAGTAAATCTTACCTATAAGCTTGACGGAAACGTAGTTCTTACAACAACGAAAACCGTATCTCCAATTCTATCTATTAAGGGCTTCCGGGACGAAGTATATAATACCGCAGCTCAGGAACACTCCTTCGATAACTTCGTATTCGCAGTTATCCCCGCAGCTGAATAATTAAAGCTCAAATAAAAAGCGACAAGGCTCCGAAATTCGGAGCCTTGTTTTTTTGCCGTTATATAAATATTGAATTGGTTTTATTTCATTTCCTCTTTATCCATTAACTCAAGGAAGGTGAGAATAACCGAGGTTTCGCACCAACAGCTAACGTTGAACACGCCGCCAACGCACGTATCGTATTCCCAGTCAGAGGTGTTAACTCTCTCGCAGATGTATCCCGCGGGGAGCTTGCCCTTAGGGTCGCCGTATTCGTGATCCCAGTCGTAGATAGGACGCTCGTCGGTTGAAACACACTGGGGCATAAAGTAGGCAACGTCCTTAATAAGCTCAAGGTAATCCTTGTTGCCCGTATGCTTGTAAAGGCGGTAAAGTGTATCGCCCGAGAATGTGCATATACCGGGTGCTGAGTGCTTGTTTTGCGCGTTTGCAAAAACGCTTCCGACAGTATTAATATCAAGTCTTGCAAATTCACAGCCCTCGGGGAATTTAAACTTGTAGGTCATTACCCAAGAGGAGAAGAGATCTGCCGCTACTCTCGCGTATTTCAGCCACTTTTCTTCGCCCGTAAGCTCGTAAAGAACAACGTAGCTTTCAACAAAGGCGTAGGAGCTTTCGCTGTCGGGTGCGGTCATGGCTTCACCGGGACCGCCGCAGGCAATACCCTCGGCAACGTAATTCTTGTAATAATATTCTCCCGCATCTTTTGCAACCTGCATATATTCAGCATTGCCGAAATATTCAGCCGCCATAGCAAGACCGCCAATGACCGATGCTCCGGAGGAAGATTCGCCATACATCATTTCAAGAGTGTTCTGGTGAATGAATTGACCGAATTTTCCGTATTTCTTAAACACCTTTACCATGGCGTCGGCAACTCCGCGCGCCGCGTCGATCCACTTCTGCTTTATAGGCATAGGTGATTTAAACTGCTTGATAAGGAAAATAAGAATATCACCTGCACGTCGTACGAGGAACGCTCCCTGCATATGGGAGTAGTCATTACGCGCCTTTTTGCCTCTTAACTGACGGTAGTGACTGTCATCGCGCGCCTCTTCGCCTGCGTATACAACGGGAGAAATAAGTCCGGACGGGAGCGCAAAGCTCGTCATAAAGTCAAGAGTCTGAATAGCTCTCTCCTTCGTGCGCTCGTCACCGAGCATATAGAGGGGAAGAGTTGACATACCGCCGCCCGTCCAGCCGGCCTGCCAGGTCACCCAGAGGGTGTTGCCGTAATATTTTCCGCTGTAATTGTGATCGTTAAAGTGGTTTTCCATTACCTTCCACAATTCGGGCGTGTAGCCGTTTTCGGGACGCGGTGCGCTCAAAAGGAGCTTTCTCACCTTCATAAATATCTCGTAAAACTCGGGAATATCTGCGCAAGGATAGCTTTTTGTCAGAACCTTTGAGGAAAGCTCCTCGCCCTCTGTTACCGAAACACCCTTGTCGGGATTACGGTCGGGTGTGAAGGCGTGGCGGTAAGCATAATCTCTCTTTTGAGGAAATTGAACCGTAATTTTTCCGTTTACGATACTGTAACCGATGTTTTTACCCTTTATCTGTTGCTCGGTGAAGAGGAAAAACGCTTCTTTAGAATGTCTGTTGAAAATACCAATGATGGGCGATGCCGCATCGGCAACCGAGCATTCAAGCTTTCCTTTTCCGTCCTTGCCGAGGGTGGGAATGCCGCGCATTATTTCCAGCTCTTCGTTTTCCCCCACCTCGTCCCTTAGGTACATTGGAGGGTAGGGACGTTCCACCATCTTAAAGCGGTTGCCGTTATAGGCGCAGGCGGGAATGAGAATATAGCAGTCCTCTTCCCACTCGGGAAAATCAACGTCAAGGAAAAATCCCGCATCGTCAGCCGTCTTATCGGCAACGAATTTTACCGTTTCGTCTGTATATGCGCACTTTCCGAATTCGCTTCGTGCTAAAAATGTATAATTCATTTTGTCTCTCCCTTTTACATAAGTTCAAAGCAGCCTTTTAAAGCAGGATAAAGGGCTTTAAAGATGTTGTATTTTTTCTCGTACTTTTTGGTAAGGTCGCATTCGGGGTTTACTACCAAGGCGGTTTTTACAATTTTGTCCGCCGCCTCGCTTACCGAGGAATATTCACCCGCGCCAACCATAGAAAGGATTGCCGCGCCCATAGCGGGACCTTCCTCAGCCTCAAGTCCGACAATAGGAATACCGAGCGTGTTTGCAATAACCCTTTTCCAGGTTTCGCTCTTGGCTCCTCCTCCGCAGATTTTTGAGAATTTTATATCAATTCCCCCAAGCCTTGCAACCTCAACACAGTCGCGAAGGGCAAATGCAACGCCCTCCATAACCGCAAGGTTCATCTTCTGCCTGGAAGTATCGGGGCGTATTCCGATAAATGCGCCTCTCGCGTTAACATCATTGTGCGGCGAGCGCTCGCCCATAAGGTAGGGTAAGAAGAACACCTCGTTTTCGCCTAGAAGCTCTGAAAGCCCCTCCTCCTCGCCTGCGTAATCTTTCGTTTTCAGCACCTCGGAAAGCCACCATTTGTTGCAGGATGCGGCTGAAAGTATACATCCCATAAGGTGATATTTTCCGTTAGCGTGGGCAAAGGAGTGAAGAGCGTTTTTGTTGTCAACGGTAAAGCTGTCACCGCAAATAAACACAGTGCCGCTGGTGCCGAGAGATATGTTGCAATCTCCGTTATTTACCACACCGCAGCCGATAGCTGCCGCCGCATTGTCTCCCGCCCCTGCGCAAACAACCGCATAGGGAAGTCCGTATTCCGAAAGAGGCTTGCCGATAACCTCAAAGCTCTCGTAAAGCTTAGGTAACCACTCGCTCTTAACCGAGCAAATACCGCACATCTCCTCCGACCATTTTTTGTTTTTCACATCAAGAAGAAGCATTCCCGAGGCGTCCGAGTAGTCGGTTGAATGAACACCCGTCATCTTGTATGCGATATAGTCCTTTGGGAGCATTATTTTCGCAATTTTTTTGAAGTTTTCAGGCTCGTTTTTCTTTATCCAGAGAATTTTAGGCGCAGTAAAGCCCGCAAAAGCGATATTTGCCGTATATTCCGAGAGCTTTTCCTTGCCGATTACCTGGTTTAAGTATTTAACCTCTTCCTCGGTGCGTCCGTCATTCCAAAGAATAGCGGGGCGGATAACGCGGTCGTTTTCGTCAAGGATAACAAGGCCGTGCATCTGTCCGCCAAAGGAAACTCCGCGAACGTCCTCTCTGTTTTTGCCGCAAAGAAGCTCCGAAAGACCGCTCTTTACCGCTGTGAGCCAATCCTCGGGATTTTGCTCGCTCCAGCCGTCTCGGGGGTAGCTTATGGGATAGCTTTTGCTGACCGAGCTTAAAATCTCGCCCTCTGCGCTGACAAGCAGAAGCTTCAGGGCAGAGGTACCCAAATCAATTCCAATATAAGTATTCATATCTTTACCCGAAAAGAATATTGTTTACAATAGACTCAAGTCTTTCCTGCTTGCCGCTTATGGGCAGGGCTGCAGAGCCGAGCTTTTCCGCATAAGCCGAAAGCTCCTCGAGAGAGGTCTGGTCATTAAGTATCTTTTTGCCTATTTCGGTTTCGTGGAAGGTTGAATATTTTTCCTTTACAAACTCGGCAATTCTGCCGTCGTTTATAATTTTTTCAGCGTTGATAAGACCGAGAGCATAGGTGTCCATACCGAGAATGTATGCTTCAAACATATCCTCAGCGGTGTAAGAGGGACGGCGGTTCTTTGCGTCAAAGTTAAATCCGCCCGTAAGTCCTCCCGCACGAATTACCTCGAGCATACACATTGTAGCCGAATAAACATCAAAGGGGAATTCGTCTGTGTCCCAGCCGAGAAGATAGTCGCCCTGGTTTGCATCAATAGAGCCAAGCATACCGTTTATTGCAGAAATGCGAAGCTCGTGCTCAAAGGTGTGACCCGCAAGAGTTGCGTGGTTTGCCTCAATATTCATCTTGAAATCCTTATCAAGACCGTATTTTCTGAGGAAGCCTATTGCGGTTGCCGCGTCAAAATCGTACTGGTGCTTCATAGGCTCCTTGGGCTTAGGCTCGATGTAAAAGTCACCCTTAAAGCCTATCGACCTTCCGTATTTCACAGCCATTTTCATAAGCCTTGCGATATTTTCTTCCTCAAACTTAACATCTGTGTTAAGAAGGGTCTCGTAGCCCTCTCTGCCGCCCCAGAAAACGTAACCGCGACCGCCAAGCTTAACGGTGAGGTCGAGAGCCTTCTTTACCTGTGCCGCCGCAAAGGCGTAAACGTCAGCAGAGCAGGTAGAGCCTGCGCCTGCAAGGAAACGGGGGTTAGAGAACATGTTAGCCGTTCCCCAAAGGCACTTTATGCCCGTAGCCTTCATTTTTTCGAGAATGTAGTCGGAGATCTCGTCAAGGCGGCGGTTCGTTTCCTTGATGTCATCTGCTTCCGGCACTATATCAACGTCGTGGAAGCAGAAATACTCAACACCAAGCTTTTGCATAAACTCAAAGCCCGCATCAACCTTTGCCTTTGCGTGCTCCATGGTGCCTTTTTCCGCGCCAAAGGACTTGTCAGCAGTGTCTCTTCCGAACATATCGGTTCCGCCTGCGCAAAGGTTGTGCCACCAAGCCATTGCAAAGGGAAGATGCTCCTTCATCGGCTTTCCGAGAACGATTTTTTCAGCATCGTAGAATTTAAAGGCAAGCGGATTTTTGCTCTCCTTGCCCTCGTATTTTATCTTAGGAATGTTGTTGAAAATTTCCATATAAATCTCCTATGTAACTTTTTTGACACTTTAATTTTACTATACCTTGCCGCTGTTTAACAAGATGTTTTTTGCTTAAAAAGGGTAAAATTGTTCTTTTTTTTACAAAAGTATAGACAAAAGCCATCATTTAATATATAATTTAGTTAGGAGGTGCGTATGAGAACTTCTTATGACATTGAAAAGCTTGACGGCTTTTTGCAAAACCTTTATATCGTAACGGGAATTAAGATTTCGGTGTTCGACGATGAGTATAATAATGTAACCGAATATCCGAGGCAGTTGATCGACTACTGCGCCCTTATCCGAAAGACCGAACACGGAACCGAGGGTTGCCGGCAGTGTGACATTTCCGCATTCAAGGAGGCAAAGCGCCGCCGCGGAATTTATATCTATACCTGCCATGCGGGAATGACCGAGGCGGTAGCGCCCATTATCTTTAACGAAGGAATTTTGGGTTATGTAATTTTCTCGCACATGCTCCCGAAAGAAACTCTAAACACATCGGTTGAAAACGCCGTTGCCCTCTCGGGTCAATATGGCGTCCCCGAGGAGGATGCCAGAGAAGCAATTTCAAAAATGACCCCCATAAGGTATGAGAAGATAGAAGCCGCCGCAAAGCTTCTTGACGCAATAACCACATATCTTCGTGTTACCAATTGGGTAAGTCTTAAAAACGAGGACCTTTCTTACCGAATTTCAAAGTACATAGACGAAAACATAGGCTCAAAGCTGGATACGGATATACTTTGCCGAAGCTTTTTCATCTCCAGAACAAAGCTGCACCAGCTTTCAATCGGCTGCTTTGGCGTCAGTATTACGAAATACATTCTTGACAAAAGGATCAAACGCGCAAAGGAGCTTATTGCAGGCGGATTTTCTATTGAGCGGTGCGCCGAGGCGGTCGGCTTCTCCTCGTCAAATTATTTCAGCAAGGTCTTTCGCAAGGAGTGCGGCATTCCCCCAAGCGAATATTCAAAAAAACATAATTTTGGAAAAGGAAAATAACAATGAACAAGAAGATTACCTTTGCTCTGTTTTTTGCTAACAGAGGATTTTTCCCCGGCGAGGTTATTGCCGATGCAAGGCGTGAGATGATTGAGGCTGTTACCGGCGCAGGATTTGATTACATAGCTATGGACGAGTCTCTTACAAGATACGGCGCCGTCGAAACTATTGCAGAGGGCAAAAAGTACGCAGAATTTTTAGAGAATAACAGAGGAAGCTTTGACGGTGTAATCGTTTGCCTGCCTAATTTCGGTGACGAAAACGGTGCAACCGTTGCTCTCAAAGGCGCAGGAGTTCCCATCCTCGTTCAAGCCTATCCCGACGAGATAGGAAAAATGGATTTCGCAAGAAGACGCGACGCCCTTTGCGGAAAATTCGCAATCTGCAATCTTTTAAGACAAAATAATATCCCCTATACTCTTACCGAAAAATTCGTTGTATCACCGAGCAGTGAGGATTTTAAATTCGAGCTTCAAAAATTCGGCGCAATCTGCCGCACCGTCAAGGGAATGAAGAGCTTTAATATCGGTGCTATCGGAGCAAGAACAACCGCCTTTAAAACGGTCAGAGTTGACGAGATGGCTCTTGCGGGCAAGGGCATAAATGTTGAAACAATAGACCTTTCCGAGCTTTTTGCAAGGGTGAGAAATATATCCGATGAAAAATGCGCCGAAATGAAGGAAAAAATTCTTTCAATCACCAATTTCTCGGGCTATCCCGAAAAAAAGCTTGATATGATGGCGAAGGTACAGGCGGCTATCGAGTCCTTGGTTTGCGACTATGACCTTGACGCCGTTGCTATCAGGTGCTGGAACGAGTTTGAAACCGAGCTTGGTATTGCTCCCTGCACAAGCCTCAGCCTGCTTAACGATATGGGCATTGCGGCAGCCTGCGAGGTTGATGTTGAAAACGCTGTTATGATGCGCGCACTCTCTCTTGCGGCAGACTCTGCATCAACTCTTCTTGATTATAACAATAACTACGGCGACTCTCTCGATAAGGCGATAATGTTCCATTGCGGCCCCGTACCCGCTTCAATGTGCTACGGCAAGGGTCAGGTGTGCGAGCATTTGATGTTTAAGAAAACATACGGAGAGGGAAGCGGCGTAGGAGTTAACAAAACCCAAATCAAAGAGGGCAAGATTACCTTTGGCAGTGTAAAGACCGAAAACGGCAAGGTTTGCTCTTTCGTTACCGAGGCGGAGTTTACCGCTGACGAAATTGAGCCTGAATTCTTCGGCTCGGGCAAGGTTGTAAGAAAAGAAAACCTTAACGCGGTAGCAAACTATATGGCAACAGAGGGCTACAAGCACCACGTTTGTGTAAGCTTTGGCTGCTTTAAGGATGTAATCGCAGAAGCTTTTGGAAAATATCTCGGATTTAAAGTTGAAATTTTATAAGGAGAGATGAAAAATGAATAAGCTTGGTATTTTTATGAACTTTTGGGAAAAAACCTGGGATGCCGACCATATTAAGTATGTAAACAAGGTGGCTGACATTGGCTTTGATATTCTCGAATTTCAGGCGCAGGCTCTTCTCGATATGTCAAAGGAAAGAATGTGCGAGATCCGCTCGGCGGCAGAGGGTAGAGGCATTGAGCTTACTTATAGCCTTGGCCTTGACCAAAAATACGATATTTCCGCCCTTGACGAATCTGTAAGACTCGGAGGCATCGAATACCTTAAAAGAATAGTTGAAAGAGTAAGCTTTATGGGTGGCAGAGTTATCTCCGGTGTCAGCTACGCAGGCTGGGGAATTCCCGAGGGAATGACCGATGATAAGAGTGCCTTTTGGGAAAACAGTGTTAACAGTATGAAAAAGGTGCTGAAGACTGCCGAGGATTTCGGTGTTACCTATTGCGTTGAAGCGGTTAACCGCTTTGAGGGAGTGCTTATCAACACCGCAGAGGACGCTCTTAACTATGTAAAGGAGTTTGACAGCAAGAATATCGGCGTGCTCCTTGATACCTATCACATGAATATTGAGGAAAATTCCATAGGTGATGCCATCCGTCTTGTAGGGGACAGACTTTATGCGGTCCATACGGGTGAAAACAACCGCACCCCTCCCGGCAGAGGACACCTTAACTGGGACGAGATATTCTCGGCTCTTGCCGAAATCGGCTTCAAGGGACAGATCGTTTCCGAGCCCTTTGTAATGATGGGCGGCGAGGTAGGCGCAGCTATCCACACCTGGCGCAACCTTGTCAGCGACACCACCGAGGCAGGACTTGATAAAGAAGCGAAAGCCCTCCTCGACTTCGAGCGAAATATGATCCTGAAATACGCGGGATAAATAAAAATCTCCCCAAAGCCTAGCTGAAAAGCTGACGAACGGGGAGATTTTATGTTTTATAAAAAATAAAAAAGACGGTCTGCAGGTGACCGTCCTTTTTATTAGGGAAGTGAAATTACTTGATTTCAACCTCTGCGCCAGCAGCCTTAAGCTGTTCAGCGATCTTGTCAGCTTCGTCCTTAGCAACACCCTCTTTGAGAGTCTTGGGAGCAGCCTCAACAAGGTCCTTAGCGTCCTTAAGACCAAGACCGGTGAGCTCACGAACAACCTTGATAACGTTGAGCTTGGAAGCGCCAGCGTTCTTAAGGATAACGTCGAACTCGGTCTTCTCCTCAACGGGAGCTGCTGCTGCAGCGCCGGGAGCTGCTGCTACTGCAACGGGAGCTGCGGATACGCCGAATTCCTCCTCAAGTGCCTTAACGAGATCTGCGAGTTCAAGAATGGTAAGACCCTTTACAAGTTCAAGGATCTGAGTAGACTTTTCGTTCATTTTTAAATCCTCCGAAATTTTTCGTATTTTTAATTAAATTAATGTAGTGCAGAAATTAAGCCTCTGCGGGAGCTTCTGCGGGAGCTGCGTCCGTCTCGGGAGCTGCCTCTCCGTCTTTGTCGATAATAGCCTGAAGTACATAAGCAAAGCTGTAAAGGGAAGACTGAAGACTGCCCATCATCTTGCCGATAAGAACTTCCTTAGTAGGAGTAGCTGCGAGAGCCTCTACACCAGCCTGATCAAGAACGCCGCCGTCAACAAAACCTGCTTTGATTTCAAAGCACTCGATCTTGTCAGC
>JAZORT010000009.1:0-37777 GCA_045656745.1 Eubacteriales bacterium | reverse complement strand
CCGTGTCGGCGGCGGTGACAGCTTTGGCGGCGGTCTTATCTACTCGCTTATGAACGGCAAGTCCACGCAGGCTGCGGTTGAGTTCGCAGTTGCGGCTTCCGCGCTCAAGCACTCCATCGAGGGCGACTACAACATGGTTACCCTGGCAGAGGTTGAGAAGCTTGCAGGCGGCGACGGCTCGGGCAGAATCCAGAGATAATTCAATGGCTTTTTCAAGCGGGGCGGCTTTCGTCCCGCTTTTCTTTCCCGCACTTGACAAAATCGGGGCAAGGTGGTATAACGACAATCGAAAGTCGAAATTCGAGAATTTCGACTGCAAATCTTTGATTTGCTAACAAATTTCGAAAGGAAATTTGTCGATTTCTGTTGCAATGACATATAAGCAAAAAGCAGTTTTTGGCTTTTTGCAACGGCTGAAAAATCAGCCGCGAAAAGGCTTTTTTGCCTTTTCGACATTCTTTAATCATTATAACGACAATCGAAAGTCGAAATTCGAGAATTTCGACTGCAAATCTTTGATTTGCTAACAAATTTCGAAAGGAAATTTGTCGATTTCTGTTGCAATGATATAGAAGCAAAAAGCAGTTTTTGGCTTTTTGCAACGGCTGAAAAATCAGCCGCGAAAAGGCTTTTTTTGCCTTTTCGACATTCTATAATCATTATAATTCGAGTATAACGGAGGTTTTTTATGAGAAAGCTTTACACAGCGGTTGTTTTAACCCTTACAATACTCTTTATCCTCGCCCTTATTGCAGGCGCGGTTATCTACGCAATATATAACCTTTATTTAAAGCCCACCCCTGCGGTGTTTGAATTTTCGGGCGAGGCGGACTCGCAAACGAGCATTGAGGTCATTCGGCTTACAAAGCTCTCGGACACAGAGCTTGAAATAATTCCCATAGCGAAAATAACCGACACAGACCAATTTTTCAGGGATTTTAGCGAGCTTGACTGCACTGTCGGCGTCTCTGTCCACGCGCTTTCAACATTCGCAAGCCTTGAGAGCCTTGAGGGTATTCGCGTGACCTATTCCGACGGCAGCTTTGAGGTCATCACCGCTTACGGCAATATAAAATCCTCGCTCCACGCCCCCGAAATAACCCTTAAAGCTCTGTTGACCGAAAAGTATTACTTCTTTGACTCCCTAGAGTTTGACAACCTTATAGCCAAATATTCCGCAAAATAAAAAACGGCTGTTCCAAAGGAATAACCGCAAAAAACACATATCCATAATTGCAAAAGGCAGAGAATTTCCTCTGCCTTATTTTTTTAAAATAAAGAAAAATCTAAAAACTTTAAATCTCTAAAAATCCGCGAAGCGTAGTAGTCGTCGTTGTTGTTTTTATTTTCTCTTATACTTATATATTATTACTTATATATATACTTATATATTGCTACCAATTTTTAGTCGGTGACCAACCAAATTTTAGTGGGGTAACCAACTAAATCTTAGTGGGGGTCTTGTCCAAATGATTCACACAGCGCATCAAAATGAGCTATCTTTTTTTGTTACTCTTCGGTGTACCCTTGCCAAAGTCTGTGCCGCTAAAGGCTCCGAGCAGGAGATTCCTCGCTCCGCCCTCTGTGTCCTCGAATATTGTGCCTTCCGCTCGGAATGACACGACAGACTTGCACTCAGAGTTGTATGGCGGGCAAAGCACTTGATATACTTAACGAACAACCCCCTCCCCTATATTAAGAGTTTTTGAGGGGGTATGGGGGGACTTTTTGCAAAAAGTCCCCCCTTGGTCGTTATTCGTCCTTTTAACCGTCACTCTTCCACTTAACCGCTATTCTACACACCCAAGGACTCGAGGTATCTTACGGCTTCCATTGCGTCGGGGGCGTATCTGTTAGCTCCTATTTTCTCGGCATATTCCTCGGTGATAACCGCACCGCCGACAATGACCTTTACCTCGGGAAGCTCTTTTTTAAGAAGCTCAACCGTCTCTGCCATTGCGGGCGCAGTTGTAGTCATAAGAGCCGAGAGTCCAACGGCAAACGCACCGTTTTCACGCGCTGCGCTGACAACCGCCTCGGGGGGTACATCCTTGCCGAGGTCAACCACTCTGTACCCGTAATTTTCAAGCAGGAGCTTCACGATGTTTTTACCTATATCGTGTATATCCCCCTTGACGGTCGCGAGGACTACGGTGGATTTTTTGACCTCCTCGCCGCCCTTTTCAGCCATATAAGCCTTAACGCACTCAAAAGCGGCGCTTGCCGCCTCGGCGCTCATAAGAAGTCCGGGCAGATATACTCTTTTTTTCTCAAAGCCCTCGCCCTGAATATTCAAGGCGGGGATTATTTCGTTATTCACTATATCAAGCGGCTCGCGCTCGCAGAGCATTTCCTTTGTCAAGGCTGCCGCCTGCTCCTTTAAGCCCTTTATCACCGCGTGCCTAAGAGGCGAAGAGTTGCTCTCCTCGATTTTTTCCGCAGGCTTTGCTGGGGGCGCAGCAGTTGCAAACTCCTCTGCGTGAGCAATATACTCAGCACAGTTTTCGTCAAGAGCCGAAAGGGCGCGGAAGCTGTAATAGATCTTCATCATATCGGCAGAATACGGGTTCATTATTGCCGCTGAAAGTCCTCTTGCAAGAGCGAGGGCAAAGAATGTTGAGGTCACCGCATCTCTTGCGGGAAGTCCAAAGGAAACGTTCGATACTCCGAGAGAGGTGTGGCATCCGAGATTTTTGCGGATATATTCAAGAGCCGAAAGGGTGGTTTTTGCCGCGGTGGAATCTGCGCTCACCGTCATTGCAAGGGTGTCAAAGATTATATCCTTTTTCTCTATTCCGTATTCTGCGGCGGTTGCTATTATTTTTTCGGCAATTTTTATCCTACCCTCGGCGCTTGCGGGAATTCCGTCCTCGTCAAGGGTCAGGGCAACCACAACGCCGCCGTACTTTTTAACAAGGGGGAAAACCTTCTGCATGCTTTCTTTTTTACCGCTTACCGAGTTTATCATCGGCTTTCCGTTATAAAGACGGAGCGCCGCCTCCATTGCCAGAGGGTCTGCAGTATCAATCTGCAAGGGCAGGTCGGTTATTGCCTGAAGCTCCCTTACGGCAAGGGTGAGCATTTCCCTCTCGTCTATCTCGGGCATTCCCACGTTAACGTCGAGAATATGAACGCCCCTCGACTCCTGGTTTGCACCCTCGTTCAGTATATAATTTATATCCTTTTCCACAAGCGCCTGCTTAAAGCGCTTTTTGCCCGTTGGATTTATTCTTTCACCGATAAGTATCGGGGAATTTTCAAACACCACCGCGTGAGTATAAGAGGAAACGGCGGTAATATTTTTCTTTGTTACAGCTATGGGGGAAACACCCTTTACCCGTTCCGCAAGAGCCGCGATATATTCGGGCGTTGTGCCGCAACAGCCGCCAACCGCTCTTACGCCAAGGGGCAAAAGAGCCGCAACCTCATCGGCAAACTCCGTGGGAGTAAGGTTATAGACCGCCTCGCCGTCCTTAATTTCGGGAAGTCCCGCGTTGGGCTTTAGGGCTATGGGTGTTGAGGAAAACTCCGACATTGTTTTTATAACGCCGAAGAGCTGCTTTGGGCCGAGAGAGCAGTTTGCGCCGATAACATCTGCGCCCATACCCTCACAGAGGGCAACCATAGCGGCAGCGTCTGCGCCGGTCATAAGCTTTTCGTCCTCGCCGTAGGCGTTGGTAACGATAAGGGGCAGGCTTGAATTTTCTTTAACCGCAAGGAGCGCCGCCTTGGTCTCGTAAGAATCACTCATCGTTTCAACCGCGATAAGGTCTGCGCCAAAGTCTGCGCCGAGACGGACGGTTTTTGCAAACACCTCCACCGCCTCTTCAAAGTCAAGGTCGCCGAGGGGCTTTAAAAGTCTGCCCAGCGGACCTATATCAAGGGCAACGAACTTTTGCGAGGGAGTCTTTACCTCGTCTCTTGCCGCTTTTGCATTTTCGATAGCGCCCTTTACAATCTCCGAAAGCTCCTCTTCGGAAAATTTCAGCGAATTTGCGCCAAAGGTGTTAGTATATACAACGTTCGAGCCTGCTTCAAAATAGGCTTTATGTATGCTTTTTACCTCTTCGGGGTGTGAGATATTCCACCTCTCGGGCAGCTCACCGGGGAGAAGCCCCTTTTTCTGCAAAAGAGTGCCCATTCCGCCATCAAGGACGGCTATATTGCTCTTTAAAAATTCTCTGAAATCCATATTTTCTCCAAAACATCAATCTAGGCCCACGATAGCGGTAACCGTTTTCGAGGGTGACATAATAAGACTTTCGCTAAGGGCAACGCCAAGCCTTTTCTCAGGCTCTAAAAGAGCGAAAATCTCTCGCTGAAGCTCTAAGGGCAGGTCTCCGTAGCCCGGACTGAATCTCGGACGAAGCGAGACACCCCTTTCCGTTGCAAACCAATGGCAAAAGCCGTCGCAAAGGGCTTCTGCCCTCTCACTGCCAAAAGCGTTTATCATAAGAGCTGCAGCAGGCGAGAGCCTTGAATATTTTTGCACAAGGCGGTCTACCTCCGCGCCGATGGTTGCGCAAAAGATAAGCGCTCTTTTACAGCCCGAAAGATTTTTTGCAAGATTTTTCGAATTTACCGAAATTTTGCCCAGGCTGACCCTCTCGCCGTCTATAAAAATATCGGTTTCCAGGTAACAGACCATAGGGGTAAGCCGAGGCTCCTCTTTTAGGGGAACAAACTCCCCGCCCGCATATCTTGCAACCTCTTTTTCACAAACGGGAGGGAGGGAAATATCCTTTTTTACGCCTACCGTCATTTTCCCAAAATGTCCGAGAGATTACCCATTATTCTTCGCGCAATCTCGGGCTTATTCATTGTGTAAAGGTGAATGTGGGTTATTCCGTTAGCGTAGAGGTCGATTATCTGGTCGGTGGCGTATGCAACGCCCGCCTGCATCATTGCCTTATCATCATATCCAAACTTGTCCACAAGGTTTTTAAACCTCTCGGGCATAAAGGAGCCTGAAAGCTTTATTGCACGCTCCACCTGCCTTCCGCTGGTGATAGGCATTATACCCGGGATTACGGGCACAGTTATGCCAAATTCGCGGATTTTGTAAAGATAACTGTACAAAATGTTGTTATCGAAGAACATTTGGGTGGTGAGGAAGTCGCATCCCGCGTCCACCTTTTCTTTAAGGAATTTTATATCGGTGCGTCGGTCGGCGCTCTCCGGGTGTATCTCAGGATAGCAGGCTCCGCCGATACAAAAGTCATATCCCGCACAGCGAAGCTCTCTTACAAGCTCGACTGCGTGGCGGTAGTCCCAGCCGCTTCTGTCCTCATTTTCCTTATCCGCGGGAATATCGCCGCGAAGAGCCATAACATTCTGTATGCCTGCGTTTTTAATATCCTCAATTCTCGCCTTTACCGTCTCTTTGGTAGAGGAAACGCAGGTAAGGTGGGCAATAGAGGGGACGCCGTAACGCTCCTTAATATTTTTCGCAATATCCAGCGTATATTTGCTCGTGCCGCCGCCTGCGCCGTAGGTCACGCTCATAAACGAGGGACGAAGGGCGGCTATCTCCTCGGTTGCACTCTTAACGCTCTCAAATCCCGACTCGGTTTTGGGCGGAAAGACCTCAAAGGATATGGAAAGCCTATGGTCGCAAAGAAGCTCTGAAATTTTCATATCTTCCTTATCTCCTTACAACAAAATGATTGCGGCAACCGCTGCCAAGACGGCGGCGGCTCCTATGCCCGCAAGCAAAAGAGTCCTTTTCAAGGCTCTGTTTCTTATCCTTGAAGAGGCTTTTTTAAGATACACCGATAGGGGGTCTTTACCGCGCATTACCTGCTTTTTAAAGCCTTTGAGCCAGATAATATCATCGCGGGTAATGTTGTCAATGTCTTTGAGCGCGCCGGGCTCGTGAGCTATGCGGTTGCGAAGCCCTCTGTACTTTATAAGCCGATGAAGAGAGTTGTCTCTTCCGGGGGCGTATTTTGCTCCGTTAAGCTTATTGATATACTCGGTAACCCCCGCCTTGCTGTCAAGCTTTTGGCAAAGGGCCTTGTCAAGCTCCAGGTATTCGCCCAAAAATTTTTGATTTATTCTGCTGTAATTCATCTTTCTTTCCTTTGAGAAGAATTATTTGTTTATGCGCTGCGGTGTCCTTCGGCGGATTATTTATCTACATACACCGTCTCGCCAAGGTGGAGCGAGTATATTCCCACCTTTTCGGGAGATTTGCCGAAAATTCTTTCCACCGCAAGGGCGTAGTAGGAGAGCTGGGTGTTATGCTTTTTGCGGAGCATTTCCCTGCCAAGCTCCTTGTCCGAAAGCTCCTCGCGCGAGAGTCGGTCGGTCTTGTAATCGTAAAGTCCCACCGAGCCGTCATTACCTACTATAATACAGTCGATAACACCCTGAACGAGCACCTCCTTGCCGCGATATGCCGAAAGAAGCTCCTTATCGGTGGTGAAATGCTCCGCAGGGAGTCTTACGTTAAAGCGAAGCTCGCGGTGAAGCTCCTTTGCTCCAAGCATCTCGTAAAACAGGGGAGACTCGCAAAAGCGCCAAAGCTCCTCAAGCCTTACTCTCTCGCCGTCAGCCTTTGATATATAGCCCTCGCTGACAAGCCTTTGAAGCTCACGCTCGGGGCCTTGGGCTTTAAGCCGTCCAAGGTCGCAAAACTGGAGGAAATAGTGGGTTGCGATACCTCTTCTTGCGCTCTCTTCCGCACGCGAGCCGCTGATAAACCTTGGAAGATAGGTGCGGCCGCTCTCCTCCCCCTCGCCCGAAAGCTCTATAACGCCCTCGTCGGCATAATCAAGAACTGTGGGTGAGGTTTTGGAGACCGACATTTTCTCGGGCAGTCTCGTCAGAGCCTTGTGGGGATAAACAAATTCAAATCTTTCCGAAAGCAGCCTTTCCATATGGCGGGTGTCCTTTTCCTCGGGCGCAGCTTCTGTCTGCTCGGCAGGCTTTGCCTCTTCCTCGGGCGCCTCTTCGCTCTTGCCCGAAAATTCCTCGGCGCAAAGAGGCTTTTTGCCCGTCGTTACCAAAATGATCTCAAGATAGGACCTTAAATTTCTCATTCCGTAGGGCGAAAGCATCTCGCGCAGGCACTCGATTTCCTCGGCGTATTTTTCGCTGTCGGCAAGGGGGGATGTACCCACAACATAAAGCCTCTCGCGGGCGCGGGTGAGCGCTACATAAAGGATGCGAAGCTCCTCCTCATAGCTCTTTCTGAAATTATACTGATTTATAATGTCGAAAACGGGGTTGTTTACCAAAGCGAGACCCATCGGGGTGCGAAGGCGCATAGCTATTCCCATTTCGCCGTTGTATGCCACACCGCCTCGGGCGTCCTTGTTGCCAAAGGGCACACCCGCGTCAACGAGAAATACTATTGGGTATTCAAGACCCTTTGACGCGTGGCAGGTAACGATACGCACCGCCTCCTCCTCTGAGCTCTCGCGAGAGTCGTCAAAGGTTGTGCGTTTGTCAATCAGGCTGTTGACAAAATGAATAAAGTTATAAAGTCCTTTGAATTCTCCCGCCTCAAACTGTCTTGAATAATCGTAAAGAATCATAAGATTTTCCTTGCCGCCGCTCTTTGAAGCAAGGGCAAGAAGCCCCGTTTCTCTGTAAAGGCGGAAAAGAAGCTCGTCACAAGGCACGCCCTCGGATATTGCTCTGTATTTACGGAGAGCCGCGAGGAATTTTTGTCCCTTTTCAAACTCGGGATTTTCCGCGCAATAGTCGTTTAAGGCGTCATAAAGGCAGGACTCCTTATTCGCCCGTCTGATAAGATAAAGCTCGTCGGGGGTAAAGGAATAAAGGGGCGAGCACATAAGACCCGCAAGATAAATATCTCTTCTCGGGTTATCTATGGAATTAAGAAGGCATAGCGCCAAAAGCACCTCTGCGCAGAGGAAAAAGCTCTTTGCTCCCGAAATTTTAACGGGTATTCCCTCTTTTTCAAGAGCCTCGGCATAGCGGGTGTCCTTTCCCTTTGCATTTCGCAGAATAATGGCAATATCCGAGGGGCGCGGAGCGCTTCCGTCCGCAAGGCGGCCGTCTTTAAGGATAGCCTTTATTTTTCTTGCAACAACGGCAGGCGCGGCTGCGCACTCGCTGCCATCACCGTCGGACTCCGTCACGCCCTTTTCCAGCATACAGATCTCGGGGGTGTGATATTCGGGCTCGGTGTCATACTTTTTGGAATAGACGAGTCTGTCCTCTTTTACATAGCCGATAGAGTCGCCGATAAGCGTAAACGCCTTGTCAAAAACCTCGTTAACAAAGTCAACGATAGCCTTGTCGCACCTGAAATTATTTGACATAAAGACGGAGGAGCTCTCACCGCCCGCCGCTTTTTCGATAGGGGTAAAGGTGCGCTTCATCTGCGCGAATATCTCGGGCTTTGCGTGGCGGAAGCCGTAAATGCTCTGCTTTATATCACCGACCATAAAGCGGTTATCGGGGCGGGATATTGCCTCGAAAATACTGTTTTGCAGGGCGTTTACATCCTGATACTCGTCAATATATATTGCGCTGAATGAGCGGGCAAGATTTTCGGCAACCTCGGTAGGCTTTCCGTCCGAGATAAGGCACTCGTAGGTAAATCTTTCAACATCGGCATAAGAGAGCGCGCCGCGGCGTAGCTTTTCTCTTACAAAAAGCTCATCATAACGCGAAAGGAATTTATAGAGAATTTGGTTTTTTTGATAAAGCCTTGAAAGCAGGGTCATCCACTCCTCGGCGCGGTAGGTAAACAGGGGCTTAAAGTCGTCGTTTACATCCTTTTTGAAGCGGTCGCGCACCTTGCCGTAAAGCTCCATTGCAATAGTTTTATCCTTACGGACGGGGGGACGGCGCACAAGCTCAAAGCTCAAAATCGCCTCCCTTGCGCTCTCGTAGTCGGCTGCAAAATATATTCTCTTCATCACCGCTATATCGGAGAGGGCGCACTCGCGGTATTTTGCCTCGCCCTCCGATGCGCCAAACTGAGCGCAAAGCCCCTCGGCAAGGTCGAGATAATGCTTTGCCATTTCCCTTGTTCGCTCTAGGAGGTAGGCGTTGTGGGGCGTGCTTTCAAGAGAGGGATAGCTCTCTGCCTTGTAAAGCTCGGAGAGCTTGTCTATAAGGCCGACACCCTCCGCAGAGCACTCGCATCTTGCATATATAAGTCTTAAAACATCGGAAAGCTCCTGCGTCCGCTTTGAGTCGGTAAGGCAGTCGGCAAGCTCCTCAAACTCCTCGGGTGTGGCTATGGAAGGCTCGCTAGCGCAGTAAACCGCCTCAATAAGTCCGCCCATTATTGCCTCGCCGATAAGCTCGCACTCTGCCTCGTCGGCAATTCGGTAATTAAAGGGGACGCCGACCCTATCCGCATTTGCCCTTAAAATGTCTCCGCAAAAGGAGTCGATAGTCCTGATTTTTGCCTGAGGGAGCATAAAGAGCTGACGCCCCAGGCGCTGGTTTTCGGGATTGCTTTTAACGGCTTCTTCAAGAGCCGCGGTGATTTTTGCGCGGAGCTCGGCAGCCGCCGCGTTGGTAAAGGTAACCACCAAAAGCTCTTCAACAGAGACCGGATTATTTTCGTCCATAAGCTGACGAATTATTCGCTCGGTAAGCGTTGCCGTCTTACCCGAGCCTGCCGCCGCAGAAACAAGCAGAGTTCTGTCGCGGTTTTCTATTGCAAGAGATTGCTTTTCTGTCCAAACTCTTTCGCCCATTTCTCGACCTCCCATTGTTTTTTATAAATATTTTAGCACATTTTTTTCGCCTTTTCAATAGAAATATTTTTTACGAACGGTTTTTCTCTTGAACTTCACCGACTTTTGTGCTAAAATATAGTAAAAAAAGAGAGGGGGAGCCTATGAGTATCAATATCGGAGATACGCCGTTACGCTACGGTGTTATGCTTGCGCCTATGGCGGGATATACCGATAGAGCGATGCGCCTTGTTTGCAGAAAATACGGCTGTGAATATTCGGTCACCGAAATGGTCAGCGCAAAGGCGGTGGTGTTTAACGATAAAAAAACCTTCTCCCTCGCTAAAACAGAAGAGGACGAGGGTCCCGTAGCAATACAGATATTCGGCTCCGAGCCCGAAATTATGGCGGAGGCGGCGGCAAGGCTTGAAAAGCCCGAGGCAGGAGCATTACCCGTTGCGATAGACATAAATATGGGCTGCCCCGTTCATAAGATTTTTTCTAACGGAGAGGGCTCTGCCCTTATGCGCTCACCCGAGCTTATCGAAAAAATCGTAAGGGCGGTAAGGGGTGCCGTTTCTATTCCCGTTACCGTAAAATTGCGTTCGGGAATAAGCTCTGACACTATTAACGCCGTAGAGTGCGCCCTTGCGGCAGAGGAGGGCGGAGCGAGTATAATTTGCCTTCACGGAAGAACGCGCGTGCAGATGTACGGAGGCTCGGCAGACCGCGAAATCATCAAAAATGTAAAGCAAAGGTTACATATACCCCTATTTGCCAACGGAGATATAGTTTCTGCGGAGTCCGCGCTCGCTATGCTTTCGGAGACGGGAGCAGACGGAATTGCCATTGGCAGAGGGGCGGTTGGCAACCCGTTTATCTTCTCGGAGATCATCTCTGCTATTGAGGGTAAGCCCTATTCTGCGCCCGCGCTTGAGGAGAGAGCCGAGACCGCGCTTCTTCAGCTGAGAGCAGCCATAGCCGACAAGGGCGAGGGCGTTGCAACCGCAGAGGCAAGAAAGCAGATTGCCCTTTACCTGAAAGGCTTCAGGGGTGCTGCCGCCCTGCGCACAAGAATTAACACAGCTTCAACCTACAAAGAGGTTGAGGAGGCATTTGCCATAGCTCTTAGAGATTCAAAGGATATGCACCAATAGCAAAACCGACACCCAAAGGCGTTGTGTTCCTAAGGACACAACGCCAACTCTATTCGCCTTTGGCGAGTTATATTGCTACGCAGTTATATTCGGCTTACGCCGAGTGATATTCGCTACGCGAGTTTTGGCGGTGAATGGAATATCACTGAAGCCGTAGGGCTTCAATATCACTACGAGCAGGGCGAGTAATATCACGCTGTCGTAGACAGCATATCACTAAAAAACACCAGAAAATGCGCACTTACTCACCACCAAAGGCGATGGCACTAATAGAAGAAAGCCGATACGGAATAAAATCCATATCGGCTTTTTAACTGTCCTTTAGCACCCGAAGCTAAAAGGTGCCGGTTTTTTGTGGAATTTTTAAGTTTATTCTCTTCCGATGCCGTTCAAGCACCTGATGCGAAGCTGCTTTTTAAGATTTTTCGCAGTTTCGGGAAGCTCGGTGAGAGTTACCTCTACCTTAACGGGAGCCTTTGTGGTTATAGCAAAGCAGTTATCCGAGAAAACGGCGGGGGTATCGGTAAAGCTAAGCTCCACTCCGCCTGCGTATGCCTCGGATGTGAGGGTAATGCTGAAGCGGCGCTCCGCACCCGAAATCTCGGCTTTGATATTAGGCTCTTTGAACTCAAAGCTCTTAAAGGAGGCAAAGAGTGCCGAGCCGCGGAAGCTAAGACCTGCCGCATCGGTGAATATATACTCGATAAGCTTATCGTTTTTACCCGAGGAGAGCTGCTCTGTGAAATCGCGGGTAAAAATCTTCTTGCCCGAGGACTCTTCAATCTCGATTTCCTCGGTGTTTCTGTCTATGATATTTCCCTCGGAGTCGATTATTCTGTATTCAAGACTTCCGAAAGCGGCGGTAGGCTTGTTGTTATAGGCAAAGAAGGTTACCTGAGTGCCCTCGACTCTTGCGTCTATTGCTATGGGGGCAAAAAATTCCTTTGCGTAATATTGGACTGCCTTCCAGCCTGCGTCGGAGTCAACTGCCGACTCGGAGATAAGATTTTTCGAGCTGAAGTTTGAGAACACTGCTCTTCCGCGGCCACCGAAGGCTTCTCTTCTTAAATACATTTCCCTTTTCGTGTTCTCTGCCTGAGAAAGTCTTGAAAGATAGGCAAAGTCCGAGAAGCTCAGGGGATAAAGGAATTTGTTTGCAAGATTTGCGGCAATTTCCTCGCATCTGCCGTCCGCAAATTTCTCCATAGCGGGAGAGAGGGGATTGCGCTCGCCTGCGGGGACAAAGCGGTAAAGCACAGACTCGGCGGGAATTGAGCATTCGCCAAAATATTTCGGCGCGCTATCCTTAAACGAGAGAGCAACAAGGGGAGCAATTTCCTTAAACTTCGCCATTATCTCCGCTCTTCTATCGCCCATACCCACAAACTCAAGCGCTACAAGGGAGGGGTGGTGAGCTGCCGCACAAATAGCCGAAATATCAGAGGGCGTGGGGCTCGAAAGCTCGTATATTACGCTGATACCGTGCACATCGCAAAGGTCAAAGAAGCTACTTTTAGGAAGCATTTCTCTGACAACGAAGCAATTAAAGCCCGACATAGCGGCAGAGGTAACGAAGGCAGCGGTGCGTCTGCGCGCATCAATGGGAAGATAAACCTTTTCGGGAATATACACAGCTCCCATAGGCAAAAACGCCTGTCCGTTAATACGAAGGCGCGCTCCGTCCTCCTCAGCCATAGCACTGCGCAAGCCTACTTTAAGCTCAGCGGTATCGTCAACCTCAAGGTCGCCGTAAAGGTTAACCGCAAGCTTATAAACATTCTGCACGCCAAGCCCCCGAGGCCACCAAAGAAGAGGCTCTTTTACAACTATCTGTGCCTCGCCGTTAATAAATCCGCCGTAATAGATATGACCCGAGCCCGAGATAAGGGTTGCAACCGCGCGGCTGTTTTCACTGTTGCCTACGGTGGTAAGAGAAACCTTTACGGTCACCTCGTCGCCTACCTCAACCTCGCTTAGCTTGACCGTATCTATTATCGAGTTATCAAATCTTAAAATCTGTAAGGGAGAGAAAATTCCGTCGCAAAACTCAGGCGCATCAAACTCCAAAACAAGACTGTTCTCGCCCATAACTATGGCATTGCCAAGGTCGGCAAGATAGCTTTCCCTCTCGCCGTCGAAATCGGTTATATGAATGCCGTTAAGCGAAAGCGAGCATCTGCCTACCAAAGAGCAAATTCTGATATAAGAATACTTTACTCCCGAAAGCTCCTCCTCAACGAAAAAGCCTGCGGAAAGCCTCATTTTGCTCACAGAGGGCTTACCGACACCGAAGGTCTCCCTCTCGGTTACGCCAAGCTCGCAAAGCGCCGAATATAAGGTAAACGGAGCAGAAACAGAGTAGCCCTCCACGCCCTCACATTCAAGCAAAAAATCCTTTATTTCGCGTTTAATCATACGCCTCTCCTTAATAGCGCCCGCGGGCGCACTTATATCTAATTAACAGTATATCACAGATTTTTATAAATTTCAACTTATAGAGCGAAAAAAGGGAGAGCAAGTTTAAAAAAGCTTGTTCTCCCCGAAAATTTTATAAATAATTGTTTACATTTTGCCTCTCTTCAGCTTAGAGGCAATCTTGAAAACGAGGCTTTCGATGTTCTTTTTAAGAATACCGATAAGGCAGCCGAGAGAAATTCCTATTCCCAGCATACCAACAAGGAAGCCGAGGTTTTCAAAGGCGGGCAGAATTCCGAGAACATCTGCGGGAACAAAGGAAATGAAGCCGTTTGCAAAAATGCTGAAGACCGCCGTTGCTCCCATTAAAACGCCTATTACCAGGCAAACGCCAAGTCTCCATTTCGTAAACGGGTGGCAAAGGAAAAGAAGGTTTATAAAGCCTACCAGGGTAACGACTATCATAGCCACCGAGTTCATGCACTCGGCGGAAAGTCCGACGCCAAAACTGCCGAGCAGAAGTATAAACAGAGTGGGAATATACATAGCCAACGCCGAGGGAATACTCTCAAGCATTACCGTTTTAAGGAAGGAGCCTCTTATCATCTTGTAATTCGGCTCAAGGGCGAGCAGGACTGCGGAAATGCCGATAACGAACATTTCAAGGAGCATAAACTGCTTTGGCTCAAAGGGATAGGTCATTGAGGGAACGCAGATAGCAAAGATCGAAAGCCCGATTACAAAGGCGGTTTTCATAAGGAAGAGCACCGCAGAGCTTCTTACGTTGTTGATACAGCGTCTGCCCTCCTTAACAACCTCGGGCAATGCCGCAAAGTCGGAGTCTAAAAGCACGATTTGCGAAACGGCTCTTGCAACCTCGCTGCCGTCAGCCATTGCGATAGCACAGTTGGATTCCTTGAGTGCAAGAGTGTCGTTTACGCCGTCACCCGTCATTGCAACGGTGTGTCCCGCCTTTTTAAGCGCCTTAACGAGAAGCACCTTTTGCTCGGGGGTAACTCTGCCGAATACCGAATATTTTTCTGCTGCGGCGGTCAGCTCCTCGTCCGACAAATCGGTGCAAGAGATATAGTTTTCAGCGCCCAAAACGCCAACTCTTTGAGCTATTGAGGAAACGGTTGCGGCGTGGTCACCTGAAATTATCTTTACCGAAACGCCCTGCTCCTGGAATTTAGCAATAGTTTCAGCGGCGTTCGGGCGTATTCTGTCGGCAATGGCTATCATAGCGAGAGCCTCGCCGCGCTCGGAGAGCGAGCTTAGCCTTGCAACCACGAGAACGCGCTGACCCTCCTTTGCCCTCTCGGCAATTTTTCTCTCGGTCTCGCCGTCTATATCGCAGGGAACGAAGCCGGGCGCGCCGATAGCAAAGCTGCCCTCGCCCGCAATAGACACAGCCGAGTATTTTCTCTTTGAAGAAAAGGGAATTCTGTCGGTAATTTCAGCCTCCCTGCGTCCGAAATAATCTATCAGCGCGCGAGAGGTGTTGTTTATACTATCCTCTGCCCCCTCAATCAGCGAAACAATCTCGCGCACACGCTCCTCGGAGTCGGAGGAAAGAAGCTCAAAGCCGCAAACGCACATAGTTCCGTCGGTTATCGTGCCGGTTTTGTCAAGGCAAACAACATCTGCCGACGCCAGCATCTCGATAGAATACATATCCTGAACGAGAGTGCGCTTTTTCGAGAGAATAATAACGCTTAAAGTAAGGGTTACGGTTATAAGAAGATATATTCCCGAGGGTATCATACCGATAACCGAGCCTGCGGTCTTTTCCACCGTTATCACCGCATTGCGGCCGGTGTCGAAATAATTCGTAACCGCCATAAGAAGCGTCATAGGAATCATAAAAATTCCGATATATTTTATCAGGTTGCCAAGATCGCGAAAAAGATTCGACGCAGGAGCCTTAAAGCCCTTTGCCGCAGATTCTATAGTGTGAACGTAGTTACCGTCGCCGACAGCGCACACCTTAACATAAATCATACCGCTGACAAGGAAGCTGCCCGCAAGGACTCTGTCACCCGCCTGCTTTTTTATAGCATCAGCCTCGCCGGTAAGCATACTCTCGTTTGCCTCCGCAACGCCCGAGATAACCTCGCCGTCCGAAAGCACCTGACGGCCAAGCTCTATTCGCATAATATCGCCGAGAACGATTTCCTTTGCATCGATCTCAACCTCTTTGCCATCGCGGATAACCACCGCGCGCGGCTGGGTGGTGACCGAAAGCTTTTCAACCGTTTTTTTCGCTCTTATTTCCTGCACCGTTGCGATAAGAATGTTTGGTATTATGATAAAGAGGAAGGTAAGGTTGGTAAAGCTGCCGCAAATAATGAGAATTACCGCGATTATTGCCCAAACCGTATTAAAAACGGTAAAAAGGTTGTCTAAAACTATTCGGAAATAGCTTTTACCCGCCTTTTCCTTAGATATATTAACCTCTCCCTTTGCTCTCTGCTGTGCAACCTGGGCAGAGGTAAGACCGACTATGCCGTCGGGAAGAATTTGTTGGTTTTGATTTTCCATTATTCACCTATTTTTTTATTTTTAGCAAAGGATAATATAACATAATAATTAAAAAAAGTCAACAGAAAAAACGCATTTATTCTTTACTATTGACTTAAAGCTCTTTTTATGCCATAATATATGTGAGAAAAAAGAAGGAGGCGGCGCTTTGGAAAAAATTCTGAAAAAGGTTTATAACAAAAAGGGGCTTTGCCGCCTTTTGCGTCTTATATCGCACTTTGCGGGCATTTTTGCCTTTTTCCTCTTTGCCGCGGTCTTTGCCCTCACGCTCCTGAATTCTCCCCTTGGGGCAATAAAGCTCTGCTTTATTCTCCTTATATCGTATATTTTGGTCAGCCTTTTCAGAAGAATGGTAAACGCCCCCCGACCCTACGAGCTTTACGGATTTTACGAAAGAAAGCCAAAGGATAAGATCGGCGTATCCTTCCCATCAAGGCACACGTTTTTGGTATTCGCTATTGCAACCCTTTGCTTTCCCACCCTGCCCGCGCTCTCGCTTGTCCTCTTTGCGCTGGGCATCTTGCTCGCTCTCTCCCGCGTGCTTTTAGGAATACATTTTATCCGCGATGTGGTTTGCGGCGCGCTTCTTGGAATTATCTCTTCCGCTTTAGGGCTTCTTATCCTTTTTTCTTAGATTTTGAATAAAATTCGGCCTCTCGTCAACACTTTTTAAAAAAAACGGCGGAGGCCTTTTTCTATGAGCGAGAGGGAAATTAAAACCCTATATACAAGCTATGGCAAAAACGTTGAATATATGCGAAAGACACTTCGCGCACAGGAGAGCTTTGACCTGATAGAGCGGCACCTTGCGGTCTGTGAAAGAGATATGTGCTTCTTTTATGTTGACGGCTTTATCAAGGATGCCGAAATGCAGAGAATTATGCAAACTCTTCTCGGGTTGAAGGAGCCAATGTCGGCAAGGGCGCTGGAGCTTAGGCTCCCTTACGTTGAAATTGCAAGAGAGAGCGATTTTGACAAGCTGATACTCGCGGTGCTTTCGGGGCAGACGGTAATCCTTGCCGAGTCATTCGGTGCCGAGGCAATAGTAGCCGACCTTCGCACCTATCCCGCAAGGTCGATCTCCGAGCCTGAGGGTGACCGAGTTATGCAGGGGGCGCGTGACGGCTTTGTTGAAACCCTGATAATGAACACCGCGCTCATTAGGCGAAGAATACGCGACCCAAGACTCACCGTTGAATACTTTAATCTGGGCGGCTCCTCAGCAACCGACGTTGCCCTTTGTTACGTCAAGGGAATTGCCGACGAGGAGAGCCTTGCCGATATAAGAAAAAAACTCTCCGAGGCAAGGCCAAAGTCCCTAACCCTCGGCTACCAGAGCCTTGCCGAAACTCTTATACGGCGTGGCTGGTTTAACCCGTTTCCGAAAATACGCACCACCGAGCGCCCCGACACAGCCGCAGCCCAGCTAATGGAAGGAAGCATTATCGTCCTTTGCGACACCTCGCCCCTGGCAATGATTTTGCCTACCTCGATTTTTGATTACCTTGAAGAAACGGGAGATTTTTATTCCCCGCCCCTGACGGGCAGTTATCTTAGGCTGATACGAATGGCTATACTGCTTTTGTCGGTGATAATCACGCCACTTTGGTATCTCGCCCTCGAATACAGTTATCTTTTGCCCGACTCGCTTCTGTTTTTAGTGCCCGACGACCCCGGCGCGCTGCCGATAATTTTACAGCTACTTCTTGCCGAGATTGCAATCGACGGACTCAAAATCGCATCTATGAACACCCCCGACATTCTCTCAAACTCGCTCTCGGTGGTGGGCGCGCTGATACTTGGCGACTTTGCCGTTGAGGTAGGCTGGCTCTCGGGAGACGTGATTCTCTATATGGCGTTCGTTGCCATAGCAAACTTCGCCCAACAAAATTACGAGCTGGGCTACGCATTTAAATTTATGCGAGTAATTACCCTCATACTGACCGCCGTCCTCGGTATATGGGGCTTCGTTGCGGGAATTTTACTCTTTATCCTCGCCGTCTCCACAAACAACACCGTCCTCGGCAAGGGCTATCTCTACCCGCTAATCCCCCTGAATCTCAAAGACCTCGGCAGACTTATCGTAAGACAAAGAAAAACCGATTTTGAAAAATAAAATCACCCCGAGCAGGGCAATTTTGCCTCTTGTCTCGGGGTTTTTGTAATATGTTAAAATTCTTCAAGCTGTGCGGTGTTATCCTCGTTATACTCTATCTCGCGGGAATAGAGCTTTGCAAGGTAGATGGCGCGAGTGAGGGTAAGCTCCTCTTCTGCCTCAAAGAGGTATTTTAGGATTTCGAGAGAGAAGCGGGCGAGCGCTCCTTTGCCCAAAAAGTTGCCGTCCTCTACCGCCTTTGGCAGGTATCTGTCGAGAAAATAGAGATAGAGATTTTGTAAATAATTGTTTATGTTTTGATTTTTAGATATTCCGTTTTTTTGGCGGGTCGGTCTTTTCAGAAGGTCGAGCAATTCTTCCGATAAAAGTTCGCAGTTTTCCACATTTTCAACAATGGTTTTGTGGGAAACTTCTCTTGTTTTATATGGCTTTTTAGGCTCTGCGTCGACTCTTTCCTGAGCCGATAAAACAGCCTTTTCAACCTCTTCGACAAGGTAAACTATACTTTGCGTTTTTTCGCCAAAAATCTCGCATATTCTCTCTCTTAGCCCAAGAAAGATTTCAAGCAATTCTTCGTCGCACTCTTCCCTCTCGCCCTCGGTTTCGAGGGTTATATACCTATGGGGCAGGGGGCTCTCTAATATAAGTCTTGCCGCCTCCTCGCAGGCGAGTCCCACACCGCCAAAGACGGTGTCAAAAAGAGTTGTGTAATATCTCGGGTGCTCTCGGCAAACAGAGCAAAGTCCGCCCTCGCCCATCTCGCATATTATGTCGCAAAGGTTATCCGAGTTCAAAAACGGGCATCGCTCACCCTTTAGTACGAAATGAAATGTACCGTTTTCGGCTATCGTGTTTTCTCTTATCTTTTTGCCGAGGGGGGTATTTAAGGAGAGATATTTTTCCTTTGTTTTGTCATCAATATCTATCTCCCAGCCGATACAGCAGTTGTCGGTACACTCACCGCCAATGCACTTAAAGTCCTTATAATATTCGGGTACTTGGAGCTTCATTTTTTCTTACCCTGGGAAAGATAGATTAAAAGCACGCTGATGTCGGCAGGGTTAACTCCGCTGATACGTGACGCCTGACCGAGGCTTCGAGGTCTTATTTTTTCAAGCTTTTCTGCCGCCTCAAGACGAAGTCCGAGAATGTCTTTATAAGATATATCCTCGGGGAGCTTCTTTTCCTCCAGCTTTTTCTGCCTTTCGGCTTCGGCAATCTCGCGCTTTATATAGCCTTGGTATTTGACCTGCACCTCTGCCGTCCTTACAACCGCAGAGGGGAGCGAGGGACGCTCCTTGTCTATCGGGGCAAGCATCTTATAGCTGATTTCGGGTCTGCGCAGAAGCTCGGCAAGCTTAATTCCCGTAGTAAGCTCGGTTGAGCCGTTTTCTCTCAAAAGGGAATTAACCTCCTCCGAGGGTGGAACGGTGGTTTTTTCAAGCCTTGCGATTTCTTTTTCGATCATTTCCCTTTTTTCAAGGAATTTATTAAATCTCTCCTCGCCGATAAGTCCGACTCTGTGACCCGTTTCGGTAAGGCGAAGGTCTGCGTTATCCTGACGGAGAAGAAGTCTGTACTCGCTCCTGGAGGTCATCATTCGGTAGGGCTCTTTTGCCCCTTTGGTAACAAGGTCGTCAATCAAAACGCCGATATACGAGGAGTCTCTCGAGAGTATCATCGGCTCCTCGCCCTTTTCTTTAAGCGCTGCGTTTATTCCGGCGACCAGACCCTGCGCCGCAGCCTCCTCATAGCCCGAGGTGCCGTTAAACTGTCCTGCGCCGTAAAGTCCCGAAACCTTTTTAAATTCAAGGGTGGGGAGCATTTCGGTCGGGTCTGCGCAATCGTATTCTATGGCGTAGGCGTAACGCATTATTTCCGCCTCTTCAAAGCCGGGAAGAGATTTCATCATTTCATACTGCACGTCGGTGGGCATTGACGTTGAAAATCCCTGAATGTACATTTCCTCGGTGTCAAGACCGCAAGGCTCAACGAAAAGCTGGTGCCTTTCCTTGTCGGCAAATCTCACGAGCTTTGTTTCGATAGAAGGACAGTATCTCGGTCCCTCGCCCGTAATATTTCCCGAATACATAGCAGAGCGGGAAAGGTTGTCTAATATTATCTTATGGGTGTCGGCATTGGTATAAACAACGTGACAGCCCACAATGTTGGTCGCCTCTGCGCCCCTTTCCTCCGAGCGCACAGAATAAGGTACCGGCTCTTCCTCGCCCTCTTGAACTTCAAGGCGGGAAAGGTCGATAGAGCGCCTATGTACCCTTGCGGGAGTGCCGGTTTTAAAGCGCTGAAGAGTTATTCCGAGTCTTAAAAGCGCCCCCGAAAGCCCCTTTGCCGCAGTCATACCGTCAGGACCTGCGGAATACACCTTGTCCCCGACGAATATCTGACTTTCGAGGAAGGTTCCGGTGGCAATAATAACTCGGCTTGCCTCCCACACCTCGCCAAGGTGGGTAACAACGCCCGAAACGGCGCCCTCCTCGGTGAGAATATCAACGATCTCCGCTTGAACAAGACGGAGATTTTTCTCCGTCTCGAGAGTTTTTTTCATCTGCCTTTTATACTCGGCTCTGTCTGCCTGCACTCGCTTGGAATGGACCGCCGCGCCCTTGCCGAGGTTTAAGGTTCTTGACTGTATTGTGGCAAGGTCTGCCGCATATCCCATCTCACCGCCCAGGGCGTCTATCTCAAAGACGAGATGCCCCTTTGCGCTTCCGCCGATAGAGGGGTTGCAGGGCATATTTCCAACAGCGTCAAGGTTTATGGTAAAAAGAACGGTATCAAGTCCCATTCTTGCTGAAGCAAGCGCCGCTTCTATGCCTGCGTGGCCTGCTCCGATTACCGCAATTTTTGTTTTCAACTCCATTTTTATAGCCTTTTTGTAAAGTTTAATTAGCAAATTCGGGGAAAATCAGAATTTTACCGACTGAACGGCGGCAACTTTTCCGCTGGAAGTATCGAGGGTAAATATGGCTCCGTCCGCCTTCGGCTCACCCGCTGCGGCAACGAATTTTTTCGGCATTCGCGTTCTCATTCTTTCAACAACGCACTGGGCGTCCATTCCGATAACACCGCCCGACTCGCCGCACATTCCAACATCGGTAATATATCCCGTTCCCTTTGGAAGTATCTGAAGGTCGGCAGTTTTTACATGAGTGTGCGTTCCGAAAATAACGTTTATTTTGCCGTCGTAGCCATAGCCTATGGCAAGCTTTTCGCCCGTTGCCTCGGCGTGAATATCAAGGATAGAGAAATCGTAATTTCCCTGCTCCTCGCGCAGAACCTTGTCAATAAATCCGAAAGGATTGTCCAGCGTTGGCTCAATGTGGATATTACCCATTGCAGAAATAACGAGAATTTTATATCCGTTGCAGTCAAGTATCGCATATCCCCTGCCCGGTGCGCTGTCACCAAAGTTTATAGGGCGCAAAATCTCGCCGGTTTCGTCAAGGTAGGTATACGCCGCCTTGTTTTGCAGGGTGTGGTTTCCGCCGGTAATACAGTCAGCGCCCGCGCGCAAAAGCTCGGTTGCCCCTTCGGGAGAAATTCCCGTAACAAAAGAGGCATTCTCGCCGTTTACAACGCAAAAGTCGATGTTCTCTGCCTTTCTGAATTTCCAAAGATTTCTTTTCAGGTGGTCAAGCCCCTTCGGGCTGGTTACGTCGCCGATTACAAGTATTTTCAAGGTCATATCTTCTTTCTACGCCCCAAGGTGTGTTTTAAATTCGGGGCACTTTTATTTTAGCATAAAACGTCTCGATTTACAATATATTTTGCAATTATATATAATATAAAAGGTAGAAAAAAGGCTCTCCCTGACGGAAGAGCCTTAAATTATTGATAAAAATTATTCAGCCTTGAATTCAACCTTGGTATTATCGAAGTAGATGTTTGCGCTCTTGCCGCTGTCACCGTAGAATCTGATTCTGGTAACGGTGTTGGGCGCAATGGTGCAAGCGTAGGTCGTTCCTACCTGATTTCCGTTTATAAGGAATCTGACAACGTTGTTGCCCGATCCGTCGGTGAAGCACTCAACGGTAAGTCTGAACCACTCGCCAACGGGCGCTACGATAGAGATGGGAGAAGAGGCACTGTGCGAGCTGTTAAGATAAACGGTAGTGCCGGATACGGAGAGCGAGAAGTTGATGCCTGCAGCCGAGCCGCGGAGGTCACACTTAAGAAGGAAGCTTGCGCTCGGGTTCTCGATCATCATATCGGTTTCAAACACGTAAGTCTTTGTTCCCGAGGGAATAGACTTCTGCTCAAAGCCGAGCTCCTCGTAAGAGGACGCGGACTTAGCAAAGAGTGCTACCTTAGAAGCCTCGCCGTAAGGAGTAGCGTCTACGTTGGGAAGAGGATTGCCGGCGCCGCCTATCCAGTTATTATAGCTGAAGAGGTTGATAGCATCGCCGTCCTCATAGGTCTCTCTGGATGCAAGATCGCTCATATCGGGCTCAAACGCAGGACCAACGTGAGAAAGCATAACGTTATCCAAGTATGCATCGCCGACGGAAGTGGTGCTTGCCGCAATAAGAACCTGGTTAATAGCGGAAGCCGCGTGGTCTGCACCCTTTGCCTTGTTAATAGCGTCGGTGCCTGCTACGAGCATTCCGTTGTAGTAAATCGCAACTCTGAACTGAGCGTCAGAAACGTCTATAAACTCTGCGCGGAGTCTGATCCAATTACCTTCAACCTCGGGAGCGGTTACGGTCGTAAGACCGGAACCGGAGACAGAACCGTTACCGTCCGATCCAACGGAAAGATTAAAGATGTACGCCGATCTGTCCGCAGAAGCAAGATTTTTGTTCATAAATCTTATTTCAAAGTTTACCGTCTGAGCAGTGCTTATCATAATATCGGTCTCGAACGCCGCAACCGTAGAGTTAGCGTACGCCGCAGTGTTTCTTATAAAGAGCTGATCCTGGTTGCCGCTGGACTGAGTTCCCATGTGAAGCACCTTGGAAGCCTCGCCGTAAGGTGCACCGTCTACGATTTCAAGAGGAGCGCCCGAGCCCATCCAGAAGTCCAAGGCACCGGCAGCCTTGTACTCTTCAACGGTTGCAGCCTCGTTCCAAAGAATTCTGCCTACGGTATCAGCAAGGTCGGGCTTGTAGGAGGGAGTGGGAGCGGGCTCTTCGCCGCCCTGAGTTGCAATGGTGAACATGGTGAATCCTTCAACGGTATACTCTGCCGCATTAGCAACCTCGGTGGTGTCGATTTCACCGGTAGTAACATCAACCACATTTGCGTACCAGGTTGCAACACCCGCGCCGGTGGGGTAAACCTTATCGCCTGCAACATAGATGCCCTGGAAGTATCTGCCGTCAAGAGTACCGCCCTGAATTCCAACTAAAACATAGTCGGAGATGCGAGTTTCGGCATCGGGGCAAAGCACCTTCTGTGCAGATGCGCCATAGCTGAGAAGGTCCTCGTAAAGAGCCTTCTTGTCGCCGGTTGCATTGTCAAGATAAAGACGCTCGTAGAGATACTCAACAACGCTGTATCTCATAACATCGGAGTAAACATCGGTACCAACGATGTGCGCTCTGGCGTAAACCTGATCGCCAATAGCCTTTGCAGGGAAGCCTGCGGTGAAGTATGCGGGATAGGTAACATCATTCTTGGTGTAACCCTCGTCATACTCTACGCCAAGGTACGCCTTAGCCTCGGGATTTGCGATGGGGTCCTCAAGGTAGTAAAGAACCTCAATCTCGTTACCGCCTGCATTAGAGTCATCTACGGCGAACATTACCTTAACAACATCGTCGTAGGACACGTTCTTTGCTATGATGCTTACCGAAAGCTCGCTCTCCTCAGCAGAGGAGCCAAACACGACTACTGCACAAAGAAGGGTTGCGCAAAGAGCAAGAACCAAAAGCTTTAAAACATTTGCTTTTTTCATTTTTTCTTTTTTCCTTTCAGAAATAAATTTATTTTGTTTTTTATTTTGAAATTGGATTTATTGAGGTTTTGCGTTAAATTGTTAAATGAGGGAATTTAAGATGAAATGAATCGCGAGTGGGAGCAACCAATATCGCTGAAATTCACCTTTAAACGAGGGAATTTTGAGGGAGATCGGCCGCTTTGCGACCCGAAGCTGTAGTAACTACTGCGAGCGGGAGCAAACGACCAATATCACCAAAATTCACCGTTTAAAATTAGGTCCAGCCGCCGGAGTCGACGTTTCCATCATCCCATGCGCCTTCGCCGGATGTGGTGATTATGTCGCCTGCTCTGAGGAGTTCAATTTCGAGCTGTACGGGTTCGTATTTTGTCTTTTTCATTTTTTATTTCTCCTTTGTTATGTCCAGTCGCTGTCGCTGACATTTCCGCCACCGGAGTAGGGGTTGTCATCGTCATCATCGGGCTGTTCAGGCTCGGTGGGCTGTTCGGGGAAGGGATTTACAAATTCTTCGGTCGAGGCTTCAATTTCAATGTTGTCGAAATAAATCTCGCCGGTGTTGGTCGTTTCGGTCCAAAATCTTACTCTGCTCACCTCAAAGGCGTTACAGCCGGCGCGGTAAAGAGTTCCAACGTCAATAAGCTCGCCGTTAAGGTAGAAGGTAATCGCCGCGGCGCCCGCGTAATTTGAAACCTTTATTCCAAACTTGAACCACTCACCGTCATTTGCAAGGACTGCAAGCTGGTTTGAACCAGAATCAAGGAGGTATACCTTTTCTCCGTCAGCCTTGATGTAGAAGCTGAACAATAGAATGTTGCCCGCGCTTCTAAGCTGGAATTCGGGACAAAGATTACCCTCGGTGGTAAACATCATGTCGCTCTCGAAGAGGAGATAATTTACGTAGGGCGAGGTGGTAAACTTCATTGTTACCTCCGGCTTGTAGCCGGTGGTCGTTTTGTAGCCGTAAACCTTGGAGACCTCGCCGTAGGGCGCGCCGTCAACTACTCCAAAGGCAAAGTCGGGCTGACCATCGTTCCAGTTATCGAAGGTGAAAACGTCAAGTGTATCGTCCTCAAAGGTCTCAACTCTCGAGTTCTCAGGCTCCGGATCAGGCTCAGGCTCGGGATCAGGAGTGGGATCGGGCGTAGGCTCCTCGGGCTCGGGCTCAGGCTCAACCTCTCCAAACTCATATTTCGGCAGTGTCTCGGGATCTCTGTATTCCGAGAGGATCTTGGTATTGTCAAAGCAAATTTCGCCGGTGTGTGTCGTCTCCGTCCAAAATCTTACTCTTCCCACCGCGCTGGCCGAGGCATCAAGTAGATAGTTCTGAGCGGTTTTTATCTGTTCACCGTTAAGGTAGAAGGTGATAAGGAGTCCGCCGCCCTCGCTTTCAGAAGCGGCAACGCCAAATCTAAACCACTCGCCGTCGTTTGCAAGAGTTGCAAGCTGTGTGGAATTTGAATCAAGAAGATTAACCTTTTCACCGTCAGCCTTAATATAGAACTTATAGACGAGCTGGTTATCGGATGTTCTTATCTGGAACTCGGGTTTAAGCAAGCCGGTGGTGGTAAACATCATATCACTTTCAAAGCTTGCGATGTTTGCCGACTCACCCGCGTTAAACTTAAATGTAATCTCGGGTTTACATCCGCTAAGGGAACGGTAGTAATAAACCTTTGAATCTGCGCCGTATTTACTGCCGTTAACGATCTCAGGCTCGCAGGCGGGAGAGCCGCCATTCCAGTTGTCGAAGGTAAAGGTGTCGATGGGGTCATAGGACTCGTAGGTTTCAACGGTGGGGTCAAGGGGTCCTGCGGGAACATCGGGCTCTTCCTCCTCGTCCGGCTCCTCGGGTGAGGGAGGAGCTACGGGAAGATCCTCGGGAAGAGGATAATTCAGCTGAGCCATTATCATATTATCGAAGTATACCGTACCCTCCGAGAAGCCGCTGTAATCGGCAGAGAACTGAACTCTCTGAATCTCGGAAACCTCGGGCACGTAGGTTGCGTCGTAAGGCGTGGTGGAGGTTGCTACGACCTCGTTGTTCACGATTACCGCAACATAGCAAAGAGTGTCGGAAACCTTTGCATAACCGAACTGAAGGTTGAACCAGGTGCGGTGGTCTGCAATCTTGGTCTTTGACATTCCTGCGCCGGCAACATAAATACCGTCGGTCTCGGAATATACGGTCATTTCATAAGCCTTAGGTCCGCCAAAGATAAGCACCTTAAACTTGGAGCCGACAACGGTATCAAACATTACGTCTGCCTGAATACCAACTGCATTGAAGCTCTCCTCGGTCTTGGTTATAAAGAACTGGAAGAGGTCGCCGTTTTCGGCTGCGGTTGTAAGGGCAAGCACCTTTGACTCGGTGCCGTAGGGAGCTGCGTCAACGATTTCAAGCTTTCCTGCGGGAAGCCACTTGTCAATCCATCTCTGGTTGTAGTAAGCTCCGATAGGCTTAGACTCAAAGGTTGCTATACCGGTTTCTGCCTCGGAGGGTCCCTCGTCCTCTTCAACTCCTGCGGGAAGCTCCTTTAAGAACTGCTCAAGGTAGAAGTTGTCGAAGTAAACATCGCCGCTGGAGGGTGAATCGGCAGCAAACTGAATTCTCTTTACAGAGCTTGCCGAAACACTCTCTGCGCCATAGGGCACGGAGCTTGATGTAATGAACTTGTCATTTACAAATATGTCGAGAATAATTTTACTGTATGTGAGTCTTGCGTATTCGACTCTTAATGTAAACCATTTTTCACAATCTGCAACCTTTATCTGCTCGTCGGTGTCAATTATGGAAACATAAACACCGTCACCAGGCTTTGCGATAAGCTGCATATTTGCCGCCTTGATAGAAGACTGGCTACCAAGGAAGAGAATTGTGTAGGTTGACTGATTATCGGGAACGAACATCACGTCCGTCTGATACGCTATGGAGTTGTACGCACCCTGCGATTTAGTCATTTTTACCTGAATAAGGTCGGTGCTGTTAGGAACGGTGGTAAGGCGGAGAACTCTCGAAGCCTCGCCGTTGGAATAACCGTCCTCGACTACGACCTCGCCCGAGGGCACCCACATGTCGAAAATGCCGTCGTTCATAAGCTCTGCAACATTCTCGGTATCCTCAAGGTCGACGGGAACGGGCTTAACTTCTTTATCCTTGATTATCTCGTCAAGAGACTCGAGGATCATGGTATATCTCATGGCGTCGGACTTTGTGTAAATGTCAATCGCACTTGCGCCCATAAAGCCGAAGATATGTCCCATAACTCCGGAGGAACAGATGTAAGAAGAGTTTACGTCTGCCTCGTTCTGGTTTTCAAGAGCTACGGGCAGACCCTGAGAGGTCTCGGAGGTTTTATTCTGGAAGTAGGAGAAGCCGCCCTTGGAGCTGCCCTCGGTCTTAACGAAGAGGGAGAACTTTTTCATGGTTGCTTCAACCATTTCGGGATAGGTTTCCGCAAATTCGGCGGTCATCTCTTTAACAGCAGCCTTTTCGCCGCTGCCACCGTAAGAATTAATGTTTGATGTGAGAATCGTCATTGCGTACCAGGTGTTAAGAACGCAGCAAACATGGTGAGGATCGGCCTCGCTTGTAACCGCCATGATAGCATAACGGAGCAGCTTTTCGGCGTTTGGTACGTATTTACCAACCTTGTTATACGCGCTGGAAATTTTAAGAATACCGTTTACACAGGCGTATTCGTTACCCTCGTAAGGCTCCCAAAGTCCCGTCTCGGGATCCTGGAAGGAGGTGAGCCAATCGGTCATTATGGTTGCGAGGCTGTAATCTACGCCTCTGTCTTTAAGCACCTTATCGCGGTTTGCTACCTGGGTAGCAATGGACTCCATCTCGTTACCTACCCAATAGCTGTCGGTTGCCATCTTGGATCTGTATTTTTCAAGATAAGCCTTAAAGTTTACATCATTAAGAAGATAGCTTTCAACACCTGCATCGGCATCGTTTGCAAAAATAACCTTGGAAACCATGGTGGCAACCGAGTTGTTAAGGCTTTCGGTAATATTGGCAGCCGCGGGAAGCACTGTGCCGATAGGATTTTCACCCTTTACGCCGTTAGGCATATCGTAAATCGGCTTCGAACCAAAATACTCAAGAATTCTTGCGGCGTTTTGAAGGTCGCGTCCCTTTCTTGAGGGATATTTATCGGTAAGCTCCTTGCCCCACTGGGGATGATAGAAGTGACCGTTTTCACCGCTTTGGAGCGATCTTACAAAGTTTACCATCTGCTTTTGCATCTCTTCGGGGATAACGTCCTTAACGCTGCCCATTCCGGAGGAAACGATAAATCCGAGCGCCTGGTTTGTACTCTCAAGATCGGGTAGGAAGCCCTCTGTATTTCTTGCAGAGTTTGAGAAATAGTAACCGCCGATAACGGGGTCGTAAAGATTGGCAAGCCAGGTGATCATATCGTCGGTATAAATGCCGTAGCAGTTTTTGAGAGCCGCTACCGACTTTGCGGCAAGCTCCTCGCCGTATTTTCCGGCAATGGTTTTCTCAACCTCTGCCCAGGCAAGGTCAAGCTCCTTTTGGTCAAGCTCTTGCTGATACTCTATCGCGCTGAATCTTTCGCCATCCTGCACTCCCTTTTCAAGCTTAAGAACGGCGGTCGAGGAATATTTTTCAACAAAGGTGCTGATTGCAACGTCCTCTGCGTGATTTGTACCGAGAAATTCTTCGTCATAGGCTATCGCGATGGATTTACCGTCGGAATAGATACAGTATCCGACATATTCTTCGCCCTCTGCCTCAATTCTGTCGAGCGCGCGGTAAGCCGCAATCGAAATATCTCTTCCGGTCTTGCCGATAACGATCTCATGCTCTGCCCGAGGAGCTGTGTCGGTATAGACCATAACGTCCTTAGCGTTTGCACCCGCGGTATAGAAAATATCGCTCAGGTGGTCTTCGCTTACGCCGCCGGGCGTGTAAATGATGGAAATTGAAACGTCAGGGCTCCACACAACGTCGTGGTCTACGGGTTTTTCCTCCTTATCCGCTGTGCCGCCCTGGTTTTCCGACGAGTCGGAGCCCGGTGCGTTGGAATCGGCTTTGTTTTCGTTCTTACCGTTACACGCCACAAGAAGGCAAATGCAAACAATTGTTAACAAAAGAGCCGATAAGATCCTTTTCATTTTCTCTTTTCCTCCTTTTTGTCAAGTATAGAAATATAGCGTAATCTGTCCGCCTCGGCAAAGAAGGGTATCATCTCCTGCTTTAAGATGGCAAAGATGTGTCCCACAACTCCGCCGCAGCATATATTCGTTGAATCAACATCGCCCTCGTTTGTTCCCATAACCGCAACGGGCATATCGTTAGCGGTATGCGAGGTTCTGTTCTGCAAATACGAGAACGAGCCGTCGGGCTTTCTGAATTTTTTAAGCTTTTGTGCCGTTGCTCTTATCATTTCGGGATAATTTTCAATCATTTCGGCTCTAAGCTCGGCGATCTGTCGAGACGCTGTGTTATCGGCGCTCTTTTTGCTTGTTTTTTCAACGTTATTCGTTATAACCGTGAGAGAATACCAAGGGTTAAGCACCCAGCAAACGGTATTTGGCTCTTCGTCGGAAACAATTGCGTTTCTTGCGGAACGGAACGCCGCAACCGCATTGGGAAAGGGCTTACCCATTCTGTCATAAGCTCCCGCAATTTTGAGAACGCCGTTGATAGCGCGAACACCAAGGTGCTCGGGCTTACAGAATATGCCGGTTTCGGGGTCCTGGTGCTTTTCGAACCATTCGGCAAGAATGTCGCAAAGCCTAAAGTCCGCGCCCTCCGCTTCAAGCTCCCTATCTCTTGCGGCTATGCGTGCCGCCTGACTTTCAAAGTCGCTTCCGATCTCGTATGAGCTGTTTGGATTATCAAGATCGATTGTATATCTCGAAAGAAATTCAAGAAAGCTCTCTTTGTCCTTTAACATCGGATCGGCTTCGGCTTTTTTTCCGACAAATCCCGAAGTCTCTGCCTTGCTCTGCGTAGGTGCAACCGTTCCATCCGCTAAAAGTCCGTCGCCCTTAACGCCCGTTGGAGTATCGTAGGTAGGCTTCATTTCAAGCCATTCAAGAACGTTAAGCGCCATGGTAAGATCTCTGCCGCGGCGAGGCTTGTTAGCATCGGTCATCTCCTTGCCCCATTGGGGATGATAGAAGTAGCCGTTGGGGTCTTGAAGCCCTTTTACGAATCTGCCTATTTGAGTTTTCATGTAAGGCGGAAGAGCGGCGAAAATGTTGTCGCCAAACTCACCTGCAAGTCCAAGCCGGCGAAAGGAGCCTAAGGCAAAACGAGTAGACTCGACGTCGGGCAAGAATCCTTCGTTATCTCTTGCCGAATTTGAAAAGTAAAATCCGCCGATCTGTGGGTCGTATAGATTGGCAAACCAATCAACAACTCCGGGAGAAAAAATCGAATACAGATCTTTTAGCGCCTCGACTATCTCCCTTGCGGGCTTATCTCCCATTTCGGCTGAAAGATTTTTTTCAAGCTGCTGCCATTTTTGAAAAGCTAAGAGGTCATCCATTTCCTTACGCACTTCAATTTCATCATTCATTGTTTTTTTCTTTTTCTTCAATTATTGCCACATAGCGCATTCTGTCAGCCTCGGTAAAGAAGGGTATCATTTCCTGCTTCAGCATTATGAAAATATGACCGACGATGCCCGCAGTACAGATGTTTGTCGCATTAAAGTCGCCCTCGTTAGCTCCGCTGATAGCAACCGGCATTTCGTGAGAGCAGTGACTGGTTCTATCTTGAAGATAGGAGAAAGAGCCGTCGGGCTTTCTGAACTTTTTCAGCTTGTTTGCCGTTACTCTTATCATTTCGGGATAGTTTTTAATCATTTCCGCTCTAAGCTCTGCAATCTGTCTTTCAGCTGCGTAATCGTTGTTTTTACGGCTGGTCTCGGCAACGTTACCCATTATAACCGTAAGTGCGTACCAGGGGTTAAGAACCCAGCACACCGTGTTCGGCTCTTCGTCCAAAACAATGGCCTTAGTTGCCGTGCGGAATGCCTCAACCGCATTGGGAAAGGCTTTTCCGGTTCTGTGGATGGCGCTTGCAATCTTGAGAATACCGTTGACAGCCCTGAGTCCGAGGTGATTCTTGTCTGCAAAGGCTCCGGTCTCGGGATCCTGATGTTTAGAGAACCAGTCAACGAGAATATCCGCAAGTCTGTAATCCGCTCCCGCGGCTTCAAGCTCCTTGTCTCTTGCGGCAATCTCGGACGCCTGACATTCAAAAGCTGAACCTACCTCATAAGAGGAATTGGGATTGTCAGGCTCTATCTTAAAGGTTGAAAGATATTCAAGGAAGCTTTCCTTGTCCTTAAGCATCGGGCTATATACCTTCTCTGAGGTTTCCGAATCAACCACCGCAGGTTGTGAGGCAAAGGGAGAGGGCGTTCCGTCTGCCAGAAGTCCGTCACCCTTCACTCCCGAGGGAGTATCGTAAGTAGGTGCAAGTCCGCACCAATCAAGAATCCCCGTCGCCATGGTAAGGTCTCTTCCTCTGCGAGGTTGGTGCAAATCGGTCATTTCCTTGCCCCATTGGGGGTGATAGAAATATCCGTTGGGGTCCTGAAGACCCTTGATAAATCTTCCTACTTGCTTTTTCATATAAGGAGGAAGTGCCGCAAAAATATCGTAGCCGAACTTTCCCGCCATTCCCAGACCGCGGAAGGATCCTAAAGCGAAGCGAGTTGACTCAATATCCGGAAGGAAGCCCTCGTTTTCTCTTGCTGAATTGGAATAATAATATCCGCCGATCTTCGGGTCGTAAAGGTTAGCGTGCCACTCCACAAGATCTCTTGAATAAATGGAATAAAGCTCCTTTAAGGCGGCAACGATTTCCTTTGCCTGATCTACTCCCATCTCTGCGGTAAGATTCTTTTCAAGCTCACGCCACTTTTGACGGAGGAATTCCGCATCCTTCTCTTTTTGAATTAAAATTCTTGTATCCATAAGTGCATTAAAATTAACCATTTCTGAAACCATTCGCCAAACGCTTGTTCTGTCGTCACTCTCATCCTCTACAAGCTCGAACACGCCGCGGAAGATATAAAGTCTTTTACCGTAATTACTGTTTACTATCTCAAAAACGTATCTGCGCTGATGAGCAACGCCCTTTTGTGGCTTCGGACATTCGTCAAGAACGCAGCGCTCAACGAGTTTGCCGTCATCGGTAAGCACGTTTGCAAATCCGGAGTTTGCGGGCGCTCCGTCAAGCCTTATCATCCAAATGACGTTAAGACAGTCGATATTGTAGGTGCATTTCATGTACCCGCTGAAGTCCTTGGCAAGGAGCTTGTTAAGAAGCTCTGCGTGAGTTGCCGCTTCAATACTTTTGCCGATATGGATAATCTTATCGGTTTTCTTAATATCAAGTACGTTTCTCGAATTCCACACGCTTTCAATCAAAAGGCAGTCGGTAGTAACTCCGAAAACCTCGGCAAGCTTTACAACGCTTGAAAGCTCGGGGTCGCCTCTTCCCTGCTCCCACTTGCTAACCGCCTTGTCGGTAACGAAAAGCTTCTCGGCAAGCTGAGATTGAGTCCAGCCCATCTCTTTTCTCAAAAGGCTTATTCTCTTTCCTATTTCCATTGGATTTCTCCTTCGACCTTTTCTAGCTTAAATATATCACTCGACTTTTTAGTTGTCAATATACTTTTCGTATACAAAACCTTTGCAAACTCAAGCTTTTATGGCTCTAATCTACTAATCGTATACAAACAAACTATACTTTGCGTAGAGTTTTTCGTTGGTTTTTTTGTTCTTTCTCGAATATGACGGTCTTTTTCAAAAACGCCACCTGAAAAAACAGGATTTTCGCATTCGAAAATCCATAAAACGTTCCATTCGTATATAACGAGAGGTTTTAAATTTCTTTTTATATACTTTTTGTGCTTTTTTTATTTCAAAAAAACAAATCAAACAAATTTTTATTTTTGTTTTAGCAAATTTGAACAAAAAAGGCAGCTCTGCCGATTGAAGAGCTGCCTAAAATCACTTATATATTATAATGTAGATTTTTGATTTACAATCCTTTTCGAAAAGGATTATTTTGCGTAATCGACAGTTCTCGACTCTCTGATGACAGAAACCTTGATCTGTCCGGGGTAGTCAAGTTCGTTTTCGATCTTCTTTGCAATGTCTCTTGCGAGAATCTTCATCTTATCGTCGGATACCTGCTCGGGCTTAACCATGATTCTTACCTCACGGCCCGCCTGAATTGCGAAGGTCTTTTCTATGCCGTCAAAGCTGCCGGCAACCTCCTCGAGCTTCTGGAGACGCTTGATGTAATTTTCAACGTCCTCGCGTCTTGCGCCGGGTCTTGCAGCGCTGATAGCGTCTGCCGCCTGAACGATGAAGTCAAGAGTAGACTGGGGATCAACATCACCGTGGTGAGCCTCGATGGCGTGGATAATATCCTTGTGCTCGCGGTATTTCTGTGCGATTTCAACACCAAGCTGAACGTGAGATCCGTCAACCTCAGCGGTAACCGCCTTACCAATATCGTGAAGAAGTCCCGCGCGTCTTGCGGCGGTGGCGTCAACGCCCATTTCCTCGGCAATAACACCGGAAAGCATAGACACCTCGATAGAGTGGCGAAGAGCGTTCTGTCCGTAAGAGGTACGGTACTTCATACGGCCAAGGAGCTTAATAAGCTCGGGGTGGAGACCGTGAACGCCGGTTTCGAATACTGCCTTTTCGCCTGCCTGCTTAATAGCTCCGTCAACCTCTTTACGAGCCTTTTCAACCATCTCCTCAATTCTTGCGGGATGGATACGGCCGTCGCTGACAAGCTTTTCAAGCGCAATTCTTGCAGTCTCGCGCCTTACGGGGTCAAAGCCGGATACGGTGATAACGTCGGGAGTATCGTCAATAATAAGCTCAACTCCGGTAAGGTTTTCGATAGTACGGATATTTCTGCCCTCACGGCCGATGATTCTTCCCTTCATCTCATCGCTGGGTATCTGAACTACCGAGATAGCAACCTCGCTAACGTGCTCGGAAGCAAAGCGCTGAATAGCGAGAGAAAGAATGTCTCTTGCTTTAGTGTCTGCCTCGTCCTTGAATTTTTCTTCATATTCTGCAATTTTAAGTGCGGTTTCATGCTGCATTTCGCTGTCGAGTCTTGCAACAAGCTCTGCCTTTGCCTCCTCACGGGTGAGACCGGCAATTTTTTCAAGCATTGCAAGCTGACCCTCGAGAGTTTTACGAACCTCCTCCTTAACCTTATCCGCCTCGGCGTTTTTAGCTAAGAGAAGCTCTTCTTTTTTCTCGATAGACTCAAGCTTTGCGTCAAGAGCCTCTTCCTTCTGAATAACTCTGCGCTCGAGTCTCGAAACCTCTTTACGGCGCTCTTTAACATCGAAATCGGCTTCTTTCTTGAGATTAAAAATCTCGTCTTTTGCAGCAATAATAGATTCTTTTTTAACGCTTTCGGCATTCTTGATTGCGTCCTCGAGTATCTTCTTTGCCTGATCCTCGGCGGAGCCAAGCTTTTTCTCGGCAACGGCCTTACGGATGACGATACCAATCAAAAGACCGATCAAAAGAGCCGCAGCGGCTAAACCAATTGCTAAAAATAGTGATATCATTTTACACCTCCTTCTGATTACTTTTTGGGGTAATCTATCTGTTTTTCAACTGTTTTGTTACTTATACGGCTATCAAAGGGGAAGTCTTGCGCTCACGCGCAGACAGCCATACACATATATTATATAACATTATTCTAATAAAGTCAAGGGTTTTTTTCGCGCTCTAAATTATTGAGCTTTTGCGCAATTTTGGAAATTTTTATTTGCATTATGCTTTTTTTCGTTTTTTGGGTAATACTAGTTAAATAAGGAGTTTTTCAATCAAAATTTTAGCAGATTGGCAGGCAAGTGCTAAATGTTAACAAAAAATTCATAAAAAAATAGGCGAAATTGCTTGACATAGCCGAAAAAAAGTTATATATTATATATGCAACCGTTAGCACTCACCCGACACAAGTGCTAAAAACGACAAGGAGGTACAATAATTTGGACGACTCTCGACTTACCCCGAGAAAAATGCAAATCCTGAAGGCTATCATCGACGCTCACATTGACGGCGGCGAGCCCGTTGGCTCAAAGTACCTCGCGCAGGATGTAAGAATTTCCTGCTCACCCGCCACCATCCGCAACGAGATGGCAGAGCTTGAAAATATGGGCTATCTTATTCAGCCCCACACCTCTGCGGGAAGAGTTCCCTCCGAGCTTGCTTATAAGTACTACGTTAACGCCCTCGTTTCTCAATACACGAACACTCGCTCCGAGCTTGACGAGATAAATCAGATGCTTCGCTATAAGCTTACCGAAATGGACGAGATACTCGCCGAGGTTTCAAGGCTTGCGGCTTCGTTTACCGACTATACGGGCATAGCCTTTAAGTCGGGCTGCGGAAGGGTTCGTATCGTTCAGTTTAAGAGCGTGCTTCTTAACTCGAGAGATTTTCTTCTCGTTATGACCTTTGAGGGAGACATCGTAAAAACTAAGACGATTCACCTTTCATTCGGGCTTACCGAGGACACACTCCGCCGATTTACCGAGGCGCTCAATATGTACCTTGTAAACCTTACAAGCGACGCAATAACGATGCCTATCATCGTAAAGATCGAGGCTCTTATGGGCTCTGCGGGAGCAATGGTGCACCCGGTCGTTAAGGTAATTTACGAAACAATGAGCGAGCTTGACTCGGCAGACGTTAAGCTTGACGGTGTTACAAATCTTTTAAGATACCCCGAATATTCCGACGTTTCCGACTTCCGCGACCTGCTTGGCGTTTTGGAAGAAAAGGAAAAGCTTATGGACGTCATTTCCACGAGAGCAACAAACGACGACGGAATTCAGGTATACATCGGTGCCGACAACGAAGAAAACGGCATGAAAAACACGACCCTTATATTCAAAAATGTAAATATCGGCGGAAAGCAGGTTTCTGTCGGCGTTATCGGACCAAAGAGAATGAATTATTCAAAGGTTATCGATATGTTAAACAAGCTGACGGGCGGTTTGGACCGCATATTTACCGAAGACGCGCTCCCGTCGGGATACGATGATTTAGATTGAGAGGAAAGACGGATATGAAAAAGGAAAAAAACACTCCCCAGACCGAAGAAGAGGTTAAGGAGACCGCCGAGGAAGCAAAGGCGGAGGAGGGCAACGCGGAAATCGAGACTCTCAAGGCACAGATTGCCGAGCTTAACGACAAATATCTCAGAATGGCTGCGGAATACGATAACTTCAGACGCCGTTCAAGAGAAGAAAAGGACTCTATTTACGAAACGGCTCTCACCGATACGGTAGGCGAGCTTTTACCCATCATCGACAACCTCGAGAGAGCTGCTATGTACGACGACGGCGAAAAGGTTAAAGAGGGTCTCGTTATGACCGCAAAGGCGGCAATCGAGGTGTTCAAAAAGCTCGGTGTAGAGGACTTCGGCAAGGCGGGCGAAACCTTTGACCCCAATATGCACAATGCAGTAATGCATGTTGACGATGAGAGCTTCGGCGAGGGTGAAATCGTTGAAGTTTTCCAAAAAGGATACAAGCGCGGAAAGCGCATTATCAGGTTTGCAATGGTTAAAAGTGCAAACTAATATTTACAAATTACTAGGTTTTTAAATTAACATCCATATATTAGGAGGAAATTATTATGGGAAAAATTATAGGAATTGACCTTGGTACAACCAACTCCTGCGTAGCAGTTTTTGAGGGTGGCGAGCCCATCGTTATTACCAACCCCGAGGGAGCAAGAACAACTCCTTCCGTAGTAGCATTTGCAAAAACCGGCGAGCGTCTTGTCGGCCAGGTTGCAAAGCGTCAGGCAGTTACAAACCCTGACAAAACCGTAAGCTCTATCAAGAGAGATATGGGATCCGACAAGAAGGTTTCTATCGATGATAAGAGCTACACACCCCAGGAAATCTCGGCTATGATTCTTCAGAAGCTCAAGGCTGATGCTGAGGCTTATCTTGGAACAACCGTTACCGATGCGGTAATCACCGTTCCCGCTTACTTCACCGACGCACAGCGTCAGGCAACCAAGGATGCAGGTAGAATTGCCGGCCTTGAGGTTAAGAGAATTATCAACGAGCCTACCGCAGCAGCTCTTGCTTACGGTATGGATAAGGAAGAAAGCCAAAAGATTATGGTATTCGACCTTGGCGGCGGTACCTTCGACGTTTCTCTTCTTGATATTTCCGATGGCGTATTCGAGGTTCTTGCAACCGCAGGTAACAACCGTCTCGGCGGTGACGACTTTGACGAGAGAATCGTTAACTGGATGGCAGAGACCTTCGCTCAGGAAAACGGCGGCATCGACCTTAGAAAAGACAAGATGGCTGCACAGCGCCTTAAGGACGCGGCTGAAAAGGCAAAGATCGAGCTTTCCGGCGTTATGTCCTCTAATATCTCCCTTCCCTTCATCACCGCAGATGCAACAGGCCCCAAGCACTTTGAGGCTACTCTTACAAGAGCAAAGTTCGACGAGCTCACCCGCGACCTCGTTGACGCTACTATGATCCCCACCAAGAAGGTTCTTTCCGACTCCGGACTTTCCGCAAGCCAGGTTTCCAAGGTTCTTCTTGTAGGCGGTTCCACAAGAATTCCCGCAGTTCAGGAAGCTGTTAAGAAGTTTATGGGCAAGGATCCCTTCAAGGGCATCAACCCCGACGAGTGCGTAGCTATCGGTGCCGCAATTCAGGGCGGTGTTCTTGGTGGCGACGTTAAGGACGTTCTTCTTCTCGACGTTACTCCCCTTTCTCTCGGTATCGAGACTCTCGGAGGTGTATTCAACAAGATCATCGAGCGTACCACCACCATTCGGGTAAAGAGGAGCCAGGTGTACTCTACTGCGGCTGACGGTCAGACCTCTGTTGAGATTCACGTTCTTCAGGGTGAAAGAGAGATGGCAGCAGGAAACTCCACTC
>JAZORT010000008.1:0-4440 GCA_045656745.1 Eubacteriales bacterium | reverse complement strand
CGGATTTTCTTTGCTCGGCTCTATCAATCGGTTGTTTGTAAACTTCCTTATGACAACAAGCCTTTTGCGGTGCTGTTCTTTTTGGTGGACCCGACGGGAGTCGAACCCGTGTCCGAAAATCTCTTGATATAACTTTCTCCGGGTGCATTCTGTCTTTTATATTTCCCCTTGAGTGCCGTCGGCAGGCAAACTGCTCTCTCGGGTAGCCATTTTGTTCATGGCCGATTCAATGGCGAACGCTCGGCGCACGGTCACCGCCTAAATGACGCTCAGTCTCGGTCGGCGGTATCTCCGAGAGGAACGGGAGGCATTATGCCACGGCACTGCCCTTAGGCAGCCATTGCAACGGTTTTATCGTTAGCGTTTAATTTTAAAGTTGAACCTTTTTAAGAGATTGCTCGGCTCTACCCGCTTATCATACCTCAAAATCCCCGTCGAAACCTTTACGGGCCCATATTGATGAAGTAAAAAGTAAGAGTGAAGAGGTAAGAAGTAGTGGTGGCTTACCTCTTTACCTATTGTCAAGCAAAGGATACCTCGCGCCCAGAGCAAAGCTCACTCAATACGAGCGGCTCATATCCTTCATTCTTCTGTCCATCTCTCGATTTGCCTGCTTTTCGGCAAGAGCGTCGCGCTTATCGTAGAGCTTCTTTCCTCGGCAAAGACCAAGCTCGACCTTGACGTTCTTTCCCGAAAAATACAGTGACAGCGGAACGAGGGTATATCCCTTTTGCGTTATAAGCCCCGAAAGCTTAAGTATCTCCCTTTTGTGCATAAGAAGCTTTTTCTCGCGCAAGGGCTCGCGGTTAAAGATATTTCCCTTTTCGTACGGGCTTATATGCATACCCACGGCAAAAAGCTCACCCTTTTCGATATAGCAGTAGGAATCCTTGAGATTGACCGCGCCCTGACGTACGCTTTTGACTTCTGTTCCAAAAAGCGCGATACCCGCCTCGTATTTTTCGTCAACGAAATAATCGTGCCATGCCTTTTTATTCTGCGCGATAACACGTGACGTTTTCTTTGCGTCTGCCATACGGTCACTCCCCTCAAGATTACTGCCCATATATTTTATCACAAACAAAAAGCAAAATCAAGCGTTTTATGTCACAATCGAAAAAAATATATTGCTTTTGTTTTTTAGTCAAAATGTTTTGATTTTTGTGTTGATTATCGTTTTTTTAATGGTACAATGAAGTCAGAAATACAGATGGCGGCAAATTCGGGTTTATCGGGGAGAGGGGTTTATGTACAGTGTAGTATGATAGTATACAGGTAGTGCAAGATGATTGTATACAGTTTTGTGATATAATAAAAGGCAAGAAAATAACCTAAAAGGAGGTTGTTGAGATGCCTTGGAAGGACAAAACTGTGGAAGAATTAAGAAAAGAATTTGTGGAGGCAGCAAAGACCTCCAAAAACTTCAGCTCACTATGCCGAGAGTTCGGGATAAGCCGAAAGACCGGCTACAAATGGGTGGAACGTAACAGTCAATCTTGCTCTATGTCAGACCGAAGCCATGCGCCGTTACACGTTCCCGGCAGAACTCCATCGGAGATCGAGGAAGCGATCCTTCGTGTTCGTTCAGACAATCCAGAATGGGGTGCCAAAACCATTTTGAAGGTGCTTGAAAACAACGGATACACCGACTTGCCATGCATAAGGACGGCAAACAATATCCTTCAAAGAAACGGCTGCATAAGCGAAACCGAATCACAAAAACGCAAGGAGTTTTTGAGGTTTCAACGAGAACATTGCAATGAACTTTGGCAAACCGATTTCAAAGGAGATTTTCTTTTGCTTGACGGTACACGTTGCTTTCCTCTTGACATCATTGACGACTGCTCTCGCTTTTGTCTATGCATAGATGCAAAGGAAAAGGCAGGCGGAATAATACCTTCGTTCGAGGCGGTTTTTAAGGAATACGGGCTTCCAAAGGCTATTTTATCCGATAACGGCGGTGCGTTTGCGGGTTTTAAGGGTGGTTATACACTATTTGAGCGTTGGCTTATGGATCTTGATATACTTCCTATCCACGGTCGCCCACTGCACCCCCAAACCCAAGGAAAGATAGAGCGATTTCATCGTACTATGAAGAATGAGCTTCTAAAAAGAAACGCCTTCATTGACCTCGCAGACGCGGATAAACATCTGAAAGAATGGCGCACAAAGTACAATGAGATCAGACCGCACGAGGCGATAGATATGCGATGCCCTGCGGATGTTTACATACCGAGTGAGAGGAAATATCCGGACACCATAAAAACCTATGAATACAGCGGATTGCACCGCACGTTAAAGGTCAACTTTAAGGGATATTTGAGATTTGACAGGAAGGTATTCTACCTGAGTGAATCAATGGTAGGAGCAGAATTGGAGCTTCGATCAGAAGGTGCGGAATTTGCATCGCTCTGCTACCGCAACTACAAGATCGCGGAAATTGATTTGAGAACTGAGCAACTACTCAACCGCCGCATTTCGCGCCTCGACTGAGCCTCGCGCCGCATTTGTAAGCCTCACTCCGCTACGCTCCGTTCGGCTTACAAATGCATAAAACTAAAACATAAAATGTGTATACAATCCTCTTGCACAATTGTTTACAATCTTGCTCTTGACATAAACACCTCTCCCCGACAACCCCCAATTTATTTGAAGATCAAAAAAATGTTGACAAGGGCTTTATTTTGTGGTAAAATAACGATTGATATATAACGTATGGTATATTATGGAGGAAGTTATGCCGCCTAAGGTCAAAATAACGAAAAATGATATAATTGAAACAGCGCTTGAGCTGGTCAGAAAAAACGGAGATGGCGCTATTGGAGCGAGGAGCATTGCGGCGGCTCTCGGATGCTCCACTCAGCCTATCTTCTCGAATTTTACAACTATGGAAGAGCTGCAAGGAGAGGTGATAGCGGCGGCATATGATCTTTATCTCGGCTTTTTGGAAAGAGAGGCTCAAAGCGGAAAATATCCGCGGTACAAGTCGTTCGGAATGGCGTATATCCGCTTCGCGAGCGAGGAAAAGGAGCTTTTCAAGCTGCTCTTTATGTGTGACAGATCCGAAGAGGACACGTCGCCCTCGCCCGACTTTGAGGAATCTGTGCAAATTATTATGAAGGCTAACGGAGTGACGCACGAGAAGGCAACGCTTATGCATCTGGAGATGTGGGCTTGTGTTCACGGGATCGGAACGATGCTCGCGACATCGTTTTTATCTCTTGACCGAGAGCTTGTCAGCAATATGCTGACCGACGTATATCAGGGAATAAGGGCAAGACATTTGACGGAGGAAAAGGCAAATGAACGCAATTAGAATAGAAGGACTTACAAAGCGCTACCGCGACGTGCTTGCGGTGGACGCGCTGTCGCTTTGCGTTGAGGAGGGAGAGCTGTTCTCTCTGCTTGGAGTGAACGGCGCGGGAAAGACCACGACCATAAAAATGCTTTCTTGTCTGGTCGAGCCGACGGACGGAGACGCTTATCTGCTCGGGAAGAGCGTTCGCAAGGAGTCTGCCGCCGTTAAATCGTTCATTGCGGTATCTCCGCAGGAGACGGCTGTAGCTTCGGGGCTTTCGGTAAGAGAAAATCTTGAGCTGATGTGCGGAGTGCACGGATTTTCAAAAGACAAGAGAAACGCAAAGATAGATGAGCTTTGTGAGCTGCTCGGACTTGAGAGCGTGATAAACAGACGAGCGGGAAAGCTGTCGGGCGGTTGGCAGAGGAGACTCAGCATCGCTATGTCGCTTATCAGCGAGCCGAGGATACTTTTCCTTGACGAGCCTACGCTGGGGCTTGACGTTATCGCGAGGAGCGACCTTTGGGACATAATTCGGGCGCTGAAGGGCAAGGTGACGATCATTTTGACAACACATTATATGGAGGAAGCCGAGGCGCTCTCCGACCGCATAGCCATTATGAGAGACGGAAGGCTGCTTATCTGCGACACGGCGCAAAAGATAAAGGAGACGGCGGGAGTGGACGATTTTGAACAAGCGTTCGTTCGCATCGTAAAGGGGGTGGCAAAATGAGAATGTTGACCTTTGCAAACAGAAATATCAAGGAAATTCTGCGTGATCCCTTGAATTTGTGCTTTGGACTCGGATTCCCGATAGTATTGATTCTTCTTTTGAGTGCCATTCAGGCTAACATACCCGTGCCGCTCTTTGAGATCGGGCATCTGACACCGGGAATTACGGTTTTCGGTCTTTCTTTTATGACGCTTTTTTCAGCAACTCTTATAGCGAAGGACAGGCAAAGCTCTCTATTGCAAAGACTGTATACCACGCCCTTGACGGCGCTCGACTTTATACTCGGTTACACTCTGCCTGTTCTGCCAATTGCCGTGGCGCAGAGTATCGTATGCTACATTGCCGCGATAATACTCGGGCTTGACGTTACGGTCAACATACTTTACGCCATCGTTTTCATCATACCCGT
>JAZORT010000007.1:0-6848 GCA_045656745.1 Eubacteriales bacterium | reverse complement strand
GGCTCTCTTGGCGACGTTATGAAGGAATCGGCAAAGATTGCCCACTCCTTTGTTCGTACCGTTACCGAAAAGTACGGCATTGAAAAGGACTTCTACAAGGAAAAGGATATACACATTCACTTCCCCGAGGGCGCAGTTCCTAAGGACGGCCCCTCTGCCGGCGTTACTATGGTAACGGCAATCGTTTCCGCGCTTGGCAACATTCCCGTAAGGCGTGAGGTTGCTATGACGGGCGAGATAACCCTCAGAGGTAAGGTTTTGCCTATCGGCGGACTTAAAGAAAAGACTCTCGCGGCTTACAGAGCGGGCATTTCCACCGTTCTTATCCCCGAGGAAAACCAGCGCGACCTTGACGATATTGACAAAGAGGCAAAGGAGCACCTGAATTTTGTTATCTGCAAAACTGCGGACGATGTTCTCGGGGCGGCTCTTGCGCAGAACATTTAAAAAAAGAAATTTTGAAGCCAAAAGGAGAGAGATATGAAAATCAATATTAACCAATCGGGACTTGCTATGACTGTGGGAGCAAGACAGCAGTTTCCTAAAGACCCGAAGCCTCAGATAGCTCTCTCCGGCAGGTCAAACGTTGGAAAAAGCTCTCTTATAAACACCCTTCTCGGCAGAAAGTCGCTTGCGAGAGTTTCCTCCGCGCCCGGAAAGACGATAACCATAAATTTCTACGATGTTGACAAGAAAATCTACCTCGTTGACCTTCCCGGCTACGGCTATGCAAAGCGCTCCCAGGACTCAAAGCGCTCTTGGAGCACGCTTACCGAGGAATATTTTATAAAAAATCCCTCCTCCGACGCTCTGCGCCTCGTTATTCAGCTTATCGACATAAGAACGGGTCCTACCGATGACGACATTATGATGATAAATATGATGATTGACCGCGAGATACCCTTTACCGTTGTTGCAACAAAGACCGACAAGCTCTCGAAAACCGCCTTGAAAGAGGCTCTTCAAAAAATCGAGGACGAGGTTTTTGCGGGAACGGGAATAGAAATTCTTCCCTTCTCCTCTGTAACAAGAGACGGCAAAAACGAGCTTTGGAACAAAATTTTCGATGCTGTCGGATAATACATATTTTATAAAATTTTCACGCAAACTAAAGAAGGTGTAAAAAATGTTTGATCCCGTAGAGCTGATACTCACCGCCGTAGCGGTCCTTATCACCCTTTCAATTCACGAGTTTTCCCACGCATACGCGGCATACAGATTAGGCGACCCGACCGCAAAAAACCTCGGCAGGCTTACAATAAATCCCATAAAGCACCTTGACCCTATCGGCGCTCTCTGTATGCTCTTTTTCCACATCGGTTGGGCAAAGCCCGTACCGATTAATCCCCGCAATTTTAAAAATCCCAAGCGAGACTTTGCTATCTCGGCGCTTGCAGGCCCGCTCTCAAACCTTGTTTTGGGCTTTATTTTCTCGGGAATTTATATCTTCTCATTCTCAAGGCTTATTCTTGCCGAGTTCCCTAACGAAACAACCCTTAAAATAGCCGAAAACACTCTTTTATTCCTGCAAATCTTCTTCTCGGTTAATATCGGTCTGGGAATATTCAATCTTCTTCCCATACCGCCCTTTGACGGCTCAAGACTGCTTAACGTTATCTTCCCTCCGAGAATTTACTTTGGAATTATGAAGTACGAGCGGCAGATATATTTCGGCGTTTTGGCTTGGCTGCTTCTCGGCGACTATGCGGCAATGGGTGTAAGGAGCATGCCTATAATTGCATCAAACCCCATTCTTTACAAAGCAGCGGGAATTCTCTCCCTCTCGGATATGCTCGGTGCTGCCATAAGCTATATCGCAAATCTTATGATAGATTTTTGGCTTTTGGTCTTTCCCTTTTAACCCTTCTTTAACGAAAGGACTCTTTTAATTATGATAGAACAGTTGACCTACCGTCTTGACCAGTTTGAGGGACCGCTCGACCTGCTTTTGACGCTTATTTCAAAAAACAAGGTCAGTATTTCGGATATTCCCATCGCAATTATCTGCGACCAATATGTTGAATATATAAACGAGGCACAGAAAATGGACCCCGATATTGCCAGCGAATTTATCGTTATGGCAAGCGAGCTTATGCTCATTAAGAGCAAAATGCTTCTTCCCCACGAGGAGGGTAATGAAAACGACCCCAGGCGCGAGATTGCCGATGCCCTGCTCCTTTATCAGCAGGCAAAAGAGGCGGCGAAGGAGATGCGCCCGATTTACGAGGAATTCTCCGGCCGTTTCGTTAAGGGTATGGACGAAATTCCGCCCGAAAAGGGTCTGCCCTTAAATCTCGACACCGAGCTTCTCGTTAAGGCTTTAAGTACGGTAATGAAAAGAATGAAGGTTGCCGAGACTATGAAGAAGCCCACCGAGCTTGTTAACCCGCTTATAAAGCACAAGGTTGTTTCGGTTGAAGAAAAGATAGAGGAGATCTGCGCGCTTCTTGAAACCCAAGAGGAGGCTTCACTCTTCTTCCTTCTTAAAGACGCCGACTCCAGAGCGGAGCTTGTTGCCCGCTTTATGGGTGTTCTTGAGCTTATTAAGCTTGGCAGAATTCATATAACCACCATCAAGGTTATCGAGGATGTGGTAGAATACGAGGAAACGGGGCTTGAGATGATGTTTAAGCTCAATGCCGATTACGTTCCCGGCGAGGGTGTTGAGAGCGAGTTTGACGCTCCCCCCGTAACAGACGAAGAAAGCGAGGAAAAGACCGATGAATGAAGAGATAATGACACTTAACGAAGAGGCAGAGGCACCCGCCGAAGAGGTAAAAGAGTCCTCTTTAGCCTTTGATGAAGAAATTGTCGAAAGAATTATCGTATTTGAAGAGGCACTTGAGGCAATACTGTTTGCAGCGGGGCATCCTATCACCTATGCGACCCTTGCCCGAGTTTTTGAAACCACACCCGCAAAGGTAAAGGAAAAGGTTATTGACTATTCCTTAAAATACAACAATCCCGAAATTCCAAGAGGCGTTATTCTTCTTACATACGCGGACTCCTGCCAGCTTTGCACAAAGCAGTATTATCTTCACGAAATACGCGAGGCTCTCGGAATAAAGAAGAGCGGTACTCTTTCAACCTCCTCTCTTGAGGCTCTTGCAATAGTTGCCTACAACCAGCCCGTAACCCGCGCCTTTGTAGACACCCTCAGAAGAGCCGACTCCTCTTACGCAATGAACAACCTTATCGACAGAGGACTTATTGAGTCAAAGGGACGCCTTGACGCGCCCGGCAGACCTATGCTTTACGGCACAACCTCCGATTTCCTTCGCTCCTTCGGCTTAAAGGATATATCGAATCTTCCCAGAACTCCCGAGGAAATCCAGGAAATGTTCGCAAAGGCAAAGCGCGGTATTTCCGACACCGAATGTATTCAGGAGGAAATCCAATTCGGCGAGGAGGACGCTCTGCGTCAAACTCCCACCGACACCGCAGAGCTTGAGGAGATCAGCGATATGGCTACCATCGTCGTTGACGCAACTGCGCTTATGGATACCGAAATATCCGCTGAGGACGAGCCTTCGGCAAACGAATAATAACTAAAGGAGAAATATGGCGGGGTTATATATTGTTTTATCGCTTATCACCGCCGTACTTTTCCTGCTAACGCGAAAAACCAAAATCACATTAACAAAAAACGACGCTCTTATAATACGCCTTGACCTTACCTTTTTCGCCCTTGAGCTGAAAAACGGCAAAAAGAAAGAGAAACGCAAGCGAAAAGGCTCAAAAAAGGAGCGTGCAAGATTATTTTATCGTATAAAAAGGCTTCTTGGCTATTGCGAGGTGGAGCTTTGCCGTCTTGACCTTGGTGTCTTTGATGCAGACTCTCCCGAAAAAGTTCCTCTCTTTTACCTTTTTAAAACCGCGCCATACGTCCTTTGCGCTCTTCTTGCAAGCCTTTCGGCAGATTTTAAAATTGCAGAGGGCGCATTAAATCCCCGTGCGGGGTGCGACCCATATTTCAGCCTCACCCTTAAAGCTCCCTTGATACTGCTCTTATACTACATTCTTTTGATAAGGATTGACAAAATAAGAACCGAAAGGGAGAAAATATATAATGTCGGAAACGAAAATGGGTGAAATAATCAAATCTTCGCTTGAGGGAATAAGGAGCTTTACCGACTCGGAGACCGCAGTCGGCAAGGTTATAACCACCCCCTCGGGAGTATGCGTTATTCCTGTTTCAAAAATTTCAATGGGTATTGCCACCGGCGGTATCGATTACGGGAACAAGGCGCACAGCGGGTCGCAAAACTTTGGCGGCGGAGGCGGTACGGGACTCTCAATTACCCCTATTGCCTTTTTAACCGTCGGCATTGACGGAAAAATCGACCTTATTCATATAGAGAGCGGCTCGGGCGGTGTTGAAAGAATAACCGCACTTATTGAGCACTCCCCCGAAATAATTGAGAAAATAAAATCGGTACTGTCATAATTTTCATAGAATATATCCCCGAAAAATGCAAAGATTAAGAAAAAAGGGGGTGTGACAATGTCCGGCAAAAATAAAGGCATATATTTATTCGTTATTTTCATCTGCGCTATGCTCTTCGCTCTTATAACCGTTTACGCGGCTTCTGCCGAGCCAAAGACTGCCGCAGGTGTCAGCGCAAGGTCGGCTGTGCTTTATCAGCCGCAAACGAAGAGATTTTTGTTTAAGAAAAACGCAGATATTCCCCTGCCTATGGCAAGTACGACGAAGATAATGACCGCCCTTCTGGCAATCGAGAACTCCTCGGGCGAGGAGCTTGTTACCGTGCCGAAGGAGGCAGAGGGTACCGAGGGCTCTTCGGCTTATCTTCGCGCGGGGGATATACTTACTATGGAGGAGCTTCTTTACGCTCTTCTGCTCCGCAGCGCAAACGATGCGGCTGTTGCAATTGCCTGCCATATTGCAGGTGACACAGACTCCTTTGCCCATATGATGAACGAGCGCGCTGAGAGTCTCGGACTAAAAAACACGTCGTTTAAAAATCCCCACGGCCTTGATGCCGAGGGGCATTACACAACGGCATCAGACCTTGCGCTGATTGCCGCAGAGTGCTTAAACAACGAAGAATTCAGAAAAATTTCGTCAACCTATAAAAAAAGCTTTTATACCGATGACAAGGTGCGCCTTTACGTCAACCACAACAAGCTCCTAAAGAGCTACGAGGGTGCTGTCGGTATGAAAACGGGTTATACAAAAAAGAGTGGTAGATGTCTTGTTGGCGCAGCAGAGCGCGAGGGTCTTACCTTTATTACCGTAACTCTCGATGCTCCAAACGACTGGCAGGACCACAAGCGGCTTTTCGACCTTGGCTTTTCCTCGCTTGAAAGAATTGAGCTTGCGGGAGCCTTTGATTACGAATTCACCCTGCCCCTCGCAGGCGGTGAAAAGGAGACCGTTAGGGCAAAAAACCTTTCGGGCGCTTACGTAATCACCGAAAAGGGAGAGCACGAAATCGGCGAAAGAGTAATTTTAACCCCCGATCTTAAAGCCCCGATATACGAGGGCGATGTGCTCGGCGAGGTTGTGTTCACCCTTGACGGCAAGGTTTGCGAGAGGGTGAAGCTTTTTGCCGAAGAAACTATTGAAACGAAGAAAAAGGGACTTCTTGAAAAAATCAGGGAGGCTCTCGGACTATAAAATTCAGACAGAAAGGCTTATGCTATGGAAAAAATAAGACTTCAAAAATTCGTTGCCGACTCGGGACTTATGTCAAGACGCGCCGCCGAGGATGAGATAGCCCGCGGCAGCTTTGCTATTAACGGCCACCTTGCAGCCCTTGGCGCAAAGGTTGACCCCCGAGCCGACCACATAACCTATAAGGGCAAAAAAATTGTCTATCAAAAGCGCGAATACACCTATATTATGATAAACAAGCCCCGCGGATACCTTTCCTCGACCGCTGATGACAGAGGAAGAAAGTGCGTTGTTGACCTTCTTGAGGGCGTTGAGGCAAGGGTCTACCCCGTTGGCAGACTTGATATGATTTCCGAGGGAATGCTCCTTTTGACCGATGACGGTGAGCTGAAAAACCGCCTCACCCACCCAAAGCACACAATTCCAAAGCTTTACCGCGTTAAGGTTGCAGGCGAGGTTTCTGACGAGCAGTACGAAATCCTTACCTCCCCTCTTGAAATCGACGGCTACAAGATAAAGCCCGTTGAGGTCAACATTATGTCAAGCGACGATAGCGGTACCGTTATGAAGATGACGCTCTTCGAGGGCAGAAACAGACAGATAAGAAAAATGTGCGAGCAGGCAGGTCTCACCGTTAAGAGACTTTCGCGAATTTCTATCGGCAACCTTAAGCTTGACGGTCTCCCCGTTGGTAAATGGAGATACCTTGAGCAGAGCGAGGTTGACTATCTTTACAAGGCTACCAGGGAGAACTAAAAAATGTTTAAAATCACACCTTGCACAGATAAATCAAGGCAGAAAGAGATTTGCGAAGCTTGCGGAGCAGAGTTTCGCCCCGACGCCTTTGCCTATGAAATGATAGATGCCGAGGACGGCCACATTATGGGAATTGCTCAATTTGATATTGGCAAAGAGGGCTACATATATAATATAAAGGAAGCAAAGGGGCTATCCGACTTTGAAGCTATGTTCATTCTCGGCAGACAAACGATGAACTTTATTGACTCTTGCGGAGCACATACCTGCTTTGCGGCAAGCGATGCAGGTGACGAAAAGCTCATACGCGCAATTGGCTTTAAAGAGCAGAAAAACGGTGATTATTTCCGCGATATGACCGGAATGTTTGACGGACATTGTGACGGACACGCGGTGAAGCTTTAATTTATTAAAACGTTAGTTTAAGACAAAAAATCTTTTCATTCGGAGAATA
>JAZORT010000006.1:0-63033 GCA_045656745.1 Eubacteriales bacterium | reverse complement strand
GGCGGCACCAAGGCACCGCCCTACAGTGAACATAGCTTTTCTTCGCGGGAAAATCCCGCAAGGACAAAAGCCCCCAACGCACCATGCGCATTTCATCAAGGCTTCCCCTCGAGGGGAATAGCTATGTAAACCGTAGGGCGGGGGCTTGCTCCCGCCGAAGTAGCCTTCCCCCTCCCAACGCACGAAGTGCATTTCATGAAGCACCTCGGGCTTCATTTCACGCCGCCCTCGCAGAGATGGGTCATTTCATTAAGGCTTCCACTCAAGGGCAAGCCTTTTCGTGTCATTCCGAGCGGTATTCGGAGTGCATAAACTTTGCTTTTAAGCGGCACAGCTTGAGCATACGGATCGTGTCATTCCGAGCGGTAGGCACATCTTTCGAGGACGAAAACGTTCATCGAGGAATCTCCTTTTCCGAACCGCTTTCGGTTTAAGTTTCGGCAAGGATAGTTTTTCTCACTTGCCAAAGTCTAAAAGGCATAAGGCTCCGAGGGGGAGATCCCTCAGTAAGGCTCTGCGTCTTCGAACGACGGTATTGCTTTCGGGATGACAGGCTTGAGGGAGCAATGATTTTTTTGATATGCCATCACCAAGGTGTCATTCCGAGCGGTAGGCACATTACCCGAAGACGAAAACGGACATCGAGGAATCTCCTTTTTCGAACCGCTTTCGGCTAAAACTCTGGCAAGGATAGTTTTTTGTTTCTCGCTTGCCAAAGTCTAAAAGGTATAAGGCTCCGAGGGGGAGATCCCTCAGTAAGGCTCTGCGGCTTCGGGTTGTGGTATTGCTTTCGGGATGACAGACTTGAGGGGTCAAGTCGATTTTCGGATGACGGCTTTGTTTATGCAATGATTTTAAAATTTATCCCCGGATTAAAGTTTTTGCGGAGCTTTTTTCAAAAAGCGACATAATCCCCTCGCCCCCCAAAAGCGACACAACCCCCGCCCCAAAAGCGACAAAACCCTCCCCTTTAAAAACCACCTTGACAAGACAAAATATTTGTGTTAAAATAAATCAATATACTTTTGTGCGCAGGGTGCGCGAAAATAATTTTTTATTTAGGAGTGTTGTATGTTAAAGCTTGAGAGAATTTCGGTAATGAATTTTGAAAATGCTATCAGAGGTGCAAGAAACCCCATGAACAGCTGGGCGAGAATGGATTCCTACTATGACGAGGACGGCAATTATATTCTCGGTGAAAACGACCTTTCTCTTGCTACCAAGCTTGCAAAGGCAGGCTCTGACCACAGAAAATTTGTAAGACAGATCATGGTTTCAATGGACATCACCGCACCCCTCTATTGGTGGAAGGAGTTTGATACCTACAAGGTAGGTACGGTTGCAAATTCAACCTCCACAATGCATAAAATTCAGGCAAAGGAGTTCACCAGAGAGGACTTTTCCTGCGACAGAATGAGCGAGGACTGCCTTGCTGCTCTCGATGCGGTTATTGCCTACCTTGAAAGCGAGAGAGTTAAGTTTATCGAGACTAAGGAAAAGCAGCATTGGCACAATATGATCCAGCTTCTTCCCTCGTCCTATAACCAGATGCGCACCGTAACAATGAACTACGAGGTGCTTATCAACATCTATTACGCAAGACGCACCCACAAGCTTGCCGAGTGGCACACCCTTTGCGAGGCTATCGAAAAGCTTCCCTACGCTAGCGAGCTTATTAAGGTAAAGGGCGAGTGATCTCATCAGCTTGGCAAAGCCGACCATAATCGTTATGAGAGCTTTGCGCTCGTTTATAATGAAGTCCGCCCCCTCGGCGGATAAAAGGAGAAAAAATGACAAACGGAATTATAAAGGTATGCGCCGTAACACCCGATATAAGGGTCGGTGACATTACGGGAAATTTAAAAAATATTATCGCCCTTGCTAAAGAGGCAGGGGACGGTGGCGCAAAGGTTGCCGTATTCCCCGAGCTTTGCCTTTCGGGAGCAACCGCGGGCGACCTCTTCTTTACGAGAACGCTTCTTCGCGCCGCAGAGGAGGCTGTTTCGGATTTTGCAGACGCAACCGAGGATATTGACACCCTTTTCCTTATCGGTGCGCCCGTAAGCCTTTCGGGCAAGACCTACAACGCGGCGGTTGCCGTATACGGCGGTGACATTTTGGGAATTATTCCGAAAACCGCCCTTACCGCTGACGAAAGACGCTATTTCTCGGTGAGCGAGGGAGTGACCGAGATACTCTTTGGCGGAAGAGAGACTATCTTCGGCTCGGAAATACTCATTTCGGCAGAGGGGCTTGACAGTCTACTTATTGCCACCGCGGTAGGCTCTGAAATTTCGGCGCCTCTTTCCGCCTCGCGCTTTGCGGCGGCGGCAGGCGCAACCCTTGTCCTTAACCCCTATTCCGCGCCCGAGCTTGTTACAAGAGCCGAAAAGGAAAACTGCTTCCTTTCCGCCGAGAGCGCGTCCCTTTGTTGCGCGGTAATCCGTGCCGAGGCAGGCGTTGGCGAAAGCGGAACGGACGGCGTCTTTGGAGGCAGAAGCTCTGTTTACTCTCTCGGTAAAGCCCTCGCGTGTGCAAAGGCTTATGCGGGCGGAATAATTTATGCGGATATAGACACCGAGCTTATAGCCTTCAGGCGCAAGCGCGCGGTGGGCTTTGAGGGCGAGCTCTCCGATTACGAAATTGTGTCCTTCGCCCCCGAAATTAAGGAAACCACCCTTTCCGCAAGACCGAAAAAGCTCTCCTTTGTCCCTGAGGACAAGGCTCTTCGCGAGAGCCGTCTTGCCGAAATATACGAGATGCAGTCTGTTGCTTTGGCAAAGAGGATCGAGCGCTCCTACTCAAAGGGCGCGGTAGTGGGCGTGTCGGGCGGTCTTGACTCCACCCTCGCCCTCCTTGTTGCAGCAAGGAGTATGGATATTCTCGGTATGCCGAGAAAAAATCTTATCTCGGTAACGATGCCCTGCTTCGGAACTACCAAGAGAACAAAGTCCAATGCCGAAAAGCTTGCAGAGGCTTTAGGCACAACCCTGCTCACCGTTGACATTAAGGCGGCGGTAACTCAGCACTTTAAGGACATCGGCCACGATAGCGAGGACTTCAGCGTGGTTTACGAAAACGCCCAGGCGCGCGAGCGCACTCAGGTGCTTATGGATATTGCCAACGCAAAGGGCGCTTTGGTTGTGGGAACGGGCGACCTCTCCGAGCTTGCTCTCGGCTGGGCAACCTATAACGGTGACCATATGTCAATGTACGGCGTAAACGCAGGTATCCCCAAAACCCTTATGCGTTATATCGTGGCTCATATTGCCGAAAATTCCGAAAAAGAGCTTTCCGAAGTGCTTATCGGCGTTCTCAACACTCCCGTAAGCCCCGAGCTCCTGCCTCCCAAGGACGGCGAGATTGCCCAGTGCACCGAGGGAATAGTAGGCCCCTACGAGCTCCACGACTTCTTCCTTTATAATCTTGTGGCAAACGGCTTCTCGGCTGAAAAAATCCTTCGCCTTGCAACCCTTGCCTTTGAGGGAGAGTATGACGGCGAGACCGTTAAGGGTTGGCTGCGCGTGTTTATGCGCCGCTTCTTCTCCCAGCAGTTTAAGCGCTCCTGCCTTCCCGACGGACCGAAAATCGGCTCTGTGGGCTTCTCTCCGAGAGGAGATTTTAAGCTCCCATCCGATGCTGTGGGCAAGCTCTGGGAAATCGAATAAATTCTGAAAAAATAGAGAAAAATGTAAACAATGGCTAACATATTCGACCTTTTTAAGCAAATCGAGAAGCCTAAAACGGCTCTCGCACCCATAACGCATATAGTTATCGGTCTCGGAAATATCGGAAAGCAGTACGAAAAAACAAGACATAATATCGGCTTCCTTGCAATAGATTATATCGCCGAGAGGTGGGGTACTAAAATCGACCGCCTGAAGTTTAACGCATTGGTTGGCGAGGCTAGCGTTGGCGAGAAGAGAGTGCTTCTTATGAAGCCCACCACCTTTATGAACAACTCGGGTATTGCGGCAAAGGAAGCGGCAGATTTTTACAAAATCCCCCCCGAGCGGGTAATAATTCTCCACGATGAAATAAGCTTTGACCCGGGTATCATAAGAATAAGGCGCAAAGGCTCGGCAGGCGGTCACAACGGCTTAAAAAGCCTTATTGCGCACCTCGGAAGCGACGAATTTCCCCGAATAAAGATAGGAGTCGGCAAAAAGCCGAATCCCGAATACGACCTTGTTGACTTCGTGCTGGGTAAATTCCCCGAGAGTGACCTCGCCCTTATCGAAAAACGCTTTGCCGATATCGAAGCGGCAATAAAAGACATCATCGACGGCAATATCGACAGCGCAATGAACAAGTATTCGAACTAAATGTGCTTCCCCTTTCGGGGCAGGCTAAAACCTAAAAACCACCAAAAAAGGAAAAAAGATGCAGAACTTTTCGGCTCTTATAAGAGCAGACCGAGAGTTTCGTGAGTATGCGGAGCATATCAAGGCGGAGTTTCGTAAAAAGGACTCCTTGCCTGTTGCCGTAAACGGACTTTCGGGCGGAGCTGAGGCCTCCTTTATCATTGAAAGCGTAAGGGAAGCCTGTCTGTTTTCTTCTGCGCCGGTGCTTATCCTCGTGGCGGGGGAGGGGCAGAGAGAGGCCGTTGTTTCCTCTCTTTCCTCAGCGGGGCTTCGCGCCCTCGGCTACAAGCGCAGAGAAAAGGTTTTTCATAATATAAGAGCCTCCCACGATATTGAGCGTGAGAGGCTATCGGTGCTTTCCGCCATTCTTTCGGGCGAGTGCGACGCTGTGGTCTCAACCCCCTCGGCGGCTCTTTCCTATACCATTCCCGCAGAGGTTTTGAAAAAGCTTACCTTTAGCCTTGCCGTAGGCGATATTATTGAGCCAAAGGAGCTTTGCGACAGACTTACAAGCCTTGGCTTTTTGCGAGTAGACTCGGTTGACGGCAAGGGACAGTTTGCAGGGCGCGGCGGTATTTTAGACCTTTATCCCGCAGACGAGGAAAGCCCCGTAAGAATAGAATTTTTCGGTGACGAAATCGACCGTATGGTCTATTTTGACCCCATAAGCCAGCGTTCTCTCGACCCCTGCGAGGGGGTAAAGCTCCTGCCGGGCAACGAGTCTCTTCTTTCGGCAGAGGCAAGGGAAAAAATGCTCAAAACGGCAAAAAAGCTCCTTGAAAAGGCAGAGAGCGAGTCTATTCGTGAAAAGCTCTCCCGCGAGTGCGCCTCTCTTTCCTCAGGGCTGCCCGTTGACTTCCGCGAAAGATATTTCGGACTTCTTTACGATAGCTCCGAGTGCCTTCTTTCCTACCTTTCGGCGTATAAAAAAATGCTCTGCCTTTGCATTGGCAACGAGGGCTGTGACGAGGAGCTAAAAAACGCTCTTCTGACTCTTGAGGAGGAAAAAGAGGGCTTTATAAAATCGGGACTTATCACCCCCGAGGCTGCAAAATATTCGGCGGACAAAGCCTTATATAAAAGCTTTCTTACCGAAAACCTAACGGTTTACGAAAACCCCTTTGCAGGCGGCCACGGAATTTCCGAGCTCTCGGGACTCTTTGGCTTCAGGTGCAGAAAAACCGTAAGCTACGGCGGCAATCCCACCATGTTTAAAGAGGACCTTCTCGCCTTTCGAAAGGGCGGTTACAGAACGGTCATTCTCTCGGAAAACGAGCGTGGCGCGGACTCGCTTTGCGAGGCTCTTCGTGCCGACGATATTGCCGCCGAAATCATATATAACAAGCCCGATTTTGACATCTCGACAGCCGAGGGCGGCAGAATATTTATTGCCGTATCGGATATGGAGGGCTTCGACCTTATAAGCCCGAAAATCGCTCTCATCTCTATGGCAAAGGACGAGGGCAGGGCGGTAATGAAGCACCGCAAAACCCAAAGAATTCTAAAGCAGACGGGCGCGCCAAAGAGGCTGATGAGCTACGCCGAGCTTGCCGTCGGCGATTACGTTGTACACGCAAATTACGGTATCGGTCTTTTCGAGGGAATTGAAACCGTTACCGCAGGCGGTGTTACCAAGGACTATATAACCATAAAATACGCGGGAACGGATAAGCTTTTCGTGCCCTGCGACCGCCTTGAAATGATAGGCAAATATATCGGCGCAAGAGATAAGGACGGCGGCGTTAAGCTCTCGAAAATGGGCGGCGGAGATTGGGCAAAAACCAAGTCTAAAGCTAAAAAAGCGGTCAAGGATATTGCCGACGGGCTGATAAAGCTCTATGCCGAGCGCCAAAGGCTCCCCGGCTTCTCCTTCCCCCCCGACTCCGAGCTTGAATACGCCTTTGCCTCTGCCTTTGACTATGAGGAAACCGATTCTCAAAGGACGGCAATCGACGAAATAATCGGGGATATGATACGCCCCGTTCCCATGAACCGCCTCCTTTGCGGTGACGTTGGATTTGGCAAAACCGAGGTTGCACTCCGTGCCGCGTTTAAGGCTATAATGGGCGGAAAGCAGGTGGCTTTCCTTGTTCCCACAACAATTCTTGCCCTCCAGCATTACCAGACCGCCCTTTCAAGAATGAGGGGCTTCCCCGTAACGGTTGAAATGCTCACCCGCTTTAAAAAGCCGAAGGAGCAGGAGGAAATTCTCCGTAAGGTAAAGCGCGGAGAGTGCGATATTCTTATAGGAACGCACAAGCTCCTTTCAAAAAAGCTTGAATTTCGCGACCTTGGACTCCTTATAATCGACGAGGAACAGCGCTTCGGCGTTTCTCAAAAGGAAAAGCTCAAGGAAATGGCGAAAAACGTTGACACCCTGACCCTCACCGCAACCCCTATTCCCCGAACGCTGAATATGGCGATAAACGGAATCAGCGACATCTCTATCCTTGACGAAGCTCCCGGTGAGCGCAGACCTGTACAGACCTACGTTCTCGAGCACGACGAAACTATGATACACGAGGCAATCCGTAAGGAAATGGCAAGGGGCGGTCAAACCCTTTATCTTTACAATAAGGTAGAGGACATCGGCTTTGTTGCCGACTCTATCTCCCGCGCTATCCCCGATGCGCGAGTGGCATTCGCCCACGGACAAATGGATAAGGAAGAGATAGAGGACATCTGGCAGATGCTCGTTAGGTGTGAGATAGACGTTCTCGTTTGTACCACCATAATCGAAACCGGCGTTGACCTTCCTATGGCGAACACCCTTGTTATTGAAAATGCCGACCGCTTCGGACTCTCCCAGCTTCACCAAATACGCGGAAGAGTGGGCAGAAGCTCAAGGCAGGCGTATGCGTATTTCACCTACCGACCCGGCAAGGTGCTTACCGAGGTTGCCGAAAAACGCCTCCGCGCAATAAGGGAATATGCCGAGTTTGGCGCAGGCTTTAAGATAGCTCTTTGCGACCTTGAAATAAGAGGCGCGGGTAATCTTCTCGGTGCGGAGCAGCACGGATATATCGACTCGGTAGGCTATGACCTTTTCGTCAAGCTTCTTGAGCAAGCCGTTCTTGAAGCCAAGGGCGAGCAGAGGGAAAACGAAACAAAGGTTGAAACGCTCATAGACATTAAAACCAGCGCCCACATTCCCGAAAGCTATATTCCCCCCTCGGCGCAGAGAATGGAAATGTACAAAAAAATCTCCCTCATTCTTACCGAGGAGGACGAGAGGGATATTCTCGACGAGCTTATAGACCGCTTCGGCGAGCCCCCAAGGCAGGTGGAAAGGCTTCTTTCGGTTGCCTTTGCCAAGGCGGTGTGCCAAAGGGCGGGTATCGAGAGGGTAGAGTCGAATGATACAGGACTCACCTTCATTACAGGCAAGCCCGACCTTGCGGCTTGGTCAACGGTCTTTGCGAGCTTTCCCGGAATGAGGTTCGGCCCCTCGGGTGACAGAGTTATCTACCGTTTCCAAAACCCGAAAAAGACCGACGCCGCCCTCACCCTCGGAGAAATAATGAAAGAGTATTCTAAATAAATTGTTAGGAATAAAAAAGTGAAAAAAGAAGTTAAAAAGAGTGCAAAAAAAGAAATAAAAACCGCACCTAAAGAAAAGCCGAAAAAGAAGAAAATGAGCAAAAATGCCCGTATTGTGACAACATTTGTTTGCATTTTCCTTGCTTTGGTGCTGATTTTGGGCATTGTTCTCGGCATTGTCGTTATGGTAAAGAGGGCAAAGGCTATCGTCACCGTCGGCAGCGTTTCGATTACCGAGGGCGAGTGCAGAGTCCTTGCATCCTACTATAAAAATCTCCACCTCCGCGACCTTAGGCGTGCGGGCTATGATGCCGTTGATACCGAAAAATTCTGGAGCACCGAGCACGAAAACGGAATGACTCAGGGTGAGCTTCTTGAAAAGTCAACGAAGAATTATATTGCTTTGGTTGCCGCCGCGTCAAACCTCTATTACACCTTGATAGAGAGCAAAAAGCTGCGCGAGGGTGACGAGAGCTATATAAAGCAGAGGACAGAGGCATTCCTTGCAAGGTACTCAAACTTTGAGGAGCTTATTTCGCCCTACGGCTTTGATTACGAGGACTTTGTTGGCGCAATGACCCTGACCTATACTGCCGAGGCGGCGTACTATATGGTCTACGGCTCGGGCGGTGAGATGTTAAAGCAGGCGGGCGCGGAATATACGGCGCTTCTCGACCAATATTTGCTTGACAACTACACTAAGGTAAAGATGATTTTCCTTGCAAAGGAGCAGGTGCAAGAGCCCGACTCCTCCGGTCAGCTTGTCTGGCGCGACCTTAACCCTGCCGAGATAGTTGAGCGTGAAAATATTGCCGAAATCTTTAAAGATGCTATCGCCTCGGGCGGTTTTCTCGAGGTGACTATTGACGAATACCTCTCAAACTCCGAAAACCCAAACGACGGTGACATAGAGATGGGACTTGTGGGCTATTACTTCTCTGCCTCCGAGCAGCAGACAGCCTCCTTTGCCGCAGAGCGCCCCGAAATCGTCCGGGCAGCCTATGATATGACTACGGGCGAGGCAAGGTATATCGAGCTTGAGGATGCGCACGTTTTCCTCTACCGCGATGACCCCACCGCAAAGGCTTATGCCGACGAGGACAATCCGTTCTTTGCCGATTTCTATAAAAACGCCGCCTTTGAATTCTTTACCGAGGATATAGAGGCGCTCAGCTCCGAGGTGGAGTTCAAGGATAAATTCTATGAGATAGACCTTATCTCCCTGAAGCCAAACGACCGCTACTTCGTTACAAGCTGGCAGTAATTTTTGAAAATAACAGCGCCAAAAAGCAGGCTTTCCCCCGAAAGTCTGCTTTTTTTAATAGAACGAAGCTTGAGGAGAACGAGGTTTGTCGCTTTTGCGGAGAATGAGGGGATTATGTCGCTTTTTGAGGGCGAGGGTTTTGTCGCTTTTTGTAAAAAGCTCCGCAAAAACTTCAATCGGGGCTAAATTTTAAAAATCATTGCATAAACAAAGCCGTCATCCGAAAATCGACTTGACCCCTCAAGTCCGTCATCCCGAAAGCAATACCGTCATTCGAAGACGCAGAGCCTTACTGAGGGATCTCCCCCTCGGAGCCTTATACCTTTTAGACTTTGGCAAGTGAGAAAAAAACTATCCTTGCCGAAACTTAAGCCGAAAGCGGTTCGAAAAAGGAGATTCCTCGATGAATGTTTTCGTCCTCGAACAATGTCCCTACCGCTCGGAATGACACGATTCGTATGCTCAAGCTGTGCCGCTTAAAAGCAAGGTTTATGCACTCCGAATACCGCTCGGAATGACACCTTTGGGTTTGTCTACCGAAAAAGCCTCTCCCACGAAGAAAAGCAATGTTCACTGTAGGGCGGGGGCTTGCTCCCGCCGCATATGCCGTGTATTCAAATTACCGCATATTAAGGTTTTGGGGGCGGTTTTTAGAAAACACCCCCCGATTAAAGTTTTTGCGAGTCGTTTTGATCCAAAACGACTAATGCTTCTTTACAAAAAGCGACATAAACCCCTCGTCCTCAAAACCGACATAACCCCTCGCCCTCGAAAACCGACATAACCCCTCGTTCTCAAAACCGAATTTTGCAACTTCTGCCAAAAAAAGATTGACAAACGGCGGATTTTATTATATAATTAGAAGTTGTAAAAATATTTTATACTTTCACGCGGGTAAAAACCGAAAGGAATTAAAAAATGCAGAACAGAATTTGTGAGCTTAAAGCAGGCTTTGAGGCTGCTATCGGCGCGGCGGCAACTGCCGATGCGCTTGAAAATCTCAGAGTAGAATATCTTGGTAAAAAGGGACACATCGCTGCCCTTATGCAGGACCTTCGCTTTGCAGAGGACAAAAAGGCGGCAGGCCAGCTTATAAACAGCTTTAAAGGCGAGGTCGAGGCGGCTATTTCCGAGGCTATCGAGGCTTTGCACAAGGCTGAAATGGACGCAAAGGTCAGGGGAGCTAAAAAGTACAATCCCACCCTGCGCACCTCCGAGGAGCTTGGCTCCTACCACCCCATTACCCTTGCCACTCGCGAGGTTGAAGAGGTGTTTATTTCTATGGGCTTCACTATCGAGAATTATTCCGAGATAGTTGACGATTACCATTGCTTTGAGGCTCTTAATATACCCAAGCACCACCCCGCAAGAGATATGCAGGATACCTATTATCTTGACAACGGTCAGCTTCTTAAGACCCATACCTCCGCGGCGCAGAATTACATTATGAAAAAATACGGCGCGCCCCTCAGAGCAATCTTCCCCGGAAGATGCTTCAGAAACGAGTCTATCGACGCCTGCCACGAAAACACCTTCTTCCAGCTTGAGGGTATGATGATTGACGAAAATATCTCGATCTCCAACCTTATCTACTTTATGAAGACAATGCTTTCCGAGGTATTCAAGCGTGACGTTAAGGTAAGACTCCGCCCGGGCTTCTTCCCCTTTGTCGAGCCCGGCTTTGAGCTTGACATCAACTGCGCTATCTGTGGCGGCGAGGGCTGTCCTTCCTGCAAAAACTCGGGCTGGCTTGAGCTTTGCCCCTGCGGAATGATCCACCCCAACGTTCTTCGTGAGGGCGGAATTGATACCGAAAAATATACCGGCTTTGCATTCGGTCTCGGTCTTACCAGACTTGCAATGATGAAGTACGGCGTTAAGGATATTCGTAACTTCAATTCGGGAAGCCTCAAGGCGCTCTCGCAGTTCAAGTCTATTTAAGGAAAGGGAGGTTAAATAATATGTTTTTATCTATGAATTGGATAGGCGATTTCGTTGACCTCTCGGGTCTTGACAAAAAGACGCTTATCAAAAACTTTACTCTTTCTACCGCAGAGGTAGAGGATATAATCGAAAAGGGCAACTGCCTCTCGGGCATCGTTGTTGCAAAAATTCTCTCCGTTGAAAACCACCCCGACTCAAAGAAGCTTCATCTTCTCAAGGTTGACAGGGGCGGGGAGGTTGTTGACATCGTTTGCGGCGCTCCCAACGTAAGAGAGGGTATGCTCGTTGCTCTTGCTACCCCCGGCGGTCAGGTTGGCGAAATTACCATCGCGCCCCGCAAGGTTGGCGGATATATGTCCTACGGTATGTGCTGCTCCGAGGCAGAGCTTGGTCTTTCCGACGATAACTCGGGCATTTGGGACATTGAGCGCGACCTTCCCGCAGGCGTGGCTCTCGGCACCGATATTAAGGAGCTTTTCGGCATTGAGGATATAATCTTCGAGGTTGATAACAAGTCGCTTACCAACCGCCCCGACCTTTGGAGCCATTACGGAATGGCAAGAGAGTTTGCAACCCTTACGGGCAGAGAGCTTAAAGCTCCCGCGCTCCTTGATCTTTCGCAGTTTGACTCGCTTCCTCCCGTAGCCGTTGACGTTAAGGCAACCGAGCTTGTTTGGCGCTACTCGGCTATCAAGGTTGAGAATGTTACAAGGAAATTAAGCCCCGCAAATATGAGAATTCGCCTCTTCTATTGCGGCAGCCGTCCTATCAACTTCCTTGCCGACCTTACTAACTACGTAATGATGGAGCTCGGTCAGCCTATGCACGCATTCGACTGCGCAAAGGTTGATAAAATTGAGGTACAAACCTTCCCCGAAAGCTTCAAGTTCCGCACCCTCGACGGTGTAGAGAGAAATATTGACGACAAGATGCTTATGATAACCTCGGGAGATGCTCCCGTTGCTATCGCAGGCGTTATGGGCGGTGACGCGTCCAAGATTGAGGACAGCACAAGCTCGCTTCTCCTTGAGTCTGCCACCTTTGACGGCGTTTCCGTAAGAAAAACCACAACAAGACTCGGTCTTCGTACCGACGCTTCCCAGAGATATGAGAAAATGCTCGACCCCGAGCTTTGCCATATTGCAACCGCAAGAGTTCTTGCTCTTCTTGACGAGTGCGACAAGGGCGCAAAGGTTATCTCTTCCTTCTCCGACGCCTATGTAAGAAAGTATCCCACCATTAGCCTTGATTTCACAAAGGCGTTCGTTGACCGCTATACGGGTATTGAGATTTCTAACGAAACTATCGTTAAAACTCTTACCGCCCTCGGCTTTAAGGTTACTCTCTCGGGTGACGATTTCTCGGTTATAGTTCCCTCTTGGAGAGCTACCAAGGACGTTACCATAAAGGCAGACATCATCGAGGAAATCACCCGTATTTACGGCTACGATAACTTCGAGATCTTCACTTCCTCAAGCCCTCTTCTCCCTGTTCGCAAGGAGGTTATCAAGTCGGCAGAGGATAGAATGAAGGATATTATGGTTAAGAGCCACCGCTTCCACGAGGTTCATTCCTACATTTGGTCGGATTCTAAAAAGAACGCCGAGCTTGGAATTGAAACTCCCGCCAATGTCAGCGTTATCAATGCCCAGACTCCCGACCACACCCACCTTAGAGTTTCTATGATACCCACCCTTCTTTCCTTCGTTAAGGAAAACAAGGCGTATTCCGACACCTTCGGTATTTTCGAGATCGGCCACACCGTTGAGGGACTTCGCGAAAACGGCGAGTGTAACGAGAAAAATAAGCTCGGTGCAGCTATCTTCTCTAAGTCCGAGAGCGAAGAGTCACTCTTCCTTCGTATGCGTGACATCGCCTCAGAAATCGCTATGGATATTCTCCATAAGGATGTTGAGTTCGTGTCGGCTGAGGGCTTTGACTTCTGCCACCCCGTTAATAGCTTTGATATTAAGGTTGACGGCAAAAAGATCGGCTTCCTTTCGGTGCCTCACCCCGTTGTTCTTGATAATATCGACAAAAAGTGCGCGGTAGCCTTCTTCGAAATCTTCACCGAGAGCTTTGCCGAGGTCTCTCCCCGCGACGTAAAGTATAAGGAGCCCTCTAAGTTCCCCGCAATCGACATTGATATGACCTTCACCGCCGACGTTTCGGCAATCCTCTTTGAAGAGCTTGTTAAGGCTGCAAAGAGTGCTGCAGGCGAGCTTCTCTCGGGCGTTACCTTGAAGGACATCTATACCGCAGACGGCGCAAGCGCGGTTACCTTCCGCTTCTCCTTCGTCTCCTCGGAGCGTACCCTCTCAAAGCAGGAACTCGCTCCCACAACAGACGCAGTCTGCAAGGCTCTCGAGCCTATGGGTCTCACCCTTAAAATCTAATTCTTATTATTAATGAAAAGGATTTCTCACCCCGAGAAATCCTTTTTTGCATCCTCGAGGGGAATAGCTATGTAAACCGTAGGGCGTTTGTCTGTCTCCCGCCGCAGTAGCCTTCCCCTCAAGGGAAAGGCTTTTCGATGTTCCATCACCAAGGTGTCGCTTTTTGTAAAGAAGCATTAGTCGTTTTGGATCAAAACGACTCGCAAAAACTTTAATCTAGGGATTTTTTCTAAAAATCGCCCCCAAAACCTTAATATGCGGTAATTTGAATATACGGCATATACGGCGGCACCAAGGCACCGCCCTACAGTGAACATAGCTTTTCTTCGCGGGAAAATCCCGCAAGGACAAAAGCCCGCCCAACGCACGACGCGCATTTCATCAAGGCTTCCCCTCGAGGGGAATAGCTATGTAAACCGTAGGGCGTTTGTCTGTCTCCCGCCGAAGTAGCCTTCCCCTCAAGGGAAAGGCTTTTCGATGTTCCATCACCAAGGTGTCATTCCGAGCGGTAGGCACATTTTTCGAGGACGAAAACGTTCATCGAGGAATCTCCTTTTCCGAACCGCTTTCGGTTTAAGTTTCGGCAAGGATAGTTTTTTCTCACTTGCCAAAGTCTGCACCGCTAAAGGCTCCGAGGGGGAGATCCCTCAGTCAAGCTCTGCGTCTTCGGATGACGCTATTGCTTTCGGGATGACAGATTTGAGCGAGCAAATTCGCACCGCGTAAGCCTCCGCCTAATATCTTTATAACCCCCATTTTAAGAGTTTTTCGGGGGTCAAGGGGGGATTTTTGCAAAAAGCCCCCCTTGGTCGTCCTTCCCCCTTGCTCGCCCTCTCTCTTTGCTCGTCCTCCCCCCTTGGTCGTTCTCTCTCTTTGCTCGTCCTTCCTCCTCGGTCGTCCTCTCCACTTGGTCGTCCTCTCTCTTTGCTCGTCCTCTCCCCTTGGTCGTCCTCCTCAGCCGTCAATTCATCGCCCCGAATATGCACATTCCTCTCAAAATATGCACATTTTTCATCTTTTTTGAAAATCGGCTTTACTTTTTGAAAATCATCTTGACTTTTTCGCAGGATTTGATATACTTTTATTGGTAGTATTTTGACTATATAAATTTAATTTTAGGAGAAAATTATGGAACAGAAAAAGGTTAGATTTGCCGTTGTTGGCGCAGGCAATTTCGGCGGTTCTCACATGAGAGCTATCAAGGCAAACGCAGAAATCGCGGAGCTTGTTGCGATTTGTGATATTAACGAGGAATATCTTAACAAGCGCGCGGCGGAATTCGGCGTTTGTCGCACCTATACCGATTTTTATAAAATGATTGAGGACGGCGGCTTTGACTGCGTATGTCTTGCAACTCCCGACCAGCTCCACAGAGAGCACGCAGTTGCAGCAGCCGACAAGGGCTACGATATTCTTTGCGAAAAGCCTCTTGCCCAGTCTATGGACGACTGCCAGGCTATGGTTGACGCAGTTGAAAGAAACGGCATAAAGTTTATGACCGGACAGGTTACCCGTAAAAACGGCGTTGCCGTTAAGCTCAAGGAGCTTTTGGACTCGGGCGTGCTCGGCGAGGTATTCAGCTTTGAGGCAGAATATGCTCACGATTATCAGTACCTTGAGCCCGTTTGGCGCAGAGACCCCGTAAAGCTTCGTTACGGTATCGTTGGCGGCGGCTGCCACGCTATCGAGCTTATGCGTTGGATGGTCGGTAACCCCACAAAGGTTGCGGCATTCTCTACCAAAAAGGTGCTCACCGACTGGCCCGTAGACGACACCACAATGGCAATTATGCAGCTTCCTAACGGCGCCGTTGGTAAGATCTTCTGCTCTATCGGCGGTAAGAAGCCCAACATGCTTCCTATCTCTATCTTCGGCACAAGAGGCACCGCAGTTGTACACAACTCCAACTCGGGCGAGATTCACCTTTACCGCCACGTCCTTGCCGATAACGGTCAGCATATGTACCCCGAAACTCTTATCAAGGTAGAAGCCCTCGACCACAACGTTGCGGCAGAAATCAAGGAAATGGTTGACTGCATCGTTAACGACAAACGCCCCGAGTGCGACGTTTACGAGGGCGCGAAGACCGTTGCCATAGGCCTTGCAGCCATCGAGTCCTCCGCAAACGGCGGCGCCGCAGTAGAGCCCAGATATATTCAGAGAAAAAACTAATTGAATAGTGAAAACGACCAAAAGGGGAGCTTTTTTCGAAAAGCTCCCCTTTAAATCCCCGCAAAAACTTTAATCGTGGGATTTTTTATTTAAGATTTTTTACTCTTTCAATGCAATCGGAGCAAATTCCGAGTATTAGGTCGAGATCGGTTTGTTTTTTGCACATTGGACAGCGTTTTTCGCTTGCTTTTATGAGGACGGTATCGTCGTCCATTGTGATAGAGACCTTTGAATTTCTCTCAATGCCCAATTTTTTGCGAAATTCGATCGGAAGCACGACTCTACCGAGATTATCCACCTCGCGCTCTATCCCGTTATCCTTTTTCACCGCAAAATCCTCCCAAAAACAAAAAGTGCGGCAACCGAAGTCACCGCACCGAAAAACGCAAACCCCGATTGCTGCTACACAAATCCAACTCAAACCAAGAACTTAATTCCCAATATAGTCGTGCAGAGTCTGCATTTTTTCCATACTCAACGACAATATTAGGAAAAAAGGTATAACTATCCCTGAGATATATACCTGATGGATTGAGTTTATTAAATTTGTGTAGCAAACATATTATATCACAAGTCCCGACTCTTTGCAAGATTTTTTTGTCGAAAACAAAACATCAAGCCAAAAGTTTTTTAACATATACATAAATTAGCTCAAAATATGCACATTTTTGAAGTTTTATTTTAAAATCTATTGACTTTTATCTCGGCAAAATGTATACTGAATTCATAATGCAAAAGGCATTTAAAAAACGACAGAGCGAGGATAGCAGGAATGGAACAGAGAAAGGTTAAATTTGCCGTAGTCGGCGTAAACAGCTTCGGCGTTACTCATATGCGCGGCATACTTGAAAACAAGGATATTGCCGAGATAGAGGCGATTTGCGACATTAACGAAGAGGTCCTTAACCTCAAGGGCGATATGTTTGGTGTTAAGCGCCGTTATACCGATTTTTACAAGATGCTTGAGGACGGCGGCTTTGACTGCGTTGTTCTTGCAACTCCCGACCAAATTCACGCGGAGCACGCGGTTGCGGCGTGTGATGCCGGCTTTAACGTTCTTTGCGAGAAGCCCCTGGCGCAGACTCTTGAGGACTGCCAGGCTATGGCTGATGCGGTAGAGAGAAGCGGTGTTAAGTTTATGACCGGTCAGGTTTCCCGTAAAAATCACGCGAACGTAAAGCTTAAAGAGATTATCGACTCGGGCATTCTTGGCGAAATCTTCTATTTCGAGGGCACTTACGCTCACGATTACGAATATCTTGATGCAGCCTGGAGAAGAGACCCCGTAAAGCTTCGCCACGGTATTATCGGCGGCGGCTGCCACGCAATCGAGCTTCTTCGCTGGATGATAGGCAATCCCACGAAGGTTACCGCCTTTGCTAACAAAAAGGTGCTCACCGACTGGCCTGTAAACGATACCACCGTTGCAATTATGGAAACCGAAACCGGCGCTATCGGTAAGATCTTCTGCTCTATCGGCGGCAAGGTTCCTAACATGATGCCCACCTCGGTTTACGGCACGAAAGGCTCGGCAATAATCCACAACAACAAGAGCGGAGATATTTACGTTTACCGTCATGTTGTTGCCGACAACGGCGAGCACATGTACCCCGAACAGGTATATAAGTATATTCCCAAGGGCCACAATACCGGCGCAGAGATCAAAGAAATGGTTGACTGTATCCTGAATGACAAAGAGCCGGAATGCTCGGTTTACGAAGGCTCAAGGACTGTTGCCGTTGGACTTGCGGCTGTTGAATCGGCAGCAAACGGCGGTATCCCCGTAGCTCCTAAATATATCGAAAGAAAGTAAAAAACGCCTAAAAAGCAAATAAATATTTACAAAAACACCTCTTTTTAGGAAAATAAACAAAAAAGCAAGTCGCGCCGACTTGCTTTTTTCTATTAAAATGCGTTTTTTTAAAAATGTTATTTTAGGTTAAAAGACGGTTTTTCAGCCGTTTTTTTCGCTGTAAAACTCTTTTACAAGATTTCTGTAAACCGCGTCTGCCATTTGCAGGTATCCGCAGGGGGCGGGGTGAACGCCGTTTGTGTCAAGCCTTTCGGTGGCGGGGCATCTTGTGTTTACCTGCTTTTCAATGTAGGGATAATTGTTTTCGGAATCAAACTGAGCGCTCATGTGAACAAGCTCAAGGTTGTTTTTGTACTTTTCTTCCTTGCACCAGCTTTGATAGGCCTTGCATAGCTCAATATGGTAATTCACCAGGTTAAGGTAATTGTTAAAGGGAGGCTCTGCGCCGTAGTTAGTACCAAGACCGCCCTTGGACGAGGGGGAAAGCATAGTCATTAGTTTAATTTTCGCATCGGGGCAGGCATCTAAAATTAAATCCACTACCTCCTTCGCCTCTTTTACAACGATTTTGCAGTATTCCTCTCTTGACAGAGACTGCGCGTCGGTCCTCATCAAACCGTTACCGCCAAGGTTTGCATAAACCACATCAACCTTGTCAAAGCCCTGCTTTTCTAAATACTTTTTAAAGTCGAGCTTGCCGCTTTCCGCATCGTAAAAAGGGCTGATTTTGCCCGGGGTAGCGCCGGTATATTTTATAGGCTCTTGGTGGAGTGCGTTTTTAACATGGTACAGTGTTCCGGATTTTGGCAATGAGCTATCATGGTAAAGATACTTGTTTAATTTAAGATAATCAACCTGCAGGGTCTCTATTTGCCACAATGCGCCGTTTTCGTCTTTCCAGACAGAGTGTTGGTCCTCCGAGGTAAATTTGTTCGGGTATTCAATCCAAACAGCCCCCTCTTTTGTCGATGTAAAGTTGTTCCACTGCCAACCGCCGTAGGCTTCAACCGAAACATCGCCCTGCTTTGAAGTGCCGATAAAATTCAGCCCCCCGAATCCAAGACCCTCGGGCTTACCGCCCAGCGAGGTTATTCTTCGGTTAAGCTCGCTGACCCATTGACCGTCCGAATCCAGCGACGCGCCGATACACAAAAAGTTCACCGACTTGTCGGACGCCTTGGGGGTAACAACATTAAGAATGGTTTGAGCGTTGCCTATAACATTAAGGTTATCGTCGTAAACGCTTATATCAAGCAGATGCCTGCCCGCCTCCTTTGGCGTGTATTCAAAATACCGCGGAAAGCTCTTGCCCTTTTCGCAGGTGGCAACTATTTGATATTGGTAGGGGTTGTAAGAGCGAATAATGCCCCTGTAAAAGAGTTGAAAGGTGTCACCGACCACAAGGTCGTAGCTCTCGGGCATAAAAAGCGTCAATTTCTCTTTCATAATAACAAAAAAATTCCTTTTTGGTTGCTTCAAAACTTTTGTTTTTCAAACATTTTCAGCGAAGAAATAGCGGAAAAATATAACTTTTGCAAGGGAGCGGCTTTTTCAATGCCGGACTGCGCAGCGTTTAAATGTTATCTCCCACTCCGAAGTTATGAGGCTTGCTTACAAATCCCGATTTAAGCACCCTGGTGTTCGGATCCATAAGCTCCTCCTCGGTAAAGACGAGCAGGTGTATCTCGTTTTCAAATCTTCTGCCTCGGTCATAAACGAGATAGATTTTCCCATCATAAAAGTCAACATCGGGGTAAGTCAGGTGGTGGCTCGGATCGTCAACGAGCTTCTTGTATTTCCAGCTTTCGCCGTCATCCTCCGAGAGCCAAACGCTCATTCGCTCTCTCTGCTCCTTCATATCGTTGTTAACAAGGATAACCCTGCCCGAGGGTGTGCGAGAGATGAAAAATCTTGTGTCGGGACTTGCGATGCCGGTTGAGGTCGCCTTGCTCCAGCTAATGCCTCTGTCGCGGGAGAGAGTTTCGGCAATTTCCCTCGTTCTGTTTCGTGAGAACAAACGAACAGAGCCGTCCTTTTTCTGATACGCCATAGTTTCGTCATAGGAGGTACAGAATTTTTCTGCTCCGTAATGGCGTGTAAAGGTTTTGCCCTCATCGTCCGAAATCATATATCCGTATCTGTCCGTAATCTGGTCGTAGTTAAAGAGGAGCCACCTGCCGTCATCAAGCACAAGAGGCTTGCACCGCAAAAATCCTATATCAAGAAGCCTCGGCTCCGAAAAAACGGGATTTTTAGCATCGGGGTCCTCGCAAACAATGCACCAGCAGGTGTGGCGCATATCGGGGAAAATGTAGCCGTCAGCCTTAACAACGGGGAGTCCGTCTGCGGTGTTTGCCACCATCATATATTCCAAGTCGTCGGTCATTGGAAGTGCGTTGTTTTGCACCCAGAAAAGCCAAAGCGCGCCGTTTGGCGCAGTCCAAAGCTGAATATCAAGGGCGTGCACCATTCTTCTCTCGTCACTCTCAATAACGAGAAGAGGCTCGCCGAATGTTTTACCGCCGTCGTCACTGTATTTTACAATATTAAAATGCTCAAGGCTCGGCTCTCTGACGCCTCCCCCGTACCAGCCGACAAAAACTCTACCGCCTCTAGTCAGCGCAACTGTGGGACAGCCCTGGTATCTGACCTCGGCATCGGTAAAGCGGGAGTCCTTTGGGTAATAGCGGATATTGCAGGGCTCTTTGGCATTATCCTGCCCGAAGCCGCGCTTGCTTTCCTCTATAACCCTTAAAGTTTCGTTTTGCATTTTTATTCTCCAAATTCAAAAATTCTAACCGCTCCGATAGCCGAAGCACTCTCGGTAACCTCGTCGGAAAGAGTCGTTACCTTGATTTCGCTACGGCATCTTATAATTTCGGCAAGACTTTCGCGCAGCTGACCCTTACCGCCGATTACCGCATGCTTCGCTCCCGATTTTTTAAGGGAAACAACCTCGTCGTGCATAACAACGCCGATAAAGAAGCTGTAACACTCAAGGTCGGTCTTTTTAAAGACGTTTTTCATTATCCTGACCTTGAAGAGCGCGTCGTTTATACCAAGCTCCTCTGCCGTATCAAAGCCCGAAAGAAGAGCCTCGCGGTCAAATTCCCCAAAATCGAGCCTTACCGTGCCTTTAAGAATAGTACCGCTCGCAAGAGCCGAGATCATCTCACCGCTCATCTGGGTCTTAAAGCTTGAAATTCTGCCCTCTTTGTCAAGGTAAATATGCTTTGAGTGTGAGCCGGGGAGAATAAACACCGCCTCCGAATACTCGGGGCTGAAAATTCCCATAATCTCGGCTTCCTCGCCGCGCATCATATCTGTTGAAACCGCACTCTCGCCCTGAAGCCTCACCCCGGGGATAAAGTAACAGTCGCGGCCGTCAAGAAGCCCCTCGGCGCACGCAAGCCCCCTGTGAAGCTCGCCTATCCCCGCAGGGGCGGGAATGTGGTTAAGAGGGAATAAACCGTATTCGCAGGTTATCATTCCCGAGGCAATAATGGCACAAATAGAGTCGGGATTTATGCCGTTTTGCAAACAAAGGTTGTCAATTTTGTCGATTATTGCCCTTTTTAGCTCCTCTGCGCCGTTTACGCAGTCCTTTGCGCCAATAGAAATTTTTTCGCCCGAAACAACTCTTCCTCCCGAAACAAGGTTAACTCTGGTGTTGGTCGTTCCGCCGTCAATAGCTATGTAATACTTCATATTAAACTTAATTTGAAGCCTCCGAATATCTTCTTGCAAGAGCCTCAATACCCTCAAAATCGCCTGCCTCAATAAGCTTTCGGTCGATTATGTTTGCGCCGATACCGAAGCCCGAAGCGCCCGCGTCAAGATAGCTCTTTATGTTGTCGGGAGTAACTCCGCCAACCGCAAGCAGCTTAATGTGCGAAAGAGGCGCCTTTATCGCCTTAACGTAGGATGCGCCGAATACCGAAACGGGGAAGAGCTTCACGAAATCCGCGCCTGCAAGGTGCGCCGTCTGTACCTCTGTGGGGGTAAGCGCGCCGGGCATTGAAACGAGTCCAAGCTCCACCGTTTTCTTAATAACCGCAGGGTTCGTGTCGGGTGAAATAACGAATTTTCCGCCCGCCATTTTCACAAGCTCAACCTGCTTTTCGGTAAGGACTGTACCTGCGCCGATAAGCATTCTCTCGCCGAAGTGGTCGCAGAGCATCTTTATATTTTCTGCGGTTTCCTCGTCTGTGGGATTTCCGTTTGCCGAAAAAGTGATCTCGAGAAGATGAACTCCTCCGCGGAGCACCGCCTCCGCAGTGGGGATAAGGTCCTCCTTTTTAACGCCTCTTACAATGGCTATAACTTTGTGTTTTTCAACCTGGCTGATAACTGCCTCGCGCATAGTTTTTCTCCTTAATGATAAAGACTTTTTATGTGTAGATTATATCACATATTTCCCCGTTTGTCAATTGATGCGCCTCCGAAAAAATGCTTGAAAACCGCACAAAAATCTGATATAATTAACTAAAGCTTTACCGCGCCTTTGCCGCATCGGAGTTAAAATAGAAGACGGAGGAAAAAATATGAGCAAAAAAACGAAAAATATAATAAAAAACCTCTCCCTGACCCTGATTATACTGTCATCTGCCTTTGGAATAAGCGTGCTTTTGCAAAGGGTCTTGGATATATCCGAGCATATTACTACCCTCTTTGCCTTTGCGGTGTTTATCGTATCTCTTACAACAAGCGGTTATTTTTACGGCATAGGCTCAACGGTGGTAAGCGTGCTTGCTATAAATTACGCCTTTACCTATCCCTTTTTCAATATGGATTTCTCGGTTCCCGAGAGCATTTTTTCGGCAATAGTTATGCTGATAATAGCCCTTTTGACAAGCACCATAACCACAAGACTTAAAAAGTGGCAGGCTCTTAAAGCCGAGGGCGAAAAGGAGATAATGCGCGCCAACCTTTTAAGGGCGGTATCTCACGATATACGCACCCCCCTGACTACAATATACGGCGCAAGCTCCTCTATACTCGACAGCTACGATAGGCTCACCGACCGGCAAAAAAAGCAGATGGTCGGCGGTATAAAGGAGGACTCGGAATGGCTTATACGAATGGTAGAAAACCTGCTTTCGGTCACCCGAATTGACGGCGGAGCCGTTAAGCTGATAAAAACGCCCACAGTGCTCGAGGAGCTTATAGACTCGGTGCTTTTAAAGTTCAAAAAGCGCTATCCCGAAAGGGCAGTGGAGCTTGACATTCCCGAGGAGCTTGTGCTTATAGATATGGACGCAATCCTTATAGAGCAGGTTATTGTGAACATTTTAGAAAACGCCGTACATCACGCAAGTGGCTTTACAAGGCTTCTTTTAAAGGTGTTTGTCATAGATAAAACGGCAATTTTTGAAATTTCGGATAACGGTTGCGGAATAGAGGCGGAAAGGCTGAAAAACATCTTTTCGGGATACAGCGAAAGAAACGATAACGGCTACGACACAAGAAAGCGCAATGCGGGAATAGGGCTTTCGGTCTGCGCAAGCATAATTGGGGCGCACGGGGGAACAATAACTGCAGAAAACGCAAAGGGAGGCGGCGCGGTATTCAGATTTACGCTCGCAACATCGGAGGACGGATTGAATGAACAATAAATATAAAATTTTGGTGGTAGAGGATGAAGAAAACATCCTGACCTTTGTCAGCGCGCTTCTTGAGGCAAACGACTACCGCGTTATCTCGGCAGGGAGCTATTCCCTGGCAAAAACAATGTACTTTTCCTACATACCCGACCTTGTGATTTTAGACCTGGGCTTGCCCGATAAGGACGGCGCGCAGCTGCTCTCGGATATAAGAAGCAGGGATACGACCCCCGTTGTGATACTTTCGGCAAGAGGCGAGGAGGGCGAGAAGGTAAAGCTCCTTGATATGGGAGCAAACGACTATATAACAAAGCCCTTCGGCTCTGAGGAGCTCCTTGCAAGGGTAAGAAGCACCCTGCGCACCGCGCGCCAGAGCTACGAGGGCAGACTCTCTGTCAAAAAGTTTATTCTTGACGGCTTGGTGATTGACTACGATGCAAGGCAGGTCTTTGTTGACGGAAAGGAAATAAGGCTGACTCAAACCGAGTATAATATCGTGGCGTTTCTCTCGGAGCATTCGGGAAAAATGATGACCTACGCCTCTATAATCAAGGCGGTCTGGCGCGAGTTTCCCGATGAAGCAAGTATAAAAAAGCTTCAGGTCAATATGGCAAATATCCGAAAAAAATTCGGCGCCCGACCCGGAGAAATAAGCTATATCGTAAACGAATTAGGCATAGGATACCGAATGAACTCATAAAATTACGGACTGCTTTTGGCTTTTTGCTTTCGGCAGTCCTTTTCTTTACCGCGTCTTAGCCAAAGCTGTGCTAAAATATCTCGGTAAAAGATTTTTTACTCTAAAAACAAAAAAGGAAAGAAAAAAATGAAAGAAATTTTAGGACTTTTTGAATCCTTACTTGCATTTGGACAGGGTGACAACTGGAAAATGTTCATAATGTGGGTAATCGGCGGCATTCTCATCTTCCTTGCTATCAAGAAGGAAATGGAGCCTACTCTTCTTCTCCCCATAGGCTTTGGCGCAATTCTTATGAATTTCCCTATGGTAAAAATGCTTCAATGCATTGTGTGCGGAGAAAAATTCAGCGTTGTTGAAAACTTCGTTTGTCAAAACGGCGACTGTGCAATGCACGGAATAGAGCAGGGAGAAAACGGATTTGTTGAAAGCTTTTCGGGCATAGCCGAGCCTCTCCACGAGCTGTATAATGCGGGTATCGCAAACGAGCTTTTCCCCCTCCTTCTCTTCATCGGTATTGGCGCGATGATAGACTTCGGCCCCTTGCTCTCAAACCCCAAGCTTATGATTTTCGGCGCAGCGGCACAGTTCGGTATCTTCTTCACCCTCTGTATGGCGTCAATGTTCTTCCCCGAGTCTAAGGACTTTGCCTCAATAGCAATAATCGGCGCGGCTGACGGCCCCACATCTATCGTTGTTGCCAACGCCCTCGGCTCAAATTACATAGGCGCGATAACCGTTGCGGCTTATTCCTATATGGCGCTCGTTCCTATCATTCAGCCCCCCGTTATCAAAGCCCTTACAACCAAAAAGGAAAGAAAAATCCGTATGGCTTACGAGGGTAAGCAGGTCTCAAAGCTTACAAAAATTCTTTTCCCCATAGTAATCTCGGTGGTTGCCTGCATTTTCGCCCCCGGCGCAGGCTCGCTTATCGGCTTCCTTATGTTCGGTAACCTTATCCGCGAGTGCGGAGTCCTCGACTCTCTTTCCGAAACGGCTCAAAAGGCGCTCGCTAACCTTATTACCATATTCCTCGGAATTACAATAGCCTTTAATATGCACGCAAGCCAGTTCCTTAACGCAAACACTCTTCTTATTATGGGACTTGGACTTATTGCGTTTGTTGTTGACACCGCAGGCGGCGTCCTCTTCGCAAAGCTCTATAACTGCGTTATGAAGATTTTCGGCAAGCCTCTTATCAACCCTATGATAGGCGCGGCGGGCATTTCTGCCTTTCCTATGTCGGGCCGTATAGTGCATAAAATGGCTCTTGCCGAGGATAACCAAAACTTCTTGCTTATGCACTCTATCGGCGTAAATGTTTCGGGACAGATAGCCTCGGTTATTGCGGGCGCTCTGGTGCTTGGCTTCTTTAGCTGATTTTTGGAGGTGGATTTATGTTTTTTGAACCCTATCAATTCGTGGAAAACTTAAAATATATGGGCGTTGGAATGCTCGGTGTGTTTATGATAATCGGCATTATCGTTGCCTCAACCTACATAATAGGAAAAGCAACCGCGGGTAAAAATAAGCCCGAATAATTCCAATTTAAGGGACTGCTTTTGGCTTTTTGCTTTCGGCAGTCCTTTTCTTTACCGCACCTTTGCTGATAAAATGATAATATAATACGGAAAACAAAATACGGAGGAAAAATATGGTAACTCAGCTTTTGGAAAGCCTGATTTGGCTGCTTGCAGGCGTCGGCGTCTTTATTGTCGGAATGAACTTTATGGGCGAGGCTCTTGAAAAAAGTGCAGGAAGCGGTATGAAAAAGCTTCTTGAAAGAATAAGCAACAACCGCCTCTCGGGCGTTGGTATCGGCGCGGGAGTAACGGCAATAATTCAAAGCTCCTCGGCAACCTCGGTTATGGTAATCGGCCTTGTAAACGCGGGTGTAATGACCCTTATGCAGGCAACACCCATAATTATGGGCGCAAATATCGGTACAACCATTACGGGCGTGCTCGTTGCTCTCAAAAACGATTACTTCAATATGGCTATGTATCTTCTCTCCTTTGCGGGAGTGATGATGGGCTTCTTTAAAAGCGAAAAAATAAAACTTAGCGGACTTCTTTGCTCGGGTCTGGGTCTTATTTTCGTAGGACTTAATGTAATGAGCAGTGAGCAGGCATTTGGCAACCCGCTGGTTGAGAGCCTCTTTACCGACATTTTTAAAACTATCAATTTCCCGCCCGTTCTTATATTGGTCGGAATAATTTTCACCGCCCTTATCCAAAGCTCCTCTGCCGCAACGGGCGTTGTAATTACTATGGTCGGCGCCGGTGTCCTGCCCCTGGAGCTTGCCTTGTTTATAGTCCTCGGAGCTAATATAGGAACCTGCGTTACCGCGCTTCTTGCCTCGGTTGGCGCAAACGAAAACTCAAAGCGCGTAGCCCTTATACACTTTACCTTTAACCTTATAGGCACCGCCGTTTTCACCGCCCTTATATGGATGTTTAAGGAGCCTGCGGTAAGCCTGCTTGTCTCTTTGTTCCCGGGCGAGGATGCTATGTCCCTGCAAATGCGGGTGTCGGCATTCCATGTTATCTTTAATACAACAACAACCCTCCTGCTTCTTCCCTTTGTAAAACAGCTTGTGAAGTATTCCTGCTTCATTATAAAGGATAAAAAGCAAAAGGAAGAGGTGCGCAGCTTGAAGTTTGTTGACGACAGACTTCTCACAACGCCCCCCGTTGCCCTTATGCTGGTTAAAAAGGAGATTGATTATATGTTTATGCTGGTTGAGGAAAACATCTCCCTTTCCTTTATAGCTATGGAAAAGGAGCCCCTCGACGGTGGAAAGCGCATAATCGAAAACGAAGCAACAATAGACTTTACCAACAGCGCCCTGACCGAGTTTTTAATAAAGCTTTCGGCAAACACCTCGGGCAGCGACGAGAGGGAAATAGGCACCTACTTCCACGTTTTAAACGACCTTGAGCGCATAGGCGACCACGCCGAAAACTTCTATGAAATAGGCGTAGAAATGAGAGCGAAAAAGCTCGATTTTTCCGAGAAAGGAAACGCAGAGCTCGGCAAAATGCGCGAAAAAGTTCTTCAAATGCTTGAAATCTCAAAGGACATCTTTGAGCACCTTAATAAGGAAAAGCTCCGCGAGCTCGCTCTGCTTGAGGACAGAGTGGACGATATGAAAAGGGAGCTTACCGCAAGCCACTTCTCCCGCCTTGCCGAGGGTCATTGTACCCTTGAAGTAAGCCCCTATTATTCCTCTGCAATATCAGGCCTTGAGAGAGTTGCCGACCACCTGATAAACATCGGCTTCAGTATAGTCAACCCCATAGGCTCGGAAAAAGAAAATTAAGAGGATAATATTTATGCGTAAAACAAAAATCGTTTGTACACTTGGACCTGCAAGCGAAACGAAGGAAATCATCACCGGTCTTTGTCTTGCGGGAATGAACGTTGCAAGACTGAATTTTTCACACAATACCCATGCAGATCACCAGAGGAAAATAGACCTTGTAAAAGAGGTTCGCCGTGAGCTCGGACTTCCGATTGCGATTATGCTTGATACAAAAGGACCCGAATTTAGAATAAAGACCTTCGAAGGCGGAAAAATTAATCTGTCCGACGGTGACCGATTTACCTTTACAACCGACGACGTCGTCGGAAACCGAGAAAGGGTTTCCGTAAGCTATCCAAAGCTTACCGAGGAACTTTCAGCAGGCGATACGGTTCTTCTTAATAACGGACTCCTTTCCTTCCTCGTTGACAAAATAGAGGGGACGAATATTGAATGCAAGGTTATCGTTGGCGGGGAGCTTTCCGACCGAAAAAGTATGAGCTTTCCCGGAAAGGTTATGAAGCAGCCGTATCTGTCTGAACAGGATAAAAAGGATATAAAGTTCGGAGTGGAGAACGGTGTGGATTATATTGCTTGCTCCTTCGTTTCCTGCGCGCAGGATCTTATTGACGTTCGCAGCTATATGAGCAAGATCGGCGCTGATGGGGTAGAGCTGATTGCAAAAATAGAGAATCAATCGGGAGTTGATAATATTGAAGAAATCTGCCGTCTGTGCGACGGAATAATGATTGCAAGAGGCGATATGGGCGTTGAGATTCCCTTTGAGCATCTTCCCGCTATTCAAAAAAAGCTGATAACGAAATGCCGTATGCTCGGAAAGCGTGTTATTACCGCGACCGAAATGCTTGAATCAATGATTTCTAATTCCCGTCCCACAAGAGCAGAGATTTCCGACATTGCCAACGCGGTATACGACGGAACCAGTGCAATAATGCTATCGGGAGAGACCGCCGCCGGAAAATATCCTATAAGAGCGGTTGAAACGATGGCGAAAATAGCCGAAACCACAGAGGCTAACATAAATTATAAAAAGCGCTTCTCTGAATCGGATTTCCAAATTCGAAATATGACGGACGCAATCTCCCATTCCACCTGCGGTATGGCAATCGACATTGAAGCAAAGGCAATAGTCGCCTGCTCGCTTTCGGGAATGACCGCGAGAATGGTTTCGAGATTCCGCTCTCCCGTACCCATCATCGGTCTTACGACTAACGAAAACACGTGGCGAAAGCTTGCGATGTCTTGGGGTGTAATTCCTGCAATGTGCGAAAAATTCACTTCAACGGACGTTCTTTTTTACACAGCTAAAAAAATTGCCGTATCGGAACTTTCGTTAAACGCAGGCGATAGGATAGTTATTACGGGCGGAGATACGACCGGTCATTCGGGACACACGAATCTTATCAAAATTGACGAGATATAGCTCCAAACAATCTATTCTTGGTGTATTTGGTGCTGAGTCATTAAGAATTCAGATAAATTAGTATTTTTTGTAAAATCCGAGATAAAAAAGAGGAATTCGCAGAATTTCAACCTTATAAAAACAAAATAGCAAAATTTTAAGAGCGAGCTTACCGTGTGTTGTGGTAAACTCGCTCTTTTTTCGGTTGCGCCTAAATGAAGCAGCCTATTTTTGTATTATGGAAGAATTATTATTCCTCGTCAAGATCGATTTCCTGCTCGGCTTGAATTTTTTCGTCGTAGGAAAGTATAGGCTTAACGTCAAGCTTTCTTACCTTACGGTCGATGTAGTTTTTCGTGATCTTAACGACCAGAGGAATCATGAAGAGCACGCCGATAAGGTTGGGGATCATCATAAGACCGTTGAAGGTGTCGGAAATGTCCCAAGCGAGAGAAGAGGTGAGAACTGCACCGAAGATGATGGTACAAACGTGAATAATGCGGAAAACAACGGTGGTCTTTGCACCGAAGAGGTATTCCCAAGCCTTAGAACCGTAGTGGGACCAGCCGAGAACGGTTGTGAAAGCGAAGAGGAACATTGCGATCGCAACGAATTTAGCACCAATATCGCCCCAGCTGAAAACGCTGTTAAACGCGTCGCTGACGAGCGTTGCGTCGGCTCCCTCGACGGCAGCCTTAGTGTAATCGTGAACGCCCGAGGTAAGAACGACGAGAGCGGTCATAGTACAAACTATCATAGTGTCCGCAAACACCTCGAAGATACCCCACATACCCTGCTTAACAGGCTCTTTTACCGAAGAGTTGGAGTGAACCATAACCGAAGAGCCAAGACCTGCCTCGTTAGAGAATACTCCGCGCTTGAAGCCTTGAGTCATAGCAACGATAACGCCGCCGACACCGCCGCCAACGAATGCCTCGGGAGCAAATGCGTTAGCAAAAATAGCGCCGAAAGCGGGAAGGATAGCCTTGTAGTTTACTCCGATGATAACCAAGCTTCCCGCAACGAAGAGAACGACCATAAAGGGAACGACCTTTTCGGCAACGTTTGCGATTCTCTTAACACCTCCAAGGGTTATAACCGCGGTGAGGATCATGATAAGAACGCCCAAAAGAACGTTATAAAGAGAAATTCCGCCCAAAACGGTAACGCCGGAGAGCGCCTCAATGTCAAAGGCAGCCGAAACGTTAGCAACGATCTTGTTTACCTGACCCATCGAACCGATACCGAAGGATGCGAGCATCGTAAAGATACAGAAGAGAATCGCGAGAATTCGACCGGGCTTTTTAAGAGTTGCCTCACCGTGCTTGTCCTTGTAAGAATAGCTGCCCATACCGTCCTGCAGGTAGTACATTGCACCGCCTGACCACTCGCCCTCGCTGTTTTTGCGTCTGAAATAGATACCGAGAACGTTTTCTGCGTAGTTTGTCATCATTCCGAAGAAAGCCGCAACCCACATCCAGAATACTGCACCCGCACCGCCGATACAGATAGCCGCCGCAACACCGGCAATGTTACCGGTACCAACAGTTGCGGCAAGAGCCGTACAGAGAGCCTGGAAGGGAGAGATAACGCCCTTTTCCTTGCGGTGCTTCATTACGTTTTTGGTGAACAGGCTGCCGATGGTGTTTTTCCACCAGAGCTTCAGGCGCGAAACCTGAAAAGCCTTCGTTGCGAGTGTAACGATAATGCCCGTACCGATAAGAAGAGCAAGACCAAATATGCCCCACACAACGCCGTTGATGCTGCCGTTAATTTCGGCAACTTTTGCTAAAAATTTTTCCATTTTTGCCTCCATGAAAAATATAAATTTAATAAAACAAAATAAAAAGCGGACTGCAAAAACGCAGTCCGCAAAAAATACAAAAACAATAAGAAAAAAGCTGATAAATAAACTTTGTCCTTTTGCCTGAGAGATTTGGCGCTTGCGCTTTGCACCTTCGGCACTCAATTTAATGAGATTCTCCAAAGTTCCGTCTGCGCACGGTCCCACCCATTTCTGGGTACCTGAGAGTGTACTCCTTCGGATGCTTAAAAAAGCAATCTCCCGAACGCTTCAACCGGAATATTAAGTTTTATGTTCAGCATTATACACCATCTTTCGGCATTTTTCAAGGGGTTTGCTGAAATTTGTTTAAATTTTTTTCATATTTTCGGTTTCAGCGAATTCCGAGGGGGACTTTTTGCAAAAATTTCCCCTCCAACCCCCGAAGAACTCTTAAAATAAGGGTTAAAGCTTCCCTTAAAGGTGGCTAAAATGCAAACAAGATTACTCCACCGTTGCTCCGAGGGAGCAGAGCGCAGCCTTCAGCTCCTCATACATCAGAGCCCTGCAGGGCGCGTCTGCCTTTGCCGAAAGAGCCGCCGCCGCGCCTGCTGCCTGACCCGTAGCCATAGCAATTGGGGTTACTCTTATTGCCGCCCCCGCCTCGTGGGTTGCCGAAAGACATCTGCCCGCAACCAAAAGGTTTGCAAAATCCTTTACCACAAGGGAGCGGTAGGGAATATAGTAAAATTGACCCGGCTTTAGGTGAGTTGTCGCGGTTTTAGCACCCGTAGGATTGTGAATATCTATGGGATAACCGCCAAGGGCCACCGTATCCTCAAAGTGCCTTGAAGAAAGAAGGTCCTCCGCCGTCAGCATATATTCGCCCGCAACACGCCTGGACTCTCTAACGCCGATTTGAGTGCCCGTAGAGATAAGCACCGCATTCTCAAAGCCCGCGCAGGACTTTCTGAAAAATCTAATAAGCTCCGCCGCCTGGCGTCTGCCCTCGCGCTCCGCCCTCGAGAGGTCCCAAGGGTCGGTGGGGTTAAGCTTTATTACTCGGGTAGTGTTAACGATAACCTCGCCCTTGTTTGCCGTTTCGAAAAGAAGAACGTCCTCGCGCTCGGTAGAAAGAAGCCCCTCCGCCTTCGCCTTGTTAAACTCCTTGTAAAATCCCGCCATAGAGAGCCTCGGCGCTCTGTCAAGCGAGCCAAGGTCGCGCACGTTAAAGTTTTCGGGGTTTGCCCTAATCTCAGCCTTCAGCCTCTCAATGTCAACTCCCGAAACCTTCATGTTTGCCGTCATCGGCTGGCAAAGTCCGTCAGCCTCGCGCCCGAGAAGAGTCTCGGCTCCCGCCTCAAAGGAAAGCGCCCCGTCTGCCGAAGCGTCAACAAACACCCTGCCGCGCAGCGTCATCTCGCCGCCCCTCGTCTGCACCTTTACCGCGGTAATAGAGCCCTCTGTTTTTTCAACTCCCGTAAGGGTCGCGTGGAAGAGCACCTCTGCACCGCACTCCTCCGCCATCTCGTCAAGCACAAGCTTCATCGCTTCTGCATCAAAGGGGGTTACCGAGGAGGCATAGCCCGTAGTGTCCTCAATGTGACCGCAGGAAGCATTCTTTTTTATAAGTCGGCCGACCATTTCCTGAGGCAATCCGTTAACAACCTGGCGCGCTCCCGCGTGGAAGGTCATCATAGGTCCAACGCCCGCATTGGTCAGCGAACCGCCAAGGAAACCGTATTTTTCAACGATAAGCGTCCGCGCGCCAAGCCTCGCCGCAGCAAAGCCTGCCATACAGCCCGCAACACCTCCGCCAACAACGATAACATCCCAAAAATTCCTTCTCTCCATAAGCACCGCCGTAAAATTTGTTTTTGTTTATTTTAGCACAAAAAGCCGATTTAGTCAATAATTTAAGAAGGAAAAGAAAAGCGCAAAAGCGTTTTTTTGCTTTTTTTGCCCCGCCACCCCTCGTGCTTCGCTTTGCGTCCCCGAATATCCTGCCTACCGCTCGGAATGACACGAAACAAGCCTTCCCCTTTTGATCGGAGAGGAAGGTGACGAGGAACGAGGGTTTTTTCGCTTTTTGAAAAAAGCTCGCAAAAACTTTAATATGGGGGTGAACGAGAGGCTTTGTACACTAAAATTTGTCATCCCGAAATCGCGGACTAAGGACGAAGACGAAAACACTTCCTGAGGGATCTCCTGCTCGGAGCCTTCAGCGGCGCAGACTCTGGCAAGTGGGATTGTAGGGACCGACGTCTTCGGCGGTCCGCAGGGATGCTAACGAAATCTATCCTTGCAAAAGCCTAAGCCGAAAGAGGCTCCGAGCAGGAGATTCCTCGCTCCACGCTTTGCGTCCTCGAATATTGTGTCTACCGCTCGGAATGACACGATACGTATGCTCGAATTGTATAGCACAAAGGCAAAGGCTACGAGCATCTTTATATCGCTTGGAACGGCACGACGGACTTGCAAGGTTGCACCGTAGGGGGTGTTCTACTCACGCCTCGTGACCTCGCGCGGCGTAAAAAAGACCGCCCGAAATGAGCGGTCTTTTTCTCCCTTTAGGGAGTTAATTTTTTAATTACTTCTTGAAAGCAAGAGCGAATTTCTTAAGAATTGCGCCAAGCTCCTTGAAGGTCTTCTTCTTGTAGCCTACCCAGTAAGCGGAGAAGCCGCCTGCAAGGAGAGCAAGTACAGAAGGAATAGTGATTGCAACTACAACGCCTGCAGAAACGCCGTCAGCGCTAGCATCACCGGCAACAAGAACGGGAATGCGCTCGTACTCGGTGTAACCACACTTGGTACATGCACGAGACTTTCTACCCATTACATTGTAGGTAGCTTCGCGGTCGGTCTTCCAGCTGCCGAAGGTGTGAGCTGCTGCAATTCTGGTCTCGCCACAGACGTTACAAGTATCGTCACAGTCTGCGTCGTAAACGTGAGCTGCTGCATCGTCTCTCTCATAGCCACAGATGTTACAAGTAGCATCACAAGCGTTGGAGTAGGTGTGAACAGCATATCTCTTGTCGCCACAGGTGTTACAGGTATCGTCACATCTGTTATCGTAAACGTGAACGTGCTCAGCGTATCCAATGTTAAGAGCAGCAAGGATAGCGTTTGCAATAGTAGCGTTGCCGTTATCGGAAGGAAGAAGAAGAGCGGGAGAGGTAAGAGCTGCGATAGCGTACTCAAGAACGGAAAGCTCGCTCTCTGCATCGTAAACAAGCTTGGTCTCAACGCTTCCAACGGGAACGAAGATGGTGTTCTCATTGAAGAGTGCGCAGAAGAATGCGCTTGCATTTACAGCCTCGGTTACAATGTTGAGATACTTGCCAAGCTCGATGGTAACGCCCTCAACCTCAAACTCAACGCCCTCAAAGTCGTTGAATGCGCCAACGATAACAACGAGAGCCTCGGGAGCAACGTTGTGAAGCTCTGCAACAATCTTGTGGAGAGTTACGATACGAGCAACGTATGCGTAAGCATAAGCCTCAACGATGTTAACGATAACCTCGGGAGTAACGAGATCGGTAAGAGCGCCAAGGTCGCCAAGCTTATCCATATTGTCCTCAAGAAGCTTTGCAACTTCCTCGGTAGCAAGAGCGAGAAGCTCGTCGATCTGAGCTGCGAACTCTTCGCCAACGATCTCAGACCAGTCGGTGGTGTTGGAGAACGCCTGTCTCATTACGTACTCGTAAACTGCGGTGTTGTTATAGTTGAAGGTAATAAGGTCTGCCTTAGAAATTACGGAATCGTAATCACCAAGAACCTCAAGAGCTTCCTCGAGAGTGAAGCCAAGGCTTACACCGGTAAGGTCGGTGTAGTGATTTGCATTCATGTTGAAGTAATCAGCGATAAGCTCAACGTAAGAGGTAACACCCTCTGCCGCGGAAGCGTCGCCGAGTGCAACGTAGTGGCTATTGCCACGATCGAATACGTAGTCAGCGTTGAATGCGTTGTTGATAAGCTCAATAACTGCCGCCTGAAGAGCCTCGGCCTTAGCCACAGCCTCTTCGATAGCTATCTTAAGATTACGTACGGCGTTCATAATCTCAATGGAGATGATAAGAAGCTTCTCTTCGATATGATTTCTGAGAGCCTCAAGCTGCTTCTTGATCTGTGCTTCAAGAGCGAGAAGCTTTTCCTCAAGATCTGCAACGAATTCGTCTATTGCATTCTTAAGGTCTTCAATAGCCTGCTTGATTGTTTCAGTGATGAGAATCTGGAGATCGCGAAGTGCATTTGCAATCTCAGCAAGCTTTTCGGAAATGAACTCGGAAATTGCAGCAAGCTTATCAGCAATTGCATTAAGAATGTTAAGGATGCTGTCGGAAGACAAGAATCTGTCAAGAAGATCCATGAATTCATCTGCAAGGTTCTCAAGAGCGTCCTTGATAGCGTCGTAGCTCTGAGAAACGAATGCCTTTGCAAGGTCGATGAATGCATTAACGATGTCTGCAATCTCAAGAACGAGAGCCTTGATTTCGTTGTAAAGCTCCTCGAGCTGAGCGTAAAGTTCAGCAAGAACTGCCTTAATCTCTGCGATAGCAGCTTCGATCTCAGCAATCTTAGCCCTAAGCTCGTCTTCGATGTCCTCAAGTGCCTCGTAGAGCTGTGCTTCAAGCTTTGCAAGCTCGCCCTCGAGAATTACAAGCTGACCTTCAAGGTAGGTGATCTGCTGCTCAATGCACGAGATTGCCTCAAATATAGCCGATGCGGCCTCGTGTGTAAGGTCGAGAGCGTCTGCATAGATCCAGATGAAGTCATAAGCTTCAGCACCAAGCTCCCAAATGAGATCCTTGAGTGCTACAAGGCCTTCCTCGCCCTGGTCGATGATAGCGCCAAGAACGTCGAAGCCGTATTCTACTGCAATGTTACCAAAGATGGTTACGAACTCAACGCCGTACTCCTCGAAGAAGTTAACAACGTATACGCCGTAGGTATTAACAAAGTTAACGAAGGACTTAACTGCTTCGGGAGTTGCAAGGATAGCGTCCCAAGCAGCTGCGCCGATTGCGGGGCCGTACTCCTTAAGAGCCTCCTTGAGGTACTCAAGGCCGTTTTCCTCGATGTCTGCACGAAGTGCTTCGATCTCGGGGATAAGGTCATTCTTCAAAATGTCCTCAATAGCAGCGAAGGACTCGCTGTTCATGATACCTGCAATGTTCTTAATGTTTTCAATGTGGAGAGTTACGTCAGCCTCGAAGCTCATGATAAGGTCAACAAGCTCTGCGATCTCTTCCTCGGGAAGCTCGCCTGCCATAACGCTATCAATGATATTTCCTGCTTCGTCAGCAGCGTATACTACCTTATTAATTATATTAACGATAGCGTCAAGCTCTGCCTCAACAGCAGCCTTAAGCTCATCGCTAAGCTCAAGAGAGTCGATATCAAAGTTCTCGATTGCAACGGTTGCATCGTCAAGAGCCTCGATTGCTACGTCAACGTAGCCCTCTTCGTAAGCGTAAACGAAACCAACAACGAGTGCAACGTAGTAGTAATCGGTGATGAACTCTACAAGCTGCTCGTCGGTAACGTAACCCGCATTCTTGAGTGCGGTGTAAGAGTTAAGAACGATAAGAATTCTGTCCTGAGTGGTGATACCCTCGCTGTTGAATACAACGTTTGCGATATCCTCAACTACTGCAAGAGCAACAGCAGCGTCAATTTCCTCGCCGGACATAAGGGGACGAAGCTTTGAAACGATCTGCATTACCTGAGTATAGGTAAGAAGATCCTTTTCGTAAAGTCTGTCGATTATGCACTGAACCTCGCCGGGGATAACGGACTCGCCGTTACCGGTGATGTCCATTTTGTTAACTGTATCGTAAAGCTCCTTAGAAACGATCTCCTTTGCCGCAGCAGGGATCTCGTCACTGTTAGAAACCTTCTCGATGATCTCGAAGCCGAGGTCAGCAACATTGTCAAACGCAGCCTCTTCCTTCTCGATTACGGTCTCGATTGCGATGTCGATAACCGCTGCAAGAGCCTCGTCGGAAATGTCACCGTTTGCTGCAAGGTTCTCGTAAAGCTCAACCATAGGAGCAAAGGTGGAATCCTCGGTTACGTAACCGCTGTCCTTAAGCTCTGCAAATACGGTGTTAAGAATTGCGATCTTCTCGCCGGCACCGATAGACTGAAGCTCGTCGATGTTAGGCATCTCGAAAGCGCAAAGGGAGAATTCAACGCCCGCGCTTGCAACTTCTGCTTCGGTGAAGAAGAGAGTATAGTATATAAATTTAATGATAGAAACAATGTCTTCAGCTACAGAACCGTCGATGATGCATTCGTAAACGAAGTCCACAACAGCAAACGCCTGCTTCTCGGTAATAAGACCGTCTGCCTTAAGTGCTGCATAGATGTTACCAACTGCATCAAGAGCGGGAGAGTATGCACCGAGCACATCACCCTTGAGAATAGCGTAAACGTTGCCGATTACTTCAAGTCTCTCTGCGTCGTCGGTTACGTTGGTCTTAAGAACCTGGTTGTAAACAGCGTCGAGAAGAGCGTATGTATCCATGTCAGCAGCGCCTGCAAAGATTGTAAGAGCCTGCGCAACGGTAAGGTAACCGTTGTTTTCAAGGTAGAAGTAAACGTCTCTAAGAGCGCAAAGCTTCTTGTCGTACTCAAGAGCCTCGCCCTCGTAAACCTCCTTTAAGGTTGCGAAGATATCGTCGTGACCTGCGGGAGTGGGGTGAACGGACATACCGTTACCAACCTTGAAGAGCGCGTAGATCTTAACCATACCGCGGATATTTTCATTTCCGGTGCGTCCGCAGAGATAATCTGCAAGGCTTCCGCGAAGATTATCCATATCGGGTACATAGCCGCTAAACGCAGACATAATGTCTGTCATAATAGCAACAAGACCGTCAAGAGTAAGAACTCTCTCGTCAGCGCACTCTGCAACAGCATCCTCGAAAGCAAGATAGATGTTGGTAGAAACTACATAGAGAGTGGGGTCGGGAGTGGTTACCCAAGAGTAGTTGGGAGCTGCGCTATCAAGGTCCTGAACCATCGCAAGATTGATCTCGGGAAGCTCTGCTCCAAGCAAACCAGCAAACGCAAGGCTGAGCATAGGACGAAGAGCGTCATTGTATGCCTTGATGTTTCTCTCACGAACGATCTTACCGGAAAGTCTGCCGTTGTCGATGTTTTCCCAGTTGTTATCCTTAAGGTCGTCAAATACCTGGCAGATGAACTTGGGTTCAGGCTGCTCAGCGAACTTGAAGGTTGCTTCGGGATACTTCTTATCAGCCTTAACGAGAGTGGGGATCATGCGAATGTAATCGTTAAGCATGCCGAACATCTCGTCCATCACGTCGCCGAGCGGGAAGTTTTCTTCCGCACCGGTGTCAACCTCAACGCCGTAGATGGTGTTAAGGAGACCAACGAACACGATCTCAACGTCGGGATTCATCTCAAGGATGGTCTCAATAACGAGCTTGTAGTTAACGATGAAGCTTGCAACGGTGTACTCGAGAATGTCAATAACGGTCTCGTACTTTGCGCCAAGCATCTCTGCGATAGCTTCAAGGTCGAGAGTTGCCATAAACTCGTCAACAAACGCAATAACATCGTCGGTATATTCTTCGTCAAGGAACTCAAGAGCGTATTCAAGGTTAAGCTCGGGATCGCCCTCGAGAGAAGCACCGAACACACCGAGAGCGCTGGTCACTCTGTCAAGAAGGAATGCGCCGAATGCAGCATTACCAAGACCGATGGTCATAATGTCTGCTTCCTTAACAGCCTTCTGGATGTACTTGGACACCTCTGCATCAGAAGCGGAGCCTATGTAATCCTTAACGCCGTGCCAACCATCGTCAATCTCAGCGCGCTTGCCAAGGAAGTAAAGGAAGTCCTCGGGAAGCATTGCGGAGGTAGCAAGCTTAGTGTGCTTTACGTTATAGCCCTGCTCAGTGAGGTAATCCTCAAACTGAAGGGGATAAGCACCTGCGCCGTACACACCCTTGCCCGCAAGCAAATCGTAAGCTTCGCGTTCAGCCTGGTTTGCGTGGTTGTTCTGCTCATAACCCTCAAAGCCATAACCGTTAGCCATTGAGTCACCGATAGAAACATAGTTGAGATCGCCCTTAGAGCCGGGTTCAACCGTTTCAGACTTCGGTGAGAGGTCAAGATCCGCAGCAATTACGGTAGGAGCAACGATGCTGAAGAGCAAGCAGAGCAACACCGCAACAGATGTGAATTTGCGACCAAATCCTGTGATTCTGTTTTTCATTGTTTTCTAGTCCTTTCTAAAGTAACTAAATTTATTTTTTTATTTATATTAAATCCTTAAAATAAAGTAATTTTAAGTAACAATAAAAAATTAAGATGCTAAAATTAGCACATCTATAATATCACAACATAAACAATTTGTCAATACAAATTTTAGAAAATGATTAAAAATATTCTTAAAATTTATTAAATTAACGCGATTTTGTGTAGAATGTAGAGAACTTTTCCCGCATTTCGCCGTCACTTTTCAGCGAAAAAGAAAGAAATCGCGCCCCTTGCAACCAAGCCGAGCGTTTCTCAAAGCCGCCCCCTGCGATTTGCAAAAAAACAGCGGATAAAAGACGGGTGTATACCGCAGGGCAGTGCCCTGGTACCGCCGAAAAAGCCTTCCCCTTTTGATCGGAGGGGAAGGTGGCACCGCAGGTGACGGATGAGGTGTAGAAGAGTGTATCATAACGTCCACCTCATCACCGCTTCGCGGAGCCACCTGTCTCGCTGCGGCTCGGTCACAGAACGGCTCTTGCGTTATTAACGCAATTCACTACCGTTCTGCCGCTTTGCTACCTCAGGGGGAAGGCTTTTCGTGTCATTCCGAGCGGTAGGCACGATATTCGAGGACGCAGAGCGTGGAGCGAGGAATCTCCTACCCCGAACCTCAATCGGTCTAGACCTTGGCAAGGATAGATTTTCGTTAACATCTCCGCAGACCGCCTGAGACGTCGTTCCCTACAATCCCACTTGCCGAAGTCTAAAAGACGTAAGGCTCCAAGAGGGAGATCCCTCAGTAAAGCTCTGCGTCTTCGGGTGGCGGTATTTCTTTCGGGATGACAGACTTGAGCGTGCAAGGCGTTTCACGACGACAGGTTTGAGCGTGCAAATTTCGAAGAGCGAACATATATCGTCATCGGTTGCTTTCGGGGTGACAATTTTTAGTATATAAAACCTCTCATTCCCCCATATTAAAGTTTTTGCGAGCTTTTTTCAAAAAGCGAAAAAATCCTTTTTCCTCTTCCCTCTTGCAAAACGAAAAATCCTCTTCCCTCTTGCAAAACGAAAAATCTCCGTCTCTTCCTGCAAAACGAACCCCTCATCCTCTTCAAAAACGACAACGGCGCTTTCCTCAAAGCCCTCTTTATCATTATATGCAAAAAGAAAACGGAGACCCGAAAGTCTCCGCAAAGATGTTGTTTTGCCTAAATTTTGGCAGTTTTGCCAACAATTGTATACATTTTATTCGGTTTTTGCCTCTGCCTTGGAATAAACCTCCATGCTAACTCCATGGTCTTTTACAAGGATATCAGCAGGAAAACGAATGAACTTCAGCGTCACAAAAAGGTCGCCCGAAGCGCCCGAAACGTTTAAAATCTGCACCAAATATACGACCCAAAACCACTCTGTGGGAACAAGAGCGCATGCAACCGCAAGAACAATTCCCCAAAGAACTACGGGCGCAAGAGCGATAAAGATATACGCGCCTTTTCCGTAATAATCGTCACTGCCGGCAAAGGCATACATACCCGTAAAGCCGTATTTTACCTTTTTAGTACCGCAAATCTTCATTGCAACGCCGTGAATAAGCTCGTGAAGGATCACGTAAGCCACCAGAAAAAGTAAAAGGGCTAAAAGCTTTATACGCAAATCCCCAAAATCGCCGCCATCTCCCCAAATCGAGCTTAACGGAACGAGGAGCAAAGCGGGAAAGGTCATTGCCAGAGCGATAAGCAAAGATAAGCCGTTTACAAGAAGCAATTTGCTCTTTTCTTTCTGCATATCGAGGGAATAGCATTCGCGATAGCCCTCGGGCAGAGTGTTTGTTGATCTCATTTCCACTCCTTCTTTACGCCTTTTTGTAAATTTTCATTTACATTTTACGCAACTTTTCTTAAACTCCCACAATTATAATATAGAGCGCAAGCAGATCCGTAAGCAATATGTAAGCCGCCATTGAAAGCCCGATTATACCGAGAACAAAGGTTGCAACAGGCCTTGCGGCAGTATTTTTTCTCGACTTAAAGAGTCTGATTGACGATATGCCGAAGATCATGGGAACAACACCGAAAGGCAGAGCGATCAGCTCCATCCACAGAGCAACGAGGGGTAAATAATAGGTAAGCTCCGAGCCTAAAGCCGCAAGAACGTAGCCGATCGACGCAAGAATTACCGCCGTAAGAGCCTTGCCAAACCCCGCCATTCTGCTACCCTTTTCGGGCGGAACGTAGCCGAGAGAAACAAGCTGGTTTTCGACTCCTTGACCGACACTTTCTGACGTATACGCACTTTCGGGCGCTTCGGTAGCGGGTGCGGTCTCGGTCTCTACGATAATATTAGGTGCGTAGCCCGCGGGGGCCTCGACCTTTACCGCAGGTGTATATCCGTTATGCGTTTCCACCTTTATTATAATAGGTTGCTGATAGGTCGGTGCGGGCTGACGCTGACTGTTTTCTGCCGCCGCGCACTCGCTGCAATATATTCCGGAATCAATTCTTCTTCCGCATTTATTACAAAACATGAGAAAGCCTCCTAAAAAGCCTTGTTATTAAAGTAACGCCATAGCGCCGAAGAGAACGATTATATCAATTAAAGCAGCTCCCGCTGACACAGCAAGTCCGTTTATACCGAGAATAAGAGTTGCTATGGGCTTTGACTTACTGTTTTTGCAAGAAGTAAATACCTTGATAGAAGAGATTCCGAAGATAAGAGGAATAATTGCAAGGGGCATAGTGAAAATACTCAATATCATTGCTGCCTCAACGTCCAATGCAAGGAACAGAATGTCCGCAACGTAAGCGAACAAAATGCCAAAGGTAGAAAGAATAGTAGAGGTCAAAGCCTTGCCAAATCCGAGCATTTTGTTGCTTTTGTCCGATGCCGGGGACTGTGCGGGGGCAGTATAAGGCTGATAGAAGTTTGCGCCGGCGGTGTAAGCCTGACCGTTGGTCTGCTGACCGTAAGTCTGACCATAACCCTGCTGGGCGTATCCGGTCTGTGCGCCGGGGTTGTAGGAGTTTGCCGCGCTCTTTGCCGCACATTCGTTGCAAACTGTTCCCTGTTCGATTTGTTTTCCGCATTTTGTACAGAACATAACAAAATCTCCTTTTGTATTTTATTTTTTATTTTTATAACCCAAGCCCCTTGTCAAAGGTGCTGATTATCAGATCAACAAGCTCGGCGTTAACCTCGCTGTAAAGTCGGTGATCGACGGTGGAATAAAAGTCACGAAGCTCTGCGCTTGTCATACTTCTTCCCATTTGTTTTTCAAGAGAAGAGAGCCTTCGCCCTACCTCGCGGCGGTATTCCTCTGCCGCAGGCGAGTGCCAGATGCTTGAGTGGCCGCCCTGCGCCCCGCTGCCCCAATAAACGCGGACATTAGGGTTTGTAAGCTCGTCAAGGTGAGCGGTTATAGAGAGCGTGTTTGCCCCGATAATGCTGTCATTATCCCCTTGGGCAATAAGAATGGGTATATTTGTGGAATTTATGCCCACAACGCCGTTATATTTTACATAATCGCCGAAAAGCATTTTTTGATATGCGTCAAAGATAGGCTTTGTTGCATAGACCGCCTTGCCCGCATACTGCTCCGCAGTTTCCACCATTATAGTGGTGCCGTCATTCATAGGAGCTATAAGAGCCGCCGCGCGCACCTCGCTGTGCAGGGCTAAAACGGATGCCGAGGCGTAACCGCCCCAGCTATGGCCGATAAGAACCTTTTGCATACGGCAAAAGCGCAAGTCCCCCGAAAGATAGGTGAGAACGGTATCAAGGTCAACCAGCGATTGGCACATCCCGACACCACTATCCCCCTCGGAGGAATAATTTCCGGTTATATCGTAAGCCAAAACCGAATATCCCCTATTAACCACCGCCTCAATAAGCGGAATATAATCGTCAGCGCCTGCGTGAATGCCGTGAGTCAGCACCGCAAGGCCGCGTGAATTTTCCGCAGGGTAATAGTATGCCTGAAGGTTGTTTTTACCCGATTTTATTTTAAAGGTCTCCCTTTTGAGAGTTGATGAAACTCTGTCATAGCAATAAAGCCCGGGATAAACCTCGTAATTCGGACGCTCGTACCTTTTGAAGAAGGAGTCGTAGATACAAACGGTTGAAACAACCGTTGCAACGCTTATTCCCGCAAGAGATGCCGCTATAACGACGGCGGCGCGGCGTGCCTTTGACCGACCGCTCCTATTACCTTTGTTTAAAGACATAAAAGCCCCTTTTCTTTATTTGATTTTTGAAGGATCAATATTAGTGAAAAGTCTAACCTTGTCGGGAGATGCGGTAGCAACCGACCAAAAATACTTTTTACCCCCAAGTGTCACGCTGTCTGTCTTGAAAGATTCTGATATAGTGCTTTGGTCTTTCGGAAGAAAGCTTTGAAGCTTTTTTGACTTAAAGAGAGCCTCTTTTGCCGTCCAGGTTTTAAGAAGCTCCTCTTCCCTCTCGCCGCACGAAAGCTCAGCGAGTCTTTTTTGCTCCTCGGCGGTCAGCCACTGCGAGCTATCAAGCCCTGCGCAGGATTTGTCCGCAGGTTCAATGTCTACACCCACAGCCGCGCGCGAGACGGCAACGGCAATAGCCGAACCACAGTGCGAAAGCGAAATTTCAGCTCCCTCCACCGTCCATGCGCCGCATTTTTCTTTAGAAAAAATCTGCTTTTTGCCCCTTATGCCAAGGCTGCGCTCAAGAGCGTAGCACAAGAGCTGCCAGGTGAAATATTTTTCGCGCCGAGCCACCGCCGATACGGTTGCATCGATCTCCTCCACCCTCTGTTTACACTCGATTTTTCCCTCAGGCTCGCCCGATGGCATCTCGGCAATATAAACATCAACGATAGGCATTTTTCGAAGAAGCTCACGAAGGTCCTCTGCCTGACGGCAGACCTGAACTCCGCTAACACACTCGTTGGCGAAATGCTCGCAGTTGTTATAAAGGATATGATATCCGCGGGAGCCGATCTTTGAGCGCGCGTAGGCTACCACCTGCTCGGGCGGACGGTTTTTCTTTTTTTCTTTTTTATCAAACTCGCAAACCTCGAGAAATCCCCCTGCTAAAAAGCCGTCTATGCTTGAGGAGATGACCTCAATGTCTGCATCGTCAATAAGCCCTCTGCGGGCGGGAGGAAGTCCAAACTGTATAACCTCTTCGTCAGAGACGAAAATGCCAAAGTGGTAGATGCTTCCCACCGCAACGCGGATCATATCACCCGCCGAAGGCTCCTTATAAGTCCATTTCATTACGCGGTCTTTTTCTCAATATAGTCGATAACGTCGCCTATTGTCTTAAACGAGGAAAATCCAACATCGTCAAAACGAATATCGAAAAACTCCTCAATAGCGATAGCGATATAAAGAACGCCGACCGAAGAAAGTCCCACATCGGTAACAAGGTTTGACTGCTCGGTAAAGCTCTCAAAATCGGTACTGCCCGCAGGCATTGCCATTTTCATAATATCGCTGAGCTTTTCTTTTATCTCACTTCTTGCAATTGCCATTTAAATTTCTCGCAATCTTCATCGCAGGAGTACGAACGAAGTCGGTGTCCCTGATGATAATTTTATTGATTCTTTCGTAACCGGGAAGGGTCTCGTTAATCTTCGCAACCTCTTCCTTGAGATATGCGTAAAGGTCCTCAATTCCCAGAGCCTTAACACTGCTCATACGGGGAAGAACCTCGAGAACAAGCTGTTCCTTGCCCTCCTCGTTAATATCGTAAACGAGGCAGTCCTGAACAACGTCGAGAGCATAGAACTTAACCTCAAGCTCTGCGGGAGAAACGTTTTCGCCGTTGGAAAGAACGATAATCTCCTTAATTCTTCCGGTTATGTAAAGGAAGCCCTCTTCGTCTATTCTTACAAGGTCACCGGTCTTGAAATAGCCGTCCTCGTAGGCGGTGGCGTTATCCTCCTCGGTAACATAGCCGTCCATCATATTGATGCCCTTGAGCCAAAGCTCGCCGTCAACGATCTTATATTCCATTCCGCCGTAGATAAGTCCGACAGAATCGGGCTTTCTCGGCGCCTCGGGGTTGCCCGAAACAAGGTTTGCCGACTCGGTAAGGCCGTAGCCGGGAAGAAGGTCTATTCCGAGATTTGAATATTCCTTAACAAGATAGGGCGCAACGGGTGCGGCACCGCAAATTATAGTTTTCATATCCTCGCCTAACATATTTCTGCCAAACTGACGAGAGAGGTTAAGCGCCATCTCCGCAAGAGCGGGAACGAGAACGAGTATAGTAGGCTTAAATACGGCAATATCGCGGAACATATCCTTGTTATTACGGCAAATATACATCGCGCTGCCCGTATAAAGGCAGGTCATAAGGTTACGGATAAGGCCGAAAACGTGAGTTAAGGGGAGAACAAGCAGGTATCTCTGCTCAAAAATCTTTTTAATGCCGTAACAGCCGTTTTTAGTACCCTCAAGAACGGCTCTGTGGCTGAGTCTTGCGCCCTTGCTCTTTCCGGTCGTTCCACCGGTGAAGATGAAAACGCAGGGGGTTGCGGAGGGAACGGGAATAGCGGGAGTTTTTTCCTCAGAGGTCTCGGAGGAATCGATAAGCGCAACGGCGGGGAGCTTCTCGCGGACAACGCTTACCTTTTCTGCCAAGGACTCGTCGTACACTATCGCTTTAAGCCCGAACTTGTACGCAATTCCGAATACCGTTGCCGCATCAAGGTGAGCGGGGAGAAGAACTGCGGGGAGGGCGTAGGTTGAAGCGGCGAGAAACGCCTTTACAAAGCCCTGCGAATTGGGGCAAAGAATGGCAACAAGCGAGCCGGGCTGAACGCCTCTGTTACGAAACACCGTTCTAAAGCCGGAAACCTCGCCGTCAAGGGCAGAATAGGTGTATTCCTTGCCGTCAACTATGGCAATATTGTCGGGATACTCAGCAACGCTGTGGCTCCACATTTCGGTTACGCTCGAATAGTCTACAATCTTAGAAAAAGTCTCGGGATCGGTGTATTTTTCAAACCGTCTGTTCATCTTTAACTCCTAATTCCTTTTTAGATTCTGTATGTTTGTTTGCTTTTTTATTCAATTTTTCGTAGATGGGCAGGGATTCAAAGTATTCTCTCAGCCTCATTTCCTCGGCTCTAAGCTCCTCCGTAAGCCCGTTTAACTGCTCCATGGTGGGCATTCTTCCCACCCTTTCGGCAACGTTGATAGGCTCGCCGATAACTATGCGCTGTCTTTGATACCAGTGCTCGCGCTTCACTATGTAAACCGGGAGAATCGGGGCTGCCGCCTTGTGCGCCATAAGCACCGCGCCGCACTTAAACGGATGGATAGACTCCTCTTTGTCGGTGTTAAGTCCGCCCTCGGGGAAAATAACCACCGCGCGGCCGCATTTAAGCCTCGTTACCACATCGTGGAAGGAGGAGACCGAAAAATTCTCTTTATCAACCTCAACGCAGTGCATAAGGTTAAAGAATTTTGCCTTTATTTTCGTGTTGTAAAGGTCCTTCGTCGCAAGACAGTGAAGGCGTCTTGCAGGAAATGCCACGTGCATTATAACCGGGTCTAAAAGACTTCTGTGATTTGCGGAAATAAGCACCGCACCGCGCGGATTTTTTTGTCCTCTCGGGCAGTAAATCTTCGGGCGCATGCATAAGAGTACGGGAAGAGCTCCCGTAATCTTGACGAAATCGTAACAAAAGTTATAAAACGGGGGTGTTTTTGTTTTGCTGTTTTTCAAGCTCCCCGCCGAGGGTGATGATTTTGCTTCTGACATAGCGGTTTATTTTTTCGATATTCTCCTTTTCCGAAATACTGCTGTCGTAAAGCTCCTTTACATATATGGGCTTTCCGATAATAACCCTCTCGCGCTCGGGGCTGAAGGTCTTTGAATTATTGAATATAGGAATTATGGGCGCGTCGGATTCAAGGGCGAGATAAACGTAGCTCGCTTTAAATTCAAGAGGGCGCTCCTCACCCTTTTTCGGAAGCCTTGCCTCCGGATATATTTCCACAACTCCGCCCTTATCCAAAATCCGCTTTAGCTTTGCTAAAAAGGAAAAATCGTGGTCGTCGCGGTCAACGCGGACGCAGCCCAGACCCTTGAGAAGAAAGGTCATAAGAAAATTCTTCTTATACATTACCTCGGCAACGGCGCAGCGCAGGGTGCGGCGCCAAAAAACGAACATAAGCACAGCGAAATCCATAAGCCCGTTGTGATTTGAAACGACTATGGCATTTCCCTTTATTCTTCTGTCCTGAGCCGACTTATCCTCGTAATGCACCTTGGTCCTGAAAACCAAAAGTTGGGGAATAAAGGCGGTTATCTTAACAAACCAACCGAACAAAAAAGTTAACATTAGTTACCTCTTGCAGCATATATCTTATTAACCGCGCGCTGGTGAAGAGCGAGGGCAATAACATTGAGGGGAAGTATGGGGAAAATAAGCGAGGTGATGATAAGGACTGCGCGGTTTACAGAAACCGAAGCACCTGCGCGCTCCGCCTCTTCAAGAATAGCCTTTCTTATCTTCAGGTTGAAATAAACCGAAGCAAAGGGAACAAAGCAGGAGGCAAGATATACGGGCAGGGTCTTAAACGCGGGCTTAAATTCCTTTACCGACTTGAGAAGGAAGCTGTTCCAGATAAAGCCGAAGATAAAGCCGGAAAGCACCGAGAGACCGACCTGAACGAAGATTATCTCGCCGCGCTCCTCCTTTACCTCTTCCCTCTCGATAAGGCTGATGTCCACCGAGGGATCCATTTTCTTGTATTCCTCGGCAAGAATGGTGGGAGTAAAGTTTTTCGGCAGCTTGAAAGCCACGAAGAAGCCGAGAACACAGCTGACGCAAACGATAAATGGCACTATAAGGTTACCGAAATTGAATATCTCGGACGCAACCTGCGACTTGTCGCCTACCGTACCGAAGAGCGAGTAATAAGCAACCTCCGAGGCGCTCATATCTGCGGTCGCCTCAGCCCAAACAAAGCCGCGGCCTCTGGCAAAGAACACGTTCTTTATATATTCGTAAACAAAACTTCCCGAAATCGCGCCTACGATAGAGCTGACCACCGCGTTGCCCGCAAAGTACATCGCCGAATGGTTCTTTCCCGTAAGCTTTTCTTCAACGCTTGAAATCTGCGCAGGAGCAAGATAAGGCATCATAAAGAATGCGCCGATAGACCAGCTTCCGCAAACACCGCCGATAACGCCGATTATAAGCTTTAAGCCGATATTGCCCTCACCGAGAATAAATCTCGATGCCACAAAGAAGGACATTATGGAGACCGCAAACATCAAAAGACAGCTTTGATAGGTGGGGCGAAGACCGTAACGGGCCTTGGATTTGTTGAAAAGATAGAGCATAACGGGAACGGGGCCGAAGGCGCAGGTGTTAAGAAGCGCCATTTGTCCGCCGGTAAGACCCATGCCGCCGATAATAAGGCCGTTCATAGATGCAAGGAACATCTGCAAGCCGAAGAAGGTACAGCTGTTCACCGCAAGCCAACGGCGGAAGATGCGGTTTTTAAAGGTAAGGCTTATGCTCTCGCCAATAGTAATCTTGCCCGCCGTCATTCCCGCGTTTTCGGGGTAGCCGTACTTTTCGCCCTCTTTGATGAGGAAGAGAGGAATTACCATAGTGAGCATCAAGGGAATACAGATAAATACAAGGGTGTCAATGTGAATTCTTGCGCCCGAGAGAATAATGGGTACAAGAGCGTAAACCACGCAATAGGTTATAGTATCGAAGAAGGACTTATAGCCCGAAACGCGAAGACGCTGAGGCTCGTCTGTACAAACGGTTGAGAGCGAGCCGTAAAAGGCGATAAGACACATAGTGTAGGTTGCAAAGAAAATAAGGCTGAAAACGGTTACCCATATAGTGTTAAAGAGCTTTGCGTCCTGACCACCGACGGGTATCCAACAAAGCACAAAGCTTATTATCATAGGAACAAGGCAAACCGCGATTGCGGGTCTGCGTCTGCCCCACTTTGTTGAAAGGGTGTCGGTTATATGGGCAAAGGGAATGTCTATAAGACCGTCAAACACCTTGCCGAGCGCAGCAAGAATGGGAAAAAGAGCCGGCAAAATAAAGCAAACGCCGGGTATTATAGCCTGAAACTGCTCGCCCGTTTCAAGAGCCGCAGGGTTTAGTGCATCGGAGTAATATGAGCCCATCAGTATCATGAGAAAATTAGGTCCGAAGCCGGAAAACGCAAACAAGAATTCCTTCCATTTTTTGTCCAAAGATCTTACCATAACAACCTCACTAAATTTCGTTTTTTTAATTCAACAGATTATTATTTTTCTCCCGCGCCGCCCTTTACGAAGTCGGCGAACGCCCTTACGGTAGAGAGCTTTGTCTCTCCTGTGCCGATAGCGTCTATACCAAGGCGGTTTTTCACAAGACTTAAAAGGGTGAAATAATCAAGACTCGTTCCCTCAAGGTCGCGGAAGAAGTCGGACTCCGCCCCTATTTCGGAAACGTCTCTGCTGAGTGCCTCGGCAAAGCAGGCAGCTATCTCCGCCTCTATTCCGTCGGAAAGCTCGGCTATATGCTCGTCAATTCGGCGAGGGTCAAAGAAGCGTATCTCACCGCCGTCTACCCTCTGCGCTATCTTGCGGCGGTTTAGCTTAAATTCGCCCGAGCGAAGAAGTGCCTCGTGAGTGAAAATTATTCTTTTTACCACAGAAGAGAGCTTTGCTCTCTCGATGCGGTCGGTCAATTCGTCATAAACCGCTCTGAGCTCGGTCTCCGAGAAAACGCCCGGCACCGAAGCGATAAGAGCTGCCCCGTCACCGCCCGCAAAAATGCAAAGCGCGTCTATTCCGGGAGCTTGGAGCTGCCTTTCGGCAATTACGGGGTTAAGATTTTCTCCGTCAGCACCTACGATAAGGTCGTCTGCCCTGCCGTCAAAATAATATCTGCCGCCCTCGCACCGCATAAGGTCGCCGGTGTTAAACCACACGCTGTAATCGGTTACCTGCTCCGTCGTGCCCTTGATTATCCGCGCGGCGCGGGTCTTTCCCTTAACAAGAAGCTCGCCACCCTCGCTCAAGGAATATTCGGTATATCCGAAGGGTGCGCCGATAGATGCGCGGTTTACGTTTTTTCTCTTGCTCGACCTTTCAACCGAGGTAATTCCTATCTCGGTCATTCCGTAGCCGTTAACAAGATGATAGCCTATGCCGTTAAAGAAGCGCAGGGTCTCGGGTCTGATATGGCTGCCGCCGGTAATAAGAAATTGTATACTGTCGCCGAAAAGTCCCTCACGCACCTCGGAAAGAAGTTTTTTGGCAATAAAATCGCCTGCTTTGCCGAGTTTGTTTACTATGCCGCTTACTCTGTTAAAACGCCTGAAGGTTGCCTCACCGCGGGATTTTACCCTTTTGATAACCGCCTTGTGCACAGCCTCCCAAACCATGGGGACAGCAAAAATGTGAGTAACCTTATGCTTGTTTGCGGTGCGGCGGATGGTATCGGGATCAAGGTCGCGGGGGAAAACAAAGGTCCTCGCAAAAAATCCAAACCAAAGATACACCGCAATAAAGCCGAAAACATGGCAAAGGGGCAAAAGCACAAGCTGCTTTAGCTCGCCCTCATAATGCTGCTTCATTTTAGGGCATTTTTCTATAATATTCGCGCTGTCACAGATTTGGTAGAAGAAGTTTTCGCCATTATAGGCGCAGAGCTTTACGCTCTCGGTAGTCCCCGAGGACATAAAAATTACCTCTTTGCCAAACTCCGATGGAACATATTCCTCCTCTGAGGGGCGGGTCAGCTCTTCTTTTTGCAGAGTTTTGCAGGAAAAGCTCTTGCCGTCAGAGATAACCGCCTTTACAGAATGCTCGAAAAGTATATCCGAGAGCACCTGCTCGGAGAGCTTAGTATTCATAAGCAGAGGGGTGTATCCCGTTATGATTATAGCCCAAAACAGCTGTATCCACTCGATACAGTTTGACATATACAAACCGACCATCTCGCCCCGCGGAACATCTGCAAGAGCCGCCGAAACGGTGGGAGCTATGCGAAGAATGCTTGACTTAAACTCGCCATAGCTGATTTTGGTAACGCGGTAACCGTCAGAGGTTTCGGCCATAATATTGTCCGCCTCGTCAAACATCAAATCAAAAAGCGACTCAAAGCTCTTCTCCATGCCCGAATACTTGGAGATTTTATATTTAACATAGGAATCAATATCGTCGAAGCCGTGTATGTTTTTTAATTTCATAAAATTCTCCCCGCATCGATTTTTCAAAGGCTGTTTCCATATAACAAAAGTTATTTATTTTTATATTATATGCAATTATATCACACGAAACGACAAAAATCAAGTTTTTGTTCAAAATTTATACACAAAACTTATTAAATAATATTAAATTATATTCATAACCCATGCGCACCGTCTCGAAAAAGCCTTGTTTTCTACACGCGAGCGGTGTATATTTTGTAATCAATTGTTTGCGTTTTATCACCTTTTGAATGGCATTTTATAGCCGCTGAACGCCGTTTTTTACCGCCCGGAGCCTCGAGCGGGGATGCCCCGAAATTGTTAAATATTTTTTCATTTTTCCCTTGCAAAACCGAAAGAGAAGATGTATAATAAATCTATATTTTAACTCGGAGCAAAAAATGATAGCACAGCTTTTACAAAACATCTTAAACCCCGTTCAGCTTATAGGCTATGTGGGCACTGCGTGCGCCCTTATTTCATATCAATGCAAGAAAAACAAGAGCTATTTTCTTTTCCAGATGGGTTGCTCGGTTGCCTTTACAGTGCAGTTTCTTCTCCTCTCCTCGTGGGCGGGTATGCTCCTTAACGCATTCAGCATACTGCGCGGTGTGATTTTCTCGCTGGGTAACAGGTGCAAGAAAACCGCTTACCTTATCCTTATGGAGGTATGCTTTGCCGCCTCTTGTATCGCCGCGCCCTTGTTCTTTGGTGAAAAGTGGTGGATTGCCCTGCTCCTCTTTGTTGCCCAAGGCGGAGGCACGCTGGCAATGTGGACGCGCAACGGCAAGGTTATTCGATTTGCTCAGCTCTCGATAATGTCACCCCTTTGGATAGCTAACAACCTTTACTACAATTCTATCGGCGGAGTTGTCTGCGAGCTCTTTAACATCACGTCGGTTGTTGTTTCCTTTATCCGCTTTGGCAAAACGGGATATGACAAAACCTGATTTTTCACTCTTTCATCACAGCAAAAATTCGCGCCAAAAACATCAAATTTCGCTATTTTTGACAACTATTATTTACTTATTTCATATTTTTTTCAATATCAAGCAGCAAAAAAGGACGGAGAACTTTTTGTTTCTCCGTCCTTTTTTATCAATATAATCTCTGTGGAAAATTACTTTTCGTTCTTGTAAATTTCCTTAAAATACTTGTATGTATCAACTTTAAGCTCGCCGCAAGCAGCCTCGTCACAAGCGATAATGCCGTCCTTGTGAAGCTGGAGCGCGCTGATAGTCCAAGCGTGGTCAACACCGCCCTCAACACAGTGACGAAGAGCGCGAGCCTTGTTGTGACCGCTGATAAGAAGAAGCACCTGCTTAGAGTCGCAAACTGTACCAACACCAACAGAAAGAGCGGTCTTGGGAACCTTGTTGGGATCGTTATCGAAGAAGCGGGAGTTAGCAATAAGAGTATCCTCGGTTAAAGCGCGCACGCCCGTTCTGGAGGTAAGAGAGGTGAAAGGCTCGTTGAAAGCGATGTGTCCGTCAACACCGCTGCCGCCAAGGAAGAGGTCAATGCCGCCAAAGGAAGCAATCTTATCCTCATAGCGCTGACACTCAGCCTCAAGATCCTCTGCCATTCCGTTGAGAATATTAACGTTTTCTGCAGGAATGTCAATGTGGTTGAAGAAGTTGTCGTGCATGAAGTACCAGTAGCTCTGGTCGTGCTCTCTGGGAAGACCTACATACTCGTCCATATTAAAGGTAACAACATTCTTGAAGCTAACCTTGCCTGCCTTGTTCATTTCAGCAAGTCTCTTGTAAACGCCGAGAGGAGAAGAGCCGGTAGGAAGTCCGAGCACAAAGGGGCGGTTTTCCTTGTGGTTGTTTATTGCGTCAGCAATATGCTGAGCAGCCCATTCGCTCATAGCTGCATAGTTGTCTTTGATAATAAGTTTCATAGTTTTTTTGCTCCTTAACAGTCTTAATTTTGCATAATTAATTATAGCACTTGAAATCTTGTTTGTAAAGGTGTTTTGAGGATTTTGAGAAAACAAAAATCAAAAAATTCAAATGCTCAAAAGACTAACACCATAACAAAACGCAAAACGCACCGCAAGCAATGGTGTTAAAATCCAAACATCCACCATTTTTCATCAAATTTGCAAACTTCTCGCTTACACTTACCCTTGTTTTTGTTGCAAAGCGTCGTCATCGTTAAACGCAAGCACGTACAAAAAACACATTATTTTATCTTTATAAATGCCCATCCACCCGCCGGGATAGCAACTTTATAAACTCTGTCGCCGCAACTCAAAGCCCCGTTTCCGCAAACGAGATCGGGAATCAAAGGCCTCTTTAGCTCCAAGGTCACTGTCGTTTCGGCATCAGGTAATTGGGTCTCGCCCTTCTCTACCGTTCTGTCTATTCCGCTGTGGTTAAAGAGGGTGAGGTAGTATCCGCCGCTTTTACACTCATTCAGGAGCCAATGTGCGTTTCCTTTTACATAACAAGGCAATGATTTTTTCAAAACAGACTTTATATCCTTGATGTCGCATAGATTTTTGTGCCTGTCAGCAAAGCTTGCGTCAAATGTAAGATCAATCAAATGAGAATATCTGCCGATATCCCCGTCTTTTTCTGTCAAAATATCTATAACGTCGGGTATGTCGCTGTTTTTAAGTGTATCTTGCTCATTTCCGAGCATAGGATAGGATGATGTAAAAATTTCACGGAGTCCCTGCTTGATTTTTGCCAATTTTTCCGAATAAACCTCAAATCCGCAGTACATGCAGTCATTGTCTAAATTATCCAGAACCATCAAATCATTCGGTAACACGACCGCCATCTGTGTAATTTTATCACCGATATCCGTGAATTTTCGTACGAAGCTTAAAAACTCCTTTTTCACCTCACCGTAAGGTGAAAGCTCAAAGCTCTTCCAATCATAAAAGGTGTTACAAAGCCCCCATTCCTCGCTTATAAACTCCGCTCCGCAGAGATATGCGTACAAGAATATCCTCTTTTGCAGAGATCTGGAGCTGCCGCCGTTCGGTCCTTGGGTCTCAAAGGGAAAATCACTCGAATCGCCGATTCCCCATTCGTTCTTTTTGTCCTTGTGGTAACAGCATGCCGAGAAGGGCTCGCCTCCCCAAGGCTCGTAATATATACCGAAGCTTCTGCCCCCCTTGCGCGTCATTCCTCTTGCGTAGCAGATCTGTATCCTCGCGTTGGGAGTTTGTGCGCCCACCTCAGGCATAAGTCTTTTTGCGCCTGCAGAAATTTCAAAGGGATAGGCTAAAAAACCGCTGTCGCAAGGAATAAGCTCTCCGAATTTTTGACGTTTTTTGTAAATTTCGGTAATATTGCGGTAGAACTCCTCGATGCAGGAGGGCTTTCCCGAGTCCGCCATTTCCTCCGCCGTCATGCTCTCAAGATTCAAGTAAGGATAGGGGTATTTCTCATAGATATATTTTTCGATTTTCTCCTTCGTCCATTCATCCTCCGATAGTTCACCCAGTTTTCCGAAAACGTCAAAGCGGTAATTCGACATCCATTCGTGCATTTGAAATCCCCAAAAATTTTCTCCGAGCATTTCTTTGTAAGTCCTAAGTAATTCTTCGTCGTAAGGATAATCTTCTATGTAGCAACCGCCTTGCATACGGTCGATATAGAAAACGCATTTTCTCTCGGACAAAATCTTATATAGTTCACCGCCTACCGCCGCAAGCGAATTGAATTTCATCTCGTCTTTAAGCATCAAATTCTGACAAAATCGAATTCCGTCATCCTCACCGACAAGGCCCGCCTTTACCTGTGCTTCCCATACGCCGGGCAGGTATCCGTGAATAAATCTAAACATCTCCGACTCCTGTTTTTACATCAATTTTCAAATATTCCGTACTCAGAGAGCATCCATTTCGCGGTATCGTACATCATTTTTTCAATATGCCTCTGCATAAAGAGCTGAGGCTCTCCGAGCCTTGAGCCGCCCGAAAATCTTCTGCGCGCTCCCGTCCATTGGTCGTACCTTACAAGGCTTGATGAGCATTCGAGAGTAAAATATCCCTTGAAATTCACATCCATCAGCGCGCTTATCACCTCATCGTGATTCATATTTCCGAGGAAGGGCGCAAGATGCTCGTCCTTTTCACCGTGGTTGTCGTTGTAATGGATGGCGTACAGCTCATCGCCTATTGCCATAATATCCTCGTATTGGCTTCCCCCGCAATTTGCGTGTCCCGTATCCCAACAGCTGTGTATCAATGGATGATCAACAAAATCGATAAATTCGCGCATATCCTTTCCCGTATTGATGAAATAGAGGTCGCCCATATTGGCCTTCGTGGAATTTTCGCATAGCAGATTAACGCCGCAACGCTCAAGAGTCGGCAGGAGTCTTTCGTAAAACGCCTTGTTTTTTACAAACCACTCTTCCTTGGTAAGTCCTTCTTTCACACCGTTGTGAAAAACCGTGTTCTTTATACCGAGCATTTCGCAAATTTCAATAGAACGAATAGTTGCCTTGATCAAAAAATCCAGGTAAACGGGATCTTCGGAAAGCGGATTTCCTCCTTGAGAATGTGCCTGAACGAACTGCATTCCGAGCCCGTCCGCAAGCTCCTTCAAGCCAAGCACACGCTCCCTCCAATCCTTCTGCATATACTCGCATTCGGGAGTGAAACTGTACATACTAAGATCTATATAGCGAAAGCCTGCGCGATGCAGCTCACGGATGCGGTCCTCGTCCGATGAGCAATAGAAGCCGAAATCCTCTGTTGTGGTTGCAATTTTCATAAATTCTCCTAAGCAAAACTGCGTAATGGCTTCATTATATCACAAACAAAACACCTTGTCAATAGGATTTTCCGCCCCACAACCTCATACCGACAAAACAAAAAGCACCTCCCAAAGTAAGTGCTTTCATGTGGCTCCCCAAATCGGGCGCAGATGTGCAGCATCTGCCAACCGGTGACTCATGAAACATTGCCAGCTCGGAGATGTTGTTATAGAATAGCACAATGACCGAAAATCTGCACATATTCACAACCCGAGCGGCAAATTAACAGTCAGTTCGCATAGCGAACTATGACTCGTTAAGCTGATGTCACTGTCAAGTTCGAGCCCTACCAAGTAAAAGAAAAAGAACAACTCCGAAACCGAGAAAGACGATGCAGAAAGCGATAACGAAGAATAAAACAACATAAAAAACAAAAGAGCCGGGATGCCGTTTTGACATCTCAGCTCTTTTTTCGTTATGGTTAAAAACTTTTAGCGGTTGAAAAGCCTTAAAGCTTTTCCATAATCTGGTCGCATATCTGCTTCATTCCGAGAATAGTGGGATGGCCCCCAATCTTCTCAACACCGCAAAGCTCTATATACTGAACGCCGATTCGCTCAGCAGCGTCTTTCATGCAGTTCAAAATCGTATCTTTAATATCGCAGTTACCGATAAAAATCACTCTTGCGTTAGGGTGATTGTTTTTCAATGTTGACATAAAATAACAGATAGCAGGCAAAACATTGTAAAGGTCACCCTCGCAAAAATCGGCATATTTCGCCTCTCCGAGTGGAGCGTTCGACCAGCTGTCGTTAGTGCCGCCGAAAACAATAATGGTGTCAACCTCATTTTCGGCAAAAAAGTTCTTTTCCAAAAGCTTTCTGTATCTGTATATAAAGGAAGAGCTTGTGGAGCAATCCCCTGCATAGCCGGTGTATCCAATGGTGGAGCCTGACCAGCTGTCATTAAGAACAAGCTCTGCCTTAGTGAGCCCGATCATTTGACCCCACCAGGTCTGCTCCATTGTCATTTTTGTTACCGGCTGGTCAGGGGCGCGCCCCTCGTCGCAGTAGTAATGAGGATAACCCTCGGGAATATAGTCTTTGTGTGTTGAATAGCTGTCTCCGAAAATAACGAAACGATTTATCATAAATCCACCGCCTTTCTTGAAATTATTATATATTATATCACGAATTTTCTATATTTTCAAGCGAAATATTCGGTGTTGGCACACGTGAAATAATTTTCTTGCAAAAATTGTGAAATATTGCTCCCGATAGTCGCAATGTGAAATGAAATAAATCCCCTCACGCGCCGCAGCGCATTTCACACGCGAAGCGTATTTCACGCACGAAGTGCATTTCACAAATCCCGCAAGGGATTTATTTCGTTGAAAAAAGCACTTGCTGCAAGTGTTTTTTTCTGGCTCCCCGAATCGGGCTCCGAGCGTGACTCGTGCATACCGCCTTGGCGGTATATTGCCAAGCGAGGAGATATACCTAAAAATTTCTACTGCACCACGCGTAAGTACAAAGCTTTCCCCGAGCGGCAAATTAACAGTCAGTTTGCGTAGCGAACTATGACTCGTTAAGCTGATGTCACTGTCAAGTTCGAGCCCTACCAAGTAAAAGAAAAAGAACCTTGTACAAGACAAGGTCCTTATTGGCTCCCCAAACCAAGTTCGATCAAATACAACAAGATATGATCTTAGACATCGTGCATATCGCGAATGCGATATATTGCCTGGCGAGGAGATATACCTAAAATTTTGTACTACACAACGCGGAAATGCAAATTCTTCCCCGAGCGGCAAATTAACAGTCAGTTTGCGTAGCAAACTATGACTCGTTAAGCTGATGTCACTGTCAAGTTCGAGCCCTGCAGAGTAAAAGAAAAAGAACCTTGTACAAGACAAGGTCCTTAGTGGCTCCACAAACCGGGCGAACCGGTGACTCGTGCATATCGCGAATGCGATATATTGCCTGGCGAGGAGATGTAACATAAGAAAGCACGGAACGACGCGCAAAAAGCAAATAAACCCCCGAGCGGCAAATTAACAGTCAGTTTGCGTAGCAAACTATGACTCGTTAAGCTGATGTCACTGTCAAGTTCGAGCCCCGCAGAGTAAAAGAAAAAGAACCTTGTACAAGACAAGGTCCTTAGTGGCTCCCCCCAACAATTTCGAACCTTTGACGATTCGGACGATTTTGGAGGGCTTTTTCTTAACAAATAGATTATAGCACAATCAAGCAGCTAAGTCAATAGAATTTTGAAATGTTTAAAAAGAATTCACACTTTTTCTTTGCCGTGGATTCCACCTTTCAGAATGATCTCAATCGTTCTGTCCGGAGAAACTTTGATGCACTCCACCAAACGTCTCACAACCGTATCATCATACTCAGTAAAACTATCTCCACTATACTCTTGGATCGTTTTCATAAACCTTTCGATTTCAGATTGGATGCTTTCGTTTGTTGCAGCTTGCTCTTTAGCCAAACGCAGTTGCTCACGAAGGACTCCGATTTTTTCATATAAGCCGACAATAGCCTTTTCGTATCTTTCGGGATCTCCCTGCGTTGTTTCTTCTTTCTCCATCAATAGGTCGATTTCATCTTGGTGTGTGCGGATCTGATTTTCGATTGCATAGGCATCAAGAACCTTTGTATCTCCCGTAAGTGCATACTGCAAGTTGGTACGACACAAATTGATGACTTCTTTCCTGCTATCCATCATATCCGAAAGGCATCTACAAATAGCAGAATGAAGTTTCTTTTCTTCTAAGCCTACCGCTTCTTTACAACGATGTTCAATTCGTCCGAGACAACGCCAAACGTGCTGAACCTCGCCTTTTACGTTCTTTCCGGTTCTGCGGTAATGAGAACCACAACAACCGCAGACAAGAACATCGGTCAGCGCATATTTTGCACTATACTTTCCCTGCTCGGTAATCCCAAGCTCGGATTTCTTTCTCTTATTGGTTCTGCCTGCAAGCTCAGCCTGTGCCATATTGAAAGTATCCCTATCTACAATGGCAGGGTGGTTGTTGCTAATGAGATACTTAGCAAGCTCACCGTTGTTCTTTCTTGTTTTCTTTGAGATCGTGTCCTCAATATAGGACTTTTGAAGAAGCAGATCTCCAACGTACTTTTCGTTGGTTATGAGATCACGAACAGTTCGCTGATTCCACTCCGTTTTTCCCGTGTAAGTCTTGATGTTATTCTCTGCAAGATAGCGGCATATCATATGAATACTTTTACCGTCAAGAAACAGCTTGAAAATTGTTCTTACCGTTTCTGCTTCTTCGGGAACGATCACGGGAACACCGTCATCACCTCTGCGATAACCAAAGCACGAAAAATTCGTACAGTAGGTTCCGCTTTTCATACTCTGTCTGATACCCCATCTTACGTTGGCACCAATGTTTTCACTTTCGGATTGTGCAATAACGCTGAACAGACCGATCAGCGTTTCGTTTTCTGCTTTTAGAGAGTCAATCGCTTGTTCTTCAAAATAAACTCCAATGCCCATCGCGCGGAGCTTACGAACCCAACTCAAACTATCGACCGTGTTTCTTGCAAAACGGGATATTGACTTGGTTAAGATGTAGTCAACCTTTCCGCGCTCACAATCTCTCATAAGGCGAAGGAAGTCCTTTCTCTTTTTAGTCGATGTTCCCGTTATGCCCTCATCAGCATATATTCCTGCAAATGTGCTGTTAGGGCGTTTTGCAATCGCATCGGTATAGTAGGCGATCTGCGCTTGGTAACTGTTGAGCTGATCTTCATCATCGGTAGATACACGACAGTAAGCGGCGACTCGCATAATGCGAAAATCACTTTTTCCTCTGACAAGCAGAGGGTTGGCTTCAATTTTAGTTATCGTTCTCGCTAAACATCCGTCCATAGTGCGCCGCCTCCTTTAACATTTCTATTACTTCATTTTTTACTTCTCCTTCATTGGCAGAAATAACTTCAACCCCGGTCTCTTTGATCTTCTCGTATACAACGTGGGCAATATCAGCATCAAGAGAAAGAACCTTGAGAGAAGGAATAACAACAGAGTTAAATTCACCGCGACGAGCCTTTGCAATCATCTCATTGAGTGCTCGTCTGCGGTTCACTTCTTCCATGCTGTGTCCACAAAAATCTCTCATTTCATCAACAACGGTGAAGTTATGTAAGTCGGCAACATTCCGGCATCTTTCAATCTGCTTTGCCATTCTTTCAGCAGTTCCTTCTGCCTGCTCGTGGGAGTTTACTCTGCAATAAATACAAACTTTCTTCATTTTATATATCTCCTTTGATTTCAGCTCCACTTTTGAGTCGGAGCGTTATTTTTCCGTTTTCGTCTACGACGATCTCATCTACTGTTTGAGCAATCAGATCTTCGTCGAGTCCTTTTTCTGTTTGAGACTCTGCGTACATTTCCAAGATAACTTGTGTTAGCTCGTCATTCTCTCCAATGCTACAACAATCGAATTTTGCTGAAGCACATTCCAATATGGAGTTGGCTATCGTTTTGAACTCAACTTTGCTCTGCTCCATCATTCGATTGACTTCATTGGTTAGTCTTGTAATATCAGAATCGGGATGATAGCCGGATCTGTTTCTTCTCTGCAAATTTGCCATTACGGGATTTGAGAGCACCGAATTGATGTTGTCGATGATCGTTTTATCGTCAAGATACACCGAGCATTTACACCCACTTGAACATATCCACTTCTCTCGTGTTTTCCATTTGCTTTTCCGCGCGAAGTGCTTGCCGCATTGACCGCATACAAGCTTGTCCTTGATGAGCTTTGCTGCGGAAGGAAGTTCCGCTTTCTTTGCGCTTCTTCCTTCCCTGCAAGTCTTAACCTTTGAATACAACTCGGCTGAAATGATCGGGGGATATTCCTCGTTCCCAAGATACCGGGCATCGTCTATCATTCGGGCGATGTTGTTCTTGTTCCAAGAAGAATTACTTTCAAAGAACTTTATTGCGCGTTCCGTAAGTGAATCGGCAATTTGCTTGAAGGTTTCTCCCGAGCAGTAACGTTCAAAAACTTCGGTAATAACTGTTGCTTCATCCGCAACTATGACCTTTGCTCCGCTTTCGACCACATATCCATACGGAATTGTTCTTATGCACATTTCCTGCTCACCTCAATTCTTTCTTTTAATAAGAGCCGACCTTTCAATTCAAAGATCAGCGTTCCATCGTGACAAACCTTGATTTTGCTAACGATTGAAGTAAAGAGTGTTTCATCGAACTCGACTATTGCCTTTGGATAATCTTGAATGATCTCCTTGAGCATTTTAAGCTGCTCGATCATCTGCTCATTTTCATTCTCACTCAACAGCTTTAACCTGCGACTTCTCAGTTGGGTTAGTCTCGCTTTCAATCTGTCGGTCTGCTCCATATAGGAAACATCGTCCATTATCTTTTTCTCACGGTATCTTTCGTATCGGTTGTTCTGCTCACAGAGCTTTGCAACCTCAATGTCGATCTCACGGATTTCATCGTTCTCCGTAATCAATCTCGTTCTCAGATCGCTCATCATCGAAAGTGCGGAGTCAAGGACTTCTTTTTCAAAATAACGAAGCTTGTTATATACTCGGATGAAAGCATCGAACACAGCTTGCTCGGAAATGTTTGGTCCCGAGCACTCAAACCCGGCGTTTCCTTTTCTTGAGCAGATCCAATAATCAACGTTGCTCTGAACTTTGTGTTTGTATGACCAACCACACTCATCACAGACAAGCATCTTTGTTAGCAATCGTTTTGTCGCTTGCGTCTTGATCAGCTCGCCCCTGCTCTGTAAAATCCGCTGTACCGTTTCAAAATCTTCCTTATTTATAATAGGAGCGTGTGTGTTCTCCGCGTAGTATTTATCAAGCTCTCCTTTGTTGGGGATATTACGAAGTGGAAAGACCTGCGGAGTGTAGGTTTTCTGCATCATACTATCCCCGATATACTTCTCATTTGTGAGAAGGTACTTTATCATCGTGGATGACCAATGCGTTTTACCTGCAACTATTTCCCTATTCATAATTGCGGCTATGGTGTTAATTCCATTACCCGCTAAATACAAGCTGAAGATTCGTTTTACGGTCTCCGCTTCGCTCGGTTCGATAACAAGCCTTTGACTTTCCAAACGATACCCAAACGGAGCATTGTAAGTAAAGAATGTTCCGTTTTCCATTTTCATTCTGTACGCGGTGGACACTCTGCGAGAGCCTGCAAGTGCTTCGCTTTGAGCAAATGCACTCTTCACGTAAAGGATGAGTTCGGAGTTCATCGTTTTGGTATCAACGTTATCGTTTTCAAAAACAACGCTGACACCGCACTCTTTCAGTTTTCGTATAGTCTCAAGACACTCAAGCGAGTTTCTCGCAAAACGCGAAACGCTCTTAACGTAAACCCTATCTATTCGCCCAAGTGTGCAATCCTTGATGAGCCGCTTGAATTCATCGCGCTTGTTCATACACGTTCCCGTTATGCCCTCATCGGCATAAATATCAACGAGAACCATATTGCTCTGCGCTTTGAAAAAGTCATTATAGTATTTCACTTGGGCGAGAAAGGAATCTGCTTGGTCGTCTGAGTCTGTACTTACACGGCAATAAGCCGCAACTCTGATAAGCTTTTCTGCTTCAAGCCCGATTGTTGGTTGAATGATTTGGACGTTCTTTTTAGTAATCATTACTTTCTCGCCTCCTTCTACTATAATTTTATTGATTTTTGAAAATCCAACAAGGATGCGATTTTACAGCTCCACAACCTTGACATTCATTGTTTCTGCGTTCTTATGATTGAGTCGATCAAGAACCTTCTTGTCGAACTTTTTATCTCTCAACATTCGGCGGAGCATATCAACCGAAGCAAGATATATCATTTGATTTCTCAGTTCTTCTGTCATTAGCTCACCCCCATGCTGACCTTCAACGCTTGGTCAACAGCTTCCATCGACTCTTTGCTTGCTCGTCCGACATATCGAGTAAGCCTTGTTTTGTCTACCGTCCTTACCTGCTCTGCAAGTGCAATCGAACTCATAGAAAGATCGCTACTTTCGATAGGAATGTGGGTAGGCATATGATTTTTCTTTTGGCAACGGCTTGTGATTGCAAGCACGATCACAGTAGGACTATGTGTGTTTCCTACATTATTTTGAATAACCAACACGGGGCGCTCCCCGCCCTGCTCTGATCCGATAACGGGATCAAGGTCTGCAATGTAAATCTCACCGCGTCTTATTTTTCTATCCATATCTATGAACCTCCTTTGTTTTGCCGTAAACGACTATGTATGACAAGAGCCGCCCAAACAGTTTGCTTGGACGGTTCTCGTAAGAAAAGAAGTGAAAAGAAAGGAGATTTTCACTGTTTAACATTCTTCACAGCACCGACGCTGACTCTTGGTGATCAGAAGTGCGAGGTAGTCGCAAAAGTCGTCGTCGATGGGTTCGTGATTATTCTGCTTTCGGCAGAACTCAAGGAAGTGGAACATCGCATCGAAATCTTCACCGATCTCAATCTCGATGAGTGCTCCCGTTACCGGGCTTACGAAGACACACGGCTCACCATCAAGC
>JAZORT010000005.1:0-7873 GCA_045656745.1 Eubacteriales bacterium | reverse complement strand
GTATGAGGTTTATGCAAAGCAATAACGAATATAAACAGAACAAGGTTTGCGTTATCGGCGGCGGTGCTGCGGGAATGATTGCGGCGGGCTGCGCTATACAGTACGGAGCCGAGGTTACTCTCTTTGAGAGTATGCCTATCCTTGGCAAAAAGCTCGGTATAACCGGCAAGGGGCGGTGCAACGTTACCAATGACTCGGAAATTAACGAGTTTCTTGAAAACGTGCCGAAAAATCCCCGCTTTTTATACACCGCGCTCTCAAACCTTTCACCGAGAGAGACAATGACCTTCTTCGAGTCACTGGGCGTGGAGCTTAAAACCGAGCGCGGCAGGCGTGTTTTCCCTGCCAACGATAAGGCTAAAACTATTGTTGACGCCCTAAAGAGCTACTGCTCGGGCGCAGATATAATTTACGAAAAGGTAAAGCGGGTAAATAAAACCGAAAACGGCTTTACCGTAATAACGGCAAAGGGTAATTATGATTTTGATAAGGTGATTATCGCAACGGGCGGTAAATCCTATCCCCTGACCGGCTCTGACGGCTCTGGGTACAGACTTGCAATGAATCTCGGGCATAAGGTTACCGAGCTTCGTCCCTCGCTTATTCCCCTTGTCTCCCCCGATAAGCTTTGCCCCGACCTTCAAGGCCTGTCTCTTAAAAATGTGGCGATCAAGGTTACCGACTCGCAAGAGAAGCTTCTTTACAGCGACTTCGGTGAAATGATGTTTACCCACTTTGGTGTTACGGGACCAATGATACTTTCGGCTTCGGCGCACCTTATCGGCAGAGATTTTTCCGAGCTTACTCTTTCAATAGATTTAAAGCCAGCCCTTGACGAAAAGACCCTTGATTCAAGGCTTCTTTCGGATTTTTCAAAGAATTCGAACAAGGATTTTATAAACTCGCTCTCCGAGCTTTTGCCCTCGAAGATGATACCGCCCTTTGTTGCAAGGTGCGGCATTGACCCGAGGAAAAAGGTTAATACTATAACCAAAGAGGAGCGAAAAATCATCCTTGAAAACCTTAAATCATTAAAAATAAAGCTTTCGGGCGTTCGTCCTATCGAGGAGGCTATAATCACCTCGGGCGGTATTGAGGTTAAGGAAATTTCACCTAAAACAATGGAGTCAAAGCTTGTTTGCGGGCTTTATTTTGCGGGCGAAATTATTGACGTTGACGCATATACCGGCGGATTTAATCTTCAGATAGCATTTTCAACCGGGTATCTTGCAGGAATGAATTCTGCAATTTCCTAACAAAATATCAGGCAGAAAACATATTTCAGAGAGGAATAAACAAAAAATGATTAGAATAGCAATAGACGGCCCCGGCGGCGCGGGAAAATCCAGCGTTGCAAAGAGAGTTGCAAAGGAGCTTGGAATTATCTATGTTGACACCGGCGCTCTTTACAGAAATATCGGACTTTTCGTATTGAACAAGGGCATCGACCCTAAGGATAGTGAGGGTGTTATCGGCGCCCTTTCCGAAATCAGCCTTGAGCTTAAATTCAGCGACGGAAAGCAGATAATTCTTCTTAACGGCGAGGATATGGGTGATAAAATCAGAACACCCGAGGTTTCTATGGCGGCTTCGGCGGTCAGCGCAATCCTCGCGGTCAGAGAATTTCTTCTTAATACTCAAAGGGATACCGCAAAGAAAAACAGCGTTATTATGGACGGTAGAGACATCGGTACGGTTATTCTCCCCGATGCTGAGGTAAAGATTTTCCTCACCGCCTCCCCCGAGGCAAGAGCTAAGAGAAGATTTGCCGAGCTTCGTGCCAGAGGAAATAACGATGTGACCTACGAGCAGGTGTTTTCTGAAATGGCTGAGCGTGACAAAAACGATTCTACCCGCGCGGTAGCACCCTGCGTTCAGGCAAAGGACGCCCTTTTGCTTGATAACTCCGACCTTACCGAGGAGCAAACCTGCGAGGAAGTCTTAAAAATCGTAAAAAAAAAATCTAAGCCCCAAAAAAACCGACTCTACTCCTTTTTAAAGCCTATTGTCGGACCTATTTACCGCTTTTTTGTGCGTGTAAAGGGTGTTGGCGTTGAAAATATTCCCGACGAGGGCGGACTTGTTCTCTGCTCTAACCATATTGCGGCTCTTGATGTTATAACCATTGGCTGTGTCAGTAAAAGACAGCTTTGCTTTGTGGCGAAAAAGGAGCTTTTCTCGGTGCCTATCCTTAAAGGACTTATCAAGGCTCTCGGCGCAATTAAAATGGATAGAAGCGGCGGAAATGTCGGAGCAATAAAAGCGTCGGTCGATACTGCAAAATCGGGTAAAATACTCTCTATTTTCCCTCAGGGACACCGCTTCCCCGGCGTTGACCCCGCAAAAACCCCAATTCACTACGGCGCGGGACTTATTGCATATCAGTCGAGATGTGACGTTTTGCCCGTTTGCATTAAGATTAAGGGCTGTAAATATAGATTTCTTCGCAAGACCGAGGTTGTTTTCGGCAAGGTGATTAAAAACAGTGAGCTTGGCTTCGTTAACGGAGGCACCGCGGAATACAAGGCGGCAACAGAGTTGATTTTCTCAAAAATCACCGAGCTTGGAGACTATTCCGACCTTCCCGCTCCCAAAAATGAAAAAAGAGGAAAGAAGTCTTGAATATAACTCTTTCAAAAAACGCAGGCTTTTGCCCCGGTGTTAAAAGAGCCGACCTCACAATTCGAAGCCTTATAAAAAACAAGGCTGAAAAGGAGCGGATTTTCACCCTGGGAAAGCTTATTCACAACGATATTTACGTAAAAGAGCTTGAGGAGCTTTCGGTCTTTTCGGCAGACCTTTCCGAGATTGAAAATATTCTTGATGAAGGCTGTGATGAGCAAATAACCCTTGTTATCCGCACGCACGGTGTTACAAGAGATGTTTCGGATAGACTGAAGGCGCTTGAAGAGCAGCACCCCACGTTTAGGGTTGTTGATATGACCTGTCCCTCGGTAAAGAAAATTCACAAAATTGCCGAGGAAAACACTAGCGGCGAAACCTTCTTTGTACTCTTCGGCAACCCGAAGCACCCCGAGTCTCAGGGCATCATAAGCTATGCTTATGGGGAAAAAGTGATAATTTCCTCCCCTGAGGAGGCAGAGTGCCTAAATACACTTGGCAAAATACCCATTTTATGCGCTCAAACCACACAGAATTTAGTACAATTTATAAAAATTAAAAAAATTTTTAAAAAACTATATACAAACGCGAAAATTTTTGATACAATATGTAGTGTCACTGAAAATCGTCAGAATGAAGCAATCGAGCTAGCCGCGAAGTCGGACGCAATGATAGTTATCGGCGGAAAGGACAGCTCTAACACTCATAAGCTCTTTGAGCTTTGCAAGGAGGTCTGCCCTAACACGCGGTGGATCGAATCTGCATCGGAATTATTAACTGATTTTCCTGACAGCGCGCAAAGCGCAGGAATAACCGCGGGTGCTTCCACGCCCGACGGTATAATAACGGAGGTTTTTAGAACTATGGAAAACTTTAGTCAAATGCTGGAAGGCTCACTCAAAACTTTACATACAGGAGAAACAGTTACAGGCACCGTATTCACCATTGGTGAAAATGAGATAAAACTCGACCTTGGCGCGAAATTTACCGGCGTGCTTGCAAAAGAGCAGATCACCGATGATCCTGCTGCAAAGCTCTCCGAGATGTTCAAGGTTGGCGACGAGGTTGAAGTCTTCGTAATCAGAGTTGAGGACGGTAAGGGTATCGCTACCGTTTCCAAGAAGAGAGTTGACAAGGACAACAGCTGGGTTGTTCTTAAAGAGGCTTTCGAGAACAAGGAAGATATCGAGGGTAAGGTCGTTTCTGCTATCAAGGGCGGCGTTCTCGTATCTTACGCAAACAACACAGTATTTGTTCCCGCATCTCAGACCGGCGTTGCAAAGGGCGGCGACCTCTCTGCACTCGTTGGTACTACTCAGAAGGTTCGTCTTCTCGAGTTCGATGTAAACAAGAAGAGAGCGCTCGGCTCTATCAAGGCTATTGTAGCTGAGGAAAAGGCTGCCGCTGAGGCTGCTGTTTGGGCTACCCTCGAGGTTGGCAAGCACTATATGGGTACCGTTAAGAACCTTACCAACTACGGCGCGTTCGTAGACATCGGCGGTGTTGACGGTATGGTACACAACTCCGAGCTTTCCTGGAAGAGAATTAAGCACCCCTCTCAGGTTCTTTCTGTTGGTCAGGAAATCGATGTATTCATCAAGGAGCTTGACACCGAGAAGAAGAGAATTTCTCTTGGTTACAAGACTCAGGAGATGGATTCTTGGTTCAAGTTTACCCAGCAGTACAAGGAAGGCGACGTTGTTTCTGCTAAAATCGTTTCTCTTATGCCCTTCGGCGCATTCGCTGAGGTATTCGAGGATGTTGACGGTCTTATCCACATCTCCAGAATCTCTACCGAGAGAATCAACTCCCCTGCTGATGTACTCAAGGTTGGCGATGTTGTTGACGTAAAGATTACCGAGATTGACGACGAGAACAGAAAGCTTGCTCTTTCTATCCGCGCTCTTAAAGAGGCTGAGGAAAAGGCTGCTGCTGAGGCTGCACGCGCTGCTGAAAAGGCTCAGAGAGAGGCTGAAGAGGCTGCTGAGGCTGAGAGAGTTGCGCAGGAGAGAGCTGATATGGCTCCCTACATTGTAGGCTCTATCTAATAAATATTTACGAAGCGTATCGGTCATCGGTACGCTTCCCTTTTTAAAACACGAGGACTTTAATTATGTTAAAAGCATTTTTAGCCTGCCTTAACCCTATGCTGATGCTCTTTATCTGTATGGCAATAGGCTTTATTCTTAAAAAAACGAATATTTTGCCCGAAAGCGCAGGCGTTGTTATAGCAAAAATGGAAACCTGGGTTTTCTGCCCCGCTCTTTCCTTTATTACAATGGCGCGTAATTGCACCATAGAAAACCTTACCGCCAATTTACAAATCGTGTTTATTTCAACCGTTCTCGTTATTATTGCGGTTATTGTAGCTATCCTTTTGTCAAGAGCTTTCGTAAAAACAAAATCCCCCGAGCGCGGAGTTTATCAGTATGCTTTAACCTTTGCAAACCACGGCTTTCTCGGTGACCCGCTTGCCCTTGCGCTCTTTGGCGAGCCGGGACTTTTCTTATATAAGCTCTTTACACTTCCTATGAACATTCTTACCTATACCTGGGGGCTTAGCGTGCTTATCCCCTCGGGCGAAAGGTCCAACCCATTAAAAAAGCTTCTTAACACCACCATTATCGCAACCTTTTTAGGTATGGCGGTAGGACTTTTAGGTGTTACCGACTATATACCCGTCTTTATCAGCGACACCTTTGACAAGCTTTCCTCTTGTATGGGCCCTCTTGCCATGATTCTTGCAGGCTTTACGGTTGCGCGCTTCGATTTTATTGAAATGCTGAAGAACAAAAAGGTATATATCGCAACGGCACATCGTCTGCTTATCCTGCCCGCTGTTTACTTAGGCACTATTATTCTTGTAAAGAATATTCTTTACTCCTCGTTTGGTATTGAAATAAGAGATATGGTAATTTACCTTGCCTTTATCGGCTATGCGGCTCCTCTGGGACTTAATACTGTTGTATTCCCCGAGGCATACGGCGGTAACCCGAAAACCGGCGCAAGTATGGCAATGATTTCCCACACACTTTGTGTAATAACCATACCGCTGATGTATGCCCTTTTAACGATGATTTTAGGCTAAAGCTTCCTTAATATATTGTTGGCTTTATTGAGGCTTGCGGCTCTGCTATGGCGTATTTAATACCTACGCTTGTGCGCTTTGGGGTCGTTAGCCTCCCATATTTCAACATACTTTCTGAAATTAGTTATAACGCTTTCGACGTTTTGTCCTATCCAGCCTCGCTCCTCGTTATATCTTACAAAGTCGGTATAATCTACTCGTCTGTGCTTTGTTAGAATAAATACACTTAAATTAAAAAGAAAATCATTATATTTCTCTCTGTCTTTGTCGTTTAAAGTGTCCATATATTTTCTACATAAGGGCGTTATGTTGGCAACAGCAGCTTCTGCAAAGGTTTTTATATTGTCGATACACTCAGGCATAGGCTCGAAGTCGAAATGTCCCTTGCCGACATCGCCCTCTTCTATCCTAGACTTTTCTATACTATTCTTTTCTAAACTATCCAAAACTGACCTTAACTTTTCTAAGCTGTTCTTTTCTTCACTTTCCTTATCTACACTTTCCTTACCTATACTTTCCTCTCCTATACTTTCCTTTACTATACTATCCTCTACTATACTATACTGTGGCGCATTTTCGCCGTCATTTGGTTGACATAAAATGCCGTTTTCCTCAGTATTTTCAAGGATGTCGTATGCGTCCTCGTTGTTAATTTTTAGTTTGGAAAGCTCGGTTTGGTATCTGCTTTTAACTCTTCTGTCCTTGCGAATTTGGTTGTGCAGGCACCAATGGCGTATTGCAACAACGCCCGAGTCGAAGCGGAGTATGTACCCCTTGTCCATAAGTAGTGTAAGGTGGCGCTTCTGTATTTTAAGCGAGCGCATAAGACGCTCGGGGTTTCCCACAATGCCGTCGTCATCAGCCGAGAGATTTAAGTGAAGATAAAGGGTCTGAGCCGAGTGCGGAAGGTCACAAAAATCGTCCGAGCTTACTAAATTTAGGTTAAACATTCTTCTTTGAGCCATATATTCTACTGTTCCTTTCTTGAGAGTCGATTGGGTTTTATTTTGTTACGCTCTCCTTTCGAATTTTTCTTACACATATATTGTACTACAAAATAAGCCGTTTGTAAGTACACTCTTGGGTAAAAGAATATGGCTAAAATGGCATTTTTCTTGTGCAAAAGATACAAAAAAACACCCCCAAAAAGGCTCTCGCCAAATTGGAGGTGCATTTTTATTAAAAAAGCTTGTTAAATGCAATCTTATATTCCGCGCTCTTTTTTGTATTCAAGATATTCCTCGTATGTGCCGGGACGGTCGATAAAGCTACCGTCAGGAAGAATTTCTATAATACGGTTGGCAACGGTGTTCAGTATCTCGTAGTCGTGGGACGAGAAAAGAATGTTACCCTTAAAGGAGGACATTCCGTTGTTTACCGCTGTGATAGACTCAAGGTCCAGGTGGTCGGTGGGCTGGTCGATAATAAGCATATTAGAGCCGAACATCATCATTCGGGAGAACATACATCTAACCTTTTCACCGCCCGAAAGAACATTAACGGGCTTAAATACAGCCTCGTTCGAGAAGAGCATTTTACCGAGGAAACCGCGCAGATAGGTCTCGGTCTGGTCCTTTGAATACTGGCGCATCCAGTCAAGGATAGACTCGGTGTGTCCCTCAAAGAACTCGGTATTATCGTGGGGAAAATAAGAGGTTGTGATAGAAACGCCGAATTTAAACTCGCCGGAGTCGGCGGTGTCCTTCTCGTTCAAGATGTTATATAGCGCGGTTGTTGCAAGCTCGTTACCGAGAATTGCAATTTTATCATCCTTGAAAACATGGAAAGAAAGGTCCTTGAAGAGAGGCGTGCCGTTCAAGGTCTTTGTAAGTCCCTCAACGTGCAAAATCTCCTTGCCCGCTTCTCTGTCCATATCAAAGCCGATGAAGGGGTATCTTCTCGAGGATGCGGGAAGCTCCTCTACCGTAAGCTTGTCAAGAAGCTTTCTTCTGGATGTTGCCTGACGGGACTTTGACTTGTTAGCCGAGAAGCGCGCAATAAAGCTTTGAAGCTCGGCAATCTTTTCCTCGTTTTTCTTGTTCTGCATCTTAATCATACGCTGGATAAGCTGGCTGGACTCGTACCAGAACTCATAGTTACCAACATACATTTTTATTCCCGAGTAGTCGATGTCAACGATATTGGTACAAACGTCGTTTAAGA
>JAZORT010000004.1:0-23144 GCA_045656745.1 Eubacteriales bacterium | reverse complement strand
CAGAGCTTAAGCAATAGATGTCGGTTTTTGAAGTTCTGAATTTCGGGATGGAATCATGTAATGTGATCATATGCTGGATGTTAGAGTTATCTGGCATCATCTCCGCCATTTTATTAAGCGTATTTAATTCCTTTTCGCAATCCTCAAACTTCGAAAACGGGCAAAGATCTGTTGCCACAAGGAGTAATCCTCCATGTTCATATGCGTCATCAAACAACGCCTTGTATGTTTTGAAGTACTGCATTACGCTTCCCGAAAAAGCACCTCGAATTGCTTGAACAAAACGAGATAAGTCTGGTCCAGACAGCCACATATTAACAACGTTAGTATAAAAAACATCCTTGTCAAAATCGAACTCGGGATAATGCGAAAACAAAACAGATATATCCGAAGCAGATGCGATCTTTGTAATAGAAAGAGCTGTTTCATCAAGAGAGACATATTCATGTAACCGACTGACGATGTGTTGAGAACGTACAGGATGTAATCCCTCAATGTAATCTCCCTCTGAACTAATATGTACCAGGAATTCATCAGCTAAGCTTTTTAGTACTTCGCCAATGTCTGAGTCGGGTTTGATAGTTAACTCTTTAATTAACGACTTGGTTTCAAGTTTAATTCCGCATACATCAGCAAAACAAACTTTTCTTAGAATTTCAAATTTTGTTCCACCTGCCGATGCGTTACCAATTTCCTTCATCTGCGCAGAAATTCGTTCAGAAATCATCTCGCCGTGAGTCAAAAGATATACGTACTCAATAAGAAGTTGCCGATCTGCAATTTTAGACCATGCCTTTTTCCAATCGACAATATCTTCGTGGATCTTTTCAGCTTTTTTTAGAGCGTTATATATGCTTTCTGCTTCTTTTTCACTAAGAGTTGGCTTGATAATGTTCAAATGATGAAGATTGCTTATATCTCCGCCGTAATTATACCAGTCGTTTTCACGAGATGTTACAAGAAGCTTATAATGGTATGTTACTCCTGTTTGCATAAGTTGAGCTAACAAATTCCACTCGCTTAGATGAGCGTCAAGATTATCAAGTAAAATAAGTGGTTTTTCACCAATTCGTGTACGCATGTGAAAATACTCAATGATATGACCTAATTCGGCATCGTTGTTACATTTCGTAATTTGATATGGCGTATATTCTTCGGTTAATAATGATATTGCTCTTAATGCCAGCGTGGTTTTACCTTGACCGCTGGATGTTTTGATAATGGTAATTGTATTTTGGGCTATAGAATCGACAATTTCTTTTTCGACAGTTGGACGGATTATTGGCAAATTGTTGGCAATGTCGGATGGTGTAGCCTTTTTGCCTTCATAATAGTCTGAAGAATAGTTGTCAGATTTAGAGAATTGAATTCTTTGAATCCAAGCGTGAGCTGGATTTTGGGGACCCTTACTTATATCAAATTTTATTTCTTCAATACACTGTGTTATGTCTTGATGTGAAATTTCACCACGACTTGCCATTTTATCAAAGCACAATAATTTGATGCCGTTAGCAAATAAAGAAATATTATCAGTACTAATCTCAAAAATCTTTATCAACGAAGATTCAATGCTTTTCTCGAGAGAATCCTTTTTGACATTTTCAAAAGATAACCGTTGAATAAAATCTTCAAAATCGAAATTGCTCCAATTCCATGAAGATTTATCTTTCTTAATGTTATCAATCTTTGTCTTCCAGAATTCTTTTGAGTTTTTATCAAGAGTTCCCGAAAGCAATTTGCTTAAGTTCCCGGCAGCAACAGAAAAATCATATACCAATTTGAAATGCCTATTCTTATCAATCAGGTATGTCTCAAGATAATTTTTCAATACACTGTCCATAAAGCTGGCATCTTGCCGCTGGGTAGAGTATTTGAGTTGAATATGTGTAATTGTTTTTTCTCCATCACTGCATTTTATGGTATCGATATCTTCAATTCCCTCAAGAGTAAAAATTGTGTCAGTGCCGGATGATAAAATCAAGTTACATGAATAAAGAAACTGATAGGAGTAACCCTTCAATGCAATTTGTCCACCATCCCTGGATTTTTGAAGTTCCTGAATGTTGACTTTAGCAACAGGCGGTTTCTTAGTTGTTTGCTGTTTCTTTTTCTTTGCCATATTGAAAACCTCATTCTTTTGCTTTGTCGCTATTTACCCATTTTTAGCAATTTCATTTCTTTTTTAATAACTTTATTAATTTAACACGTAATCAATTATCATTATATCAAAACTTCCGCATTTTGTAAAGTACTGTTGTATATTGTATTATTAAGAAGTAAAAAACGCCGAGAGTAGCCGTTATAGGGCGCTCTCGGCGATGATTTAAGTGTCAATTCGAATAATTATAGTAAAAAACAAATCCGAACCAATTTCGATTTACGAAGTAGTTCGGATATGTTCTGTTTGGTGACCCGTACGGGAATCGAACCCATGTTACAGCCGTGAAAGGGCCGTGTCTTAACCGCTTGACCAACGGGCCGGGGTATATCCGCAAAGTTGCGGATATGGTAGCGGATGTCGGATTTGAACCAACGACCTGCCGGGTATGAACCGGACGCTCTAGCCAACTGAGCTAATCCGCCATATACAAGTTTCTCAACTCGTGCCTAGGTATTATATCACAATAAAAGGCAAAAGTCAATAGTTTTTTGAAAGTTTTTTTATTTTAGGTGAGATATTCGCACATTTTGTTTAAAAAGCGACCTGCTCGGTGAGTTCCGACGGCTTGACAAACCGAGAAAAAAATGATAAAATCTTATATATAAAAATGTTAAGGAAGCTTTTATGCAATTTAAAAACCATATTTCCGAGATTGAAAAAAAGATAAATTACACCTTTAAGGACAAAAGTCTTTTGACGCAGGCATTCACGCGCGAGAGTTTCTGTAACGAGCGCAGGAGCGAGGGTTTCAAATCCAGCGAGGTGCTTGAGTTTTTCGGCGACAGTGTCCTTTCCACCGCGATAATCAGTATTCTCCTTGAAAAAAAGACCTCACGCTATGCTCACGGCATCAAGACCGACTGGAATGAGGGCGATTTTTCAAATCTGCGCTCAAAGCTCAGCGACAAGCGCAATCTTTCTAAGAGTATGGCGGTTTTGGGGCTTCAAAGATATCTTATAATGAGCGAGGGCGACCTTAAAATCGGGGTTGAAAACGAGCCTTCGGTTATGGAGGACCTTTTCGAGAGCATTATCGGAGCTATATATATCGATTGCGGAATGAATATTAAAACCGTAATTGCCTCGGTCTCTGTAATGCTTGATGTTTCCGCCTATCAGGGAGCGGCAGAGCCGCCTATACAGAGCTTTAAAAACTCGCTTCAGGAATGGTGCGCTGACAAAAAGCACCGCCTTCCCCCGCCCGTATACAAGACTCTTTCCGAAACGGGTCCCGACCACAAAAAGAGCTTTAAGCGCGCCTGCTATATCGGTGACCGGCTTTACGGTGTTGGCGAGGGCAAAAACCAAAAGCTCGCCGATGCAGAGGCGGCAAAGGCAACCCTTGAAATCCTTGTCAGGGAGGAAGAGGACAGCAAGGCTCCCACGGTTGATTTCCAGATAAAGCTTCGGGAAATGTGCGCAAAGGAAAAGAAGTCCTCGCCCGAGTGGCGCGACCTTGGCGAGACCGAAAAGTCTACCATTGACACTCCCGAATTCGCCATCGAGTGCCGCGCTATGGGAAAATCGGCAGTTGGAAGAGGCAGAAGCAAGCAGGAGGCAAGGTCTGCCGCCGCAAAGGAAATTCTTGAAAGCTTTATAGTAAAAAACAAAGAAAAAACGCCTGAAATCAAGAAAAAAGCAAAACCTTGGGGGCTCCCAAGGCTTCACTCACCGGAGAAAAAGCAAATCCCCACAGAGGAAAATAAATCTCCGAAAAAGACTCCTCACACAACGAAAATGAAGGAGTCACACGCGCCAAAGAAAAAACCGAGCTACCAAAAAAAGCATCTATAAGAAAAAGGCAGAGTTGCATTTTAGCTTCTCTGCCCTTTTGTTTTTTTGACAAGATTAGGTACCTTGTAAGCCTCAGCCGTCAAGCTCCTCAAGAAGCTGTCCCTTGGAGCGAAGTCCGACAACCTTTGATTTTAACTCACCGTTTTTGAAAACGAGCACGGTAGGTATGCTGGAAATTCCGTAGCGCACCGCAAGCTCGGGCGAGTTGTCCACATTTACCTTTGCAACAAGAATGTCGCTTCTCTCCTCTGCAATAGCCTCTATTGTGGGCGCGAGCATACGGCAGGGACCGCACCAATCTGCGTAAAAGTCGATAAGGGCTGTGTTTTCAGCCGAAATTACAGAATCAAAATTCTCTTTGGTTAAAATTTTTGACATAAGATTCTCCTTTTTTAGTTAGTTTACTTTTGAAAGCTCAAAAAGCTCTGCTGCAAGCGAGTCGAGCGCCAAATAGGTTTCAGTGTTTGGAGCAGAAAGAATTTTCACCTGCGTGCCCACGAGGGTTATATTTTTAAGCTCCGAAAGTCTTGCGGTCATTACCTTTGCCGCCATAGGTGCCCAGCTGCCGTTTTCAATAATTCCGACCGCGCGGTTTTTGTATCCGCGCTCTTCAAGGTTGGAAAGAAATTCGCGCATAGGCGGAAAAACGTCACCGTTATAGGTGGTTGAAGCAAGGACGAGGGCGGAATATCTGAAAGCATCCTCCACCGCCTCTGCCATATCGCATCTTGCAAGGTCGCTGACCGCTACGCTAACGCCCATTTCGCGAAGCTTGTCCGCAAGGTAGAGCGCCGCTTTTTTCGTGTTGCCGTAAACCGAAGCATAGCAGACCGCAACGCCTGCCTCCTCGGGACGGTAGCTTGACCAGGTGTCGTAAAGCCCTATATAATAGCCGAGATTTTCCGAAAGAACGGGTCCGTGGAGGGGGCATATCTTCTTTATGTCAAAGCCCGAAAGCTTTTTAAGAGCCGCCTGCACCTGCGCGCCGTATTTTCCCACGATGCCGATATAGTATCTCCGCGCCTCGCACGCCCATTCCTCATCTGCATCAAGGGCGCCGAATTTGCCGAAGGCGTCTGCCGAGAAGAGAATACCCTCGCTCTCCTCAAAGCTCATTATAACCTCGGGCCAATGCACCATGGGCGCGGTTGCAAAGCGGAGAGTGTGCTTACCGAGCGAAAGGCTGTCACCGTCAGAAACAACGGCTCTTCTGTCCGAGTAATCGGTGCCGAAGAAGTTTTTCATCATTGCAAAGGCCTTTGCCGAGGCAACGATAGAGGCTGAGGGATATTTTTTAGCGAAAGCATCGATATTTGCCGAATGGTCGGGCTCCATATGAGAGACTATAAGATAGTCGGGCTCCTTTTTGCAGAGGACCTTTTCTATATTCATAAGCCACTCTGCGCCAAAGCCGATGTCTACCGAATCCATAACGGCAATCTTTTCATCAATTATAACATAAGAGTTGTAGGACATTCCCTCGGGGACGATATACTGCCCCTCGAAAAGGTCAATCTCTCTGTCATTCACTCCAACATATATTATATCGTTCGTAACCTTCATTTTTTCATCCTTTTAAATTTACTATATAAATTATAGCCCGAAAAGGGGCAAAAGTATGTTGAATTTTCAACAAAACCAAAAATTATTTAAAGCTGACAAGCTCCTCTAAGCTCTTTCTCTTTTTCTCTCTCGGAGGAAGATCTTCCTTGGGATAACCAAGGGTGATTACCATATGCACCTTGCCCGAAAGTGAAAGCTCCTTTTCAATATCCTTTGAGTCAAGCCAGCCGAGAATACAACTGCCGACCCCAAGCTCTGCCGCTGCAAGAGTCAGGTGGGCTGCAAGAATACCTATATCTATCGAGCGGTAATCTATGCCCTTGACTTTAGAGCCGAGAGCTGCGGTTTTTAGGTATTTTTCTTCGGAAATGACAACTAAAGTTGGCGAATCCGAGGCAAATTTGTTCATTCCCATTCCCTGCGTTGCCTTCGCGACTGCCTTTGCCTTATCTGCTGTACAAACGGTTACGTGGTAGGGCTGACCGTTGCAGGCAGAGGGCGAAAGCCTTGCGCACTCGAGAATTTGAGAAAGTTTTTCGGGCTCTACTTCCCTCTCGGGGTCATACTGACGGCAGGACTCTCTTTTTTTGCAAAGCTCTAAAAATTCCATATTTTGCTCCTTTTTTCAATAATCTTTCAACAGTATTTTACCACAAAGAGGCTCTTTTGTCTATATAAAAATCTTTTTTAATAAATATTTTTGATTGACAAAGCTGAGGGCTTGTGCTACAATAGGCTTAGAATTTATTTCCGAAAGGTGGATAAATATATGAAAAAAACGAGAATTGTTGCTCTGTTAATTCTTGTTTGCACACTTCTTACCTCTTGTGACGCAGGAATAAGCGTTACCGTCCCGGGACTTGTGCAATCGGGTGACGAGAGCGGAAAGAATAATCAAAACACCGAAAACGAAAACACAGAAAACGGCTCTGCCGATACCGAAAACGGTGAAAACGAGGGCGGTAATGCCGAGGACGAAAACGGCGGTCAGGAAAACAATACACAAAAGCCCGCCGGCGAATATATTAATGACGAAATCAGCTTTGATATAGGCGAGACGGTTTATATCGTAACCGCAGACACATCAACCGACCTTAGCTCTCTTTGCTATCTCGTTGATATGGCTACCGGTGTGCCGAGCCGCACTATGACCGACAATTACGAAGAGCGCCCCAACGAGCTTGTTATCGGAATTTGTAACCGCGAGGCGGCTCTCCTCGGCTACGAGGCTCTCAAGAATCAGCAGAGAGAAAACGACATGATAGCAAGATACGGTATCTATTCTCTCGGTAACTCTATCGCCATAGTTTACGACCATATTCCGGGCTATGAAAACTACGTTATCAACCTTGCAATCGATATGTTTGTTGACCTCTTTGTCAAAGACGATACTCCCATAAACGTAAACGCGGGCGTTTTCCGCGCCGCAAGCGTTGATATAGCAGAGCACCAAGCGGAGCTTGACCGAGCAAGACTCGACGCTGCCTGGGCTGCCTTTGAAGAAAGGCTCGGAAAAGAGGCTGCGGATGCATTGAAGAAGATGTACTCCGACCTTTATACCGACGAGCTTGTTGACTGGTTTGCAAACCTCTTTGACCCTGCAACGGGCGGCTTCTACTATTCAAACTCGGCAAGAGATAACGAAAAGGTGGAATATCCCCGCGGCTCGGGCGTTTATTACCTCCTTATGCCTGATATTGAGACTACCTCGCAGGCTACCGACTTTATTTCAAGCTCGGGAATGACCCACGGCTATTCTACTATAAAGGACGCTCTCCCCGAGTGGATGCGTCTCTCTATTATCAAGTTCATTAAGCAGCGCCAGGACCCTAACGGCTACTTCTATCACCCCCAGTGGACCAAGGATATGGTTGACGGAAGCCTTGCGAGAAGAGCGCGAGATATGACGAAGGGACTCAGCACTCTTGAGTCTTTGGGCGCAAGACCTACCTACGATACTCCTACTGGAGTTAAGGGTAGCGGTATAAGCTGGGACGGCACTCCCGTCAAGGCCGTATCAAAGCTCACGCCCCCCCTTGAGACCTCCACCCCTCAGGCGGTTTCCTCGGTCGTTATGACCGCCGTTGCGGTTCCCTCCCACCTTGAAGACAAGGAATCCTTCCAAGAATATCTTGACGGCCTTAACATAAAGGGCAACTCCTATTGGGTAGGAAACCAGATAGCCTCGCAGGTAAGCGAGATAAAGGCAAGAGATAAGGTTCTTCAAAATGAAGGCGCTGACTACTCTCTCGTTGATATGCTTATCGAGCATTTTAACGAAAAATGCGACCCCGTTACGGGTACATGGAAGGGCGTTGCCGACTATGAGGGACTTAACGGACTTATGAAGATCTCCGCAGCTTACGAGGGCTTTGGAAGAGCCTTGCCCTACCCCGTTGCCGCTGCCGAAACGGCAATGAAAACCATTACTATGGCTGACGATTACTACGGCTCTACCGTATGCTTCGTTTATAACTCCTGGTTTACTATCTGCAACGTTATAAGCAACGTTAAAAGACATAAGAACAACGCCGAGGCGACGGCTATAATTGCCGACATCCGCGAAAAGCTCTACGCTAACGCGCCTGCGCTTATTGAAGCCACCGCCGAAAAGCAGGGCAAGTTTATGTGCGAGGACGGTTCCTTCTCATATACCGTAAACTCTTCCTCCTTTACGAGCCAGGGTATGCCGGTTGCGATCTACAACACCAAGGAGGGAGATGTTAACGCGACGGTTATCTGTACAACGGGAACTCTCGGAAATATGATGAGTGCGTTTGGCGTAAGCACTATTCCTATCCTTGACCGCAGCGACTACAACAGATTTATATCTATTATTGAAGAAAACAGAGCAAAGCTCCAGTCGGAATACCACTATGCGGAAAGCGAGAGCGCAATCCTTGCGGGCGCGGTAAACTATAAAATCAAGACTCACACAAACGCATCCACCGGTGTGAGCGCTCCGGTTATCAAGATTTACAATTCTGCGGACTACACCTCAGAGCAAACCCAAAGAAGAATTCTTGAATATATTATAACCAGCGATGAGGGTGTTAGCGCAGGACTTTCACTTTCAGATATAGATTATTATATCGACGAGTGGTGCGTTCACAACTATGCGGCGAAAAACCCCGCCTGGATAGCGACCATCCTCGGCAAGACGGAGGAAGAGGTCGTTGCCTCCGCAAAGGACGTTGACCTTAACACCAATGACGAGAACCGTACTATCTACGAAAGCTTCGCTCCCATGCTGAAATAACAAATTTTTCGGATTTTTTGGATATTTTTTACGAAAATTAACCGATAATTCCTACGCCCCCGTCAATTGACAGGGGCGTTTTTTATATGATATAATAAAGAAAAAGGGGATTTTTATGCCATCTAACAACACTTACAAAATCAAAACAAAAAACGCAAACCTCTTTCTTCGTGTCTCCTGCGGGCACTTTGCCACCAACCCCAGCCACATTAACTATTACATTGATGTGACAACCCAAAAAACCCGTCTTTCGGAGGCAAAGGCGGTTGCCGAGGCTCTCGTGCGCTATTACAGCCACAACACGATAGTTGATACTGTGCTTTGTCTTGACGGCACGCAGGTTATCGGCACTTGTCTTGCAGACGCCCTTACCGAGGGCAATTTTACAAACCTTAACGCCCACCAGACGATTTACGTCGTTACACCCGAGCATACTACGGGAAGCCAGCTTATCTTCCGCGACAATATTATCCCTGCTATTGCGGGAAAGAATGTTCTTATCCTTGCGGCATCGGTAACTACCGGCTATACTGCAAAGTCGGCAGTCGAGGCTATACAGTATTACGGAGGCACGGTTGCGGGAATTTCCTCTATCTTTGCTACCGTTCACGAATGTATGGGCTTTGCGGTAAATTCGGTGTTTGATACGGGCGACCTTGGTGACTATGCATCCTATCCCTCTCACGAGTGTCCTCTCTGCCGTCAGGGTAAGAAGATTGACGCTCTCGTCAACAGCTTCGGCTACTCTAAAATCTAAAAAAGTGCAAAAAAGACCGAGTCTTTTGCTAAATCGAGCAGACTCGGTCCTTTTTAATTATGATTAATAGTTCTCTTTTCTTACTTCGAAGAAGCTCTGAGGATGTGCGCAAACGGGGCAAGCGCCGGGAGCCTTTGCGCCCATTACAAGGTGACCGCAGTTGCGGCATTCCCACATAACAACCTCGCTCTTTTCGAATACCTTCTGCATCTCAACGTTAGAAAGAAGCTTTCTGTATCTCTCCTCGTGAGCCTTCTCGATAGCTGCAACCATTCTGAACTGAGCTGCAAGAGCCTTGAAGCCCTCTTCCTCTGCCTCTTTAGCGAAGGTAGCGTACATATCGGTCCACTCGTAGTTCTCGCCCTCTGCTGCTGCAAGAAGGTTGCCTGCGGTGTCTGCAAGTCCGCCAAGAGCCTTGAACCAAAGCTTAGCGTGCTCCTTTTCGTTGTTTGCGGTTTCTTCAAAGATAGCGGCAATCTGCTCATATCCCTCTTTCTTTGCAACAGATGCAAAGTAGGTGTACTTGTTTCTTGCCTGAGACTCGCCTGCAAAAGCAGTCATAAGGTTCTGTTCGGTTTTTGTGCCTTTAAGATTGTTCATTTTGGTTTTCTCCTATATTTTTAGTATTTTTAAGCTTGGGTTTCTTCCTGCGCTACAGCCTCTGCATTCTTTTCAGCATATATGCGGTCAAGACCGATTGTACCGGGATTTACGATATATTTTACGGTATTTACAGCCGCATCGGAGGCGAAATCAATATTCTTTTCGCTATAAACGGTGTCAGTGCCGTCATTTTTTATTTTAAGAGAAAGGCTTTCACCCTTTTTGGTAAACGCGCTAACGCCTGCAGAGTGCTTAAACTTGTTATGATCGGAAGGAATTCTGTTTCCGCCCTTCATAATATTAACCTCAATACCATCCTTGGAAGCAAACGCCGCAGTCAAAGCCTCCATATAATCGTCTGCCTTACGGGTTGCGACAACAAAGCTCTCGCCCTCGCCCACACAGTCGAAGTTAAGAACGAATTTATTCTTTACCTGCTTGTGCGCCTTTGCAAAATCGGCAGCGCCGATAAAGCCGTTTTCCTGAGCGTCAAGGAACACGAAGGCTACCTTGCTCTTATACTCCAAGGGCATTTTCGCCATTGTCTCAAAGAGGGTTGCAACGCCGGAGGTGTTTGCATTTGCAGTATTCTCGCAGGGCTTTCCGCAAAGAACAAAGCGCATACTTACAACGAATGCAGCAGCGGCAAGAACAATGCCCACAAGAGCGCAAACGCTCTTAGGTATTCCCGAAGCAACAGCGGGTAAAAGCACCGCGCCGAGCACATACGCTATAACCGAAGGCACGAGCATTGCCAATCCAACAGCTATCTGGTAAAGCTTTGAAAGAATGGGCGCCTTGGGGAATATAAAGCTGGGAACAAAGGATGCGGACGCGGTATCGTAATGAGCGGTATAGATCACCGACGCACTCGAAACGTCGCCTACAACAATGTTAGAAGCCTTGTTTTTGGTTTTTTCAACCTTGGCAACGAACCCGCACTCTGCCGCCGAAGCACAAACATACTGGGCAAACGAATTCTTCTGTGCCTTTGTTCTTCTTGCCTGATAAGAAGCAAATAAAGCGGTTGTAATCTTGTTCATCAAAAGTTCTCCTTTGAAATGTTACAATACATATTACATTATATGGCTACAATTGATTATAGCAGACTTTATTTAACTTGTCAATAAATGATTGGATTTTTTTTACAAACCTTTAAAATATCATTTGTTTTCGCCTTTTGAGGAGGCTGAGGGGCAGCTTCCGCTCATTGGGCAGGAGGAGCAGCCGCAGGAGCAGGTGCTCTTTCCGTTCTTTTTATCCCTTATGAGCTTTAGAATTAAAAGTCCGACTATCAGGATAACCGCCGCGCCGACGGCTATTGTGCCGATGTTTTGACCTATGAAATTTATTATACCCATTTTTTCACCAAAATTATTTCAAAGCGGGAGATTTTTTTGCATCGGAGGCTTTTGCATAAGGACGGAGAACGAGATACGAGCCAAAGGCAATAACCATCGCCGCCAAAACGCCGCCGAGAATATGCCAACCGAAATTGCCCGATAGGAGCATTCCGATCTGATAAATACAAAGCGAAACGGAGTATGCAAGGGCAGTTTGGTAACCGATAGCAAAGAGAGTCCATTTTCCGCTGTTCATCTCTCTTCTTATAGCTCCGACAGCCGCAAAGCAGGGGGCGCAAAGGAGATTGAACACGAGGAAGGAGATTGCGGCAAGACCGCCCATTTCGGCAAAATCAAGCACACCCAGCACCGCTACTATCTCTTCTTTTGCCACAAGTCCCATAACGGTTGCAACGGCAGTCTCTATACCGCCGAAGCCGAGGGGGGCGAATATCCAGCCGATAGCTCTGCCAAGATAGCCGAGCAGGGTGTCCTCGAGAGCGAGTTCGGTGGAAAAGGCGAATCCGCCGTCTGCAAATCCGAAGCTCGAGCCAGCCCAAATGAACACCGAGGAAAGCAAAATTACCGTTCCCGCTTTCTTAATAAACGACCATCCGCGCTCCCACATTGACCGCATAATGTTAACAAAAGTTGGCATATGGTAGGCAGGAAGCTCCATTACGAAGGCTGCGGCATCTCCCGCAAAGGCTTTCGTTTTCTTCAAAATCAAGCCCGAAACTATCACCGCGGCAATGCCGATAAAGTAGGCAAATGGAGCCACCCACCAGCCGCCGTCAAAGATAGCGGTTGCTATCATTGCAATAACGGGAAGCTTTGCTCCGCAGGGAATAAAGCTGGTCGTTATTATAGTCATACGCCTGTCGCGCTGATTTTCGATAGTACGGCTTGCCATAATTCCGGGAACCGAACAGCCCGTACCGATAAGCATGGGAATAAAGGACTTGCCCGAAAGGCCGATCTTTCTGAAAATTTTATCCATAACGAAGGCAATGCGCGACATATATCCGCAAGCCTCAAGGAATGCAAGGAAGATAAAGAGGACGAATATCTGAGGAACAAATCCAAGCACCGCACCGACACCGCCGATAATACCGTCTACAACGAGGCTGCGAAGCCAGGGTGCGCAGTTAATTTTTTCAAGTCCGCCCTCTGCCCAGACGGGAATTCCGTTTACCCAGCCCTTATAATCGGATTTTTCGGGAGCGTCAGCCATAAACTCCTCGAACCAAATATCAAGTGTTGGAAGCTCCCCGTCCAGAGTCTCATCGTAAACCTGAGGCATCTGATAGCCGTAAGCAACGAGAGCCTCACCGAGAGCATCAATGTCCTTTTCCTCTATGGCAGCCTTCACCTCGTCAATACCCTTTATGTCAAGACCCTGCGCCTCATAAAGCGCAATGTAGGTGTCAACAAAGGTGAATGCAGGGTCACTATATTCCTCCAAAGCCTCGGAATATTCGTGCTCGCCCTTGCCGGAAATATAGAATCCGTCTCCAAACAGACCCTCGTTCATAAAATCGGTAGCCCAGGCGCCCACCGTTGAAACCGAGATAAAGTAAACGAGGAACATTATTGCCGCAAAAATCGGAAGGGCAAGAAAACGGTTGGTTACAACTCGGTCGATCTTATCCGAAACGGTAAGTCCGTCGGGATTCTTTTTCTTATATATACCGCTTAAAATGCGGGTTATGTAGTTATATCTTTCGTTGGTAATAATGCTTTCGGCATCGTCGTCAAGGATTTTTTCGGTCGACCTTATATCCTCCTCGATGTGCGACAAAAGCTCCTCGCCTATCTCCAGCTTTTTGATAACTCTCTCGTCGCGCTCGAAGATTTTTATTGCATACCATCTTTGAAGCTCGGGAGCAAGGTTATGCACCGCCGCCTCTTCTATATGAGCAAGAGTGTGCTCCACCTCGCCCGAAAAGATGTGAGAGGGTACGGTTTTGCCTTCTCTCGCCGCCTTGATGGCAAGCTCTGCCGCCTCGGTAATTCCGTCACTCTTCAGCGCGGAAATTTCAACGATAGGACAGCCGAGCACCGAAGAAAGCGCGCCAATATCGATCTTATCGCCTTTTTTGCGCACGATGTCCATCATATTGATGGCTATAACGACCGGAATTCCTATCTCGCGAAGCTGAGTTGTGAGATAAAGATTTCTCTCAAGGTTGGTGCCGTCAACGATGTTGAGAATAGCGTCGGGACGCTCAATTATAAGATAATTTCTCGCAACCACCTCTTCAAGGGTATAGGGCGAGAGCGAGTATATTCCGGGCAGGTCGGTGATTATAACATCATCGCGCCCCTTGAGCCTTCCCTCCTTTTTCTCAACCGTAACGCCGGGCCAGTTTCCAACAAACTGGTTAGAGCCGGTAAGCGCGTTAAAGAGTGTTGTTTTTCCGGCGTTGGGGTTACCCGCAAGGGCAATTTTTATTCCCATTTATGCTGTTCCTTCCTAAAATTTAATCTAAAAAATGAGATAAAGAGCTTATTCAACCTCTATAAGCGCGGCGTCCTCACCGCGGATAGAAAGCTCGTAGCCTCTGACGTGAAGCTCTATGGGGTCACCGAGAGGCGCAACCTTTCTCACCGTTACAACGGTTCCCTTGGTTATTCCCATATCCATTATTCTGCGCCTGACGGCTCCCTCACCGTAAAGCTTTACTACCTTGGCGCTTTTTCCTATCTTTACATCCTTTAAGGTATTCATAATTATCCTCCGTGCCGAGAGTCTGAAAATCAGCGGTTAGCCTAGGCTAACTGACACCAATATAATACACCACAAAGCAAAAAAAGTCAAGGAAAATTTTTCATTTTTCCACAATTTTGTTTAAAATGTCAGCGGCGAGTTAGCAGAGGCTAACTCTTTTGTGCAATATGCAAATGGGCGGGGGGTTGATTTTTCGCTAAGGAAGTGATATAATAATAGATAATGAAAGAATTCCTTGCGAGGTGAGCTGATGAATTTACAAGAATCGGGGCAGATGTATCTTGAATCTATACTTGTACTGACCCAGAAAAACAAAAGCGTTCGTTCAATCGATATTTGCGAATATATGGGCTTTTCAAAGCCCAGCGTCAGCCGCGCCATAGGACTTTTAAAGGCGGGCGGATTCGTTACCGTTGACGAGGGCGGACACATTTCGCTTACCGAAGAGGGGGCAGAAATTGCCCACAAGGTTTACGAGCGCCACACCCTGCTTACCGAGCTTCTTACCTCTATGGGCGTTTCGAAGGAAACGGCGTCCGAGGACGCTTGTAAGATCGAGCACCACATAAGCGACGAGAGCTTTGCCGCAATCAAAAAGGCTCTTAAAAGATAACTTTTTTCACATAAAAAACTGCGTTTTTGTAACTTTTTGTTTGCATTAATGCGGTTTTTTCTTTTTTTAGTCCCCTTTTATGTATAATTTCGGCTTTCAAATCAAAAACCATTTTAAAGCGGTGAAAATTTATTTTTCGTATTTTTTCGTTTTTTTAAAAAAATTACTTTACAAATGCGTTTATTTTTGCTATAATATATTGCGTGATTTTTAATGCTGACCCGTCATTGGGTCTTAAAAAGGAGTTGTTTAATTATGAGCCGTATGGTCGGCACAGTTTCAAGAGGTATCAGAGCTCCCATTATCAGAAGCGGGGACAACCTTGTTGACATCGTAACAAGCTCTATACTCGATGCGGCAAAGGATGACGGATTCGTTATTCGCGACCGCGATATCATAGCTATGACGGAGGCTATCGTTGCAAGAGCGCAGGGTAACTACGCAACAATCGACGATATTGCAGCCGATGTTAAGGCAAAGTATCCCGAGGGTACAGTGGGAGTAATCTTCCCTATACTCAGCCGTAACCGCTTTGCGGTATGTCTCAGGGGTATTGCAAGAGGAGCAAAGAAGGTCGTTCTTATGCTCTCCTATCCTTCCGACGAAGTAGGCAACCACCTTGTCAGCCTTGATAAGCTTGACGAGAAGGGTGTCAACCCCTATTCCGACGTTCTCACTCTCGAGAAGTACCGCGAGCTTTTCGGCTACGAGAAGCACCGCTTCACCGGAGTTGACTATGTTGAGTATTACGAGTCCCTTATTAAGGGCGAGGGCGCTGAGTGCGAGATCGTTTTTGCAAACGACCCCAGAGCAGTCCTCAAATACACCGACGCCGTTCTTAACTGCGATATTCACACCAGAGCAAGAACGAAGCGTCTTCTCACCGCGGCAGGCGCAAAGACCGTTTTCGGTCTTGACGAGATCATGTGCGCTCCCGTTGGCGGCAGCGGATTTAACAAGGATTACGGTCTTCTCGGCTCTAACAAGGCTACCGACGACTCGGTTAAGCTCTTCCCCAGAGATTGCCAGCCCTTGGTTGACGCTATTCAGGCTAAGATAAAGGAAGCTACCGGCAAAACGCTCGAGGTTATGGTTTACGGCGACGGCGCATTCAAGAACCCTATCGGAAAGATTTGGGAGCTTGCTGACCCGGTTGTTTCTCCCGCATACACTGCAGGCCTTGAGGGTACTCCCAACGAGTTGAAGCTCAAGTATCTTGCGGATAACGACTTTGCTTCCCTCTCGGGCGACGCGCTCAAGGAGGCTATTAAGTCCAAGATCCAGGAGAAGGACGGCGACCTTGTTGGTAATATGATTTCCGAGGGAACGACCCCCAGACGTCTTACCGACCTTATCGGCTCGCTTTGCGACCTTACCTCCGGCTCGGGCGACAAGGGTACTCCTATCGTCTTTATCCAGGGTTATTTCGATAACTATACCACTGAATAAAAAGCTACCGACCGCTTTGGCGAAAGCCGAGGCGGTCTTTTTTTGCACTAAAAATACTATTACTTGACAATAGAAGAAAATAGTTGTATAATATAATTTATAAAATGTTTAAAAAATTATTTCTTTTTTGAGGAAGTAGATTTATGAAGATTATTATCGTTGGCTGCGGTCAGGTAGGCGAGGCGCTTGCCGGGCAGCTTAATGAAGAGGGTAACGACATCGTAGTTGTTGACCACAATGCGGCGAAGGTTAGAAGCGTTGCTACAAAATACGACCTTCTCGGTGTTATAGGCAACGGCGCGACCCACTCTGTGCAGGAGGAGGCGGGAGTAAACTCCGCTGACCTTCTTATTGCGGTTACCGGCTCGGACGAGCTTAACCTTCTTTGCTGTATTATGGCAAAAAAGGCGGCGGGCTGTCAGGTTATCGCGAGAGTAAAGGACCCCGATTACGCAAAGGATATAAATTATCTTAAAAGCGAGCTCGGTCTTGCTATGGTTATCAACCCCGAGCTTATGGCGGCAAAGGAGATTGCCCGCGTTTTGCGTTTTCCCTCAGCCATAAAGATTGAAACCTTTGGTAAGGGACGTGTTGAGCTTCTTAAATTCCGTCTGCCCGAGGGCTCTCCTCTCGCAGGTCTTTCCGCGAGAGAGGCTATGGCGCGCCTTCGCGCCAATGTGCTTGTTTGCACCGTAGAGCGCGGTGAGGAGGCATATATTCCCAAGGGTGATTTCGTCTTTGCAGAAAAGGATATAATCTCTATAATCGCCTCCCCTATGGCGGCAATAGACTTCTTTGACAAGATAAATTACAAAAACCACGCGGCAAAGAATATTATAATCATCGGCCTTGGCGACACGGCGCACTATCTTTGCAACGAGCTTTCACGCTCGGGCGTCAGAGTTAAGGTTATTGACAAGGACTCTTCTGTCTGTGACGAGTTTGCCGAAAAATACGAGAATGTTACGGTTATCTGCGGCGACCCTACCGACGAGGACCTCTTAAAGGAGGAGGGTCTTTCGGGTGCTGACGCTCTTGTCAGCCTTGCTCCCATTGATGAAGAAAACATAATGCTCTCCCTTTACGCCAAGAGCGCGGGAGTTAAAAAGACGGTAACTAAAATCCACCGTATCGAATACAAGAACGTAATAAACAACCTTGACCTTGACTCTATAATTCACCCCCGTAACATTACCGCCGACCTTATCGCAAGATATGTAAGAGCGGCAAAGAAAACCGAGGGCAGCAACATGGAGACCCTTTACAATGTTATCAAGGGAAAGATCGAGGCTGCCGAATTTATCGTAAACGAAGGCTCGCTTATTGTCGGCAAGCCCCTTGCGGAGCTTAGCTTTAAGGAAAATGTTCTTATTGCGGCAATTCTGCGCGAGGGTCAGCTTATTGTCCCCCGCGGAAACGCGGTTATAAAGCCGGGAGATTCGGTTGTTATCGTTACCGGTGAGCTTGGAATCTACGACATTTCTGATATTCTTAAAAAGCAGTAAAGGAAATTTATAGATGAATTTTTCAATGATAAGATACACCCTTGGGTGGCTGTTATCCTTTGAAGCCTGCTTCTTTGCGATACCTATTATCTGCTCGCTCTTATACAGTGACGGCGCCGCCCTTGGATTTCTTTTCTCTATGCTTATTTGCGCCGCGCTTGGCGGACTTATGATAATAAAAAAACCGAAAAGCAAGGCGTTTTTCGCAAAAGAGGGCTTTGTTATCGTTTCGCTCTCTTGGATATTACTCAGTCTTTTCGGCTCGCTGCCGTTTATTTTCAGCGGAGTTACCACCTCCTTTATAGATGCGCTTTTCGAGACGGCTTCGGGCTTTTCGACTACGGGCGCAAGCATTTTTGCTGAGGTTGAGTGGCTTCCCGAGTCAATACTCCTTTGGCGAAGCTTTACCCACTGGATAGGCGGTATGGGAGTGCTCGTATTTATTATGGCGTTTCTTCCCCTCTCGGGCGGTCACAACCTGCACCTTATGCGCGCGGAGAGTACCGGCCCCGATGTTTCAAAGCTCGTGCCTAAGGTGAGAAATACTGCAATAATCCTCTACGGAATATACTTTGCGCTTACGCTGGTGCTCTTCATCACCCTGATTATTGCGGATATGAGCGTTTTTGACGCTATAAATACGGCGTTTTCAACGGCGGGAACGGGCGGCTTCGGCTTCAGAAATGACAGCTTTGCCTCGGCAACCCCTGCGCAACAGATAATAGTTACCGTTTTTATGCTCATTTTCTCGGTGAACTTCAACGCCTATTACCTCATTCTGTGCCGTAGATTTAAGGACGCTTTAAACACCGAGATAAAGGTGTTCTTCCTTATCGTTATTGCGGCTACGGCGCTTATTACCGTTAATGTGTTCACATCGAGTGAGCTTTTCGGCTCTGTTGGAGAGGCTGTGCGCCACTCCTCGTTTACGGTGGCTTCTATTATTTCAACCACCGGATTTTCAAGCACCGACTTTAACATCTGGCCCTCGCTTGCAAAGACGATACTTGTAATCATTATGTTTGTGGGCGGCTGCGCAGGCTCTACGGCAGGCGGTATCAAATGCTCGAGAATAGTTATCCTCTTTAAGGGTATGACAAGAGAGCTCCGCACCATTATCCACCCGAGGCAGGTTAAGAAAATCGCCCTCGATTCACGCCCCGTAGGCCACGAGGTTATCCGCTCGGTAAATGCCTATATCGTAACCTTTATCGTTATATTCGTATCCTCTCTCGTTGTTGTTTCGTTCGACAACTTTGACCTTATAACCAACTTTACCTCGGTCAGCGCCACGATAAACAATGTTGGCCCGGGTCTTGAGGGTGCTTATGCAAACTATGCGGCATTTTCTCCCGTATCGAAGATTATGTTTATCTTTAATATGCTTGCGGGAAGACTTGAACTGTTCCCGATGCTTATCCTCTTCTCACCCATGACCTATAAGAGGACTTAATATGAAAAAAATTATTCCTCCGCTTCTCTGCCTTCTTGCGGCTATGATATGGGGATTTGCATTTACGGCTCAAAAGGAGTCCGAAATTCTTTCGGCTTTTACAATCGGAACTGTGCGTAACCTTTTTGCAACCGTATTTCTGCTTTTGCTTATCCCGATTCTTGACAAAAAAGGCCTGTCGGGGCAGATAGGCGAAAAAAGAAGAAGCTTTTTTACAAAATATGAGCTTGTTGGCGGCGCTATATGCGGCTTTATCCTTGCAGCCGCTTCCGCTTTTCAGCAGATCGGTCTCGGCGAGGGTACAGACGCAGGCAAGGCAGCATTTATAACAGCGCTCTATGTTGTGCTCGTTCCAATAATTTCTGCTATGCTGGGCAAAAAAACGCCCCTTAACGCCTGGATCAGCGTTGCAATTGCAGCAGTAGGCTTTTACTTCCTCTGCATCAAGGGAGATTTTTCAATCACCCCCTCAGACGGCTTGGTGCTTATTTGCTCCTTGATTTTCGCCCTGCATATTATAGCAATAGACCGCTATTCTCCCCTTTGCGACGGTGTCAGAATGTCTTGCGTACAGTTTTTCACCGCCTTTGTGTTAAACCTTATTTTAACCCTTATTTTCGAGCTTCCCGTAAGGTTTGAGGATATACTCACCGCCCTGCCCGCCCTTCTTTATCTCGGTATCGGCTCAAGCGGTGTGGCATATACCCTGCAAATCGTAGCGCAAAAGAATATTGACCCCACCGTTGCCTCCATAATCTTCTCGCTGGAATCTGTTTTCGGCGTTGTGGGCGGCGCTATCGTTTTGAGCGAAACTATGACTATGAGAGAATATCTCGGCTGTATTATAGTCTTTGCGGCGGTTATACTTTCGCAGCTTGATTTTAAGAGTTTGCGCTCTAAAACTACAAAATAAGTCAACTTTTATTTACATTTTGGAGAATTATTATGGATAATCTTGAAGAAAAGTTTATATCCAGAGAAAAAATTTTTGACGGAGCCGTGCTAAAGGTTGTAAAGGATACCGTACTGTTACCTAACGGCAAGGAGGCAACGAGAGAGCTTTGTCTTCACAACGGAGCGGTTGCAATTATTCCCATTCTTGACGACGGCAGAATTCTTATGGAAAGGCAGTACCGCTACGCTCACTCCAGAGTATTTTTTGAAATCCCTGCGGGAAAGCTGGACTCGGCTGACGAGGACCCGCTTGAGGCGGCAAAGCGCGAGCTTCGCGAGGAGACGGGCGCGGTTGCAGAAAAGATTACCTACCTTGGCAGAATAGACCCCACACCCGCTTTGATAAACGAAAAAATATACCTCTATCTTGCTGAGGGACTGAGCTTTGGCGAAAGGGAGCTTGACGATGACGAGTTCCTTACCGTTGAGGCGCACACCCTTGAAGAGCTTGTGGATATGGTAATGAGTGGCAAAATAATGGATTCAAAGACACAAATTGCCGTCTTAAAGCTCCACTATCTCAGAGAAAACGCGAAAAATAAGTAATTGTGTATTGACATATTGCCAAATTTTGTGTATTATATAATATATCTTAATATATTTTGATTTTTTTGAAAGGGAGTCCTTAAAAAATGATTAGTCAAATATTCTCAATCGTAAGCATAGTTCTAACGGTTATTCTGGCACTGGTTGTCCTGCTTAAAGCCCGCAGCGGCTCAAAGCGCGGAGCTTACAGACAGCCCATACACCTTGCCGCAATACTTCTTGCCGCAATTAGCGCGTGCATTGTTACCACCATAGTTACCCGAAACGCAATAAGCGCCTTTGAGGGTAAGGAAATCGGTGAAATCATTGCAACCTTTGAGAGCGCTACCGGCTCTACAATGGACGGCGATGTTATCGACGCTATCTCGGGAATTGATGCAGACATCATCTGCTATATTATCGCAATTCCTCTTGCCATTATCGCTCCCTTTATCTTCCTTCTCGTTTACATAGTAGCGAGCATTCTCTTCCGCATTATTGCCTTTATCGTTGTAAAGGCTTGTAAGATTCCCAAGCGTGTTGACACCAGAGGCAGAACAATCGGCACAGCGCTCGGCGTTGTTGAGGGATGCCTTGTTATGGCGTTTATCCTTCTTCCCACCACTGCTCTCCTTCGAATCGGTGTTCCCGCGCTTAACAGCATCGAGACCAACAACGAGGAGATTGCCGAGGTTAAGGACGGAATAAATCAGTTCTACGAGTCTCCCGTTATCCAGCTTATTGAGTTCAGCGGCGGCGAAATTCTTGCAGATGACCTTACCACCATTAAGGTTAAGGACTCCCACATCAATGTTTCAAACGAGCTTTCTGTCGGCATTGAGCTTGGATATAAGCTCTCGGGTGTTTTAGAGAATATTGAAGGCGGCCTTACCGCCGAGCAGCAGCAGGATCTCAAGGACGCGATTACCCTCCTCAGAGAATCCGAGTTTATTCCCGGTGTTCTCTCAGGCGCTATGAACATTGTCGCCGACAAGATTGACGAGTTTATGCCCAAGGCAGAGGGCGATGCCGATGTTGCTATCACAAAACTCACCAATGAGCTTAAAAACTTCCTTAACACCAGCACCGCGGCTACCGTTGTTGATGACCTTGAAACCTTTGTTGACCTCTATCTGCTCCTTGCCTCTAACGATATAATCGATGCTATCTCGAATAATCCCGAAGAGGCCTTTACAAAGCTTACCGAAAAGGACGCAGAGGGCAAGACCCTTATTTCCAAGATGATAAACACCTTAGGCTCTAACAGAAGAACCGAGACCCTTATCGGAGCTCTCAACGAGCTTTCGGTTTCGCTTATGCTCAGCAATATGGGTGTCAGCGGTGACACCGCCGAGGTTTACGAAGAGCTTAAGGGCGGTATCAACAACGTTGTATCGGTTAAGAAAGAGGACTACGCAACCGAGGAAGAGTATAAGGAAGAGCTTAAAACTCAGGTACAGGGTACCATTAACAGCACTATTGACAAGATCCTCAGCGACGAAATCCAGATCGAAATAAGCGAGGAGGATAAATCCAAGCTCGAAGAGTTCCAGGCAACTATCACCGACTCTAACAACGAGGAAATGAACGAGGTTATGAACGAGGTTGCCGACAAGGTTGACGAGTTCCTTCAGCAGAACCCCGAAATCTCAGCCGGCGGCGAGCTTGACGACGCAGAGCTTCTCGACTTTATCACCTCTAACTTCGGTGACATCTTCGCAGAGGGCGGCTTCTCCGGCTTCGGCGGAAATTAATTTAAACTACATTATATTAAATATAAAAGGCTTTCCAAAATCGGAAAGCCTTTTTCTTTTGCCTTTATCTCATAGCTTTGACTCTGCTATTACAAAAGCTCCCCCAAAATCGGGGGAGCTTTATTGCTTTGCTAATTTTTATTCCTGCACTAAAAATAGCGCGAGAATTTTTAGGGAGATTTTCCGTTCTTCCGACCGAAGCTGTAGTAACCTACTGCGAGCTAGTCGGAAAACGGGAAATATCACAAAAATTATTAGCTATAGAAGTCTACGAGCTTCTTGAGGCGCTCATACTTAGCCTTTGCAGTAGCTTCAGCCTTGTTGAAGAGCTCCTGTGCTCTCTCAGGGAATGCCTGTGCAAGACGAGTATATCTAGCCTCGCTGTTGATGAATTCCTGATAGTTGCCGGTAGGCTCCTTGGAATCAAGAACGAACTTGGTCTCTGCTGCGGGATTGTATCTGAACATGTGCCAGTAGCCTGCCTCAACAGCCTTCTTCATCTCAGCCTGGCAGTTAGCCATACCGCCCTTGATGGAGTGCATCTCACAAGGAGCGTAGCCGATTACGATAGAGGGTCCGGGATAAGCCTCAGCCTCTGCGATTGCCTTGAGGGTCTGGTTCATATCAGCGCCCATAGCGATCTGTGCAACGTAAACGTAGCCGTAGGACATTGCGATCTC
>JAZORT010000003.1:0-50699 GCA_045656745.1 Eubacteriales bacterium | reverse complement strand
ACTACGGTGGAAAACCTGATCCTCGACGATATTACCGTAGAAAACCGAACCGGTCTTGAAATGCCGTTCTTCGTGAATAAGGGAAAAGTAAATAGTGGTACGGCGAGAAATATTCGCGCGGACGGCGCAGTTGTAAACGATGGCGAGTTACCGAATGAGCTTGTAGCAGGCAAATAGTGCTTCCGCACGGAGCGCAGGCAAGCGCCTGCAGGCAAATAGTGCTTCTGCACGGAGCGCAGGCAAGCGCTTGCAGGCAAATAGTGCTTCCGCACGGAGCATAAATTTAACTGAAAACAAAAACGGACACATCATTTTGGAGAAATCCTCTGTGATGTGTCCTTTCTTTTTTTGGGGGAGAAAAGAAAAGTTTTAATTTTACCTAAAGTAAATTAGTTCTTTTTTAAGGTGTTGAGAATTTCCTTAACTGCTTCGCTTTCTTCTGCGGTGCCCGTCGTCCAGAAGCAAAGCTCAACAATGTTTTTATCATCCTCGAACATATAGTTTTCAACAGTATAGATTAAACCCTCGTATTCCTCTATGGAAACATATTTCATACCGCTGATTCCGTTGATTGTAACGGCTTCTGCCACGGTGCCATACGCGGCAGCAAAGGCATTTGCCTCTGATTCAAGGGTATACACGCCGCCCTTTTCCCACTGATAAACATCAAAATCCAAGCTATTATCATCCTTATAATAATATGCGATCTGATCCTCATCAAAATCTTCTTCCACTGCTGCGTAGCCTTCGGGAAGAATTATCGAGAAGTCGGATGTGCCAAGCTTTGTCGGCTCGGGGTTCTTTGCGCAAGCGGAAAGCGCCATTGCAATTACCAATACAAGTGTTAAAAATGCGATTTTTTTCATTGTTTTATCTCCTTTTAATAATTATAGCAAATTTAGAGTAGTTATGAGATTTATTTATTTATTTCAAATACTCGTCAAGATATATTGCGCAAAGCTCGGAAAGAGGCTTTTCGCTCTTGTATTTTTTCTCGAAGAATTTAATAATTCTGCGGGGTACGATCACCTCGCCGCCCTCGTCGTTTTTCTTATCTTCTCTCGCAAGAGTTACGATTGCCTCCTCAATGGTGGGAAGGTCGTATTCGGGAGCGGTTTGGTAATAGGTTTCGGTTGCGGATTTATCAATACGGTGCATGCGGTTGTGGATAAAGCGCATAAGGTTTGCTATTCCGAAGCTGAAAAGCATCATCACAACAAAGATTAAGTACCAGGGCATAAGCTCCTGGAAATGATAGTGGTCACGCCAGCCGCCGTTTTCTTCGCCAACAACAATTACCGAAACAAGATATACAACCGCGTAAGCAAAAATCGGAATAAGGGCGTAGATCGTCGCTTTAAACTTAACGTTATGGGATGTATTGATAAAGAAGAAAGAAAGAATAGAAACGATAGGCACTATCGTGTGCAAAAACAGGAAGCTGCCCGTTGCCATCATCAAAACAAAGCCGGACTTTGGCGAGAGGACAAAAACTGTTATAAGAAATGTAAGGGTTATACAGGTTACGCTGGACAAGGTGAGGTTAACGATCCAGCGCGGCAGATGATAATTGCGCTTTCTTATACCGTCAACGGCAAAGGGGATACTCATTGCGGCGGTTACTGCCACAAACATGTTTGACAAAACGGTGAACATTCTAAAGGTTTTTAAGCCCACTTCTCTAACGCTCTCCGTCGGGGTTGCCATAAGGTTCATTACAATGGAAACGAACACCAAAATAACGAGAAGGGTCGATAAAATTAAGTTCAACCAGGAATTCACAACGTGTGTCTTTTTAAACTGATTTGTCCTTGATGTCATGTTTTTTCTCCGTGAATAATTTATTGGTACCTATATTTTAATACACGGAGCGTTACAAAAGTGTTACAAATATGCTCGGGTAAAGTGATTTTTTTCTTAAAATCAAAAAACTTTTTTGATTACGTACACATTAAAGGACTAAAGCGGTGAGAGAAAAACAACAGAGCTAAGATGCCTTTTTAACACCTTAGCTCTTTTTTCGGTTATGCCTAAATAAAGCAACCCTTCATAAAATTATAATCTACCTGCCCAGAGTTCCACAAAGAAGAACTCGGTGCCCTTGGTAACTCCGCAAGGGAGATACAAAAGCTTGTACTCAATTATTACATACTGTTTGATACCGTCATAGCCGACATATTCTTCTTTTACCGTATTGCCGTGTTCGTCATAGGTATAATCGTAGCGGACATGATCTCCGTCAGAGTCGGTAAGATAAGCAGAGATGCAATTTCCGTTTTCATCATAGGTATAGTCCCAAATTTCAACGAAACCATCCTGATAGGAGGTTGTTTCCTTAACTGTCATTCCGTTTTTATCGTACTCATAGCTTGTAGTCCTGACGTCGCTCGCACCGTTGAAAACAATTTCGAATCTTGTTTGTTGTCCTTTTTCATTGTATTCCGAGAGGTACTCGTAAACAAGACCCGTAGAGTCCTCATAGTTACGCTTTACAAGATTTCCGTTTTCGTCATAGGTAAAGGTTTGGAAACCGGTGATTGCGCCGGGGTATTCAAATTCTGCTCTAACGCGCAGACCGTCAGCGTTGTAGAAATATTCATACAAATACACATCTTGAGCTTCCGCGCCATTCAACGTTGCATGCTGCTTTGTGATATTACCGTTTTCATCATAGAAATAATTGTAAATTGCCTGCGCATCAGGGCGCACGATAGCCTGGCTTTGGGGAAGACCAATGTTATTATACGAAACGCCGTCCTTGCCTTTTTTGCCAATAAGGTCGTATTCAAAGCTCGTGGGCATATAATAGAACTTTGCCAAATATTCCTCGGAATCTCTGTAATCGCCAAGCTTCTCAAACGCCTCTTTTGCTCCCGGGTAGTCACCGTTCGCAAGCATAACAAGAGCTTTTTCGTAATTTTGAGCATTAAGGTCGCTGCCGCTCTCGTCCTTATTGGAGCAAGAAACTAAGCCAAGGCTCATTGTAAACATCAAAACAAAACAAATAAAGAGTGAGATGTGTTTTTTCATAATAACATTGTCCTTTCAAATTTTCTTCAATTATATTATATAGGGCGTTACAAAAGTGTTACAAATTAAAAAATCTCAAAATATTTAGTTTTTTTGTATTTTCTTGAGTTTTAGGTTTGTTAGATGCAGATTAGATAGATTTGCAGACCCAAGCCTCGTTTTTTAAGGATAACTCTGGCTCCTACCGCGAGAAAACAATCAACAATTGCCTTTAAAATAGCTTTTGTCATTAACCCCGCTTTCGGTTGCGGCATGGCTTCCTTTTCTGTGCTCTATTTTAGCAATTTGTGAAAATTAAGAAAATCAGATAAGCGTTTTTGCAAAAACGAAAGCACGGAATTTTTTTATAGCTTTCAACCGCTTTCATTGTATCGCTTTTTATCAAGAAAGGTCAATATCTCCCGAGAAATTTTTAAAAAACTCTCGCCATCATTTTGCTCGCAAAATGGCGAAAAACGGGCGCAAATCCCACAAAAAGAACGCAATTGTTTACAAAAAACGCCTAAATTTCTGTTATTTAGGTATTTTTCCTTTTCTCGTCAAGGGCGGTTTTTGATTAAAAATATGCAGAAAAAAACGCCCGAATTGCGTAGACAAGGAGACTTTTTATGTCTAAATTACATAATAAAATTATAAAAATTATTTTTAAAAATATTTAAAATATATTTATGCAAAATTCACGATTTTTTCAAACCTCAATTGTTTCATTTACACAAAAAACGCGGGAATTTGACAAAAATGACTAAAAAACTCTCTACCATCCGTTTAGAATTGTCACCTCTCCACAAATTGGTTATTGATTATGCGGTGTCTTTGGTATAAAATATTTATAAGGAAAATTGGCGTTTTGATCCAATCATCGGAGGATTTTTTTATGCAACCTAAGGACTTGGGTTTGAAGATCAAAAACTTCAGAATAACTAAAAATTTAACACAGCAGGAATTTGCTGACCTGCTTTTCATTGCACCGCAAACGGTGTCCAAATGGGAGCGAGGCTTGTCCTATCCCGATGTGTTCAGGCTTCAAGAAATTTGCAAGATACTTGGAGTCGGAATTCTTGAAATGTTAGGAGACGCGGAGCCTGTCGAGGACGAGGATTTCTTTATTGCCATTGACGGCGGTGGAACAAAAACCGAGTTCGTTCTCTTCAGGGGTGACGGTACGGTCGTGTCTACGATTGTGCTCGGAACAACAAACCCCAACTCCTGCGGAATAGATAAAACCCTCGAGCTTTTGAAAGAGGGAATAGACGGACTTTTGGCGCTTGGAAAAACACCTAAGAGAATTTTTGCGGGAATCGCGGGAACAAGGCTCGGTAATCACCGCGAAACCATCGGCGCTTATTTGAAGAGGCAATATCCTGCATACAAATCCTCGGTTGATTCGGATATAAAGAATATTATCGGCCTTGTTCGTGATAACGACAAGTGCATTGCCGCCATAATCGGTACCGGCTCGGTAGTTTACGGCTGGAACGGAACGGGCTTTAAGCGCGTTGGCGGTTGGGGCTATCTCTTCGACGATGCAGGCTCGGGATATGATATAGGTAAAGAGGTTGTTATTGCCGCTTATGCGTATGCTGACGGCCTTGCTCCGATCTCCGAGGTTGTTCGCCTTGCTGAGATAAAGCTTGGAGGTCCCGCCACTGATAATACATTAAAGCTTTATACCTCCAGCAGGTCATATATTGCCTCGTTCTGTCCCTTGGCGTTTGAGGCTATGGCATCGGGCGACCCCCTCGCAACCGAGATAATCACCAAGAGCGCAACTCGCTTTGCCGGACTAATAAATCATATGTACAGACTCGGTGATTACGGAAACCGCGTTGTTATATCGGGTGGTCTCGCCATTCACAGCTTGACTATGAGCAAAATCATAGAAGAGCGGCTCGACCCGGGTGTTACGGTGGAATTTCCCAACCTGCCTCCCGTTTTCGGAGCAATGCGCGTCTGCGTTGAGCAGGAATACGGCAAAATCAACTTTGAACAGTTGGAAGAAAACTTCAGCAAAAGCTATAAAAAAGAAGAATGATACATATAGGAGAATAAGACTATGATGGAAACAGAGAAGAGAAATCCGAAAACGAAGAATATAGATAAAGCGTCGACCGCTGAAATCGTTGCAATGATAAACGAGGCAAATTACGATTCGGTAAAAGCCGTTGAAGCCGCTTCTGCGGAAATTGCCGTTGCTATCGACCTTGTAACCGAGGCTATTGCAAACGGCGGCAGACTTGTGTATATGGGTGCAGGCACATCGGGCAGACTCGCAACCGCAGACGCCGCTGAATGTCCCCCTACGTACGGCGTTGATTACAATACTGTTATCGCGGTTATTGCAGGCGGTGAAAAAACTCTTGTAAGAGCTGCCGAAAATCAGGAGGACTCGGGTGAGTCGGGTGTTGCCGACCTTAAATCCAAAAATCTTACGAGTAAGGATGTTGTAATGGGTATTTCCGCATCAGGAAGTGCTGAGTATGTTGCAAGAGGCCTTGAATATGCAAGAAGCCTCGGCTGTAAGACCATAGGACTTGCATCCAACCCCGACTCGAAGATGAAGCCTTATACCGATGTGTATATTTATACCGCAACGGGTGCTGAGGTTATCACCGGTTCAACCAGAATGAAGGCTGGAAATGCGCAGAAAATGGTTATGAATATGATTTCCACCGCCGCAATGGTAAAAACGGGCAAGGTTTATGAGAATATGATGATAAACTTAAAGCCCACCAACAAGAAGCTCCGTGAGAGAATGATAGGAATTACAATGGAGATAACCGCGCTTTCTCACGATGATGCGGAAAAGCTCCTTGAAGAAAACGAATTTTCTATTCCCAAAGCGGTAGAAAGCTTTAAAAAAGACTAAGACTCGGAGGCTTGAAAAATGGTTGAAATAAGAAAACTGAATAAAGACGACTATGACGAACTCTTCGAGGTTTTGACAAAAACCTTTGAAAACAAGTATAAAAGGCCCGTTTACTTTGATAAGGAACAACCCAAGATGTGGATACGCGACGATGAGCATATGGCGCGCCACACCGGTGTTTTCGAGGACGGAAAGCTTGTCAGCGTTGTAGGTGTATATCCGCTCCCCCTCGTTATTGACGGTGAAAGATTTATGCTTTACACCACCGGTAATGTTGCAACTCTCCCCGCCTATGAGGGAAAGGGCTATTTTACCACCCTTTTCAAAATGGCAATGCAGGAGATAGTTGACCTTGGCGCCGACGGTGCAAGACTCGGCGGCGCAAGACAGCGTTACGGCAGATTTGGCTTTGAAGGCGGCGGCTCGCTTTTCAAGTTTGCCGTTGCAGTTGAGAATGTAAGAGCAACCGCGCCCGACATCGCGGGTATAACCTTTAAAAAGGTAGAAAGAGCAGATGTTGACTCTATTCGTTACTGCTATGAAATGATGCAGAAAAAAGAAATTTTCGTAGACCGAAGCTCTGCTGAAAATTACAGAGATATGTACCTTGGACTTATAACAAAATCCAACGCGCCCTACCTTGTGCTGAGAGACGGCGAGCCTATCGGTTATTTCTGTCTTGATGCAAATATGCGTGAGGTAAGCGAGTTTGCCATAAATTCCGCCAAGGATCTTTACGATGCCGTGTGCGCTCTTCAGGCGTCCTATGGTAACAGAGAAGTTTTTATCCTTATTCCTCCCCACATGACCGAGGAGTTAAAATATTTCTCCGATCGCGCTGACAGAGTAGATCTTTTCACCCCCTCAAGGTTCAAATTCCTGAATTACGAGGGTATAGCCTCCGCGCTTTTGCGGCTGAAGGCTAAGAAAACAAGGCTTTCTTACTTTGACTATAAAATTAACATCAAAGATTACGGCACTATAAGGCTTTATAACACCGAGGGCGGTGCAGGGTGCGAGAGAGTGGAATGTGAAGGGGATGTTTCACTCACCTCATCCGAGGCAATAAGACTTCTTTATTCCTACACCCCCACCGAGCTTATTGCGGATTTGCCCGCAGAATTCAAATCTGCATTGCCTTTGCCATTATCCTGGGCAACGCTCGATTACGTATAAAAAATCTACTTAGAAAGAAAGGGACTCTAAATGATTTTGAACAAGAAAGTATTTTTGGTTGTTATTCTGCTCCTTGCGCTGACGCTTTCGGCGGTTGGCTGTAAGAAAAAGGATAGCACCCCCGACGCTCCCGTAACCGATAATCAGGGATCGTCGCCAAGCACCCCCGAAACACCAAGCGGGGATGCATCGAATACGGTTTATTCGACCGAAATTCCTTGTAATATAGTTGTTGGCTCAAGCTCAGCTTCTGAAATTGCATTCCTTATTCAGGAAGCAATATATGAGGAAACCGACCTTATCGGAACTTTGCTTCAGAAAGCTCCCGATAACTATACCGACCATATGATATATCTCGGAAGAACGGGAAGCGCTCTTTCAAACAAGGCGTACAGTATTCTTGAGAATGCTGTTGATAACGCCGAGCTTGACGCGGGAGGTAATGCCGTTTTCGTTGGTTATATTATCTACGCGCAGGGCAATTCTATTGCGATAGCATATTCCGATGATATGTATGATTCAACCCGCGAGGTTGCCTGCGAGGATTTTGTTAACAATATCATCAAGGGCAGAGAAGCCCTTCGTGTCTCCGACGGTACAATCAAAAAGAAAACCTATGATTACATAGCCTTCCTTGAAAAGGTTGACGAGGAGTATTACGATAAGGCTTGGGACGCACTTGCGCAAAAGCTTAACAACCCCGATCTTGTCGAGGCGTTGAAAAAATTGAAGTCGCTTTACGGCAACGGTGCTGTTTCCTGGCTTGCCAATCTTTACGACGAAGAAATAGGAGCTTTCTATTATTCAAATTCCGGTCGTAACAATGTAGGCTTCCTCCCCGATGCCGACTCCACCTATCAGGCGATAGTGCTTATCGGTCACATGGGAATGCAGAAGGACTTCGGCTACGGCCCGGGTTCGCTCCCCTCTAACTTCTGGTACAAGATAGGAACTTTTGTTAAAAAACTTCAGGATCCTAACGGATACTTCTATCATCCTCAATGGACGAAGGAAATGGTTGATGCAAAACTTTCGCGAAGAGGACGCGACCTTGACCGTTCGGAGCAGCTTCTCAGGGCAGCGGGCATGAAGCCCACCTACGATACTCCTAACGGTACTAAAGGTGACGGACTTGTCTGGGACGAAAGCGTAGGCGGATTTGTTTCTCCTGAAAGCTTGGTACAGCCGCTTAGCTCGCTTAGCGTTGCAACCGCCGTTTCTGCGGTGATTCCCACAAGCACAGCAGCAGTAGCGGATCATCTTAAAACAAAAGAGGCGCTTGAAGCATATCTTCAACATTTTGTTGACAACGGTACAAATTTCTACACCGTTAACAACGAGCTTGCAAACCAGACAAATCAGATTCTTGCACGCGATAAACAGCTTGCAACCGATGGTGCAAATTGGAGATGCGCCGAGATAATAATCGAATTCTTGAACAAGCACCAGAATCCCGAAAACGGCTCTTGGAGCAATATTACAAACTATAATGCCGTTGACGGTCTTTTCAAGGCGGCACACGTTTATACCAACCTTGGATACGAGATTCCCAACGCTATGGCGGCGGCGATGACAGCACTAAACGCAATCACGTCGGATCAGGCGACAACACACATTTGTAACATATACAACTGCTGGTGCACTCTTCAGATGGTAATGACTAATATGAAGAAATTCGGTGCGCCCGAGGATGCAAAAGCCGTCCTCAATGCAGTGCGCGAGGCTGCCGTTCCCAGTGTCGAGGCAACGCTTATAAAGTATCTCGAATTCCAAAAGAATGACAAATCGTTCTCTTACTATAAGGACAGATGTAGCGCCGAGTCTCAGGGTATGCAGCTTGCTATTCAGTGTAACGAGGGTGATATGAACGCAACCTCCTTGACCTACTCTGTATGGCAAAGCATATTCAGCGTTCTTGATCTTGCGGAATATGAAGTTCCGCTTCACGGAAGTGCCGATTTTGCTAATTTTATTCAGACAATAAACGGCATCGGCGGAGTTATCAAGAAACCTCTCCCCGCACCCGAGGTTATAACCTTTGACGATTTTGAGGCAGGCAGTGTCTCTGACGAGGTTACCTACAAGTTTGTTTCCGAGGGCTCGTATTCAAAGCTTATTGCCGACCCCCGAGAGGGAAGTGAAGGCAATGTACTTCAATTCGTTTCCAATCCCGGCGGCGGTGACACCCTCATCGTCTCGGTAGATAAAAATTCACTCGGCACCTGCTTTATCTTCGAGGGCGAATTCTGTGTCGAAGATTCCAAGAATGATTACATAATGCAGGTCAACCTTGGTCCCTCGGGCTATATGCTTAACTTCAAGCTCGTAGACGCGGTTGACGAAAAGGGTGAAAGATACAAGAAAGTACAGATTCTTGAATCCTCTTCGCAAGGCTCGCCGAGAATTGAACGCGACCTTGGTATATCCTCCCGCCTTGGCGAATGGTTCAAGATCAGATTTGAGTATTATGTAGGCTCTCACGATTCTGTTCGTGTAAAGGTTTACTTTAACGATACTCTGGCAGCTGTTACGGATAACTATTACGACCACTCCGGCACGAAGATAACCACCGGAAGCGGATCGCCAAACAAGTATTACAGCTATACTCAGATAAATGTTATGTCATCTCAGACGGCAACTATCCTTATGGATAATCTCTTTGCCGCAAAGACCGATGATAGATACACTCCCGCTCACGACCTTAACAATCAGCCTCTCATTAACTGCGATCCCCCCAATAGGGAAGAGGTTATATATGATTTCGAGGACCTTGAAAGCGGAAAGAATTATCCATCCGACTTTAATGTTACCGAAAACGGCGGCAGCGTTGAGGTTACCGAGGATAAAGACAATAATCTCCTTAACATTAATGTAACTAAGGATAACAACGCCCCCACAATATTTATCCCCGCAATCACCCGTACACCTAAAACCAACTGCGCGGTGGTCGAGCTTGACGCCTTGGCAAATTCGGGCAATGTTGGCTCCGCTCTGCGCATAAGACTTAGAGCAAACAACCGTATAAACGGTGATACCGGTGCATTGACCGCCTTCAATCTTGAAATCAACGAAAAGGATGGCGAAAAATACCTTGTTGTTACCGAGGCACCCAACGGAAGTACCGTCTCTGTAATAAACGGTGCAGAAATCAAGGTTGGCGAGAGCTTCAGACTCCGTATAGAGCATTATGAGGACGCGCACATCTCTCTCGTTTATGTTGACGGCACTCTTGTTGCCTCCTCTGACAAGCTTACAACCGGTGGCGGCTCAAGAAGCTTCGAAACTCTCGAGATTTCTACCGTTAACGGCAGTGAAATCAATATTTCCATAGACAATCTCAAGGCTGAAAGAATAGTAAAATCCTTTGCCGAGGCAACCAAGCCTGCGGTTGGCGAAAAGATTTATGACTTTGAGTCCGGCCTTGGCGATGCAAGCTCCAACGGCGCTATTTCGGCGTTCAAGGACAGCCTTGCGCTCACTCTCTCCGGCAGCGGAAAGAAATTGACTCTTCCCGTAAATGTAAGAGCGGTTATTACTAACTTCTACCGCTTCTCGGCTCTCACAGCCTTCGGTGAGGTTAATTCCTCTTCCTACCGCGTAGCATTTACCTCTGAAACGGGTATGTACATTTTGGCGTATGAGTTCGTTTTGGACAGCGGTGCGATATTCCTCTATGAGTACACCGAAAACGGCAGAGCCTCAAAGCCTATCGCATCCTTCGATCCTCTTTACGGCGCAAACCTCACCATTGAATACTATCCGCAGAACAAGGTTTGTCAGATAGTTTATAACGATACCTGCGTTGCAGTAAGCGGTGTTGTTTACAGCGCAGATAGCGCAGAACTTCGGGTTGCAAAGGTATCTGTAATTTCTATCGACGATGGTATCCTTATTCTAGACGATTGTATTGCCGAAAGCTATAACAACCTCTATGTTGAGAAAAAGCCCGTAGGCGATAACGAAGAGGATGGAGCAAAGGTAATCACCTTTGAATCCAGTTCAACCGGTAATCTCCCCTCCGCTTTGACAAACAAGCTCGTTTCTCTTGGTGCAGACCTTCGCGTCGAGGAGCTTTTAGGCAAGGTTGGCGAGGCAACAAAGGCGCTTGTCTTTGACTCAACTGCCGATGCTGGCGGTGACGAGATAGCCTTTAAGGTAACCGAGAAGGCAGAGGGAGAATGGAACGCTCTCGTGTTTGAGGCGGACCTCACCTTCAGAGCCGAAAACCTTAACAGAATTTCTTACCAGATATTCTTTGAGGGCGCAACCGACTCTAATAATACAAGACAGTATCTCACATCTATCACTTGCAGCTCAGGAAAGCTTAAACTAAAAGACTATTCCTACGGTAGCTCTACCACAACTGTTGAGGTTGACGGCCAGGAAGCAAAGCTTTACCGTAACGACGGACCTCTCGTAACTCTCGCGGAGCCTGCCTCCGCAACCGATTGGTTCACCCTTCGTATAGAAATATTCAAGGGCGAAAGAAACGAGATGAGAATTTTGACCTATATCAACGACACTCTCGTATTCGTTACCAACAACTTCTACCGTTCTCACCAGATAACCGACCCTAACGACCTTAGCAAGGTTTCTCAGGTAAGAATTCTCGCTCTCACCGATTGCGAGGCAACCGCTATTGTGGATAATGTAAGTCTCAAGCAGACCGAAAAGGAGATTCCTACCGATACCTCCGGCGCAACCGTTAAGCTTTATCCCACAACCAATAAGCCGGTTATCGTCCTTCCCGAGGTACCCGACGATACCGACATTCCCGAAACTATCCCTTACGATACCGACAGAATTTACACAAACACTAAGGGAGAGGATAAGAACGGTACCGAGGCTCCCACCCTTGTTGTCAAGGATGGAAAGCTTAACTTCATAAGCGACGGCGGAGATTATCTCTACATAACTCCCACCGTTAAGAAGGGAAGCTATAATCACGCATCCTTTGAGGCTGATTTGACCTTCGCCTTCAATACCGCAGCAACCACGGGTAACCAGGCATTCTACACCTTCTCTGTAAGTGATGAAAACAAAAAGACCTCCTTCCGCTTCAATATTGAATACAATATCGGTACGGGAGAGATAAAATTCGTAGTCTATAATACCGGAAAAACCTACGCATCAACGGTTATGAAGAAGGTTATAGGCGCACCCGGTCTTCCTACCCAGGAAACCCTCAATCTGAATTACCGTATTGAATATTACTTCGTAAATGGTGAAGCGGTAATTCTTAACTACTTCGATGACCAGCTCGTCTATGCAGTAAACTCTCGCGAAAGTCAGAGCTATGTAACGAGCGACGGTGTCTATGTAGATTACAACACCTACTTTAACTATTCCTCCACTTCCGAAACCAATCCTTACGCAACGGTTGGCAGAATTGAGATAAACTCTCACAGCGGAACTAAAACGACCCTTACGGTCGATAACCTCAGATTTGTTCAGGATAACAAGTCGCTTGACGAAACTCTCGTAGCTCCCAAGCCCGGTTCTATAATCAGAGGCACAACGGGCACCGGTGTTTACTATAAGGCAAACGGCGGTTATGAGTATAACATTACCAAGATATGGAATGAGGCTGACCTTAACAATCCCGATGCAACCTCACCCTTCATCTACCGTACCGGAAGATACATCCACGGCGACGGAAAGACTGCGGCAGAGGGCAAATACGGCTACATCCAACCCGCAAGTCAAGGCTCAAACAAGATTCTTGAATACGGACAGGAAACCGGAGATATAAGAGCGACCATCGTCGACCTTAAGTCCACAAGCACCGGCGGCAATCTTTACGTCTTTGAAACCGATATTGTTATCGGCTCGATGAACGGTATTCTTCCCGGTGAGGCGGCGGTTAGCTTTGGTTTAAGGTACGGTAAAGGCGAGTACGACAGCTTCTTCGGCAATCTTATGCTTGTGATGATGTCCGACGGTACTTATAGACTCGGATATAGCGTGGATAAAACCTATCCCACCGTTATAGAGGCTTCTACCTGGTACAATATCGCAATCGAATATTATCACGAAGAGGGCATCGCAAGATATTACGTAAACGGCGTTAGAGTCGGAAGTGAAAAGATCGTTACAAACGGAACGATTCCCGAATACGCATTTGCTTCGGTTTCTATTGCGGCAGGTGCTACCGATGCATTCATTCGTATCGATAATACCGTTGTTTCGGCTTATGACAAAGCATTTGTACCGATAGACGGTGAGGTTGACAACCTTGCTACCGTGCTTCCCGTAAAGGGCGGTGCAAACGGAATCGTAGTTCTCATCCACGATGACGGTGACCTTGATACGGTTGCAAGACTCGACAAAATTTACGGCAAATATTCACTCCGTGCCGACGTGGCAATGGTAGTAAACAGAGTTTATGATACCACCACGGGTGCACCTAAACAGGCAAACGTTGACCTTTGGAAGACCTATATCGATACCGAAAGATGGGGACTTATCAACCACTCCCTAAGTCACACCTTCTGGGGAAGTGCAACGGAGGATGAGCTTACCATCGATGAACAAAAGCTTTACGAAGAGGTTGTAGCCTCGGGCGAATATCTCAGAGAGGCATTCTCCTCGGAAAGAGTTCTTACCTTCGCGTATCCCGGCTTCTCGTCGATAGTTGATAGCACGGGGCTCGGCTACGGAAAGCTTCGTACCTACGCGGCGGCAAAGGCGCTTATCGCGGCTAATTATATTTCCGCAAGAGAATACAACTTCATCAGCACAAATCAGCCTACGGTTGATCTTTCCACTCCGAATTACAGCTTCCTTCCCGCAAGCTCTATCTCCCTCGGCGAGACTAACCTTAATCGCGACCTCGACCGTATAGACGGAGCAACCACCGGCGGTATAACCGTCCTCTTCTCGCACAAGGTTTGTGCTGACGGTGCAGAAAGCTCAAGCGATTCCTCCACCGTTCCCGAATCCTACATCGAAGCAATTGCAAAGAGAGTTTCGGGTTATGTAAGCGAGGGAATGATTTGGAATGCAAATTACGAGGACGCTATCCTCTACCTTCGTGAGGCAGGAGCGGCATCCGTATCAACGACTCAGGGCGACGGCAACATCACGCTGACTCTTACCGACACTCTCGATGATGAAATTTATAATTACGCATTGACAGTTGAAGTAATCGTTCCCGACGATTGGGCAGGAGTTAAGGTTGTACAGAATGGCAACACCTCTTACGCAAAGGCATTCAACCGCGACGGTAAGTGGGTTGTATATGTGGATGTTGTTCCCGATGCCGGAGTGGCAGTCCTCACTCCCGAGAGTGAAAATCTTCCCGCAATACCCGTTCTTCCTTGTGACCATGCCGACCCCGACGGTGACGGATTCTGTAATGAATGTACCAGAGAATATCACGACGTGAACACCTGCGTGCATAAGGATGCTGACGGCAACGGTAAGTGCGATAAGTGCGAGACAAACTATTATGATCCCGCAACCTGTCCTCACGTTGATACCAACGTTGACAGAATTTGTGACAATTGCTCCGCAACCTATTACGACCCCGCAACCTGCGTCCATACAGACTCTGACCTTGACGCTTTGTGCGACAACTGTAATACCACCTATTACACAGAGGCAACCTGTCCCGCACACACCGACACAGACTCTAACACAACTTGCGACACCTGCGGTTGCAGATATGCAGATCCCGCCACCTGCCGCCATAAGGATGCCGACGGCAACTCTGTGTGCGATAAGTGTGAAGCAACCTACTTTGACCCCTCGACTTGTCACCACACCGATGAAAATTCGGACGATGTTTGTGATAAGTGTAAGCTCCAGCTTGGCGACTCCCCCTCTATCGGAGGTGAAGGCTCGGATGACCAGGGCTGGATAAAGGACGAGGAATAATCTAACATAATATTGAAAAAGGGGGCGATAGCCTCGCCCCATAGGTGAAAGACAATGTATAATATAAATTCTCCCGAATGGCAAAGGCTTGAAGCTGAAATAGACCGCAGAGGCGGTAACGGAAAAGAGGTTGTAAAGGCTCTCTCGGAGCATTACGCAATCTATAACGAGGGACTGCTCACCTGGCTTGGCGACTTGTACGATCCCAAAATTGGCGGATTTTATTACTCAAAGTCGGGCAGACACACAGACGACCCGAGATTCTTGCCCGATATTGAATCTACAAATCAGGCAACCAATCTTCTCAGCCAGGCAGGTGCTCTTGAATCTATGAACGACCTGCCCGAAGAGATGAGAGCAAAAATGGCAGAATTCGTTTGCTCGCTCCAGAGTGACGAGGACGGCTATATCTACCACCCCCAGTGGGGTAAAAACATAAAGGACTCTCGCCGCGGACGCGATATGATGTGGGCGTGCCATATGGCAGGCAAGCTTGGTATCAAGCTTCCTTATAAGACCGCAAACGAGAGACTGTCCGAGGCTCTTAAAAATAGCAAGACCGAGGAAGAAAAGAAGAACGCAGTTTCGGCATTACCCGAGCACCTTTGCTCAGAGGAAGCCTTCCTCGAGTATGTAAAAACATACAATTGGACAAACGGCGGTTATCAGGCAGGTAACAACCTCGCCGCGCAGATTGACCAGATTGTTGCAGCAGGACTTGCAGACTGCGCCTGCGAATTCTTAAGCAGTGTGCAGAATAAAGAAAACGGACTTTGGGGCGACTCTGTTTGCTTCGGCTCGGTAAACGGCGTGTTTAAGATAAGCTATGTTTACAACGGAGCAAAAAGACTTATGCCCTATGCAGGCAAGGCAGCAATTGCCGCAATGGAATGTATAACAAGGTTTGAAGAAGAAACGGTGCATGTGTGCTCCCTTTACAACACCTGGTACACCGTAATCAACCTTATCGGCAATATGCGCCGCTACGGTGACGATGCAGTGCAAAAGGAAGCCGACGAGATAGTAAAAGAGCTTCTTCTCCGCGCTCCCGAGGCAATAAGAGCATCGACAAAGAAGATTACCGAGTTCCAAAAGCCCGACGGCTCCTTCTCTTACTATAAGCACAATACCGCCTGCGAATCTCAGGGCGCGCTTGTTGCAGTACCCAAGCCCGAGGGCGGTCAGCCCGATGAGGGTGATGTAAACGCATCGGTAATTTCTTCAACCAGCTTGACCGGTAATATCTACGCAGCTCTCGAGCTTCGTGACTTTGCAATAAAGCTTTATACAAAAGACGATTTAAAGATATTCCTCGGTGCTATCGAGAAATAATCCTTCCCCTATGGGGAAGCCAAAAAAGTTAGCAAATACCATATATAAAACAACAAGCCGTCGTCGCAGTGAAAGGGATGGGGCGGCGGCGCCCACCCGGCAGAGTGAAAGGGATCGGCCGAGTGTAAAAAATCAAAAGAAAGGTAAGGTCTTATGAAAAAGAAAAAGCTGAATTTACCTTACAAGGGCGCAGAGCTTGAAATCATTGAATTCGAGACCTGCGACATTGTGACAACCTCCGGCGATGGCGCTGACGAAGTCGGCGGCTCCTCCGGCGACAACTATGGTTGGACTTAATTAAGGCCGCAATGCGGCAGATGATCAAATCATCAAAAACAAAAAAACAAAATTTGAAAGGCAGAAAAAACAATGAAAAAGAACACAAAGCTTTTAGTTTTTATTCTCTCTGTTGCGCTCCTTATCGTCGCGGCAATGAGCGTTTCGGCAACTGAGGAAGCTCCCGCTCCCGAAATTATGGCAAAGAACGTAATTTACGGCGCAGACATTAGATTCCAGTTTGCTATTGACGCTGCAGATTTTGGCGCAGACAAAACAATCACAGTAAAAATTTATGATGCTAACCCCGCAGAGGGCGGTACTCTTCTCGACACATCTGTTGCAGAGTACACCGATGTAACAAACACAAACCTTGGTGTTGATTATGCCTATATCGCAAGCTCCAAGGCTGCCGTAAGCGCAATTGCATTCGGCCAGGAATTCTGGGCAGTTGCAGAGTGCGACGGCGTACAGGGCACTGCAATCAAGTATAGCGCAGTAGAGTATTTCCTTGAAAGACTCTATGCTGACGCAGACAGCATCACCGACATCCAGAAGGCACACTACCAGAACGCAATCGCTTACGGCTCTACCGCGCAGAAGGTAACCGGAGACACCAAGACCAACGTTGCTGATTATCTCTATGTTGGTGCAAAGGACGGTGAAGTTTTCGTTGACGGCAAGTCTGTTGGTGAAGGTGCAATTCTTCTTGCAGGTGACAAGTTCGTTCTTAAGCCCGCAAGTGCTATCGCAGGCGGTTACGCTCCTCTTTGGAAAGATGCTCTCGGAAATTCCATCAAGGGTACTTCCGAAATCACCGCATCCGCAAGCGGAATTTACGGATACACCCTTATTCCTATGCTTACCTTCGACGGAATGAACAGTGTAGTACCTACCGTTAAAACTAACACCTCTACTTCTTCCGCAAGCCAGGTATTCACTACCTTCGGCGATGATTACGCAGGCTACAACAAGGCATTCAAGATCTACAACGGTGTTCTTACAAAGAATATGCCCACTGCATCTATCGTTAACGAAAAGCTTGTTGTAACCAGCGACGACGGCTCCGACTACATCAAGATTTATCCCACCTATACCGAAGCCGGTTACAACCACACCACCTTCGAGGCGGATATTACCTTTAACGGTGCAGGAAATATAGGCTTTGACCTTCTTATGTCCGATAATTCTACCGCTGTAAGATTTAGCACATTCACCTACAACATGAGCACCGGTTACTTCAAAATGAATGCCACTAACACCTCCGGTGGTAGCGGTAACACTGTTGATGCTTATCTTGATACAACCGGTGACAATGCGCACACTCTTAACCTTAAGGTTGATCACTACAAGTTCGAGAGCGACATCCTTGTTGCATTCTGGCTCAACGGTACGCTTAAGTATATTATCGACTCCCGTCTTGCAACAGATGAAACTTCTGGCAACATAGATTCTAAGAACACCGACGGAGTTTTACTTTCCGGTACAAGATACTATCCTTACAGCGGCGCTGCTGTAGGTAAAGAAGCTGTAAAGACCGACTTTAGCCAGTTCAGCTTGAACCCCAACTCTAACTTCTCCGGTTCTATCTCGTTTGATAACATTATGTTTACACAGACTGTTACCACCGAAGCACCCGACTACAACACTACTCTTAAATAATTTCTAAAAATTCCCGCGGCTCCTTTCCCGCGGGGATAAAGAAACGCAGGGCGGCGGATTTTTCGCCGTCCTGCCAAAACAAAAAAAGAATAATAAAGAGCCTTGAAAAAAATTCAAAGTTCCTTATTGTTCTTTTTGAAACACAAAAAATTAAAAAACAGCAAAGGAAAAGAAAAATGAACACCATCAGAGTGGACTTCTCAAAGCCGTATGGCAAGGTTAAACCCTTTAATGCCATAAACAACGGCCCCGGCGGACACCGTGGCGGCAATAACAGAGAGAGCTGGAAAGCCGCAAGGATACCTTACGCCAGACTTCACGATACCTCGTTTGCAAACGAGTGGCTCGTTGATGTTCACCGTATATTCCGCGACTTTGATGCCGATGAGAATGATCCGAAAAACTATGTTTTCGCACCCACCGATAGTTACATAGCCGCATTGTTCGCGGTAGGAACAGAGCCTTACTACCGACTTGGCGCATCTATCGAGCATAGCCAAAAATTCGGTACAATTCCCCCTAAGGATAATCTTAAATGGGCGAGAATTTGTGAGCATATTATCCGCCATTATACCGAGGGCTGGGCTGACGGCTTTAATTATGATATAAAGTATTGGGAAATTTGGAACGAGGCAGATAACGATAATCCTACGGGCAATCCCTGCTGGCAGGGTACAAGGGAAGAGTTTTACGACTTTTTCTGCACCGTTTGCCCCTATCTTCAGGAAAAGTTCCCCAACCTTAAAATAGGCGGTCCCGCAATAGCAACCTTCTGGCACACGGAGTGGTGTGACAAGCTCTTTGCAACAATGCAGGAAAGAGGCGTTAAACCCGACTTTATTTCCTATCACAGATATAACAAAACCATAGAGGATTTTGTTGAATATGTTCGCCTTGCAAACTCGGTTATGGAAAAGTACGGCTTTGCAGGCGTTGAAACTCATATAAACGAGTGGAATTATATAAGAGGCTGGCGTGGTGAGGACTTTATGCACACCGTCAAGGCTATTAAGGGCGTAAAGGGCGCAGCCTTTACAACCGGCGTTATGTGCGCGCTTCATCCCGAAAAGCTTGATATGCTTATGTACTATGACGGCAGACGCTGCGAATTCTGCGGTCTTTGGGACACCGATTTCTTTAATACTCTAAAGGGATATTATCCCTTCCTTGCCTGGTCTGAGCTTGTCGATCTCGGCACGGCTGTCGAAACCAAGAATGATGAATATCTCTACTCGGTCGGCGCAATGAACGATAAGGACGCGGCTATCCTTTGCACCTACTTTAACCAGGATGACGGAATTCCCGAAAAGCAGGTACGCCTTGAGGTTAGGGGACTTAAAATTGCCGAGGGCGAAAGCTATAAGGTACAGGTTTGTCCTATCGACGAGGAGCACGATATGGAGTGCGTGAGAGAAGAGGTTGTAACCTCCGGTGACTTTAATCTCTTCCTCGATTTTCCTCCGTATGCTACCTATTATATTAAAATAACAAAGGAATAAGATATGAGAGAAAAGCTTCATATTATGGCGATTGGCGCACACATTATTGACGCCGAGCTTTCCTGCGGTAAAACCCTTGCAAAGCACAGCCTTCTTGGTGACAAAATAACCACCGTTGCACTCACCGCCGGTGAAAACGGCCACCCTGCCGAATTTACTAAAGAGGAATTCAGAGAGGTGAATATCAAGGGCGCAACAGCCTTTGCCGAGGCTCTTGGTGGAAAGTTTATCTGCCTTGGTTATGATGACGCCAATGTACCCGAAAGCGAGGAAATATACAATAATGTAGCCGAGCTTATCCGCAAGGAAAAGCCCGATGTAATCCTCACCCACTGGGAGGGCAGCTACCACGAGGACCACTTCTTAGCGCCTAAAATAGTGCGCAAGGCAGTGCGCCGCGCAGGATTTTCTGACGGAGAATATCCCGCCCATAGGGTAAAGCATATTTATTATGCAGAAAACTGGGAGGATATGAAGGACTTTGTGCCCTATCTCTTCGTTGATGTAAGCGGCGAGGCATTCGAGCTTTGGAATAAGGCGATAGATAATATTTATCTCGCCACACACGCAACCTACTTTGACTATAAGGGCTATTACGAGGCTTTAAGCCGTGTCAGGGGAATTCTTGCAGGCAGGGAGCTTCACGGCTGCAAAAGAGCAGAGTGCTTTGCAATCTCCGACCACGAGCGTTTCCGTCTTACCGACATAAAGGATTCGATAGAAATTTGATTTTTGCAATATAAAAAAGAGGAAAAAGCAATGTTTAACATTTACAAGATTTCAAACGGTTCACCCATAGATTACGCAGCAGACGAGCTTCGCAAATATCTTAAAATGATGATGCCCGACAACGGCAACTTTGATGTTTATTATAACGAAACAAAGACTGACGGCTACCGCCTTGGTCTTATGTCGGATTTCGGTCTTGACACCTCTGATGCAGAGGATTTGGAGCTTGACGATATAATTTACATCGACACAAAGGGAAAGAGCGGTATTATCGCAGGCTCTAACCCCCGCTCGGTGCTTATCGCCGTTTACGAATACCTTCGTCAGAACGGCTGTGAGTGGGTAATGCCCGGTATCGACGGTGAAATTATTCCTATTCGCGAGGTTTGTGATGTAAAATACCGCTTCAAGCCAACAATGCGTTACAGAGGCTGGGTTACAGAGGGCACAGAATTCCAGAGAGCTATGGTGGAGGCTGTTGAGTATGCGCCAAAGCTCGGTCTTAACGTCTTTATGATAGAATTCAAGTTCCCGAAGTCCTATTACGAGCGCTATTACCGCCACGATAATAACCCTAACCGTATACCTGAGCCCGTCGGAGAGTCAACCCTTCTTCAGTGGAAGAGAATGCTCGAGGCTGAGATACAGAAGAGAGGACTTCAGTATCACGATATGGGTCATGGCTTCACCTACGAGCCTCTCGGTATTCCCGGAGAAGCAGGTTGGGACACCGAGTATGACAAAAAGCTCACAGATGAACAGCGCGAGCTTATCGCTATGATGAACGGCAAGCGCGAGATCTGCCACTATCCCATTAACACAAACCTTTGCATGTCTAATCCCAAGGCGAGAAGAAAGGTTTGTGAGTACGTTGTGGACTACGCTTCTCACCACTCAAACGTTGACTATCTTCACATCTGGCTTGCCGATGCAAACAACAACCATTGCGAGTGCGAGGAGTGTGTAAAGAAGCTTCCCACCGACTTTTACGTTATGATGATGAACGACATCGACGAGGCTCTCACCGAGGCGGGACTCAACACGCGCATCGTATTTATCGCGTATATGGACTCTGCTTGGGCGCCTACCCAAGAAAAGATCAAGAATCCCGACAGATTTATTCTCATGATAGCTCCTATCACGAGAAAATATACCGAAACTCTTCCTAACGGAATTGATAAAAACCTCGCGCCCTTCACAAGAAACAAGCTCCAGATGCCGAGAACTCTAGGTCAGTTCTTCGGTCACCTCAAAGAGTGGGACAAGAGCTTTACAGGACCTAAGATTTCCTTTGAATATCATTTCTGGCGAGCTATGTGGTACGACGTTTCGGGAATAAAGATCTCCGAGGTCATGAGCGAGGACGTAAGAGAATATCTCCGCCAGAATGTAAACGGAATTTTAGAGGACGGAACTCAGCGTTGCTTTATGCCCACCGGTCTTTGCTTCTATACCTTCGCAAGAACCTGCTATGATTCAAGCCTTACCGCAGAGCAGGTGAGAGATCGCTATTTCGGTTTGCTCTTCGGCGACTATGCAAAAGAGGTAGAAAGCTACCTCCTCGAGCTTGCAGACGCCTTCGACTTCGAATATATGGCAGGACTCAAGCCCTCAAAGCTTGAGGTATCTCGCTTCTATAATCCCGAACACGCGGCATCTCTTGCCAAGGTTGAGGATATTTACGCAAGAGGCAAGGAGATGATTCTCAAGCACTTCGACTCCGCTCTCCGTCCCAGAACTGTTGCAATGCGTATACTTTATGCATATAACGAGCTTGTTCGTTACTTTGCTAAGGCAATGATTGAAAAGGCGCACGGCAGAGATGATGCCGCGAAGGCGATATTCGAAGAAATGATGTGTGAGATCGGTAAGTACGAAGCCGAGATCGAGCAGTATTACGATCACGGTCTTGCAATGAACGCCTTTAAGGTTATATTTGAAAACACAAAGTCAAATCTTGCACAGATTGATTATATGGAAGTTGACGGATAAGTAATATATGAGTATTGCAAAAATTGATACTTCAAAAATTACCGCCTCGGGCGGCCGTCCCGAGCTGTATATCGACGGGGTAAAAACTCCGCCCTTGCTCTATGCTTTAAGCGACATTCCCGCCGCGCGCGCTTGGAATGAATGTTCGCAAAGGGGAATAAGAAACTTTGGCAAACTCGGTATAAACATCGTTTGCGTTGACACCTCCATCCACGAGGATTGGAGCGAGGACGGTGTTTACGAGCCCCGCGCTCTTTATCGCAATATTGAGGCGGCACTTAAGGCAAACCCTGATGCAAAGGTTATAACCCGCCTCCACCTTAACCCACCTTATTGGTGGCTTCATAAATATCCCGAGGAGCGAATGGGCTACCGCGAGAGGGTTGAAGAGGATGGCAAGGTAAGCTACCGCGCCCCCGAGATTACCGACAGCGGTGCCTACGGTGACAGAACGATAGCAAGAAAGCATCTTCCGTTCGAATTGCGCGTAAGCATTGCCTCCGAGCAATGGATAAAGGATGTAAGCGGTGTTCTTGACCAGCTTTGCAAAAAGCTGAAGGCGCACCCCCTCGGCCAGTCTCTTATCGGTATTCAGGTTGCTTACGGTCATTGCGGTGAGTGGCACGCTTATGAAAGAAGCGGCTATGGCGAGCCTATGCGAAAGCTTTATTGTAAGCTGGCAAAGGAAAAATATAAGGACATCGAAACTCTTCGTAAATATTACGGTAGCGATGCCGATTTCGAGACCTTAAAGCTTCCCGAGCCTGACGAGGTTGAAGCTGCCTTTGCAGGGGATAACAACGCAGTTCTTGCCCCCGCAGAGCACGCCCGTCTTATAGATTTTTCGCGCACATATTCCTATGCTTCCGCCGAGGCGATTTCAAGATTTTGTAAGGCGATAAAGGAGTCCTGGGGCGACGGTATTCTCGCAGGCGCCTTTTACACCTACTTCTTCTATACAGGCCGCGCGGAAAACGCCCACCACGAAACCGAAAAAATATTCAGCGACAAAAATATAGATTTTCTTGCCTCTCCCTGCGCTTATACGGATAATAAAAAGAGCGGAAATATGAATATGATAAGATATGTTGCCGAGTCCTGCCGTATCAACGGAAAGCTTATGCTTTGCGAAATGGACCAGGGCTTCCGCTCGGTAAACTACACCGCAGGAAACCTCTATGTTTGCGAAAACGAGGAGGAATATGCCTCTATCGTTAAGCGCAATATAATGGAAAATATTATGCTCGGTAACGGTGCATGGTATTACGACCACCGCGTTGTACCCTCCAGTATTTATGAAAAGGAAGAGTATTGGAATAACGAGCCAAGACTTGAAAATATAGCAAATCTTCAGCGAGTTTGCTGTGCCTTAGAGGAAAAGGAATATAAGAAAACTACCGATGTTCTCGTTGTTGTTGATGCCGAGAGTAAATATTACACATGGACATCCTTCGGCTCGAGCTTTGACTTTATTAACGCGGTAGGTAAAAGCGGCGCAGGCTTTGACCGCATATTCTTAAAGGATCTTAAAAAGACCGATATTTCAAGATACCGCTGCGTGCTCTTCGTTGACTGCTCTTATATCTCCTTGGATGATTATGATTTTATTAAAAATAAGGTGTTAATCGAGGGCAGAACGGTGGTTATCGTTGGACGCTTTGCAAAGGTTGTCGGCGATAATTACAATAGCATAGGAACGCTTATCGAGGAAAAATCCAAGGTATGCCGTATCGTAGCAACCGAGGAATTTATAACCGACCCCCGTTTTTACAAGGAGCTTTTTGCTGAGGCGGGAGCGCACATTTATACCGACGGTGACGAGGTCGTAATTGCCGACAACGATATGGTAATGGTACATACTAAGGAAAAAGAGGAAGTAACTCTCCACCTTCATTCCAAGGATATTCTTCTTCATCTCCCCAAATACAGCACCGTTGTTTATAACACTAAAACAGCTGAAAAAATCTTATAAAAAAAGCGCCCGACAAGTACGAAAGACTTGTCGGGTACTTTTTTATTTTATTGCTGCAAGGAAGAGCCCATAGTCCTCTTCGTCATAGATAGGCGGCATCTCGAGATCGAGAGTTGCAAAAAGCGCCTCAACGGTTCTGTGTATGCATATTACAGTTGCGTTAACGTTTCCTTCAAGTACTCCTTCCTTGGGGCAGGCAATGAGCGCACCCTGAGACCTTGTGCTTGATGTGTTGAACATGTAGGTAAATGAGCCGTCGGGAAGCTTGAATATTTCAAGCTTTTCCTTTGTTGCCTTAATGCAGGCGGGAGCGTTGAGAAGTATCTGCTTCATAAGTGCCTTAGCATCACTCTCGCTGCCGTATTGCTTAATGTTTCTGATAAGATACTGTAAAGCAAACCAAACATTGTATTGCCAGCAAACGGTTGCTCTGTCTTTGTCTATATCTGCGCAAATGCAATCAATAGCCGACCTTGCGGCAGCCTCCGCGTTGGGAATGGGAAGTCCAACGGCGGAATAAAAGGCACCGATTTTTAGTAGCGCATTAACGCCCATATAGCTATCGTATTTGCCCCAAAGACCGTTCTCGGGATTTTGCTTTTTGCCAAGGTATTCTGCGGCACACTCGGCAAGTCCTGCTGCCTTAATCTGTGCCGCCTGAGCCGCCATCATGTTTCCTGCAAAATATGCGTCCTCAACCCAATCAAGCTTGTCAAGATAGGCAACAAATGCCTCTTTAGAGGTAAGGTGTGCGGGAAGCTCTGCGCCCTTTGAGTCACCCTGAGCAACCTTTTTTAATCTATCGTTTGCCGTCGGGTAGGGAAGCTTAAAATCAAGCTCCTTTTCAAGCGAAACCGCCCACATCATATCTCTGCCGACTCTCGAATCGCGAAGTTTCCAGTTTGGGTCGCTGTAATCCCACCAAGGGTGGTACATATAGCCGTCATCGGGAGATTGAAGGCTGCAAATAAACTCGATAGTCTTTTCACGCATTTCCTTGGGAAGGTCGGTAGCCTTTTTAACAAGACCTATGGTTGCTATGGTGTTGATAGCCTGATAGGTGCTTTCAATATCGGGGTAAAAGCCCTCGGTAACTCTGCCCGAATAGGCGGCGTGGAAGCCGCCCATCTCGGTGTTGTAAAGACTGCCGATCCAGGTTGCAAACCCGGGGGTGAATATAGCGTAGAGATCCTGCATTTCGCGAACGAAGGCCTTGCCGTCGCCGCCGCGGCTTGTAACCTCTTTTTCAAGGTCAAGCCATACCTTGTTGTCTGTTTTTGTCATTTTTCTTTACCTTAATTTGTTTTATTAGTTATCAATCCAAGCATCATCGTCCTTGTTCGAACCGCCGAAATCAAGGCTGTCGTTATTAACGCCGCTATCGGGTACTTCAGGTGCCTCGGGAACGGGAATATCCGACTCCGCGATAGGAGTTACAGAAACCTCGGTGCCGTCGGGAACGATATCAGCATCAATAAATGTAATGCCGTTTTGTGTCACCTTTCTTGCGTAGGTAACATTCTCGCCTTGAACAATCTTTACTGCCTCCCAGTCAACGCTTACCGAAATTCTTACAGTAAGAGGGAAGTTGTAGAGGCTGTCGTCAAGACCGTCATCGACGGTAACTGTAATCTCGCTTTGAGTGCGGGCGGTAGTAACCGTAGCATTTTCAGCCTCGCGCAGATAAAGCACCGCGTCCTCGTAGTTTGCCGACCAAACTGCGCCCTTTTGAACATAGTCGGAAAGCTTCTTGCAAACCGCCTCAAGGTGGCTCTCTCTTGTGTAGTAGCTGTCTCCCTGGTATGCGGGATTTGCGTCTATGGTTTCATCGGTAAGCACCTTGTGGAAGAGAAGGCTTATAAACTCGCCCGCCCTTGCCGCGCGCTCAATGGCATCAAGGCTGTTTTGCTTGTTCAGGTCAACGGCATAGGTGGGCATGTTTTCCCAATCCCAATCGTAGAAGTTTGCCGAGCCGCCGCTATAAAATCTTCCTGCAAGATAGTTATCCTTTACCATCTTCTTAACCGCGTCATAGACCGAAAGTCCAAACTTGTTGGTTACCGCCGAAATTCCGGGGTATGCATAAACAAGGAATCTCTCGGTGGGGAAGGCAGCCTTCAGCACCTCGCGGGAAGTAAGCACCTCTTGAATGATGAGATTTTCGTCAACCTCGCCTGTTGTGCTGTCACCCCAGAAATCGTGGGTCATCGAGTGGTTGATCATTCCCCATCTTCCGGTGTCAAGAAGAGCCTGCCAGCCGTTTATCTCGGCGGTATTCGGGGTTGCGCCCGCAAATCTCTCTGCGGTAATTGCAACATCACCCCTCAGCGAATATTTTTTGTAAAGCTTGTCGAGTATTGATGCCGTAGCAAGGTCGCCGTCATCGTGGACGAGAACGACAATGCTCTTTGCGCCGCCCTTAACGGGAAGCACCTTGGCATCAAACGGCTCGGTCTCCTCGGGAGGCGTAATGGTAGGAAGTCCGATAGGATCGTTTTTAAGAGTAAGAACATCCTGCTTCATATCAACTTCGTCAAGGTACATCGTACCCTCAAGGTCGCCGTAAGGAACGATACGAAGCTCGGTAATCTCATTGTTTACAGTGTAGCTTGCGCCTGCCTCATCGGTAAGCTTAGGACCGAAGAAGTTGTTGCTTACATAGAAGAGGTCGCCGTTAAGATAGATTTTTATTCTAACGGTATTCTGGTCTCCGACATAATATTCAAGCCTGAAGTTGAACCAATCGGCAAGCTTTATTGTGGTTGTAAGCGGACCGCTGCTGATACCGCTGGTGGTGTTAGAGGAATCGCGGAATACAAGATATTCGCCCGAACGATAGAACTCAAAGGTGTAAGATGTGGTCTCTTTTGTTCCCATATACATCTTGTAGTTAGTGCTCTTTGCGTTTTTCAGGTAATCGAGCTTAATATCTGCCTCAAACACGAAGGCGTTGTAGCCCTCGCAGGTCTCTGTGAGCGGTATAGTTACAATAGGCGCGTGCTTGTTGTAGGTGTCGTCGGTCTCTGTGGTGTTGTACTTATAGAACTTCAGCACCTTCTTTGCCGCATCTCTCGGGTCACGCTCAACCGTAAGGTAGGTATATTCGTTTTTGTGAGACGATGTAATTCTGTTAGAAACCTGACCGATCTCTTCTTCCTCAAAGGTCGCAGTGCCCGAGATAGTGGTATCAGGCTCGCCCGGATCCTCAGGCTCGGTCAAGGGATCGTCTGCGCAATCCTTAATCGTCTGATAGAGAGATGTGTTGTCAAGAGAAAGGGTAGCCTCGGTGGTAGCGTAAGCATAGAATCTTACTCTTGTTATAGAGGACTGAGGTGTTGCTTTGTCGATCTCGCTGCCCCAGAAGTTGTTGCTGACAAGAACAAGCTCACCGTCAATATAAACCTTAATTCTTACAGTGTCTCTCGTTCCGTTGTAGTATTCGATACGGAGATTGTACCACTCATCGTGATCGTCAAGAACAACATCAACGCCTATGTTTTTAACTTGACCTGCAGAAGAAACATCGTGGAATCTGATTGTTTCTCCGTTCTTTACAAGGTTTATCATATAAGCGGGGTTGCTTCCGTCCTCAAGATAAATCTGGAAGCTGGTCTGGCTTGTGGGGAAGTCAAACCTAAAGTCGGTTTCAAATACCGTACAGTTATATCTGTACTCGTTTGAGGTAAGACCTATCATCAGCGAATCGTTATATCCCGTTCTTGTTGTAAAGAGCAGAGCCTTTGTGGTCTCGTTCTTTCGAACAATTTCCTTAACTGCGATAGACGAGCCCATAGACTTCATATCCGAGGTTATCGGCTTAGGAAGATTTCCGCTGGACGAGCCCTCGTAGGTAAGAAGCAAAGATTTGTCCTCGCTGTTTGTGAATTTGGGAATATCAGGCTCCGAATAGGTAAGATTGTAGCTTTCCGCCTTGATGTTGTCAAGGGTGTAGCCGCTGCCGCCTATCGTTTCAATAAGAATATAGTCGGTCTGTGCGGTAAAGCTGTCTCTGTTATAGGTAAGCTCTGATTTTACAACGGGAGTTGCGCCGACAGAAATGAATGCGCAGCCCTTGTCGAAGTAATAGGTTATGCTAATTCTTGTTTTAGAGCTTGATTTTGAAATCTTGTAAATAGAGTCGGTGTAACTGCCTGCCGCAGTGCGCTCAAGGATAAGAAGATGAGTATCGTCAGCCTTCAAATCGTAAGAAAGAACAATGTTTCCGTTCGCGTCGCAGAGGGAAATGCGAATAACCGAGCCTCTTGTAAGCTTATTTGTTATTATCTCCGTCTCAAAGATAGCGGCGGTAGAAATAACGCTTCGTTGATTTACGGGTATTTTAAGAGTAGCACCGCTATCAAGAAGAAGCTGGCCGCCCGAAACGGTAGCACCGCCCTGAGCATTAATGTCGCCCATTCCCGCGGTAAAATCGTAAACCTTAGAATCTACATTGGGTCGGATAGCATCGTCAAAGCTCTTTACTATCCTCTCGGATACAGCGTTGTCGATTTTCGCACCGCAGCCTGCAGAGGTAATGTCCACTCTTGCGGCAACGTACTTTTGCGCGTTAAGGCAGGTAGAGTCACTTGATGCTACGAGATTTCCGTCAATATAGAAGAGGGTGATTCTGTGAATATCGTAATGTTCCGCTCTAAAGGTAAACTCTCTGCCTGTGGGAAGAGTTGCACCGCTTACAACACCCTCGGATATTCCGTTGGGAGCATTGTAAATATAAGCCGCGGTAGTACCGTTTGACCTTGTAACGGTTATGTTAAACTTGGCAATCGGGTTTGCAACTCTCGCCTCTTCGCTAAATGTCAGAGTGAGGTTTTTGCCGACCGCGCTTCCGTCAATGTACATCTGCGCCTCAAATACAGAGCAGTTTGTTTTTGTTGTCCTTATATTCAAGGGGAAGCTTACAGAGGAGGCTGATGCGGTAAGGTCAAGGTAGTTGCCGTCTGCATCCTGGCGCACCGCAGCACCGCTTGAATTAAGGTTTTCCGGAGCACTTCCAACCGTATCGGACTCAAAGTCATAAACGGTCTGCGCTCTGTCGGGAGCATCAACATTGAATTTAGGCTGCTTTTGGTTCTCGGTAAGGGGAACATAGCTGTCGCGAATCTTGTAGCAGGAAAGATTATCCATATATACAAGCGCGTCCGAATAAGAGAATACAAGGAAGGTCGCGCCCTCGTATCTTGATTTTGCAACCGCCTTTTCACCGTTAAGCTTAGAGCCGTTTCGGTTGTAATAGTTGTCGCTTACGGAAACAAGCTCATCGTTTACATAAAGCTTTATTCTCGGGTTATCAATAGACTCGATGTAATACTCAACCTTGATTTTGAACCATTCGCCAAAGCTGAATCCGATGCCAAGGTCAACCTCGCGTGAGTTTGCGCCGGTGTCGCTGGATTCCTCGTAGAGGTAAACCTTACCTCCTGCAGCCTTAAAGCCTATCATATAACACTCGGGACCCACGTTAAGGTGTGCCATATAGCCGTCAGAAGCTTGTGCAAAGCAATATTCACCCTCAAATACATAACAGTGGAAGAGGGAGTTTGCCGAGGTGTTAAACTCGGTCATAACAGACTTTGCTCCGTCCGAAACAGCATTGAATTCGAGAACCTTTCCGGCCTTCGAAGCACCCGGACGCGGGTCGTTAACTACCGTAATCGTGGAGCTTGAAATGTTAGAAATCTTAACCTCGTCCGAGGTTTCGCCAACTGTGCCGTTGTCAAAGGTAGCAATATTCTTTACAACCTGCTCGGGAGTCTTTACAATTGCGGTAAGGTTTTCAAGTCTGTCGATAAAGCGGAGAAGGTCGGATTTTGTATACACCGGCACCATATCGTATTCAAGAACGAAGAACATATGGCTGAGGGTCTCGGAGATACAAATAAGTGTAGAGTTTATCGAGCCCTCTCTTGTGTTGGGGACCGATGCGGGAACACCCTGGCTCAAATATCCGCAGTGCAGATTTCCCGCTTCGTCCATAGCGTATGCAAAAGAGCCGTCCTCAAGAAGGAATTGAAGCTGCTTTTGATGAGTAGAAGCAATAAGTGTGGGAGCGGAGCCGTAAATGCGGTCCATTATGCTACCGACAATTCTATCTGCCTCGGATTTCGAACAGAATTTCTTAACATTTGAAAGAATGTTTCCGACAGCAAACCAGGTGTTGTAAGCGTAACAAACGGTCTCCTCGCGCTCGTCGGTTGTTATCATATCAATAGCAAATTCCGCAGCCTTTTCAGGATAGGGCAGAGGAATTTTAAGACTCTGGTAAGCAGCAGAAATCTTCATAAGACCGTTAAGGCCCATATAGTCGTTAATGGCGTACCAGTGTCCCGTAGACTCGTAGCAGTGAGAGTCGAGCCACTCTTGAATAGTTTCAACAAGAGAGTAGTCCGCGCCCTGCATTTTAAGCTGAATATCGCGGTTGTAAATTTCACTCGCCTGAGAGGCAAGCTCGTTACCTACCGAGTAGGGGTCGCTGTTTATATCAAGGGACGCAAGGTATTTTTGGAATGCGTCAAGGCTTGCAAGGTGGGGTGTCACCGCACCCTCCGAGGTTGCAACAACCTTTGAAACCGCAACAGCGGTGGAAGAGCCGATAGGAGTGGTGAGCAGAACGCGAGAAACCGGTGTTCCGTCTGCTAAAAGACCGTCGCCCTCAACTCCGTTTGGGGTATCGTAGGTTGGCTTTGCTCCAAGTCTTGCAAGAAGGTCAAGACCCTTTGTAAGGTCGCGTCCGCGTCTTGCGAGCTTAGTGTCGGTAAGCTCCTTGCCCCATTGGGGATGATAGAAGTAGCCGTTAGGGTCCTGAAGTCCCTTAACAAAGGCAATCATCTGCTGCTGGAACCACTCGGGAAGGCCGTCCTTCAAATCGTCACCGTATTCGGCAAGCATACCCGAAATTCGAAGAAAATCCATAGCCTGCGAGGTGGATTCTATGTTGGGAAGATAACCAATGTTGTTACGCGCCGAGTTTGTAGCATAGAAGCCGCCGATGTCGGGGTCGTAAAGGTCAGCCATCCACTCAATAGCCTTGTCGCTGTACATTCCGTACATAGCACGGATGGCGTCTGCGGTTTCCTTGCCCGCCTGCTTTTCAAGCACCGCCCACTTTGCATCTAACATAGCGTTGTCAAGCGTTTCCTGATAAGCAAGAACATCGGCTTCCTTTGAAATCAAGGTCTCGCCGTCAAGATTAAGACCGCCGTCTGTAAGGAAGTTGTCAAGAAGGCAGTTTATGGCACTCTCTTGCACAAAATCGTTATATCCCTCGCACTCGTCATAAGCTATCGCAATAGATTTACCGTCGCTGTATACTACATAACGGGGAAGATATTTTCCTTCTCTCTCATTTCTTTCAAGAAGGGTTTTTGCTCTTTGCGCAATAGCAAGAGAGGAGTTGCCGATAACGATGTCTGCCTCTCCCTTTGCGGAAGAATCGGTTACAATGTAGGGCATTTCTCCGAGAGCGTCACCGAGAGCAACCTGAAGGTCCTGAACGGCTCCGCTTATGTTTCCGTTAACGAGGATAGTGAGCGCATCATTACTTGTGCCGCCGCCACTGCTTCCTCCGTTATTATTTGTTCCGCTTCCTCCGCCCCCTTTGCGGCAACCTCCAAGCATAATGCACGCAACAAGCGTAAGGATAACGGATGTAAATATGAACAATCTTTTCATTCGGTAAAGACCCTTTCGAAAAATAAAATTAAACTACTCTTTTGATTTTAAATTGTCCGTTTATATATATTTTAAAACAATCTCAGCACTATTTCAATATACAATTTGCTATAAAATATGCACAAAATCGTTTTGAAAGATAACATGTAACAATGTTCTTTAGTAATATCTGTGCATAATGTACAAAAAGAAAAGACGGAAGGGAAAAGCCCGTCCGTCTTTACAGTAAAATTTAATTAAATATCAAGTCCCGCAACATCCTCGGGAGTCTCTCTCTTAACCGCAAGATAGCTTTCGCCCTTGTTTAGCATAACGATAGGCGGTCTGGGTATGCGGTTGTAGTTTGATGCCATAGAGTAGTGGTATGCTCCCGTTGTGAGGCAGGCGAGAAGCTCGCCGCGCTTAATATCCGAGGGCATGGGCAGGTTTTCCTGAAGAATATCACCGCTTTCGCAGCATCTGCCTACGACGGACATTCTCTCGGTGCTCTCACCCAAGGGTCTGTTGACCGGAAGAATGGTGTAGGGTGAGCCGTAAAGAGCGTATCTCGGGTTGTCGGTCATACCGCCGTCAACCGAAACATAAGACTTGTAACCGGGAATTCTCTTAACAGTTCCGACAGTATAAACTGTAAGTCCCGCGTCACCGACAATAGAGCGGCCCGGTTCAAAGGAAATCTTAGGCAGGGTAATATCAAGCTCCAAGGCCTTTGCCTTTAAAAAGCTGCCTATTTTTTTAATGGTGTCACCAATATCGAGCAGAGGCTGATCCTCGGTATATTGAACGCCGAATCCGCCGCCAAGATCAAGCTCCTTTGCCGAATAACCGAATTCCATAAGCATATCCTTAACGAATCCAATCATAACCTCGGCTGTCATAAGGTAAACCTCAGCGTCGAATAGCTGAGAGCCAACGTGGCAATGGTAGCCGTAAAGGTCAATATTTGGGAGCGAAAGAGCGAGGCCAACCATAGCCTTAGCCTGACCGGTTTCGATAGCAGAGCCGAATTTTGAATCAACCTTACCCGTTGCAACCGCTGCGTAGGTGTGAGGGTCAATGCCGGGAGTGATACGGAGAAGTACCTTTTGCTTTATATCTCTTTTTTTCGCGATTTCGTTTATGGCGAAAAGCTCCTCCTCGTTGTCAACGACAAAGTAGCCGACCCCGTTTTCAATTGCGTATTCAATATCCTCATCGGTTTTGTTGTTTGAGTGGAAATACGCCCGTCCAAGGGGGAATTGCGCCTTCATGGCAGTGTATATCTCACCTCTTGAAACAACATCAATGCCCATTCCTTCTTCCTTTACAATCTCGTAAAGTATCTTGAAGGATGCCGCCTTTGAGGCGTAAAGCGCTTGTCCCATGTCACCGAAAGCATCTCTTACGGCGTTTATGTAAGCTCTGCACTTTTCCCTTACTCTTTCTTCATCGTAAAGGTAAAGAGGAGTGCCGTATTTCTCAGCTAAAGCCTTGAGGCTTTGACCTGCAAAAAGCAGCTCGCCCGAGTCGTTTCTCGTTAAGTTCGTTGCAAAGGCGGTGTTCTTTGATATGGTAGATAGCATAGCTATTTTTCCTTTGTTTAAATAAAATTAAAGTAAGTGCGCTCTGAGTTCTTCGGGGGAAAGAGGAGAGAGGTCTGCGGGCGCAACATCAAAAACTGTTTTGCAACCGTAGTCTTTGCGCTTATTCATTCTGTTGATTGCTCTTGCGTATGCAACCAGAACGCTAGCGGTAAACTCGGGGTTGGAATCAAGCTTAAGGCTGAACTCCACTGTGTGGGTGTTTTCGCCCTCGACTCCGGTTTTTCCGTTACGAATGACCGAGCCACCGTGGGGAAGACCGCCGTGCTCTCTGCGAAGCTCCTCGAGAGTAACAAAATTAACAGTAGTGTCATAATCGGCAAAATAGTTCGGCATAGTTTTGATTTCGTTTTCGATCCTCGCCTTGTCAGCACCGTCCTCAACTGAAACAAAGCACTCTCTTCTGTGCTTTTCTCTGGTGGTAAATTCGGGACACTTTCCATTTCTCACCGCGCCGATTGCCTCGGGTACGGGAATGGTGTATTGTCTTGCATCAACAACGCCCGCAATGCGGCGTATTGCGTCGGAATGACCCTGGCTGACGCCTCTGCCCCAGAAGGTGTAATCCTTGCCATTTGGCAAAACTGCCGAGGAATAAAGTCTTAAAATTGAGAAAAGACCGGGATCCCAGCCTGCTGAAATAAGGGCTGTGTGACCGCTTTCCAAGGCTGCCTTGTTAACATTTTCAAAGTGTTCGGGAATTCTTGCGTGAGTGTCAAAGCTGTCGATAACATTAAAGCTTTTTGCAAGGGCGGGAGTCATCTCGGGAAGGTCGGTGGCGCTTCCGCCGCAAAGGATAAGAAGGTCGATTTCGTCCTTGAATTTCATAATGTCATCAACCGAATAAACGGGGGTGCCGAGCAGGGTTTTTACCGTTTCGGGCGCACGCCTTGTAAACACTCCGACAAGAGTAATATCGGTGTGATATAAGGTTGCCGCCTCAACTCCGCGGCCGAGATTTCCGTATCCGTAAATACCTATTTTCATATAAAATCCTTAAAAAATGATTTTGCGCTATTCTTGCAATCGCGTTCGCCATGCGGCGTCTGCAAATCTGCATATAGCCTTCAAGATTTTGGTGTGCTGCGCTTTACGCCTTTGCTGCCTTTGCTTTTTCGTCCGAGCTGACAAGACTCTTCATATCATAAAGACCCTCGGGGCATCTAACGAGAAATTCTGCTGCCGCAAGAGCACCCTCGGCAAAGAGCGCTCTGTTATGAGCCTCGTGCTTTAAGGTAATGGTCTGATTATTGGTGCCGATAATAACCTCGTGCTCGCCAACAATGTTACCCATACGGATAGCGTGAATTCCAATCTCCTCGTGAGTGCGCTTGCCGTGACCAGACCTGCCAAGGTTGTTGTAGGCATCGGGGCGGACCGACTTTACCGCGTCCGCAAGCATAAGAGCGGTGCCGCTTGGAGCGTCAAGCTTTCTGTTATGGTGTTTTTCGATAATCTCAATTTCCGCCTCGGGCATAGCCGCCGCTGTGGTTTTCGCAAGCTCGCAGAGCAGGGCGATGCCTAAAGACATATTTCCCGAGTAAAATACGGGGATACTCTTTGCTGCGTCCTTAATGAGAGCAATCTCGTCCTCGGTGTGACCTGTGGTTGCAACAACAACGGGGGTGTTATGCTCGGTAGCATAATCGAGGATAGAGCCTATTGCCGTGTGGTGCGAAAAATCAACGATACAGTCAGCGCAGGCAGAGCAGGGTATTTTATCAAATGATGTGTAGGTGGGAACAGCCTCTCTGCCGTCAGCCGCAGGGTCAACGCCCAGCGTTACAACAGCACCTCTGTATCCTGCCTCGCCGAGAGCCAAAACCTCTCTGCCCATAAAGCCGCGCAAGCCGCATAAAAGTATATTCATAAATAAACTTCCTTAAAATCAAATAAGATTTTGCTCTTTCATAAGAGCGTAAAGAGTCTGTGCGTGTTCTTCCTCCATAGGAGTCAAGGGAAGGCGGAGGTAATTCTCACAATAACCCATAGCGGCAACGGCAGCCTTTGCGGGAATGGGGTTTACCTCGCAGAAGAGCGCGTTGATAAGGGGAAGAAGGTCGAGCTGTGCCTTGAGAGCCTCTTTGGTGTTACCGCTCATATAATCGTCGCACATTTTCTGTGTTGCCCTCGGCATAATGTTGGAGAGAACCGAGATAACGCCCTTTCCGCCAAGGGAAAGAACGGGAATAATCTGGTCGTCATTTCCTGAATAAATATCGATTTTGTCACCCACAAGAGCCGCAAGCTCGGCAATCTGCGAAATGTTTCCGCAAGCCTCCTTGATAGCAACAATGTTGGGGTGGTCTGCAAGAGCCGCAACCGTCTTGGGAAGAAGATTGCAACCCGTTCTCGAGGGAACATTGTAAAGAATACAAGGCTTGGTCGATGCATCTGCAACGGCGGTAAAGGACTGGATAAGACCCTTTTGAGTTGCCTTGTTGTAATAGGGGGTAACGAGGAGCATTGCATCTGCGCCAACCTCGCAGGCATATTTTGTAAGCTCGATAGCGTATGCAACGTCGTTTGAGCCGGTGCCGGCAATTACGGGAACTCTGCCCGCAACTCTTTCAACACAGAATTTTATAGCCGCCTTATGCTCGGCATCGTCAAGGGTAGAGCCTTCACCCGTTGTACCTACCGCAACAATGGCCGCAATACCCTCTTCAATCTGCCAATCAATAAGTCTGCCGAACTGCTCAAAATCGATACCGTCCTTTGTAAGGGGAGTAACGATAGCGGTAGCCGCTCCCGTAAAAATAGTGTTTTTCATAATTTCATCCTCCGTATTTGTCAAATAAAAAAGATAGCTTGCAAAAGCTACCTCCGATAAAGTCATAAAAATGCAAAAAACAAATGCAAAAAAATGCTTATTCGGATAGCCCTTCGCAAAAAAAGAATGCGACAACAGAACGGATATTCTCCGAGCTGCCAGCTAAAGATGCTCGCCACAGCATCCGCTTCGGCACCCACGCCTTTTTTCCACGACCGCGGCGGTCTTTTAAAAGTGGAATACTCTTCGTGAAGTGCGCCTCTACCTCTTATTGATGATATTCTAGCACAAAGCGTGGGTTATGTCAATAGTTTTATTGAAATTTTCGTCGGCTTTTTGCCCCCAAAACCTAATTTTTTAGATTTTGCTCCCGAATTTAATATATTTAGCCAAAAGCGGGCTTTTGTAAGAAATGTCTATTGACTTTTCTTCCTTTAGGGAGTAAAATTAAAATAAAAGAAAATGGGCAAAACGACGGCCTCATTTATCGATTTTAATGAAAGAAAGTTTTAAGATGTATAATTCAAAAGAGCTTTACGAAATTATAGAGCGCAATGCAGTGCTGATAGGCTTTCCCGAGGAGGCAACCGACACCTTTCTTTGCGCCCTTAACCATATAACCGAGAGGGAAGAGGAAATTACGCTTTTTTCTTCCCTGGTAGAGGATTATAAGAATGATATAAACACCGACCTTTTATCCTCACTTGACAGAGTAAAGGGGATAGGCGAGCGCCTTGCTATCCACGAATACACAATGAATATGCTCCTTTTCCTTGCAATGGCTGATGCTATGCGCGACCACTTTGACAAGGCGAAAATCGATAGGCGCATTTTCGTAAAGACCCTAAAGGACCTTAAATATCAGCTTGATTTATGCCTTGACCTTTACGGAGTTTGGGGTCACTCGGCAGGGACGTGGCATTTTGGATTTTTACGCCTTACAACCTTTTTCTTTGGCAGACTCCAGTTCCAAATATCAAGCTTTAACAAAGAGGCTGCGGTTTCGGGATATAAGCTTTCACCTGAAACTAAGGTGCTCTTTGTTCACATTCCCAGAACGGGCGAAAGGCTTAGTCACGAAAGAGTGCTTGAATCCTATCGTGCGGCTGCCGAATTCTTTGCTCCGCAGTTTAAGGATGTGCCTATGGTTTTTGCCTGCAACAGCTGGCTTCTTTATCCGAAAAATCTTGAATTTTTATCCCTTGGCTCAAATCTTCGCGCCTTTTATGAGGATTTTAATATTCTTTGCGTTGAGGAATACGCGGATTATAAAGATACGTGGCGCTTGTTTGATAAGATTTATAACGGCAACCCTGACGATATGCCAAAGGATACAAGCCTTCGCCGCGCCTACGTTGAAATGTTAAAGCGGGGCGAAAAAACGGGCAGAGCCCTTGGCGCATTTATTTACGGAGAAAATGTAAAATGAAAACCAAAAACAGTCACCTTTACGAATACAGCTTGTTTAAAGCCCTAACCCCCTCGCTCCGTTATGACGGCTCGGTGGATTTTTTCGAGTGGCAAAAAAACGCAAGGGCAAAGCTCTCGGAGCTTTTGGGTCTTCCTCTCGGCGTATGTGAGCCGACCCTAACTCTTGAATACGAGAGGGAAGAGGCGGAATATAAGGAATACCGCTTTACGGTAGAAACCGAGCCCGGTTACACCGTACCCTGTCACCTCCTCGTTCCTGTTACAGAGTCAGCACCGCACCCCTTGACTATTTGCCTTAGCGGTCACTGCGGAGGAATGCATATTGCTCTCGGAGTTGCAAAAACAGAGGCAGATGAGCGCTCGTTAAGCTCCTGGCACCACAGAGCGATGGCAAAAAGAGCCTTGGCAGAGGGCAGAGCCGCCCTTGTTATCGAAGCGCGCAATTTCGGCGAGAGTAGCCTTGATGGATATGGCACAAGCTGTACCGAGGCGGCGAAAATTGCGATTTTGCAGGGAAGAACGGTTGTTGGTGAGAGAGTTTGGGACGCTATGCGTATTCTTGACGCGGTTGAAAAGAATTTCACCGAGATAGATATGAACGACATCGTCTGTACCGGCAATTCGGGCGGAGGAACCGCAACCTATTATCTCGCTTGTATTGACGAGCGCATTACTGCGGCGGCGCCCTCTTGCTCGGTTTGCACCTTCGAGGCGTCGATTGCCGCTATGGAGCATTGTATGTGCAACCATATTCCTTCAATTCGCAAATACTTTGAAATGGGCGACCTTGCAGGGCTTATAGCTCCGAGGTATCTGGTTATTGCCGCGGGTATGAAGGACGATATTTTCCCTATCTCGGGAACAGAGGCTGCTTTCAGGCAGGTGTTCTCTCTTTACCTCACCGCAGGCGTTCCGCAAAACTGCGCCCTTGTTATAGGGGATGGGGGACACCTTAATTACGCAGACCTCCTTTGGCAAAAGCTTCACGAAATGGGTGTGTGAAATGAAAGAAAAGTACATAGAATTAATGGAAAAAACGCTCTCTGCATATTCGCTGGAGCATATAAAAAGGTATTTTAGCGATGTAAAAGAACACGGACTTACCGAGCACGGCTTTCCGCGTCTTACTGTCAATATAGGAATACTGATAGCTCACCGAAGGCGTGAGGACCTCTTTTCTCTCTTTGTTGAGATGATGGATTTCTGTTGCGAAAGTGTTCCCAACAGACTTGCCGCTAACGATTTTTCGGTTCGTGAGATGATTTGTTGTATCGAAGAAATTGAAAAAAGCGGGGCGGTTGAGCAAAGCCGTATAAATTTCTGGAAAAACAGCCTTGCCAAGATAAACATAGAGCTTACCTACAACAAGTTCGCAAAAAAGCCTACCGACACTGTGCGTAACTGGGCGCTCTTTACTGCGGTAAGTGAGTTTTACAGACAAAGCGCAGGACTTTGCGACTCGGCAGATTTTATCGAGCTTCAGCTTCTGCAACAGCTTCAGTGGCTTGACGAAAACGGAATGTACAGAGATAACGAGGAGTCTGATATACACCAACCCATAGTGTATGACCTTGTCTCCCGCGGTCTTTTCACCCTGCTTCTTAACAGAGGCTACCGCGGAAAATATTATACCGAAATCGACTCGGCATTGAAGAAATCTGCGCTCATAACCCTTGATATGCAGTCACCAAACGGTGAAATTCCCTTTGGAGGAAGAAGCAATCAGTTTTTGCATAATGAGCCTTGGCTTTGTATCATCTGCGAATACGAGGCGAAAAGATATACGGCGCTCGGTGAGCACACACTTGCAAACAAATTCAGATCAGCTGTCAAAAAGGCTCTTTCAGTAACCGAAAAATGGCTCTCAAAGGAGCCTATAAGGCATATCAAAAACCGTTTTCCCACCGAAACGCAGTATGGCTGTGAGGAGTACGCCTATTTTGATAAGTATATGATAACAACTGCGTCAATGCTTTACGGAGCATATTCCGTCTCGGACGGGGAAGCAACCGACGAGTGTTTTGAGGAAAACAAGCCCTGCATAACGGCTCTTTCTCCCTATTTCCATAAGCTTTTTATGAAGGGCTTTGGCTATGGCTTGGAGTTTGATTTGAGCGCAGACCCGCACTATGATTCAAGCGGACTCGGCAGGGTTCATTATACCTCAGCACCCTCTGTAATATGCCTCTCTTGTCCTTGCACCGAGGAGCCTACAATCTCTCTTGACGATAATCCTAAAATTGCGTTTTCTCTTTGTTCTGCGACAAAAAATGGGGCAGAATGGATTTTCGGAGCAAACAGTAAAGCAAAATACAGACTTGTCGGCACCTCGATGAATGACGGTGAAGCCTATGCGGGACTTCGTTGCGCCTTTGAAAATGGTGCTGAAATCCTCGAGGAATATTTCCTTAATAAGGAAGGAGTTGAAATAATTGTTTCGGGTGAGGGCGAGGTTGGATTTGCTCTTCCCGCATTCGATTTTGACGGCGAAAGAAATACCGAAATTACTCTTGTCGGCAAAACTCTTACCGTAGCTTACGAGGGGTACAAATGCGAGTATTCAACCGGTGGAAAAATAACCGACCTTGATCTAACCGCCTACAACAGAAACGGCTTTTACAAAGCCTTCGTTGCGTCGGGCAAGAAGAAGATTAGGGTAAAGGTCAAAATTTCAGAATGTTAAATATTATTTAGGAGAGTGTAATGATAAAGCTTTGTATTTTCGACCTTGACGGAACGGTTCTCGATACTGTAAAAACTATTGCATATTACGGCAATTTCGCTTTGGAAAAGAACGGAATTGAGCCCATTCCCACCCTTGAATATAACAAGCTTGCAGGTACGGGAATAGTAAATCTGGTGAAAAATATGCTTGGTTTCAGAGGATGCTATTCCGACGAGCTTTTCGATAAGGTTTTTCGTGATTACGATACCGCATACAATAAGGATACATCTTATAAAACCGAAATTTTCGAGGGACTTAAAGAGATTCTTGACCGCCTGAAAAATGAGGGTAAAACGCTGGCGGTAATTTCTAACAAACCCGATTATGCTGTAAAATCGGTGTTAAAGAAGACCTATGGCGAGGACTATTTTGCGTTTGTCTCGGGACAAAAGTCGCCCTATCCTCTAAAGCCCGACCCGACCCTCGTTTTAGAGCTTATCGACGGTATGAATTTGAAAAAGGAAGAGTGCGTTTTTGTCGGTGATACCTCGGTTGATATGTTTACGAGAAAAAATGCAGGGCTTTATACGATAGGAGTGCTTTGGGGCTTCAGGGATAAAAAGGAACTTTCCGAAAGCGGTGCGGACGTAACCGTCGCGACAGCCCAAGAGCTTTACGAAAGCATTTGCTCCCGCTAAAAGAGGAATAAGAAAGACTGCTCATAAAAGAGAGGTCTTTTTTGTTTTGCCGTTATTGACTTTTCGGTTAAATTGTAATATAATATATTTGTTAGAATATACGCATAAATCAAAAGGAGCAAAAAAATGACTAAAATTGATATTTTTTCCGGCTTTCTCGGAGCAGGAAAAACAACCCTTATAAAAAAGCTTGTTAAAGAGGCATACTGCGGCGAAAAGGTCGTTCTTATAGAGAACGAGTTTGGTGAGATAGGTATTGACGGCGGCTTCCTTGCCGATGCGGGTGTTAATATTACCGAGATGAACTCGGGCTGTATCTGCTGTTCGCTCGTTGGCGATTTTTCAAAAGCTCTTGTTAAGGTTATCGAGGAATATCAGCCTGACAGAATTATTATAGAGCCGTCGGGCGTTGGTAAGCTTTCGGATGTTATCAAGGCGGCAAAAACTGCCGAGGAGCACGGCGCAGCTCTTAACTGCTTTACCACCGTTGCCGACGTTAATAAGGTAAAAATGTATATGAAGAACTTCGGCGAGTTCTATAATGACCAGATTGCAAACGCCTCTGCCATAGTTCTTTCGCATACCCAGTCGGCAAAGGATGAAAAAATTGCCGCTGCGGTAGAAATGCTTCGCGAGCATAACGAAAACGCAACTATCGTTGTTACCCCCTGGGACAACCTTGACGGCAAGGATATTCTTGCCGCAATGGAGCAAAAAGATACTCTTGCCGACGCGGTAAAGGCTCTTGAGGAAGAGCACCACCATGAGCATCACCATCATCACCACCACGATGAAGAGTGCCACTGCCACGAGCACGAGCATCACCACCACGATGAGGAATGCCATTGCCACGAGCACGAGCATCACCACGATGAGGAGTGCCATTGCCATGAGCACGAGCATCGCCACGATGAGGAGTGCCATTGCCATGAGCACCATCACCACGATGAGGAGTGCCACTGCCACGACCACGAGCATCACCACGACGAGGAGTGCCATTGCCACGAGCATGAGCATCACCACGACGAGGAGTGCTCCTGCGGTTGCGGAGGACATCATCACCACCATCACGCTGACGAGGTGTTTGCTTCTGTCGGTGCTGAAACCACCAAAAAGTTTACAAAGCACGAGATTTACGAAATTCTCGACAAATTCTCCGAGAGTGACGATTACGGAATGATACTCCGCGCAAAAGGTATTGTGGAATGTAAGTGCGGAAAGTGGCTTCACTTCGACTATATCCCCGGTGAGGCTGATGTCCGCGAGGGTAGTGCAGGCATAATCGGCAGACTCTGCGTTATCGGTGCGGGAATTGATAAAGAAAAAATCAAGGAACTGTTTGGAATTTAAAAAATGGAAACTGCGGTATATCTTTTTACGGGCTTTCTTGAATCGGGAAAGACCTCGTTTATAACCGAAACAATGCGCGACCCTAATTTTAATGACGGAAAGCGCAAATATCTTATAATCAGCTGTGAAGAGGGGGAGGTTGAGTATGACCCTGCCGATTTTTCGGATAATGTGTCATTTGCTTCCTTTGACGATGAGCAAAAGCTCACCCCCGACCGTCTTTCCGCTATGCAAAAGAGAGCAAAGGCGGATATAGTTGTTGTTGAGTATAACGGAATGTGGATGCTCGACCGCTTCTATAACGCAATGCCCGAGGATTGGATGGTTTATCAGGAAATCTGCATTGTTGATTCCACCACCGCCATAAGCTACAATGCAAATATGCGCTCTCTTACGGTAGATAAGCTCACAAGCTGTGAGATGGTTGTCTTTAACCGCACCACCGAACAAACGGATAAAATGGCGCTTCATAAGATTGTAAGAGGAGTCAGCCGTAAGGCAAATATCTGTTACGAGGACACCGAGGGCGAGATTGAGTTTGACCAATTTGAGGACCCCTTGCCCTTTGATGTTGATGCACCTATTATCGAAATTAAGGATATTGATTTTGCTATCTTCTATCGCGATATGACCGAGGATTTTGCAAAATATGACGGCAAAACCGTAAGGTTTAAGGGCATTGTTGCCCTTGATTCCAGCCTCGGTAAGGACAGCTACGCAATAGGAAGACATATAATGACCTGTTGCGCTGATGATATTGCCTACCGCGGTGTGGTTGCCAAGGGAATGGGAGCGCTAAAGCTTCAAACAAGAGATTGGGTAACCGTAACCGGCACACTTACCGAGGAGTTTTCGAAGCTCTACCGCGCAAGAGGCCCGGTGCTTAAAGTAAACTCTATCGAGCGCGCGGACAAGCCTATCGAAGAGGTTGCAACCTTCTATTAAGTATTAACGAAAAATAACAAACGGAGGAAAAAGAATATGTCGCTTGAAAACGGGTTTGCAATTTACACCGCTGAGGGTGTTGGCGTTGTTTTGTCGGGATTCAATGCCGATTCTATCGAAATTCTTGAAATAACCTCCGGCCGTGCAACAATTGAGGTTGGCACCGAGTCTGTTGAAGCCGAGGCGGGGTATTTTATCTATATCCCCCGCGGACTTGTCTTTCGTGTTGACTCGGGTGAGGGCAGGGCTTCTTTACGCGGGCTTCGCTTTGACACCTCGGTTATCGCGGAGCATATGGAAAACTTTGATACAGATGTTTTTTATATGCTTAACATTCAGTCAAGGAATAAAATTTACACATTTACACCCGATCACCCCGTCTATGAGGCGCTTGCCTTTTCGCTCAGCGAGGCATACGAGGAATTTTTGTCAAAGGACCCCTGCTATAAGCTCTCTGTAAGAGCTAATATTTTCCTTATGACATCGGCGCTCATCCGCCATTACCTGAACTCCAAGGACGAATTTGACCGTATGGTTTACCACAATGTTATGCGCCTTCGTCCAACCCTCGATTATATAACCGAAAACTGCGGTGAAAAGATTTATATTGAAACCCTTGCCGAAATGATTTCGGTCTCTCCCGACTATTTCACCAAAATGTTTAAGGAATCTATTGGCAAAACTCCCATAGATTATATCAACGGTGTAAGAGTAAACCGCGCCCTTGAGCTTCTTTCTGTAACCGATACGCCAATATCTGATATTGCCGAAAAGAGCGGATTTGCGAACTCTAATTACTTCCATAAGATATTTAAGCAGTATATGAATACAAGTCCCCTGACTTACAGAAAAAGCGTCTTGAAATAAAAAGAAGAGCAGGCCGAAGAGGTCTGCTCTGATTTTTTATACCGATTTTATAAATTCAACTATAAGCTTTGCGAAGAATGACTTTCCGTCATCGTCCACTCTGCAACAATAAGAGGAGTGCTTTGCATTTGCAACAACCGTCTTTTTCACCTTTGACATATCGTAGCCAAGGTGGCTCATTGTAGAAAGCATAAGCTCGGTTTGCTCGGGTCTGTTCTTCATATCATCATCTGCGAGAATGAAGTACATCGGGGGATATTCCTTTGCATCGCCTACATAGTAAAGAGGCGCCGCCTCGTCAACAACCACCTTCCAGGGGTTAAATCCACGCTCTTTAAGAACGTTGAAGTGGGTTGTAGGCTGTCCCGCATCGTGAACAAATCCCGCAATATCACTCGGTTCAATGTCGTAAAAGCCGAGCCACTTTCTGTCAAAACAGAGCATCTGCGAAAGATAACCGCCGGCCGAGGTACCGCCGACAAAAATTCTGCCAGAACCGCCGTAGCTTGCAATATTCTTCTTGATGAACGAAACCGCAAGAGCCGCATCCTTTACGTAATCGGGGTATGATGCGTTGGGATACATTCTGTAATTTGCGCTGACAAAGGCTATGCCGTTTTCGGTAAAGTACCGTGAAATCACCTCGGCAAAAAGCCCGTCCTTGTCTCCCGTAACGAATCCGCCGCCGTGGAAGTAAATAAAGGTGTCAAATCCCTCGCCGTCAGGAAGATACATATCAAGGGCGCGCTCGGGGTTTAGGTCGGGCTCACCGTGCCAATTTATAGAATAGGGAACGGCGTGCTTTGTACGGCTGGCGTATAAGAATCCCTTTGCCTCCAGCGTTTCCTTTGCGCACTCAACGGCAGCCTTGTATGCAGATTCCGATACCGGCTCGTCAAAATCGTTGAAGCTAACCTTTGTTACATCAAAGTCAAAAAGTGTACCGAGCCAGGTGAGCGTTACCGCAAATCTGCCCACACCAAGGCTTGCGTGGGAGCCGTCGCGGTGAGGAACGATTCCTTTGTTTTGAAGCCTTTCAAGAGTCTGTCCCGCATAGATTATTCCGTCAGCACCTATCTTCTCTGCAGCATAGGCGTAGGAGCGCTCCACGAAGGAAAACATATCTTCGTGCCTATCAAGTCCAAATTGCTTAAGTCTTGATTCTGACGAGTAGCTCCAGGTCTGGTGAATGTATATCTTCGCCTTGGGACATCTCTTTCTCAAATAGGCTGCAAGCTCGTCTAAATAAGGGAAATAGCTTTCCTTGTTAAAAGATGAGTATGAAGCCTGCTGAAGAGTGATAATATCCCAATCGTGAGCGCCGATACCCTCTGTAAGAGTAGATTCTCCGATACGCTGGGCGTTTTCAAAATATACATACGGCTTCTCGCCGTTTTGATTTTCTTCGCCGACAAGATTGTTGTAATGTCTTTCAAGTGTGCAGCCGCCTATGTAAAGATTAGCACAAAGAAGGTCGAAGCCCTCGTGAGAGGCCATAGCGTGAAGATATCTTTGAGCGTCCTCGGAAAAACTGTTGCCGATAGAAAGAATTTTCATTTTAGTTTTCCTTTCCCGCTTTTTTATCAAGCAGATAGTTTCTGTAATAGAGGCAAAGGTCGCAGCCAACCATTATAAGGTTGAGAATGTAGAAGCAAACAACATACCACTTTTCTGCAAACTGTGCCATATAAGCAGGGTTAATAAACTTAGAGGCTATTCCCGCAATATAGCCGAAGAAAATAAGGCAAAGGAAGGCTAAGCTCTTGCCCTTTGTGGTTCTTGCTTTGTAAGACTTCATAACATTCATGGGCCAGGATGCACCGAAGCTCACTATCATGATTATTTCAAGTATTTCAGCCATTTTAACAAAATCCTTTCTTTTTTATTCAATTATACACCCATAAAAATCTGTTGTAAAGAACTAAATAATGTATATTCGCTATAACTTTTATCATATAGCATATTGACATTTTCTCGGAGTTTGTATATAATCTATGTGAAAGGAAGTGCGTTATGGAATTTTTACAGCTTCAATATTTTTTAGATGCCGCCGAGGGCGAGAATTTTTCGGCAACCGCGAAAAAATATAAAGTCCCCCCCTCAAATATTTCCCAAACAATAAAGAGGCTTGAAGAGGAGCTTTCCGTAAAGCTTTTTAAAAGGTCATCCAATAAAATAACCCTCTCCGAGGAGGGAAAAGCCTTTTACGAGGGTGTGAAAAAAGGACTTTTTGAAATTAATGAGGCGCGCCGAAAAATTCTTTCTCCCACCGAGGAATGGGGCGAGGTAAAGCTGCTTATCGAAACTAACAGGAGACTGGTTACCGAGGCAATAGAGCGCTTTCGTGTTTTGTACCCCGAGGCTCCAATAATTATTTCGCATATAAGTGAGCCTGATGTAAGCTATGATATTATCGTTTCGGACTCCTCGCCCGCGGGCGGGGAATATGTGTCAAGGCACATAATGACCGAAAAAATACTTTTAGCATCCTTGTCGGGACGCTTTGTGGGCGAGGCCTCGCTTGCCGACCTTAGAGACGAGCGCTTTATCTCTATGGGAAAGGGCTCCCGTCTTTTCACCCACACAATGGAAATGTGCAAGGAGTGCGGTTTTGTTCCTAAAACTGTTATACAAACCGACGACCCCTATTATGTAAGAAAATATGTTGAAATGGGTCTTGGCGTTGCGCTCGTGCCCTCGGTTTCCTGGAAAGGACTGTTTTCGGATAATGTAACACTGACCTCGGTTGGAAGCTTTTTCAGAAACACATATCTCTATACTCCCGCCTCATCTGCAAAAAATCTCTCTGCTTTGAGGCTCTCGGAGATAATTTTAGAGGTATTTGAGAAAGAATGTGCGCAAGATACTTGAATATTATAATGAATTGTGCTAAAATTAACTCATAATGAAATTTGGAGATTTTTATGAAATCAATTAAGGATATTTATAAAATCGGAAAAGGTCCCTCAAGCTCGCATACTATGGGACCTGCAAAGGCAATGTCGATATATGTTTCCGAGCACCCCGAGGCCGATTCGTATAAGGTCGTTCTCTTCGGCTCGCTTGCAGATACCGGCAAGGGCCACGGCACCGATAAGGCAATAGATACAATTACCGAAAAGGATGTTGAAATTATATTCAACACCACCGACAGAAAAGATCTGCCCCACGAGAATACAATGGAAATATATTCGGTTGTAGGCGGCGAGTGCAAGGATAAAATGCGCGTTATGAGCGTTGGAGGCGGTGATATAAAAATAGAGGGCAGGGAATCCTCCGCCGTTCTTGAAATATATCCCGAGACCACCTTTGGTGAAATTGCCGAGCTCTGCAAATCAGAGGGAATAAGACTTTCCGATTTCGTGTTTATGCGCGAGGGCGAGGGAATTTACGAATTCCTTTACTCGGTTTGGGAGACGATGAAAAATGCTATCCACCGCGGGCTTACAACATCGGGCATACTCCCCGGCGGACTTGAGGTTGAGCGAAAGGCGCAGTATCTTTATAACCAGCGCCATATTGACGAAAGCCCGGTTACCAGAGAAAACCGCATAGTCTGCTCTTACGCATACGCGGTAAGCGAGGAAAATGCCGATAACGGCGTTATAGTTACCGCTCCGACCTGCGGAGCCTGCGCGGTTCTTCCCTCGGTATTGAAGTATATGCAGGAAAAGCACGGATTTTCCGACAACCAGATCTTGAAGGCTCTCGCCGTTGCGGGACTCATTGGAAATCTCGTGAAAAACAACGCTTCAATAAGCGGTGCGGAGTGCGGTTGCCAGGCAGAGATTGGAACAGCCTGCTCTATGGCTTCGGCGGCTCTCGGCGAGCTTTTTGAAATGGGAATTGACCAGATAGAATACGCCGCCGAGGTTGCAATGGAGCATCATCTCGGTCTAACCTGCGACCCTATTTGCGGACTTGTACAGATACCCTGCATCGAGCGTAATGCCGTTGCGGCGATGCGTGCAATAAACGCCATGAGCCTTGCCAATTTCCTTTCGGGCTCGAGAAAAATATCCTTTGATATGGTTATAAAAACAATGTACGAAACAGGTAAGGATATGTCACATCTTTACCGCGAAACCGCAGCCGGCGGACTTGCAAAGCATTACGGCAGAGGAAGTGTATAATGGATAAAATTAAGATAGACAGAATTAACGAGCTCGGCAGACTCGCAAAGCAAAGAACTTTAAATGAGGAAGAAAAAGCTGAGCAGAAAGCTCTTCGTGAGGAATATCTTGCCTATGTACGCTCTCAGCTTAAAGCTGGCGGAGCAGTAAAAAAGTCCGACGGTAAGGCATGAAAAAGGAGAAAAACGATGGATGAATGTATAATCTGTTATGCCCCCGTTGACGAAGAAAATGCACCCGTTCTTGAAATGGGAGCATACGGTCACCCGAAATATCTTTGCCCCGATTGCGCGGGGGATATTGATGATATGACCCTTAGCACCGACCTGAATATTATTTCCGATTCTATGACCAGAATGGCTAAAAAAATCGAGTTCGCAAGTCTCTCCGAAAAGACCTTTGAGACCCTGACGGTGATACTCGAGTCTGCGGCAAAAAGAGCCGTTGCCATAAAGGAAGGTACCTACGATTTTTCTCTTGACGAAAAGGAGGAGGGCGAGGGACTTGATGAAATTCCCGAGGAGCTTCTCGAGACCGAAGAGGATAGAGAGCTTGACAAAAAGGATGAGGAAAGAGCCGAAAAAAACAACCGCATTTTCGACTATATAACCTTTGCCGTCTTTATCGGTATAGCCGCCTTTTTTGCCTGGCGCTTGATAGAAAAACTGCTTCTGTAATAAAAAAATCGACCTCCGCATAAGATTTTGCGGAGGTTTTTTTATGGAATTTTCCTTTTTACCCTTTATTGTAAGCTTTAGCGGGCTTTATATGCTCTTTAAGCTCCGCTTTTTCTTTATCCTGCACCCTAAAAAATGCCTTGGAAAGCTTTTTTCGGAAATAAAAAAGACCGACTCCCGAAGAGCCCTTTGTCTTGCACTTGCAGGTACACTCGGTGTCGGAAATATATTCGGAGTCGGTGCGGGGCTTATTGTTGGCGGTGCGGGCAGTCTTTTTTGGCTGATTTTCTCTGCCGTTTTCTCTATGGCAATAAAATATTCCGAGGCAACTCTTTCCCAGGAGATGAAAAGAGGCGGGAGGGGCGGAATGCAGTATGTTATCGAGGGGCTTTACCCCCGCGCGGGTAAATTTCTCGGTGTCCTTTATGCGGTGCTTTGCCTTTGTCTTTCGCTCTTTATGGGTGCGGGTGTGCAGAGTGCCGCCCTAGCCGACACGCTTTTTTCTTCATTTGGCTTTTTCCGCGGAGGATGCGCGCTGATACTCTCGCTGCTCTTGGTAATTTCCGTAATGCGCGGAGATAGGCAGATTGAGAGGATAACCGAATTTCTTATCCCCCTCGTGGCGGTAATCTATTTTTCAATGGCAGGATCGGTCATAGTCCTTAATAGCAACCGCTTGACAGAGGTTTTGTCTCGGGTGCTTTCGGAGGCGTTTAAAATTCGCTCTGCGGTGGGAGGTGGTCTCTCATTTCTTATTTCAAAGGCGTTTCGGGAGGGCTTTGCCCGCGGAATACTTTCAAACGAGGCAGGCATCGGCACGTCTGCTATGGCGCTCTCCCGTATAAATGAAAAAGAGCCTTCAACGGCAGGACTTTTGGGAGTTTTAGAGGTGTTTTTTGATACCGCGGTGCTTTGTCCGCTCACCGCTTTGGCAATTCTTTTGTCGGTCGGTGACCCAACGGTATACAAAACGCCGATGTCTCTTGTTTGCGCCGCCTTTGAGCAGACGCTCGGCAGAAGCTCTCTTTATATTCTTGCGTTTTGCGTGGGAGTTTTTGCCTTCTCGACCATTGTTTGCTGGTATTATTACGGCAGTGAATGCTGTTTTTATCTCTTTGGGCGAAACAGACCGCTCCTTTTCACATTCGCCTTCGTATTTTCGGTTTTTTTAGGTTGCTTTTCAAACAGCTTTTCGCTGATTTTCGTAACCGACACCGCAATTTTCCTTATGGCATTGATAACGATTTTTACTATTCTAAAGCACAACAAGAGGATAACCCTTTTAACATCGGATTTCCTGGGGTAAAAAAAGAGCCTTCATCAAAAAGGCTCTTTTGGTTTGTGTCAACAAAGACAACCCCCGGTTGTACCGGGGGCGGGAAAAGGCTTCAGCAACAATAAAAAGACGAGCTAAAAGCAGAGAGATTGAAAACAATTAAACCTCCAAGTATAATAGTAGTGGTTTGGCGACCGCATTAC
>JAZORT010000002.1:0-61822 GCA_045656745.1 Eubacteriales bacterium | reverse complement strand
CCCTCAGAGAAAGCGGACTGAGATCTACCGTAAACGATCTGAAGGAAGAGCTCACGCATAGCGGTGTTGATAGCGTCACAAACAAGGTCGGTGTTAAGAGCCTCAAGAAGAGTCTTACCGGGAAGAATTTCTGCCGCCATAGCTGCAGAGTGAGTCATACCCGAGCAACCGATGGTCTCAACGAGAGCTTCCTCGATGATGCCGTCCTTAACGTTAAGCGAAAGCTTACAAGCGCCCTGCTGAGGTGCGCACCAGCCCACACCGTGAGTGTAAGCCGAGATGTCTGCGATGTCCTTTGCCTTAACCCATTTGCCCTCTTCGGGAATAGGTGCGGGACCGTGGTGGGGACCCTTGGCAACAACGCACATGTTTTCCACTTCTTTGGAATAAACAAGTTCTGCCATAATTTATTTTCTCCTTTAATTAAATTAACTCTTTTATGATAGGCTCGATAGCCTCTGCGTAAACCTTACCGATAAACTCGGCGCCGTTCGCGTTAGGATGAATTCCGTCGTTAGAATAATACAGAGGCGCGGGCTGCTTTTTCTCAGCCTCGGCAAGTATTTCGTTAAGCGGAATGAAGACGTCGGCATATTCGTCGGCAAGCTCCTTCACGATAGGAAGGATCCTGTCAAGATCGGGATAAAGAGCTTCTCTTACGGGCTCTGCGAGAACGTAAGGTGCTATCATCACGATCTTAGCATTAGTGCTTCTCTTGAGCTCCTCAAGAATACACTTGTAGTTAAGAGCAAACTGCTCATCGGTTGTCTTTACAGGCACGGTATTATATCTGTGCCAGATATCGTTTACACCGATAAGAATAGAGATGATGTCAGGTTGGAAATTGATAGCATCGGGATAAAGACGGTCGAAAAGCTCGGACGTACGATTTCCGCTTATGCCAAAGTTGATAAACTCAAAATCCACATCGGGATGCGCCTCGGCAATATATGCCGATGCATATTTGGGATATCCCTGACCCATATCGTGGTAGTTTCTTCTATCTCTTCCGGCGTCGGTAATACTGTCGCCCTGGAAAAGAATCTTTATGTTTTTCATAGGATACACCTCGAAAATTACTTAACGATTTCACCCCAAACCTCGCGGCCTGCGTTAAATACAGCGTTAGCCTCGTCGGTATCAATGTGCATAGCGGGAGCGAACTTCTCGCTTACTCTAACGACAACGTCGCCGAGAATTGCGGTTCTGCCGGAATCGGACTCGATCTTTACAGCAACGATTTCCTTATCAGCAACGCCCATATCAGCAGCTGCTTCGGGAGTAAGGTGGATGTGACGCTTTGCAGCGATAACGCCTTCCTTAAGCTCAACCTCTGCGCCGGTCTCGGGATTAACGAGCTTGCAAGCACCGCTGCCTGCAACATCGCCGGACTCGCGGATAGGAGCTGCAACGCCGATAGAACGAGCGTCGGTAAGAGAAATTTCAACCTGGCTTGCAGGTCTTGTAGGACCGAGAATAGATGCCTTGAGAGTACCCTTAGGACCAACTACAACGAGCTTTTCCTCGCAAGCGTACTGACCGGGCTGGCTAAGATCCTTTTTCTTAGTAAGCTCGTAGCCCTTGCCGAAGAGGACGTCGAGATCCTCGCGGGATACGTGAATGTGTCTTGCGGATGTTTCAACAATAACCTTGTTCATTTTATATGACTCCTTTTGTCATTTTATTTACGGACTTTTCCTCAGTCCGCACATTTCCACCTTGCATTATAACACAAAATAAAGAGAAAATCAATGCATAAAACAAAAAGATTATCGAAAAAATAAGAAAAAATACTTGTGCGGAGTAAAAAAATGAGCGAAAAGGAAGCAAACGGAAAAATTTCACCCGAAAACGGGGATATGATAAAGGACGGAGCCACAGTAATCGAAAACTCAAAGGGCTCTTTTTACTGCCTTTCAATTATTGGGCAGATAGAGGGGCATTACACCCTTGACAACACGCAAAAAGCCACAAAATACGACCATGTTATCCCTACCCTCGTTGCCCTTGAGGAAAGCGAGGAAATTGACGGAGTTATAATTTTGCTCAACACTCTGGGAGGTGACGTTGAGGCGGGACTTGCAATATCGGAGGTTATCGCCAGCATGCGAAAGCCCACTGCCTCTATTGTTCTCGGCGGCGGACATTCTATCGGCGTTCCTCTTGCGGTAAGCGCAGACCGCTCGTTTATCGTTCCCAGCGCAACGATGACTATTCATCCCGTAAGGACCAACGGCCTTGTGCTCGGTGTTCCGCAGGCTTTTGACTACCTTGAAAAAATGCAAAACAGAATTATCAACTTTATTGTCAGCCACTCGGCGGTTAAGGAAGAGTATTTCAGAGAGCTTATCAACCGCACCGACACTCTGGTTAATGACATTGGCTCAATACTTGACGGCTACGAGGCTACACGGTGCGGTCTTATTGACGAGATAGGCGGTATAAGCCAGGCTTTGGACTATCTTAAAAGCATTACTCAAAAATAGTTGGTTTTTTGTTAAATTCTCTTGTTTTTGCTCTTTTTTTGTGCTAAAATATAGGCAGTAAAGAATTTGGAGGCGGAAATGAGGATTTTTGACAAGGTTTATATTAAGCTTTTCGGTAAAAAGAAGGGTAACAAAATCAGGATAAAGCTCTTTTCCTCCGAGGAAGATTATGACGAGCAGGAGCAGTTCCTCGTTGACGACGATCACGACAGCTTTCTTATCAAAGAAAAAGCTCCAGCGAAAAAGAAGAAGCAGACGAGAGATATTTCGGAATTTTTGCTTGAGGCAGATGAATTAAAAAAGCGCAAAGAAGACGCCAAAAAGCAGAAAAAGCAGGCAAAAAAGGCTGCGGAAAAGAAGCCTAAGAAAAAAGAAGAAAAAAGACCAGAGCCTACTGTTATTTCCTCAAAAAAAGAGGAACCGAAAAAGGCAAAGGTAAAAGAGGAAGCAAAAAAGGAAGAGCCGAAAAAGGAAAACGAGGAGTTCGAAAACTCCTCGGCAGTAACAGAAAGCAGAGCTACACGAAACGGCAAATTTGATATAAGAAAAGCCAAGGATGGAAGATACTTCTTCAGCCTTTACGCCTCAAACTACGCGGTTATTGCATATTCGCAGATGTATTCCTCCTCTGCGGCGGCTATGAACGGAATAAAGAGCGTTATTGCTAACGCCTCCAAAACCGCGCTTGAGGACACTACACTAAAGAGATACGCGCCGCTTCCCTGCCCCAAGTGGGAGATTTATCTCGACAAGGGCGGCGAATACCGCTTTAGGCTCTATGCAAACAACGGTCAGTGCGTTTGTCACTCGGCACACGGATATTCAACAAAGTCGGGCTGCAAGGGCGGAATTGAGAGCATTGCAAAATTTGCTTCCGATGCAGCTAAAGTTGAAAAAAAATACTTAAAATAAGAGAAAACGGAGATTTTTCGGTGCAAGCCTAAAATCTCCGTTTTTGTATTTAATCTGCAAGAGCTGCGTCAATGTAGTTTTTAAGCTCGTTGTAGCTCATCATTCCAACCTTCACCTTCGTTATAACGCCTCTTTCGTCGATTACAAAGGTTGTGGGGTAGCTTCCGTCACCGTTCAACAAAGTGTAATACTCGTCGTCATATGTTCCGATCGCTTTATCAAAAGCGAAATAAATCTTGCTGTTCGGGAAGTTCTGCTCAACGTAGTCGGGAGCAACCGCTTTTGCTGCTGCGTCAAAGGCTGTATGCACCGCAACAACCGCAACGCTGTCGGAATATTCGGATGCTATCTCGTTAAAATCGGGAAGCTCGGACTTACAGGGAACGCACCAGGTACCCCAGAAATTAAGAACTACAACCTTGCCTTTAAACTGGCTGATATTAACAGTGCCTTCGCCCGAAATAAGCTCAAGCTCTTTCGTTATAGCTCGCTGACCAACCTTTGACCCCATAGGGATTTTTGAGATTTCGTCATCTTTTCCGCCGTTGCTGTCACCGTCTCCGTTTTCGGAAGAATCCGGATCGTTTTGCACATCGCTTTTATCGCATGAGGCGAAAACGGACAGAGCCATTGCCAAGGTGAGCAGGAGGGCGAGAAGTCTTTTTACAGAATTTTTCATATTTATTCCTTTCATTTCAGCCGAAGCTCGGCTTTTTCGGTTCTTATTCTTCTTGCCTCACGGTCAACGAAGGTCTCGAAGGTGGAGGCTGTGAAAACAAGTCTGCCGTAGACCTCGTCACCGGTGAAAGCAATTTTTATTTTCGTTTTTTGAGGTGAAACATAGCTGACATCACCCGGAGCGGGATTAAAAACAAGCACCTCGGTAAATTTTTGTTTAAGGAATTCAGGCGGAGTTATCGGCTCCAAAATTTTTATTGTACCGCCGTAACCAAAGCCTTTAACGGTAAGGAATCTGCGGTTTCGCGGTGAGCGGGAGGCTGCGAATATAACGCTTTTCATTCTGGAAAATCTTACGGTAAATCTTTCAGAGGCGAAATGCACCGCCTTTGACGAATTTACTCCGTTATAAAGCCTTACAAGATAGGTATTATCGTAGATTTCCAGATAAAGCTCTGCCTCGCGGGACATTTTAAAGAGCGAGGATATGGGATTTTTTAACTCCTTTATGACGACGCCCTCAATTTTTGAAAGGCGCTTTACCACTCTGCTAAGAGACCGCCTTTTTAAAACAGCGGAAAGCAGACGGAGCAAAAATACCGAAAGAATTATTACAACTGTAATTTCAAAAATCTTCAACATAAGCCCTCCTACCCAAGATACTGAATATCAGAGAGCCAAACAACTCTGAAGCGGTCGATAGCATAAAGCCCTGCTAAAAGCCTTGCGCCAAAGATTAGAGCAGAAAGCAAAATGACTGCGCCTACACCGCCGAGAAGCGAAATAAAGGACGATGAGACCGCAAGAGGTGTGCGTATCATATCTATCACTCCCTCGGGGAGCATAGAAAGAAGAGGCAATATTTGCGCTTCGAGCAAAACTGTTACGGTGGGAATTAAGACCGCAATTATAAGGTCGATAAATATGTATCGGCCAAAGTAAAGGCGGCACCCCTCGCTCATCGTATACATTCCCTCTGTTTTACTTATCATATATTCAAATCTTTCGTTATCGTGCCTTACCGAAATATAAGAAACGACAAGCGCGGTTATACCAGCGGAAATGACGCGCAAAACGGCATACAAAAGCTCGTATTTTTCACGCTCATTGACGAAATTGTATTCGGGAACAAGGTCGGGAAACCACACGAGAGCCGCAGGATAAGCAAGGTTTTCAACACCGAAGGAAACAAGCCAAAATATTAAAAAGGAAAAGCACCAAACAACGAGGGAAAAACCAAAAGACCTTAACCTTTTCATATCAATACATCTTTATAGGATTGGAAATTCCTATTTCAACATACATTTCAGGGTCGAAATCTATAAGAAGCTCCTGGAAAAAGTCGGTAACAGGTTGTTCGGTATAATAGTGACCGCCTTCAACAAGGTTAATGCCCATTTCTGCCGCTTCAACCATCATATTATAGCTTATTCTGCCCGAAAGATAGGTGTCTGCGCCTGCTGCGATAGCCGATTTTACAAAATCCTTGCCGTCACCGCCGACAACCGCAACGCGCTTTACCGAATTAAGTCCGTCGGAATATCTTACCATATCGGAGCCGAGGGTTTGCTTTACTCTGTAAACGAAGTCCTCAAGAGCAATTTCCTCATTAAGATAGCCAACTCTGCCAAGACCGCCCTCGCCAAAAGGCTCGGCGTTAAATATTCCGAGAAGGTCACAGAGAATATCATTTACCCCTCCCTCGCACTTGTCAGCGCGGGAGTGGAAGGAAAAGACGGCAACGCCGCTCTCAACAAGCTTGATAAGCTTTCTTGAAACATTTCCGTTATCGGTAAGAGAGCTTATGGGGCGGAAGATAAGGGGATGGTGGGTGACTATAAGGTCAAAACCGCTCTCGATTGCGTAATCCACCATTTCCTCGGTAACATCAAGGCAAACCAAAACGCGCTTTACCTCTGCTGCAGAATTAACGCAGCACATCATTCCGTCGTTATCCCAATCCTCTTTTAAAGAGGGGGGCATTTTTTCTTCGAGATAATCGTACAGCTCTTTAAGAGTCATAAAGTTTTCCTTTCCGAAAAACTAGTTCTGCCCAAGTTTTTCAAGGATATTTTTCAAATCCGAGAGCATGCGCTCTTCTTCATCGGCAGAATTTCCGCCGATAGTCTTGCCCTTTCGGGCTTTGTCGTATGCGCTGATTTTGCCTTTTATATAGGCTATTTGCGCGCTTTTATTTTCGTAATTCAGACAGTCCGATCCGACCTCAGCCTCAAGGGGAGAAAGCTCGTAAGGCTCGCCAACATAAGAAACGAGGAGTACAACATAGTGCTTGTCTCCCTCGGTGCAGTAACGCTCGGTGCAAACCTTAAAGCCCGCTTTGGCAAGGAAGCAGCGAAGAACTGACTGCTTTGACATCGGCTGAAGAATAAGAGAAATTTCGTTATTTTTTAGCCAATCGGCTTTCGAAATTATATCGGCAATAAGCTCACCGCCCATGCCGCAAATTGCAACATCGGTAATTCCATAGTCCGAAAGTTCCGCGGCTCCGTCGGTTAATCGGAATTCTGTTTTTTTCAAAAGTCCAGCTTCGGCAGCATTTCTTCTTGCTGAATCGAGAGGACCTTTATTAATATCCGAGCAAACAGCGCGCTCTATTCTGCCGCCCTCAAGCAAAAAAATAGGCAGGTGCGCATGGTCAGTACCGATGTCGGCAAATACCGCGCCCTGCCTCACAAGCTCTGCGACAGAGAGAAGGCGCGCACCAATGGCGCCTAGGCTCATTTCTTTGATTCGAAATATTCGTTGATTTTTGCTACAAGCTCGTCAGCGTTAGTGCCGTGAACGAGGCAAGCATCCTCAATCGACTCACCTCTGGAGTGAGGACAACCAAGGCAGTGCATTCCTATCTCAAAGAAGAAGCGAGCGGTTTCAACATCAAAGTCAAGAACGTCGCCGATAAGAGTTTCTTTAGTAACTTTCATTTTTTAAAAATCCTTTCTAAACTGTTATATCAGAAATAGTATACCATAGCTTTGTTAAAAAATCAATATTAAATTGAAAGATTTGTAGTGGTAATTATTCCGAGTGCAAATCATCATAATACCAATTCATGGGGTTGTCGTTTATATATTTAACCGTTTCGGCATAATCAGTTTCGTTTCTTAGTATATGGTCGTAAAACGAATTTTGAAAAAGCTTATCCGCAAACCCGATTTCCCTGCATCTTTTCGTTGCTATAGATTTCAGTACACAAACAATGTCCTTTACCGTAGGGCGGGGGCTTGCTCCCGCCGTTTCTCCGACCAACTCGAGAATTAGGTGTATGTGATTTGGCATTATAACATAATTCGAAACCGATGCAAAAGAAAAACGTTTCGATATATTTTTAATTTCTTCGTCGATAATTTTGCCATATTCACTTAACGCAACACCAACCGTCTTGGGATGGGAATTTTCGGCGGGAGCAAGCCCCCGCCCTGCGGTTGACAAAATGCATTTTTTTATGTATACAAATTGTAATGAAATATGCACCGGATGAGCTGTAATCATGTGTCTTTAAGCGTGGATGCTTTCTTTTCGGTAAGGTATGTTCTTCGCTTACCTTGTCTATCTTATCAATCATAATATTACCTCAAATCATCTGTTAACTCTATAATACCATTTTTCGCACAGAAGTTCAAGTTCAAGTTTTTTTATCATTTCTATTTACATTTGTAGTTTTTTGTGGTATAATGGAGTTGCCAAACAAAACCGAATATTTTACTTTTGGATAGACGCCCTGTTTTTTGATAGGGGGTTTTGTACCCTTTTTCATTTTTAACAAGTTAGAGTGTTTTGGTAAAAATGCTGATTCCACTAACTTGTGTATGGTGTTTATCCTTAAGTTGGTTTTGTTTGGCGACAATTGGAGTTAGCGTTTTTCGGTGCGGTAGCTTCGGTTGCCGCACTTTTTAATTTTACAAAAAACAAAAAGGAGAACAAAAATGAACAAGGAATTTACAAACATCTTTGGAGCAAAACTTATCATCCAAGAGTACGGAATGAAGTTTAGCAGTCCTAATGTCAAACTCAACAATGCCGATATCGATTATTCCGAGATTGAATCTATCAAAATCAAAAACAAGGGAAAAAATTTCACAGTACAATACAACGGTGGGCGTACAATTGTTTTTGTAATAAATCAAGACGACAGAATGGAACTATCAGAGTTGATTCCAGAAATTAAAAAGCGCGTCCTCGAAGAACGCGACGAAGATGATATCAAGAAGGCTATAAGAAAGCAAACAAGAGCCGTTATCGGCTGGACCTTAATCTCATTGGTGCTTGTTGGTTTGATGGTTTTGAAATCTTGGTTTAATACTATTGCAATTTCAATACTACTCCTCCTTTCAACAGCATTATTTTTAACATGGCTAAAAAACACCCGTTCAACAATCACACCGCCCAGTTTATCAACTTTAAAAACCAGAAACTGCGTGATCCAAATAATTATTATGCTTGTATGTATATCTGTTTCCCTAGGTTGTTTCTTCTATTTCAAACCCGGATTTAAAGAAGGCAATTACCCGGACGAAAAATGTTCTTGGGTAAATTGCAATCTTCCTGCGAACGGCGGTATGTATCGCGGAGGACTGAAGGATAATGATAGATACTATTGTAGAGAACATTTTGAAGTTGAAAAGGAAAGTGCTGAAAGCAAAAGCAATAACACTCCCGACGAATATGACGTTTGGGTAATTGCTATCGATGAGGTAAAAAGCAGACTTAAATCCCCGTCTACTGCTGATTTTTGTAGTCAATCCAACGCAACAATTACCAAAAGCGGAAAAAAATGGACTGTAACCGGATATGTAGACGCACAAAACAGCTTTGGAGCTACATTGAGAAATAATTTTAAAGTCGTAATCACTTTTTCAAGTGGCAACAAATACACAGTTGATTCGTGTACAATTAACTAAAAAACAATTAGCGAGCCTTGTAAAAACTTGGCTCGCTTTTTTTACGGCGGGAGCAAGCCCCCGCCCTACGGTGTTCAAATACGGAAGAGGTAATTTTTACGGACTGCATAAATGGGCTATTTACAGATTATACAAGTTAGGGGCTGTGTGCTCTTGATTTTAAAGTTTTTTCGGGGATTTAAACAATATTTAAACTACCCCTTTACTTTTTTAATGTTTTGTGGTAAAATATATTAGTTTGATTAAAAATTACTACTAAGTTGTTGGCGGAATGCTGACGGAATGGAGAGTTAAATGATAGTTGCGCTTGAAGAAGCGAAGAGAAAGCTTGTGGCTCTTTTCGACGTTGTTAAGGAGCTTGGAAATCAGTTGAGAATTGAAGAAGCAAAGGAGAAGTGCGCTGAGCTTGAGCGCGAGACCCTTGTTCAGGACTTTTGGAACGATGCGGAAAAATCCTCAAAAAAGCTTCAGGAAATTAAGCAGTTAAAAGACAAGTACGAGAGCTACGAGGCTCTTTCGGCAAAGCTTGAGGACACCTATACTCTTTGCGAAATGGCAATTGAGGCTAACGATGAAGATTCTGTCGAAGAGGTTGTTACCGAGACCGAATTTATCGAGACCGAGGCTGAAAAGAAAAGAATTGAGGTACTTCTTTCGGGTCAGTATGATAAAAATAACGCTATTCTTTCCTTCCACCCCGGTGCAGGCGGCACAGAGGCGCAGGACTGGGCTTCTATGCTTTACAGAATGTATACCCGTTGGGGCGAGGCTCACGGCTTTAACGTTAAGCTCGTTGACTGGCTTGACGGTGACGAGGCGGGACTTAAGTCGGCTACTATTATGATTGAGGGTATGAACGCTTACGGCTATCTCAAGAGCGAAAACGGCGTTCACCGTCTTGTAAGAGTTTCTCCCTTTGACTCCTCGGGAAGAAGACACACATCCTTTGCATCGGTTGAGGTTATGCCCGAGTTTGAGGATGACGATACTATCGTGCTTCGCGACGAGGACCTTGACATAACGGCACACCGTTCTTCGGGTGCGGGCGGTCAGCATATTAACAAGACCGACTCGGCTATCCGCATAGTTCACAAGCCTACGGGTATCGTTGTTGGCTGTCAGACAGAGCGTTCACAGCTTCAGAACAAGGAAACTGCTCTTAAAATGCTGAAGGCAAAGCTTATGGAAATCAAGCTTCGCGAAAAGCTTGACAGAATCGAGGATATTCAGGGTAACAAGGCAAATATCGAGTGGGGTAGCCAGATTCGAAGCTACGTATTCATGCCCTACACTCTTGCCAAAGACACAAGAACCGGCTACGAGGACGGCAACATTGATGCCGTTATGGACGGAGAGATCGACGGATTTATCAATGCTTATTTGAAGCATATTTCTGCTAACGGAGAGGGTTAAAAGATATGAAAAACGGACAAATTTGGCAGGATATTGACGGCAACGATATTCAGGCGCACGGCGGTTGTATAATCAAGCACGGCGAAACCTATTACTGGTATGGCGAGCACAAGGGCGGTGAAACAAAGGTTACCCGCCTTGTTTCGGGTGCTGAGGTTGCAAGAGTTGACGTTATCGGAATTGCTTGTTATTCCTCAAAAAATCTTAAGGATTGGAAATACGAGGGACTCGCACTCGAGAGCGACAAGACAAATCCCAACAGCCCTATTCACACATCAAAGGTGCTTGAGCGCCCTAAGGTGATTTATAACGAAAAGACAAATAAGTTCGTTCTTTGGATGCACGCTGACAGAGAGGATTATTCCTTTGCGGGCGTTGCGGTTGCAACCTCGGATTCGCCTATCGGTCCTTTTGAACTTAAAATGGCAAAGGTGCCGAACAAGCAGGATTCTCGCGATATGACTATATACAAGCACAAGGACGGCACTGCTTATCTTTTCCACTCCTCTAACAGAAACAAGACTATGAACATTGCCCGTCTTAACGACGAGTATACCGATGTTGACGGCTTCTATGTTTCAGTCCTTGAGGACCAGGAGAGAGAAGCTCCCGCGCTCTTCTTTAAGGACGGAATGTATTATATGGTAAGCTCGGGCTGTACAGGCTGGGCACCCAATGCGGCGCTCTTTGCTATCTGCCCTCACCTCTTAGGCAAGTGGAAGCTTATCGATAACCCCTGCGAGGGTAAGTTTGCAAAGCAGACCTTCTTCGGTCAGTCGAGCTACATATTTGAGGCTGAGGGTAAATTCTTCCTTATGCTTGACCATTGGAAGCCCGAGGACCTTCAAAAATCCGGATATTCCATTCTTCCTATCGAAATTACCGACGACAACTGCCTTATAATTCCCTGGCAGGACGAGTGGGAAGGAATATAATTAGTAGAATATGGACAAGGGGACCTTTTTCGTGAAAAAGGTCCCCTTTTAACCCCCGAAAAAGCTTTGTTGCATTTTTCGGGCATTGTGATTGCGACTGCGTTATAAACAAAAAAACTTCCTTTAATTCAGAAGTTTTTGAAGGGTGTGGGGAACTTGTTTCAAAAAGTTCCCCACTCGTTTTTACATATTATTCACCTTGGAATTTCATAAGGGGCGGGTTTCTTGATTATGGGCTTCGGATTCTTGATATTGTAAATAAACTTACAATATGCGGCTCTTCCGAGTATTTTCGGGCGTTCCAACCCGAGAACGAAATACATTCTATCGGAAACGTCAATGCCGCCGATAACCGAGGCGTTTACGTCGCCCTCGTTAGTGTCCTTTATTGCAACCCACATTTCGTTACTGGTGCAGCAGGAGCCGGTCTGGAAATAGGAGAAGGAGCCGTCGTCTTTACGGAATTTTCTAAGCTTTTCGGCAGTTTTTCTTATTGATACCGAAGCGTCGGCAAGGAGCGTTTTGCGTATTTCTTCAACCTTTGCTCTGCCCCATTCGGGGTCGGATGCGCAGGAAGAAAGATTTTTTATAATGTTTTCAACCGAGAACCAGGCGTTATACTGATAACACATAGTAAGCGGATTTTCCTCGGTATAAATTGCGTTTACCGCAGTTTTACACGCTTCAAGCGAATGAGGAAATTCCCTACCGAACATAGTGAAAAGACCGCCTATCTTTAAAAGCGCATTTACGCCTGCATAGTCCGAGTAGCCCTCTTCGCCCTTATTAACCGAATACCAGGTGCCCGTTTTAGGATTTTGGGTCTCGGTAAGATAGTCCAAAAGAATGTCACCGAGCGAATAGTCGGCACCCCTCTCGCGAAGCTGTTTATCGCGGTTGAAGATTTCGGACGCCTGAGAGCAAATCTCGCTACCAAAGCTATAACCTGCGCGGGTTATCTTTTCTCTGCCTGCCTCAAGATAGGCTTTGAAGCTCTCGGCATCTTTGAGAATTGGTGAAATATATCTTTCCTTAGGCTTTTGCTCCTCGGTTTTATCCTCTTTCTTTGCGGGAGCGGGAGAAGTTCCACGGGGGTCAACTTTCGCTCCGTCAATAAGAAGACCGTCACCCGCAACACCGTTAGGTGTATCGTACGTTGGCAATGCGCCAAGGGTCGTAAGAGCCGATACGGCATAGGAAAGGTCGCGGGCGCGTCTTTCAACAAGTCTGTCAGTGCGCTCCTTTGTCCATTGTGGGTGATAGAAATATCCGTTAGAGTCCTGTAGAGGCTTTACAAAGGAGATTATCTGTTTTTTCATAAAGTCGGGAATATTCTTTACACCGCCGATATGGTCGAGCATATTGTTGTATTCAAGAATTGTCAACGCCTGACCGGTTGATTCAAGGTCGGGCAGATACCCCTCGTGGTCTCTGCCCGAGGCAGAGTAATAAAATCCGCCGATTTTGGGTTCATAAAGTCCCGAGAGCCAATCAACAACTCCGTCACTCATCATAGAAAAGTATTCTTTTGTAGCCTCGGCAATTTCTTCACCAAGCTTACCGCCAACCTCGGAACGCATTTTCTCATAGCACTTCTCGTTTTGCTTTTCATCAAGGCTTTTGCAGTAGGAGACCGGCTCCACAGCACCCGAGACAACCGTCCCCGCACCAAAGTTTTCTCCGCGCGAAAGATAATCAATGATACTGTATATAGCGCAAACGCCTGCGGAGTCACTCTCGTAATAATCGCGTTCAAAGGCAACCGCAAGGTCTTTACCGTCAGAGAGGACAAGATATTTCGCTTCACCCTCAGCACTTTCAACTACCTCAAGAGCGGTATATGCCATAGCCGACAGCATTGAATTACATCTGCCGACGAATACCGAGGTCGAACAATCATTACAAAGAGCATTCTCTAACTCGGAGAGGCACTCAAGGTCTATAAACTTTTCTTCAAGGATAATTTTTTCTTTACTCATAGGTCAAAACAAACCGAAAACGGCTTTTTCTCCGAAATATTATACCTAGATTATATCACCAAGACTTCAAATAGTAAATAAGTTGCGGAAAAAAAGTTCATAAATTATAAAAACCGGCAAATAAATTACAGAAAAAACCGCCGAAATCCGTAAAGCAAACTATGCATACAGAAAACCGACGGTTTTTGTTATTAATCCTGCCTTTCGAAAAATCCGGGCAGGGCTACGGGAGATTTACCCGCAAAGGGGATTTTGCCGAAAATTGCCTTCACCGCCGCGTTTACCGACGAGGTGTCGGGAGAGTAGGCGTTTACATAGGTACGAAGGAATGGCAAATCGTAAAGCTTATAGGGATCACCGAAGGAAACAAACACAACATTTCTTCCGCGCAGAGCATATCCGCGCCAAAACGCCATTATATTATTCCAATCGGTTGAAAGAGAGCCACCGGGGCATCTTGTACAGTTAATATCGCAGGCAATAATGACCGCATCGTAATTATCGATAACGCTATCAACTCGATAATGAGTCGGGTTTGTCATAAAGTCAACGGTATGTCCCTCCTCGGTAAGAGCCGAGGTAAGTGCGGGGACGGTGTTTGCTCTCTCGTTTTTCTTCTTATAAGAAATATTAATCTGCAAAATTTTAGAGCATTTTGCGAGCTTGAGAGGAAGAATTCCGTCAAAATTACGAACAAGAGTAATGCTCTTTTCCGCAATAATGCGTCCAAGCTCCACCACGCGCTCAACATCCTTTGCGTCAGGCTCGCTGACAAGGCTGTCCGACTCTTCCATAAGTCCAAGGCGCTCTTTAAGAAGCAGAACTCTTGATGCGGCATCGAGCATACGCTCCTTTGGAATCTCGCCCTTCTTGTATGCGGCGAGGACTCGCTGATAATCTCCGCGCTCGGGGAAAAGAAGCATATCTCCGCCTGCAAGGAAGAACTCAATAGCAAGGCGCTCTGCGGGGAATCTTGCAGCAACGCCGACCATACTCATAGCGTCAGAGATAACGCATCCGCCAAAGTTAAGCTCACCCTTGAGAAGGTCGGTAATAAGGCGCTTTGAAACAGATGCGGGATATGCGCCCACAAGGTCGCTTTCCATTCCGTAGGACGGAAGAGATATATGACCTACCATTATGGAGTCAACGCCGTCGGCAATCATCCTTTTATAGATTTCGCCGTAGCTTGCCCACCAATCGGGCATTGACATTGAGTTGATGCTGGTTAAGAAGTGCTGGTTTCTGTCGTCCATTCCGTCGCCGGGAAAATGCTTTGCGCAGGTGGCAAAGCGCCCCTCGGAGCGCATTCCCTTCGAATAGGCAGAGGCAATCTTATACACTCGCTCGGGGTTATCGGATGCCGCGCGGATATTCGTTACGGGATTTTTAAAGTTGTAGTTTATGTCAACAACGGGCGAAAGAGTGAAGTTGATGCCGAGAGAGCGGCAAATTCTTGCGGTAAGAACGCCCATTTCATAAACAGATTCAGCATCGTCGGATGCGCCAAGGCCCATAAGATACGGGCAGGCAGATTTGCCGAGGATAGACGAAGGAACGCCCATTTCAACATCTGCGGCAACCAAGGGCGCAGACTTTGTATGCTTTTTTATAGCATCTATAATCCACTTTCCGTGGTCCTTAGAGTAGGCAAAATGGTAAAAGAAGTTTCTTACATTATTCTCCTGAATGAATTTTTCGATAGCTCTTTTACCAAGCGCGGGATTCATTTCCCAACACATTACGACCGAACAAATCTCTTCGTCACTCATTTCGGAAACGAGTTTTTTAATTTTTTCGTTCATATAAATCACCATATCCTTTCATTTGGTGTTTCGGGTATAGACCTTTTGAAAAAACGCACTTTTTTTACTCAACTATGCAGAGACCAAATTGCATAGTTAAAGCAAATTTTGCTAAAATGCAAATAATTGTTTTCAAAAACGCCTGATTTTACTTAATCGCCTCGTTAAGATACTCGAGAGATTTTGCAACCATTACATCTCCAAGTTCCTTGCTTGCTTCTCTTGCAGACTCGGTAAACCAATGCTTTATATCATCAATTCTGTCGAGCTTTACGCACTCGGGGTAAAGAGACATAAGGATAGAAGACTCGTATTTGCCCGCATGGTCATAGCCCGTTGCATTCTGTACTGCGGTAGACATTGTGGGAATAACCTTAATCCAAGAGAAGGGGTTATTTGCCCCCTCGAGTTCCTCGTAATAGTTAGCGTAGGATTCACTTCCCCACCAGCCTTGACCGAGAGTTTTTTCAAGATACTCCATTGTTGCGCGCTTTGCCGCCATACGGTAGCAAAGGGTCATGGGCATCTCAGACTCCTGCTCAAACTGGTGATGAATTACAACATAGATATTACGGAAGCCTGCGGAAAGAAGGCTCTTGAATACATAGTAAACATAGTTTTCAAAGGCTCTTTCCTCTACATGTACTGTACCGCTCTTATCGTCACCCACCGCATAGCTTGAAGGGCTGTATGAAATAGTGGGCGCTATCATCATTTCCTTAGTTTCGGCAAGTTTTTTTACAAGTCCTTCTGCAACAAGGGTGTCGCATCCGTAGGAGCAATGGGGTCCGTGATATTCAACGGTGCCTGCGCAAATAACCAAGGGAATATTATTTTCTTGAACATATTTTACTTCTTTGGGGAAGCTATTATCAAAAATCATTTTGTTTCTCCTTTTTAAAAGAGTATTTCAAGCTCGCCTTCACGAGAGGCAAAGCACAATTTTTCGTTTTTATAGGTAAATTCAACCTCTTCACCGTCAATTTTAACGCTTCTCGGCTTATGGGAAAGGGTTATAACCGCTTCTGCAGAATATGCGAGAGTTGCGGTAAGCCTTTTTGCCGATAAGGAAACGAATGAAAGCGAAATATTGGAATCGTAAACTCCGTATCCCTCATACTCGTTCACCGAGAAAAGTCTTGAATCGTGTGCGGTAAGGTCAAATGAAATCTCATCCTCGAGAAGATAGCTCTCACCGCTCCAAACATCGGTTAAGCGATAGCTCTTTCCGCTCTCAAGACCGAAGGACGAGGGGGTTATAGAAAGCGCCATATTCTCCTCTTCGGGGTTAAAGATCGCTATTGTGCAAAGAGGCAGCACTCCGCCGGATTCATTAGAGAAGTGGGGGGTATTTATATAGAATTTATAAGGAAGAGGAGCTTCTCCCTTACGGTAATCGTAATCGGCAAAATACACATCCTGACCGTTATTTACATGACAGGTTGCTTTTTTAAGCATTTTAAACCTTGGGTCATTTTTATCGGTAAGGGTGAATCTTCCCGCAAGCTCTACCATAGTTCTGGTTATAAGAATGAAGTTTACGCAGAATTGCGCATCCAAATCCGAAAGTCCGGGGAACATACCTACCGCGTCACTGTTAGGCACGAAGAGGTCACCCGTGTGGGTTGCAAGGCAGGCAATGCACCAAAGATAATTTGTTTTCAGGTTTTCCCAATGCCCTGCACCGATGTCAATACCGTAGCGGTAGTTTGTGAAATGAGTGCCGAGGAACGGGTTGCCCATAACGATGTCGCATCCCGTCTGGAAATATCCGTCACCGGGAAGTCTTTTTCTCACCGCATCGAGCCACCAATGTCTGTGCTCATATCCCGATTTATCCTTATTTTTAAGTAAATCCTCGCTTACCTCAAAGGCATAACTCCAGAAATCGTGCTTAACACCGTCAAAGCCCCAATCGTGAATCATAACATCGAGAGCTTTTTCCATATATTCTCTTGTTCCGGGATTAGAAACATCAAGTACCATATTGCGGTTTTCTCTTGATGCATAGCAGGTCATAAGGTCGGGGCGCTCGGTTGAGATTTTAGACGCCTTGGGGCAATATCCGCCAATCCAAACCGCGGGACGAAGCCCGAGAAGCCTTAATTTATCGGTGAAATGTCTTATTCCATTAGGGAATTTTTCCTTGTCAACGCCTTCTTCACCCTCGTAGGGGACACCGAGACCATGCGCCCCCTTGCCTTTAAGGGTACAGTAGCCGTCATCAAGCTGAAGCCACTTTACATTAGGAAAATTATCAACAAGAGCCTGCGCCTCGCTAAGGAGCATATCCTCAGAAATGTTGCGGAAAATTCCGTCATTCCAAGAGCCCCATACAAGATTATCGCGGTTGATGCTCGTCGCGCCGTAGTTTGCGGGGAGTCTGTTTCTTAACTCGTGCGAATACTCCTCGAAAACTACCTCCACATCATCTGCCCTGTCGGTTTTTCCGAGATACCACTCGTCAACAAGCGTTTCTTCGGGCTTAATTTCCCTATACGAGATATCCTTAAATGCAGAAAGGATATCAAAGGTAATATTTTCTTCCTCGTGTGAAAGAAGATAACAATGATAAAACACCTTTTGCGAAAGAGTTCCGTGCACAATACCGTAGCTCGTTTTGTAATTGCTGACAAGTATTGCGGGGAAAGGCTGATAGGGGCAGGCACCGATACGGTCAACGATAACGCCGGGGTCAGCCCACTTGTTGCCTGCAATCTCGTCAAACTCGCTCTCGGGCGAATTTGAGCCTGTTCGGTCGTAATCAACGCGAAGCGTCATTTTCTGAAAAACTCTGGGGTTTTCTACATGGTAGTAATAATCCTCTTTGGGATTTTTGCCAAAGTTTATTCCCTTAAAACGAATGCCAAGCTCGCAGAGATTAAGCACTCTTTCAGACTTGTTTTTAAACTGTCTTTTACAGATATAGCCGTCTTTAATTTCGTTTATGTAAAGAGTGTCAGAGAAGTCGGAGTTTTCAAAGGAATAGGTGTATATTCCCCTGCCCGACTCGCATCTGTACTCGCCCTTTTCTATCCCCTCCGAAAAGGACACAAAAGGAGCGAAGCTTACAGAATTATTACAAAAAACATTAGAAAAATCGCATTTTTTCATTGTATTCTCCTATTTTGCCGAGGCAAAAAACGAAAAGAAATATTAATAAGCGAGAGTGGTGTAATATGCAAGATTTGTCTGTCTGTTATCAAGTCTGCCGTACTGAACTACGATAGGCTCGCTTGACTCTAGCTTCATTGCATACTGGGTTTCAAGAGGAATGTCGAAACCGCACATATCGGTAAGATTATTCATTCTGAAGCATCTTACGCGCTTTGCTTCAACAGTCCACTCAATATTTTCGTAAGGCTCTTTATCTACGAAGAAGATAGAGACCTTTATTTTTGCTGTTTTGTCGCTATCGTTTACTACGATAACGCTCTCGTGTCCCTTGAGCTCGCCCTCACCGGGAGGGGGAAGCTCGCAATCAGGGATTATCCAATCACATTTTCCTACTACTGCCATATCAGAAACCAAGCTCTATGATGCCTTTCTTGAGGTAATCGGTGTAGCTCTCGCAACCGTCAGCCTTGATAGCCGCACCCTTTTCCCAACGGCAGCCGAAGGTGTCGCCCGAAATGAAGGTGTCGATCTGGAAGGTCATGTTCTCTTCAAGAGGATAGTGAGTAGAGGTTTCCATCCAAGGAGCTTCAACCTCGATCATACCGGTACCGTGGCAGGGACCGTAAACATAGTTGTCACCGAAGCCTGCGTCCTTATACTGCTGAAGGAATTCCTTTGCAATCTTGTCTGCGTAAGCACCAGCCTTGAGCTGTTCCTCAGTCCAGTGGTGCATCTTGTGACAGAACTCAACGATCTCGCGGCGCTTACCCTCAAGCTTGCCCATTACAACGGGAAGACCGATAGAGGGAGAATAGCCGTCAATCTTTGCGGAGAGGTTAAGCTGAACGATGTCGTTCTTGCCGATAGTCTTGTAGGTAGAACGGGAGATTGCGTGACGGGTAGAAGCCTCGGAGAATACGTACATAGGAAGACCCTCGTACTCTGCGCCGTTTTCATAGATAACTCTCTGTGCAACACCTACCATCTGAAGCTCGGTTACACCGGGGCGAAGGTTCTTGATAACCTCGTCGGTTGCAAGCTCGATGATGCGGAAGCCCTCACGGATACAAGCAAGCTCGTTCTGTGACTTAATCTTTCTGAGGTCAACCATAATGTCGTTACACTTAACGATTTCAGCCTTAGGATATGCGTCCTTGAGACCCTCGTAAATAGGAAGAGTACACTCAACATAAGAGCCAAGACCGATCTTGATATTCTCGCCCTGAACGCCGATAGCCTTGAACACCTCGTTGAAGGTGGAGGCCTGGAGCTCGGGGTAAGAGGGGTCAGCGGACTCGCGGAACTCACGGAGAACGAACACCTTTTCTATCTTGGACCAGTCCTTACCGAAGATTGCGGACTCGGGACCAACAAGAAGCGCTGCGTCACCGGTAGCGGAGATAGCTACGCCTGCTCTCTCGAAGAGAGGCCAGAAGCCGGAGAAATATCTTGCGTTAGCATAGTCGCTCTCGGTAGAGCAAACGAGCATAACATCAAGACCCTTATCTGCGACCATTTTAGCCGCCTTTTTAATTCTTTCCTGATATTCCTCATAGGGAATGCAAATTCTTGACATAATTAAGTCTCCTTTTTTTGTTTTTTTATTAAATTGTAACATATTTTTTCTTCTTTGTCTTTACAAAATAGTAAATTTGTGGTATAATATCGTAAATAGTTTTGTTTTTATGTTTATTTTTAGAGGTAATTTTCTATGGAATTCGTGCTAAAATCCTTCAAGACCGAATTAAAGGTAACAAGGCTTGCAAACCTGCATTATTTTGAGTTTACACCAAGCTTTCACACAACAGACGACTCCCACGACTTTTGCGAGCTTGTTTACGTTGACAAGGGGAGAATACAAATTTCTTCGGACAACTATACAGGACAGCTTTCGCAGGGGTCGATGATTATTCACGCGGCAAACCAAAACCACTCGCTCTACTGTACTGACGATATTGCGCCCAATATAATCATTATCGGCTTTGAATGTATTACAAAGGAGCTTGACAAGCTGACATACGCTCCCCTGCCCCTTACTGACGAGCTTCAAAAAATGCTTGCGGAGATAATCAAGGAGGGGCGTACAGTTTACGAGCCGCCCTTTGACATTCCAAACATAAGGGATATGAAAAAGAGGAAAAAATATTCCTTTGGCGCAGACCAGCTTATTAAAAATTATTTACAAATCTTTATTATAAAGTCAATAAGGCTTCACGAGGCACTCTTAAACGGAAGCGAAACCGAGCGCGGAGCACTCAACTCCTCGGCGGCGCTGACACAGATCGGCGAAATTAAAAAATATATTGACGAAAACTTTAAGGAAAAGATAAACATTGAGGAGCTTTGCTTTATCTTCAACACAAACAAGACAACGCTCTCAAAGGAATTTAAGCGTCTTTACGGTCACACTGTAATTGACTACATTAATATTAAAAGAGTGACCTACACGAAAAAGATGCTCGACAAAGGAGATAGCTCGCTTACCGCAATTGCCTCCGACCTCAACCTTTCATCGGTGCATTACCTCACCTCACTCTTCAAAAAGCAAGAAAAAATGACACCGACCGAGTATTCGCGCTCACTGAAGCGGAGATTTGGGGAGTAAGAGGAGCTATTTGGCTAACGCAGATTTTTATAAAAAAAGGAGCGCAAAATTTGACGCTCCTTTTTTGTTTTTTGTTCTGTTTTTAGATCACCATGTTTTATCGTAGATTTCTTCGCCTTCGAACATTTCGGCAATGTCTTTAAGCTGTTCTCTAACGAGGAGGTCGCCGCCTTCGTGGCCTACTTTACCCGAGGTGATGTATGCAGAGTAGTGTCCTGCTTTTTCTGCCTTTTCGGTGGGAAGGTAGCCGCCCTGGCCGCAACAGAGCTGAACGATGAAGGTCTGCTCCGCATAGCTTCTTGCCTTTATTCTGTTACCGTAGTCGAGGAAGAGCTCGAAGGGGTTGGTTACGAAGGCAACGGGGCCGAATCTTATTGCGTGGTATTCAATCGGGTAAATTTCCTGGGTCTGCTGCATGCGGTAACGGAGGATAGTTCCCGAGTGAACATACATTTTTGCATTATCGGCATAGGTAAACACATCTTTATCTGCGTTCTTTTGAACATAGTATTCTATCTCGCGGACTGCGTTGTTATATTCCTCCTTGGTTGCCTTACGGAGAGGAAGATTCAAGGTTTTTACCTTATGGAAGAACTTCATTTCCGACTTTATTTCGGTAATATCCTCAAAAACAGAGATTATCTCGTTTGCTATTCTCTTACCCGCTTTGTTACATCCCGAGATGTCAAACATAGAGGGGTCGGCTTTGTGTTTAAGAGGAAGGGGCCTTATAACGTGGGGGTCATCAATGGGAGTTTCGGGCTGTACCCAACGAACAAGGTCGCGGGGACACTGGTCACCGCCCGCACCGCCAAGGCCGAGAAGATAAACATCTTTACCGAGCTTTTCGCGGATGATAGCCTTTGCTCTGCCCCAATAGTCTGCAGAAATAAAGCTTCTTTGCTCAAGAATCTGTGAAGGACAAGCGATGTTTGCAACAACGCCGGTAAGCTTTTTATCAGTATCGAATATGTAAAGAAGCTCGATACCCGAGTCATTACCGCCCTCGAGAGCTACAAAGTTTGCGGAATTGGTGTCCCCCCACATTTCGGAGGTTCCGTCATCGTAATGAACTCTTCTGCACATACCGACAGCGGCTCTTCCGAACTCGTTTGCAAACAATGCTTCCTTACGGTTTTTCCAAGCCTTGATGCAGGCCTTTGCAATCTGGTCGGAAACGAAGACAGATGCATCGGAAGGGAGCATTACAGAATCGTCTGCAGTAACGAGAGCCTTATATTCCTTCTCGGGAGGCATAAACTCTGCAAGGATAGTTCTTGTTGTTACGATAGGGGATGCTACCTTTGAGTTATAATCCTTTGGGGGTGCCATTGTGTGAGAGGTGTGGGTGTGGGTTGCCGCAATCATTATCTTCATAGGGTCAACATCGGCAACCTCTTTAGCGAACTTCTCGCGCACAAGCTCGAGCACATACACAGGTACGCTGGTAAGGTCGGCAGAAACCATTATCATAGCTTCACCGTCAGCCTCAACAGCCATAGCGGTTGCGGTTATCTCCGACTCAACATACTGCGAAATTCTTTCATAAAACTGTCCTGCAAGGCGGACTTTTTTTGCAGGAACGAGGCTTTCCTCGCCCCAACCTATAAGTAATTTAGACATATTTTCCTCCTTAAATTATCTCAATTCCGAGCATATCGCAAAGGTTAGTGATAGCCTCGGTATTATCACCGTAAGAAATTATATAATGCTGGCACATAACCTTGTCGGTAAAGTCCTCAACATCGTCGAGGAGAATTTCAAGACCGGGAAGCTGGGGTGCGGGCTGAGTCCAACCTGCCTCCTCCCACTTTCTGAGAGAGATGCCTTCGCCGACTACCATGTGCATATAATACTGACCGTCGATAGAGGTAAGGCGGCACATCGTAACCTTGCCGGGCTTTACCTTGCTTACATTAAGGATACCCTCGGAGAGCTCACCGAATGCGGCGGGCATAACGGTAACACCGTCGAGCGTTACCTCTGCGGGAACATAGTCGGGCACGCCTGCAAGAACTCTGTCCTCGAAGAATTCGTAGAACTCAAGATAGAAGGCGCACTGACCGGTAAGGTATTTAACCATAAGCTGAGTTATCGAGCCGAGAGAATCGTTCTCGGGAATGGTGCAAAGACCTGCTTCGTCAGAGAGAAGCATAAAGATAGGAGCGGGAGGGAAGCCGAGAAGCTTCTTCATTCCGTCAACGTCTTTAAGAGAAACCGCATCATATCCGCGCTCGTCGCAGATAGCCTTAGTTGCAAGGTAATACTTTGCTGCGAGCTTCATTGACTCGGGGTTTGCTGCTTTAAGGAAATTCCACTTTGACATACAGTTATCGATAACAGCCTGAATTTCTTCATTTGTTACCTTCTCTGCTCTCTGCGCAATTTCAAGCATTTCAAAGGTCTCGATCTCGGGGCCGATTTCGCGTTTAAGAGAAGCACCGTCGTAAAGAGTGCCGTAAAGGTTCATATCGCGGTAGCCTGCCATACCCGCTCTTGCGTGGCGAAGTTTTTCCTTTGCCGATGCGGCAAGGGCGAAGTTGTAAACCCTTTTCGTTCTTGAGGGAAGACCGATTATATCGTAAATATACTTAAAGTTATAGCCAAGGTCGAAGAAGGTTTTACGAAGGGCGGTAGTGCCTGCCTGGTCGGCGGTGGTAACAAGTCTATCCCCCTCTACCCAACCGCAAAGTCCCCAAAGCACCATAGGCTTTTCGCGGAAATACTCGGCAACCTTAACTACTGCGTGGGTGGGAATCCAGCCTGCGATACAAAGCACGAGGGTGTCAAAATCAGCTCCGCGAAGCTGCTCAACAGCCCACTTAATATCCTTTTCCTCATAATCGTCGGTTACGGGATATACGCTCTTTACAAGCTCCATTCCCTCGGCAAGAAGTCCTGCCTCTGCCGCCTTACATTTATTAATAATAATTTCTCTCGGGGTATTGACTTCACCAAAGCCAACGAAAGCTGCTTTAACCATAATAAAAAATCCTTTCGATTTTTGTTTTACAATTATATTATAAATAACCGCAGTTTAAAAATCAATAGTTTCGCTTTCGAAAAATTTTTCGAAATAAAGTTCGGCGAATGCTATTGCCATTTTCACATCTTTATTGTATAATGAATTAAACGAAAGGAGATAAAGGACAATGACACTGACAGAGCTTGCAAAGCTTGCCCATGTTTCAACCTCGACCGCCTCAAAGGCTTTTGCTCTCAGTCCCGAGGTCAATACAGAGACCCGCGATATGATTTTCGAGATTGCAAAACAACACGGCTGCTTTAAGAAGTTTTACAGATTAGAATATCCCGGCTTGGTTTTTGCGGTTATTTGCCCCGAATTCGAGAGCACATATTATTCGGCTTTTATCTCCGAAATGCAAAAATGCCTTGCAAAATACAATTCCGAAACAACGGTTGCCTCAACGGGATTTTCCATAGAGGCAGAGCGGCGCCACCTTGAATATTATCAACGCTATCACACAGTTGACGGCATTATACTTATTGACGGAAGAACGAATGTAAATCCAAAAAGCGAAATTCCCGTTGCAACCGTAAACCACAGGGCAGAGGGCAGCGGAGCTATCAATGTTAAAAAGGGTATGCGCGCGCCTATTTTTCAGGCGGTTGAAAACTGGGTCAAGGCGGGTGTAAAGGACATCGGCTTTATCGGCGACCCTTGCACAAACGGCAGAAGAAGCAGAGTTTACGATGCGATTGAAAGCTATCTTGGCGAGGTTAATACCGATTATTTTGTTCGCTCGGATGCAAGATTTGAGCGCGGAGGCTACCTTGGGGCGCTGGAGCTTATGGATAGGGACAAGCTGCCGCGTGCGGTAATTTGCGCTTATGACAGAATGGCAACGGGAGCCTTACGCGCCTTTGCCGACCGCGGTCTCAAGGTTCCAGAGGATATTGCTGTAATAGGCATTGACGATGCTCCCGCATCAAGCTACACTACCCCGTCTCTTTCATCTATAAATCACAGACTCGAGCAAACCTGCAAGGCTCTCGCAACCGCTCTTATTTCAAAAATCAAGGGAGAGGAATACCCCGATGTTATCAACATCACTTGCAAATTAAACGAAAGAGAGTCCTCGAAAATTTGAAAACAAATATTACCTCTTGACAAAAAGTGAGGCAGAGTGTATAATTTACTTACCGAGATTTTACATTTTTCTACATAAGGAGCAGTTATGAAAAATTTCTTTTCCGAATTTAAAAAATTCATAACCCGCGGCAATGTTATCGATATGGCTGTCGGTGTTATCGTCGGTAGCTCGTTTACCGCAATCGTTAACGGACTTTGCAACAACATCTTAAAGCCCTTGACGAACTGGTTCTTGGCTCTTGTTCTTAAAAAGGATGCGCTTTCCGAGCTTTACACCATGTTAAAGCCTGCTTACATGGTTGACGAGTCCGGTGTTGAGGTTTACGACCTTGCAAACTCGATTTACATTGACTGGGGCGCATTTATTAACGCGGTTATCAACTTTATTCTCATTGCTCTCGTTCTCTTTATTATCGTTAAGATTATCAACAAGGTGCGCGAGGGTCATGAGGTTATTGCAGACCGTATTGATGACGGAAAACCCACCAAGGAAGAGCGCCGCGAGATGAAAAAGCGCGGTATTAAGTTCTCTAACAAGGCTGCTGTTGCTGAGTTTTATGCAGAAAAGGCAAAGAAAATTGCCGATGAAAAGGCTGCCGCAGAGGAAAAGGCAAGACTTGACCGCCTTGCTAACCCTACAACAGAGGACCTTCTTAAAGAAATCCGCGACCTCCTTAAAAAGGATTAAAAAAATCACGCTGAATTTTTCAGCGTGATTTTTTCATTATTTCAACTTTTGTTGTTTAAGCCAAACCTTCATCATCATTTTCTGAGGAAGGATTTTTGCAACAAGGTGACAGAGCTTTACATAGAAGCTATAAACCGACATATCCTTGCCTGCAAGGGCGTCTTTAAGGGCTTTTTTAGCAACCGCATCGGGCAAAGACATATTAGAGAAGTTAGATGCGGCCTTCTTTGCTCCGATAAGGCCTCTGTCAAAGAGGGGTGTTTTTATCCAACCGGGGCAAACCGCAGTTACCTTAATTCCCTTTTCGCGAAGCTCAACATTGAGCGCTCTCGAATAGTTACGGACAAAGGATTTTGTGGAGCTGTAAATATTTTGATACGGCAGGGGTTGGAAGGATGCCTGGGAAGCTATATTGATAATATGCGCCCCCTTAGGCATAAAGGGAATACACACAAGACCCATAGCAACAACGCCCGAAACATTGAGGTTTATCATATTTATAGACTCGTCTAATGAGATATCGTCATAGTCGCAGAATTTTGCAAAGCCTGCGTTATTCACGAGCATAGAAACCGAGGGCTTTTCTTCGGCAAGGTGTTCGCCGAATTTCTTTATAGCCTCTACATCCGAGAGGTCGATAGGATAGCTTTTCACCTTGTCACCAAATTCCTCTGCAAGAGCGTCGAGCTTGTCCTTGCTTCTCGCCATAGCGATTATCTCGTCCACCTTACCCATCTCGAGTATCTGTTTTACAAACTCTCTGCCAAGGCCTCCGCTTGCGCCCGTTACGATTGCTATATTCTTCATGTTCTTCTCCTTCTTAGCGTTTTTTGCTAATTATAGTTGACATTTTTGTTAAAATTTACTTTTATAGTCCAAAATCAACTTATCTATCTTTTCTTTATTTACCCTCTTCTTATTTCCCTTTACTGTAAGTGTAAGGTTTTCGGGGGCGAAGAGAAGTCTTGCGGTTTTGCGAATCTCGCTCGGGGTAACCTTTGCATACCTTTCTGCCCTTTCGCCCACCGTTCCATACCCCTCGGAGAGTATGTGATTATCATAAGCAAAGGTGAAATTAAGCTCACGCATATCATCCGAGAGAAGCCCTGCGTTTTTAACATAACCTGCTTTCATACATTCCTCGTCGGAATAAACCCGCTCGGTCATATCGTACAGTATACCAAGGGAAAGCTCCAGCGCCTCGTAAAGTCTGTCGGAGCGCACCTCAAAGGAAAAAGCAAAGCTTCCTATATTTTTATAACGCTCTATGTTGCCCGAAACATCGTAGAAAATACCGCGTTTTTCACTCATTTCAACAAAAAAACGGGAGCTGTAACCGCCGAGAAGAATATCGTAAAGCAGGTCGGTTGCGGGGACGGTGATTTTCGACATATCCATATCAAAATTGAACCGCACCATAGTAAAGCTACCGCCTTTTATATAAAATGTAGGCTCTCTTTTGCCAAAGGAGGCGGGAATTTGTGCTATATTGTTATGCTCCTCGCCCCCAGAAAGCTCCCACTCGCCTACAAGCTCCGAAAGAGTATTAAGCCCTTCCTCGGTGAAGTTTCCTGTTACATAAAGGAAAATATTCTCGGGAGTAAATACCCTTTTTCTGTATTCCTCAAGCTTTTTTCGGTTAATTCCGGAAACAGAGCCTAAAGTGCCCGTTATTGAGTTTGCAAGAGGGGTGCCTTTATTGACAATCGAGTTTGAAAAGCCGAGTAGCGAATTTTTTTCGTCATTTTCGCGTATTTCCGCCTTTATTCTGCCCTTTTCGGTCTCAATCTCTTTAGCGGAAAGAATTATCGGCGAGGCAATTTTTGATATTATATCAGCACCGATTTTGAAGTTTTCGCTCGCTCCCGAGGTGTAAAACTGCACCATTTCGCTATAAGTTGAGGCATTAAACTCCACTCCGCTTTTGTCAAGGAGGGGGTAAAGTCCGCCGTTCATTACGGAATTGATATTTCTTATAGTTACGTGCTCGAGAAAATGAGTTATTCCCGATTCTTCAGTCGACTCGTAAATCGCTCCCGCCTTCAAAAACAGAGAGATAAAGAAGCCGTGGGATGACGGGTTATTCAGGCTGTATAGAGATATTCCGTTTTTTAGCAGTCGCTTTTCTTCCTTCATATTACGGCTCCTTTCTGTGGAAGTTTTATCGCAGGAGCTTTTTGAAAAAAGCCCCCGCACCCCCAAAAACTTTAATATGGGGGGATTTGCGATTTAGAACAAATCAATCTGCGATACCTAATGTCCTTTTATCAAGTTTTTCTTTCATTATTCAACTCCAAAAAATATATTTGTTTGTTTTTTATGAAGCGAAAGTTTTTTCACGTAAAAATGTTCTGTCATCCTCATCCACCGCCAAGGCGGTCCCCCTTCCCCTATCTCGGGGAAGGCTATGAACTCCGCCCCAATTCAAAAAAATGCTATGTGAGGATTGGATATTTTTGATGAAGAGGAAGGTTTTTCGTGTCGCCGGGCGTAGTTACCTACGTCAAGACCGAAAACACTGCACCAATTCGCAAAAATATCAAATCCGTCTCAACTTCGCAAAGGTGGACATAAGCCTTTTTACCTGGCCGTTATCAAATTTAACCTCGTAAAGGACATCTCCGCCCATATCGCGGGCGGAAAGTATCTCACCCTCACCAAAGACCTGGTGCATAACACGAGTGCCTACGGGGAATTTTTCTATTCCGTATTCTGCCGCGCCCTTAAGCCTTGTTTTTTCGATATTCGGCTTTCTGTTCAACTCGGAGTTAAAGGGCACACGCTGCTGATATTCCATCCTCGGCTTAGGCTGATAGGAGGGGCGAGGATTATCGCTTTCAATCAGCGTTGTAGGCACCTCGTTACGGATAAAGCCCGACAGGCGGTTGAATTCGGTTTTGCCGTACATCATACGGCACTTTGCGTGAGTTATAAAGAGCTTTTCCTTTGCTCTCGTTATTGCAACGTAGGCAAGACGGCGCTCCTCGCTAATTTCATCTGCCTCGCCTATATTCTGCTGGCTTGGGAAAATTCCGTCCTCCATTCCCGCAAGAAATACAACGGGAAATTCAAGTCCCTTTGCCGCGTGCACTGTCATAAGAACAACGGCATCGGTGTTTTCATCATATTTATCAAGGTCGGTAATAAGCGAAATTTCTTCAAGGAAGCCGTGAGTTGTAGGACTTTCGCCCGACTCGGCGCATCTTGCCTCATATTCTACTGCGGCACCGATAAATTCCTTTACATTATCGATTTTTCCCTCGCCCTCAAAGCCCTCTGCAACAAGCATTTCGTGATAGCCCGAACGATAGAAAAGCTCGGAAATCAGCTCGGACGGAAGAGTTTTTTCGCTCTTTATTTCTTCTATAAGCTTTACAAAATCAAGAAGCTTTCCGCTTACCTTACCAAGCGCGGTGTAATCCCCCGCCTTAGTCATTATCTCATACATCGACAAGCCCTCTGCGGCGGCAATCTGCTCAACCGCGTTTACCGATGCATCGCCTATTTTACGCTTAGGCTCGTTGATAATTCTCTTTAAGCGAAGGTTGTCGGAGGGAGATGCAAGGACGGTGAGATACGCAAGCATATCCTTAACCTCTTTACGGTCATAGAAGCCCATATCTCCAACAACCTTATAAGGAATACCGCTTTTTGCAAAGGCGGTTTGGAGCGTTCTGCCAAGGGCGTTAATGCGGTAAAGCACCGCAAAATCGGAAAAGCTTCGTCCGCCCTTTACGGCAAGATTGATTTTGTCGATTATATATCTGCCCTCGGCGTTTTGGTCCTCTGCCTCGCGCAGGGTTATTTTTTCGCCCTGCCCTCTTTTGCACCAAAGGCTTTTTTCATGTCTGTCGGAATTATTTTTTATAATAGAATTCGCAGCGTTAAGAATGTTTTCGGTTGAACGGTAATTCTGCTCAAGCTTAACAACAAAGGCGTCAGGATAATTTTTATCAAAATTAAGGATGTTTTCTATGGTTGCACCGCGGAATTTATATATACTTTGGTCATCGTCACCGACTACCATTATATTTCGGTATCCGTCGGAAAGCAGCTTTGTTAAAACGAACTGGGCGTAGTTTGTATCCTGATACTCGTCAACCAAAACATAACGGAATTTTGACTGGTAATATGAAAGAACCTCGCTATCGCTCATCAAAAGCTCAACGGTTTTCATTATAATATCGTCAAAATCAACGGCATTATATTCCATAAGGCGCTTTTGATAAAGCTTATATATTCTAATTATATCTCGGTTTCTCGGGTCTGCATCCCCCTCAAGATCATCGGGAGACTTAAGCTCATCCTTTGCCTTGCTTATAGCAGAGGCAACGGGCTTCGGAGAAAGGCGCTTTTCATCAATATCAAGCTCCTTCATACAAGCCGAGATAAGTCTTTTTTTATCATCGGTATCATAAATCGAAAATCCGTCGCGAAGCCCTGCTCTGTCACCGAATTTACGCAAAATACGCATACATACCGAGTGGAATGTACCGCTCCAAACAGACTCGGACACCGAGGTGTCACCAAAGGCGGTATCAAGCCTTGTTTTTATTTCCCTTGCCGCTTTGTTGGTAAAGGTTATGGCAAGGACGGACCAAGGAGAAACGGGAGAATGAGCAAAATCCGAAAGAGCGCACTCTATTTCGTCAGGCTCCTTTTCAAGAAGTGACTCGTAAGCCAAGATTTCTTCCTCAGAGATATTTTCGGGAGCATACTCGGAAAAATAGGCGTTACCATACTTAATAATGTAGACTATTCGGTTAACTAAAACAGTAGTTTTTCCGCTTCCTGCACCCGCAAGCACAAGGAGAGGTCCCTCGGTGGTAAAGACCGCCTGACACTGCTCGGGATTAAGCCTTTTTCCATAGGCTTTATCAAAAAGCTTTCGCTTGATGTTTATGTATTTTTCTTTAATTCCAGGCATTTTTTTACCGTACTTTCGTTGTTTTTGCACAAGTGTCAAGACACTTCGTATTTTTTACCACAAAAAGGAGAATGAACACTCTGTAAAACAAAAATTATTTTGCCTCTGACAGTTTGAACCAATTTCTCAATAACTGCATTTTCCCGACAGAGTTTTTCACAAAAAAGCTTTGAAAAGTCGCAAAACAGAGGTTGTCAACACCTTGGAATGTGGAATTTGTGGAAAACTTTTTGTCGAATAAAGCTTGATTTTGCCAAATTTTAGTGGGTTGTTTTTGAAAAGCAAAAGAGTTTTCCACATTTTTTGCCGTTTTTGGTGTTTGGAGGCTTAAAAAACTCCACAAAGTATATTATTCCGTTATTTATGAAAATCTCGCAGATTTTTGAGCTGTTTGTTTTTTTAAGGCAGACTTTTTTCTGCTCTCGTTTTTCTCCAAGTCGGCTTCGTATTTATTGCGAATTTTCTTATTTCTTTTTCTGTGAAGGTCTGTTTTTCTGCTTTTTTGAGCGGTCTTGCGCACCGGATTTTGTGGATTTTGATGAAGAGGCGGAAAGTCTTGCCGCTTCTTTTTTTATTCTTGCGGCGTCCTGACCGAATATTTTGTCAAGCTTTGTTTTCTTTTGGCTGACAGAGGACTGATTTTGACCCGAGTGGCGTCCCGAATACGGGCCCGAGGGCTTTATTGCTCCGCCCTTACGGCGGCGGTCGGGAGAAACGCGGTTTTGTCTTCCCTCTCCGAATGCGGGACGGACGAGACAATCGGGCGTGTTACCTATAAGGTCCTCTCTGCCTGCGAGACGAAGAGCCTCTCTGACAAGATTTGCATTCTCGGGCTTTGAATACTGAAGAAGAGCCCTTTGAAGCTGTTTTTCGTGATAATCGGTGGTAACCTTTACCGCCTTGCCGTTCATTGGATTTATGCCCGTATAATACATAACGGTAGAAATCGTACCGGGGGTTGGGTAAAAGTCCTGCACCTGCTCGGGCATATATCCCCACTTTTTAAGCCACAGAGCCATTTCGACCGCATCACGCATTGTTGCGCCGGGGTGGCTGGACATAAGGTAAGGAACAAGATACTGTTCAAGCCCTGCTTTCTCGCAAAGGGCGAAATATTTCTTTTTAAATCCTTCGTAGACCTCGATGGGCGGTTTTCCCATCATAGAAAGAGCATTGTTCGAGCAATGCTCGGGAGCAACCTTGAGCTGACCCGAAACATGGTGCGTTACCAGCCGTTCAAAGAAGCTGTCATCCTTATCGTACATCAGGTAATCGAAACGGATACCCGAGCGGATAAACACCTTTTTTACTCCGTCGAGCTTCTCTATCTCGGAGAGAAGGTGGGTGTATTCGGAATGGTCCACCTTGAGGAATTTACAAGGAGTGGGAGCAAGGCATTTTTTATTCGGACACATTCCGTGCTCTGCCTGACGGTCGCAGGAGGGGTATCTGAAATTGGCGGTAGGACCGCCAACATCGTTAATATAGCCTTTAAAGTCGGGCAGTTTGGTTATTTTGCGTGCTTCTTCTATAACACTTTCCTCACTTCTTGAGCGCACCTCTCTTCCCTGGTGGAAGGCTATGGCGCAGAAGTTGCAGGCGCCGAAGCAACCGCGGTTATGGGTTATCGAATGCTTAACCTCGGTAATAGACGGAACACCGCCAAGTGAATCGTAATCGGGATGATAGTCGCGGGCAAAGGGCAACGCATAGACCGCGTCAAGCTCCTCGCGCTCAAGCGGGGGCATTGGCGGATTCTGCACAAGCATTTTCTCACCGTAATACTCAACTACCGCCTTTCCCTTTACCGAATCATTGTTTTTATACTGAACAGAAAAGGCCTTTGCATAGGCGGATTTATCTGTTTTCAAAAGGTCATAGTCTCCGACCTCAACATAGTCAAAGTGGATTTTTTCACCCGCCTTGGCAAGATAAACACAGCCTCTTACATCGCGTATTTTCTTAACAGGAACGCCTTTATCGAGAAGGTGCGCCAGGCGTCTTAAAATGTTTTCGCCCATTCCGTAGGTGAGAATATCGGCTCTTGAATCAACGAGAATAGAGCGCCTTACCCTATCGTCCCAATAATCGTAATGGGCAAAACGGCGAAGAGATGCTTCGAGTCCGCCGATAATAATCGGAATATCACCGTATGCCTCGCGGATACGGTTACAGTAAACGATAACCGCTCTGTCGGGGCGTCCTCCCATTTTACCGCCCGCGGAATAATAATCGTAGGTACGGCGTTTCTTCGAAACGGTGTAATGGGCGACCATAGAGTCGATATTACCGCTGGAAACAAGGAAACCGAGTCTTGGTCTGCCGAAACGACAAAAATCGGCGGTTGACTTATAATCAGGCTGAGCAAGCACCGCCACCCTGAAGCCCTCAGCCTCAAGAACGCGGGTGATTATGGCAGCACCGAAGGACGGGTGATCAACGTACGCATCACCCGTCACATAAACGAAGTCAACCTCCGACCAATTTCTTATTTTCAAGTCCTCTGCCGTAGTTGGCAGAAAGTCAAGTCTGTTTTTCATAATCAAATAACGAAGCTGTCGAGATTTACCTCGGTCTGCTCGCCCGACTGCATATTTCTGAGCTGAGCCACACCCGCGTCAATCTCGGAATCGCCGATTATAAGGGTGTATGCTGCGCCGATTTTGTTAGCATACTTCATCTGCGCCTTAAGACTTCTGCCGACAACATCACACTCGCAGAATTTGCCCTCGCGGCGAAGTCTTTCGGTAATTTCAAGGCCCTTTACCATAGCGCGCTCGCCAAGAGAAGCGATATAGAGCGCAGGCTTTGCACTCTCAACCTTATCAAGACCAAGCTCGCGCATTGCAAGAATAAGTCTGGTAATACCCATACCAAAGCCGATACCCGAAAGCTCAGGACCGCCGATAGAGGATACAAGGCCGTCATATCTTCCGCCGCCGCAAACGGTGGACTGTGCGCCGATACCCTCGGCAATAAACTCAAACACCGCACCGGTGTAATAGTCGAGACCGCGGACTATATTAGAATCCACAACATAGTTTATTTTCATTGCGTCAAGAGCCGATTTAAGAAGCTCAAACTTAGAGTTACAGCTCTCGCAAAGGTGATCTATTGTTTTAGGAGCATCCTTAGCGATAGCGGCGCAGTCGGGATTTTTACAATCAAGGAGACGGAGAGGATTTTTCTCAAGTCTTGTTTTGCAGGTATCGCAAAGGCACTCGCGCTTTGCCGAGAAGTAGTCAACAAGAGACTGGCGGTAGGCGGGACGGCACTCCTTACAGCCTATGGAATTAAGGTGAAGGGTTACATTCTTAAGACCGAGCCTTTGAAGAACCGAATACGCAAGACCGATAGCCGTTGCGTCTGCCGCAGGGCTTTCGGAGCCGAACATCTCGGTACCGAACTGGAAGAACTCGCGGCTTCTGCCCGCCTGGGGCTTCTCGTGACGGAAGCAGGAAATGATGTAGTAATATTTCAAGGGCATAGGGTTCGAGAACTCGCCGTTTTCGATAAGCGCTCTGGCAACAGAAGCGGTACCCTCGGGGCGAAGAGAGATCGACCTATCCTCTTCTCTGTCAGCAAAGGTGTACATTTCCTTTTGAACTACATCGGTGGTATCACCAACGCCTCTTACAAAAAGCTCGGTATTTTCAAAAGTAGGTGTGCGAATTTCGCCATAGCCGTACTTTTCAGCTTCCTCGCGCATAATTCCCTCGATATATCTCCAAAGAGGAGTCTCACCGGGGAGTATATCCATAGTACCTTTAATTCTCTGTATCATTTTTATTTTCTCCGTTTCCGTATTTTTCATCAATATAATCGTGAGCGGTGCCGAGCAAATTGCCGAGTCTCTCCTCATCGCCTATCCACTCAAGCATTCCTATAACAGACTCAAAGCCGGTGGCTATTCTGTAATCCGATGCCTTTGCCCTCTTCGGTCTGTTGAGATGAGAGGAATTTGAAGCGCGCTTAAAGGTTTCGAGCTCGTCCTCAAGAAGCAACGGCTCTATTTTACGAAACATCTCCGCCTGCATCTCGCAGGTGACATAACGCAGGGAAAGCTCGTTTAGCTCACCCGATTTAGAAATCCCTCTCGCAACAAGTCTGCGCCTTACGAAAAGCGAGTGCCTTGCATCTCCAAGATATGCAAGCGCCATTACTGCGGGAAGGCTTGTACCAATTATTTTTTCGTGCATTTTCCTCTCCAAAAATTCCGTTTTATCTCACTCGGATATTTATCAATATATTGTATCACATTTTTCTAGTAAAATCAATATGTAAACTAATAAATGTAAGCTAAAACAAATATTTTTTAAAAATAAAAAAATAAAAAATTATAAAATGCTCTTGCAATTGACCGAGCCTTTATGGTATAATGTTATAAAAGCAGAAATATTTCTGCCACTTATTTAAGAGGTTATTTCGGTTTTGTCAGATTTTGGATATATAAAAGAAAATCTTGAAGCCCTTCTTGCGGAAATCAAAGAGCTTTCCCGTGTGGGCAAGAAAGATGTTACGCTCGTTTGCGTAACAAAAAGCGGAAGTGACGAGGAGCTTTCGGCTCTTGCCGAGGCAGGCGCAAAGGACATTGGTGAAAACCGTCCGCAGGAGTTGCGCAGAAGAGGCGACCTTTTAAGAGAAAAGGGCTTTACCCCCGCACTTCACGAAATAGGAAATCTTCAAAGAAACAAGGTTAAGCTTATTATCGAGTCGGTTGCGCTCATTCACTCCCTCGACTCATTAGAGCTTGCCGCCGAAATTGACAAGAGGGCGAGAGAGGTCGGCAGGGTTGTGCCGGTGCTTGTGGAGATAAATTCGGCAGAGGAGCTTCAAAAGGGAGGCATTCTTCTCTCAGATGCCGAGGAGTTTATCAAAAGCATTCGCCAATTTAAGGGTATTTGCATTTCGGGTCTTATGACTATGGGTCCGGTTTGCGAGGAGTCTGAGGAAATACGCCCCTACTTCCGTAAAACGAAGGAGCTTTTCGACACTCTTTCACAAAAGGGATACTTCGAGGGAGAAGGAATTCTCTCTATGGGTATGAGCGACAGCTACAAGGTAGCGATAGAGGAAGGCGCAACTATTGTAAGAGTAGGACGCCGACTCTTTGTTAAGAATTAAATGAAAATTATGTAAAAATAAAGGAGATAAAACAATGTTTGAATCACTCAGCGAAAAACTCAAGAAAATGAAGGACGAGCGCGACGAGTCTGCGGACATCAACTTCAGACCCTATGAGGAGCGCGAGCCTGCTATTGACGAGGCTTATGAAAAGGTTGAGCGCACAGCTCCCATCGTTGCAAACACCGGTGACGAGGCAGGAAATATTGAGCTTAAAGTAGTTCGCCCCGCGTCCTTTGAGGAGGTTGGTACTATTGCCGACTATCTTCTCGACGGTTGCACGGTAGTTCTTAACCTTGAGGTTCTTGACACCGCTTCTACTATCAGAATGCTTGACTTCCTTAACGGTGTTACCTACTCTACCGACGGAGATATAAAGAACGTTTCGAAGAGCACTTACATAATCACTCCTCACAACGTTGACGTATCCGACGACAAGTAATTCCGTAGGATAATATTTCAGACTTTTCGGGGTGTCTGCTTTGGCGGCACCCCAAGAATTTTCTTTTTAAAGGATAAATTTAAGTGGAAGATATACTTTATTTCGCGGCGAAGTGCGTTCAGGTAATGCTAAACGCGGTCTCTTGGGCAATGCTGCTCCGTATGCTGCTTCCCATTTTCGTCGATCCCGAAGATAACAAAATCTACATTTTTACCGTTTGCGTTACCGAGCCGTTCGTTGCGCCCGTACGCGCTATTATGGCAAAGCTTAATATCGGTCAGGGAACGCCTTTGGACTGGAGCTTTACTGTTACCTATTTGATAATTTGGCTTTTAAAGCTTTTGTTACCCGCTATTTAAGGAGTTTTAATTTATGAAGCTTTCCGACCTTATGAAAAAGGCTTACAAAAAGAAGAGGCCTTTTGACTATATCCTTTACCTTGCGGTAATTTTTATCGGAATTTTCGTTGACCAGCTTTCCAAATTCTTCATTGTTAAGTTTATGTATTTGGGTCAATCGATACCTCTGATTAAGGATTTTCTGCATATTACATATGTTACCAATGACGGTGCAGCCTTTGGCTCTATGGACGGAGATGCGGGCAGAATGCTCTTTATGACCGCTTCTACAGTTATGATAGTTTTGCTCTCGGCATACCTTTTCCTCGGTCACGCACAAACGCGTCTCTACGCCGTTTCAATAGCAATGATCATCTCCGGCGGTATAGGTAATATGATTGACCGCCTCGGGATCGGTTTTTATGTAAACCCTATAACCGAAAAGGGCGAGGTCATTGACTTTATCGACTTCTGCGGAATTTGGGACGCCATTTTTAACGGAGCAGATTCCTTCGTTTGTGTCGGCGCAGGACTGCTTATTCTTGCCCTAATTCTTGATATAGTCAAGGAATACAAGGCTGAAAAGGAAAAAAAGAATGTTAATAAAGGTTAATTCGACCGAATCGGGGCTTCGCCTTGACGCATTTTTAGCCGAAAGCTCGTCAATGTCCAGAAGCGGAGCAACGAAGCTTATCGAGGACGGACTCGTGCTTGTCAACGGCGAGGTGAAGCCGAAAAAATACACCGTAAAAGACGGTGACACTATCGAATACGAGCTTCCTGAGTGCGAGGAGTGCGAGGCTCTGCCCGAAAACATTCCTTTAGATATTGTTTACGAGGACGATTACATAATAGTTATCAACAAGCCCTCGGGAATGGTTGTTCATCCTGCTCCCGGTAATTACAGCGGCACGCTGGTAAACGCCCTGCTCTATCACTGCAAGGATTCCCTCTCGGGGATAGGCGGAGTTATACGGCCGGGAATAGTTCACCGAATAGACAAGGACACCTCCGGGCTTCTGGTCTGTGCCAAGTGTGACGAGGCGCACCTTTTCCTCTCGGAGGAGATGAAAACCCACAATATTGTAAGAGAATATCACGCTCTTGTTTCGGGCGGGTTTTCCGATGATGAGGGTACTGTAAATTATCCTATCGGACGCCACCCCACCGACCGAAAGAAAATGGCGGTAATACGCGACGGATCGGGCTCGGCTAGAGAGGCGGTTACTCATTACAGAGTTGTCGGCCGTTACGGTCAAGTAACTCACCTTGCGCTGGAGCTTGAAACAGGAAGGACTCACCAGATAAGAGTGCATATGTCCTATATCGGTCATCCTTTGCTCGGAGACCCCGTTTATTCAAAGACGAAGACCCGCTTTGAGCAGCTTCACCCGGCGCTTTTCGACGGTCAAGCGCTTCACGCGGCAAGACTCACACTAACTCACCCAAAAACGAAAAAAAGAATGATTTTCGAGACCGGACTTCCCGAAAACTTTAAGAGAAGTCTCGAAATTCTTGAAAATACATAAACACATAAGGATTAGATTTATGTTAAAAACAAAAATTACATCTTCTCTTGAAAAAGTTTTTCTTGACAACACAACAGAGGATTTCCCTGCCCTTGAAAAAATCGGTGCTCTCAGAGGAGAGCGTTTATCCTTTCAGCTTGTATACCGCTTTGAAGATGCTGTCATCGATACGGGATGCATTTTTCTTAAAGCAACACTCGAAGGTGCTCTTGGGCAGTATGCAAAAATCTATGCCGTAAAGCAGCTTCCGGTAACGAAACCTGTGTATCCGGACAGATACGACGATGCGTATATAAAAACAGAGCCGGGACTTTATCCCGATTTGCTCGAGCCTATGAGCGATGAAATATGCTTCAAGGTAACGGAAAATTCAACCGATGCGCTCTGGATAGAGCTGAACATTCCCGATGACGAAAATTTTTCGGGTGAATATCCGCTTACACTTACCGTTTTTGACGAAAAGGGAGAAAAGCTTACGGAGAATACTATTAGTGTTGAAGTAATTCCCGCCACTCTTCCCGAGCAGAAGCTTATTTTCACACAATGGTTCTATTGCGACTGTCTTGCGCAATATTACAAGGTTCCCGTATGGTCAAAGCGTCATTTTGAAATCATAGAGAACTTTGCAAAAATGGCGGTATCTCTTGGAATAAACACGCTGCTCACTCCCGTTTTCACGCCTCCTCTTGATACGGCGGTCGGAGGCGAACGACTTACAACGCAGCTTGTAAAAATCAAGAAGAGGGGCGAAAAATACACGTTTTCCTGGACACTTCTTGATAAATGGATAGATATGTGCGACAGAGTGGGCATTAAAAATCTTGAAATTTCTCACCTGTTCACTCAATGGGGCGCAACTCACGCTCCCAAAATCATTGCCGAGGTTGACGGCGAGGAAAAACGCATTTTCGGTTGGGAAACAGACGCTCACGGCGAAGAATATAGGAAGTTTATCAGAGAATTTTTATCTGCCTTTATTTCTCACATGAAAAAACGCGGTGACGATAAACGCTGCTTCTTCCATATTTCAGACGAGCCAACCGAGGAGCAGCTTGAGGATTACGGAAAATCAAAGAGCATCGTATCCGATATTCTCGACGGATACGTTATAATGGATGCTCTTTCAAGTTACGAATTTTTCGAAAAGGGTATCGTAAAAACACCAATTCCCGCAAACGACCATATCAAACCGTTTATAGAAAACAACGTAAAAAACCTTTGGACATACTATTGTTGCGTTCAGTGTCTCAACGTTTCAAACCGTCTGGTTGCCATGCCCTCCTGCCGTAACCGTTCCATAGGTATGCAGATGTACAAATACAATATTGTAGGATTTCTACATTGGGGCTACAATTTTTATTGCAGCCAGTATTCCATAAAGGAAATCAACCCGTATCTTGAATTAAGCGGTGAAAAATGGGTGCCTGCGGGAGACCCCTTCTCGGTTTACCCTGCAAAAGACGGAACGGCTCACCCCTCGCTCAGAGCAATCGTCTTCTTCGATGCGCTTCAGGATATGCGAGCTATGCAGCTTTGCGAGAGTCTTTACTCCCACGATGAGGTTGTAGGAGCTATTGAAGAGGCTCTCGGATTTGATATTGAATTTGACAAATGCGCAAAAAGCGCCGCCGAAATCCTTCGCATGAGAGAAACGATAAACGCTATGATTAAGGCGAAAACAGCAAAATAAGCAAATAATGCTTTACAAAAAAAGCGAAGCACTCGGTATTTTTACCATGCTTCGCTTTTTTCTTTTTTATTATTTTTACTTTAAAATTCATCAGTTATCACAACGTCCACATCATCAAGATGCATAAGATTGTAGGCGGCTATTTTGCCAAACTTCGTGCGGTCGCAGAGAAACACGCTCTTTTCGCTAAGGCAAAGAGCTGCCAAACGAAGCTCTGTTTCGGGCAACGACGCATCAACAATTCTGCCCGAGTCGGAAACTCCGTACGAGGAGAAAAACATCAAGTCAAAATTAAACCTTTTTATGTACTCCTCAGCCCCAACGCCTGCAAAACCATTTGAATTAGGCTGCAACTCACCGCCGGTGGTATAACACCTCACCTTTTTATCTCTTAGGGCAACCGTCAGAGGAATACTGTTTGTCACAACGGTAATATTTTTCTTATCATCTATAAATTCGGACAAAAAATAAGCCGTAGTCGAAGCATCGATAAATATTACGTCACCGTCTTTTATCATCCTTGCTGCTTTGGAGCAAATCTTTCGTTTTTCTGAACGGCAATAGGTTTCACGAAGGTCGATTGGCATAACCGCGTGCTCGGCATTAAGTCTTTTTGCACCGCCGTGACTTCTTATAAGCTTTCCCTTATCTGAAAGCTCAGACAAGTCTCTTCTTATGGTTGGCATGCTTACAAAAAGTCTTTTTGCAAGGCTTTCGGCAGATGTGTATATCTCCTCATCAAGAAGCTCTAATATTTTATCTTGCCTCTCATACTTCAACATTTCTCTTCTCCTACCGATTGAGCGTTTTTGATTGTTTATATATTTTCAGAACAGCTATTGACAATCGTTTTTGATTGTTTTACTATTATAATATAAATAAACAAAATTGTCAAGGAAGCAATTTATGGATATTAAAGAACTTTTGTCGGGAATAACCGATTGCAAATGCAATATGGTGCACACCTGCTCTATCCGTCATGTGGATATAGCTGACGGAGCTATTGACCGTCTCCCTACGCTTTGCGATGAATACGATTCAATTCTTCTCGTTTCGGACGAAAACACCTACCTTGCCGCAGGCAACAGAGTAGCAAAAGTGTTGAAAGCCAATCTAAAAAATAGTCTCGTTCTCGGAAAACAAGGGGAGCTTCTTATACCGAACGAAGAGGCGATAGCGGAGATTGAAGGGAATATATCCGAAGAGACCGACCTTATAATCGGTGTTGGCTCGGGCGTTATAAACGACCTTTGCAAATTTGTTTCGCACAAAATGGGGCTGCCTTACTTTATCGTTGCGACAGCACCCTCTATGGATGGTTACGCTTCGGTTGGCTCGGCGCTTATCCTTAACGGAATGAAGGTCACTCTTAACACAAGACCGCCAAAGGCTATTATTGCCGACTCTGAGGTGCTCTCAAGGGCTCCGATGGAAATGATAAAGGCGGGATACGGTGATATTATCGGCAAATTCTCCTGCCTTGGAGACTGGAAGCTCTCGGCTCTTATAAACGACGAATATTTCTGCGAAAGAATATACGAGCTTACATATCAGACGGCTGAGGAGGTAAAGCTCCTTGCCTCCGGAATAAAGGAAAGACAGCCCTCGGCTATTGCAAAGCTTATGGAGGCGCTGGTTATCGTTGGCATAGCTATGAGCTTTGTCGGCAACTCCCGCCCTGCTTCAGGCTCAGAGCATCATCTTTCACACTTCTTTGAAATAACCGGAATTATCGAAAACAAGGAATATTTCGCGCACGGAATTGATGTTGCTTACTCTGCCATAGAAACGGCAAAGCTCAGGGAAAAGATGCTCGCATCCTCTCCGAAAAGGCGCGTCTTTGACAAAGAGAAATGGAAAAAAGAAATCCGCCGAGTATATACTAAGTCGGCAGATGAGGTTATTGCCCTGCAAGAAAAGCTTGGCTGGTATGAAAAGGATGACTCCGAGGCAGTTCTTGCAAAATGGGACAAGGCTGTCGAAATAATGAAGGATATGCCATCCACAGAGGAATTTATTTCTATGACAGAGACTGTTGGGCTTGACTTCAACGAGTTTGAAAAGCTTTACGGCAAGGAAAAGATTGCCGACGCGCTCCTATACGCAAAGGATCTCAAGGACAGATACACGATACTTTGGCTAAACTATTTTTACTTTGAGGACTGAACATGAAAAACAAAATCAAACTCGTTGCCTTTGACCTTGACGGCACGATTACTCAGCACAAATCTCCTCTTGAAGAGGAAAACAAGCTCGTTCTTGAGAAGCTTAGTAAAAAATACAAGCTCCTTATGGTAGGTGCTGGCGGATGCCAAAGAATTTTTAACCAGCTACTAAAATTCCCCATTGACGTTATAGGAAACTACGGCTTGCAATACGGCGAATACAACGAAAAGACGGGTGAGCTTGATATAAAAACCGACCTTGTTTTTGAGGTTGACCGCGAGAGCGTTACCGAGAGAATTTCTGGCCTTCGCGAAAAATTCGGTTTTAATGAATACGAAGGCGAGAGCGTTGAGTTTCACGCATCGGGTTGCGTAACCTTCCCCATAATCGGTACCGAGGCAAGACTTGCTGACAAGCTCGCCTTTGACCCTGACAGAAGCAGGCGAAGAGCTATTCACCAGGTGGTTAAGGACACCTTCCCCGACTACACCGTTTTTGTTGGAGGAACATCATCCTTTGATATGTCTCCTGCGCCTTACGACAAGGCTTATGCTCTTTCAAAATACTGTGCGGATCATGGTATCAGCCACGACGAGGTCGTTTATGCCGGCGATGATTACGGCATTGGCGGAAACGACGAGTCGGTATTTCTCTCCGACTTTAATTTCGTTAAAATCGATGATTACAGAACTCTCGGAGAAAAATTATCCTTCCTTTTATAATATAAATAAAGAACACCGCTTTTCGGCGTCGCAAGACAAAACCGAGTTAAGCGGTGTTTTTGTTTTTTTATAAAACCTTGGAAAGGAATTCCTGAAGGCGGGGGTCCTTCGGGTGGTCAAAAACTTCCTCGGGAGTTCCCTGCTCTTTAATTTTACCCTCGTCGATAAAGAGAATTCTGTCAGCAACCTCTCGTGCAAAGCCCATTTCGTGAGTTACGATAACCATAGTCATTCCCTCTTTTGCAAGGGATTTCATAAGGTCAAGAACCTCGCCGACCATCTCAGGGTCGAGAGCCGAGGTAGGCTCGTCAAAGAGGATTACCTTGGGATTCATTGCAAGTGCTCTGACTATCGCAACTCTCTGCTTTTGTCCGCCGGAAAGGGTTGAGGGATAAACATTTGCCTTATCCTCAAGGCCTATTCTGCGAAGAAGAGAAAGAGCGTTTTCCTTTGCATCGGCAACAATTTTCTTTTTGCTCGTATTAACGGCTAAAAGCTCTTTCTTGTTTTTGCGAAATACGTTTGCAAGCTTTATGAAAAGATTTTTTCTTTTCACGCGTCTTAACTCCCTCACGCCAACGTATATGGGAGCGAGAGTTATATTATCTATTACGGTTTTGTTATTAAAGAGGTTAAACTGTTGGAACACCATTCCGATGCGTTCTCTGTGAACATTGATATTCACGCTAAGGTCTGCTATATCAACGCCGTTAAAGAGAATTGCGCCCGATGTGGGGTCCTCCATACAGTTAAGGCAACGAAGGAATGTTGATTTTCCGCTTCCGGAGGGACCGATTACGGCAACCTGCTCTCCCTCATAAATTACCTCGCTGATGTTATTGAGAACAAGGAGCTTGCCGTATTGCTTCGTCAACCCTTTAACCTCAAGAAGAATATTGTTATTAGTTGCGTCTTTCACTTCTTGCAAGCCTCCTTTCCATAAGCTTAACGAGTCCTGCTATGCAGGCAACAAGAATAATGTATATCAGCGCCATCGCAAGATAAGGCACCATATATTCGTAGGAATTTGCACCCTGGTACTGAAAGGCATAGGTAATATCAACCGCGCCAACATAACCGACAACCGCAGTTTCCTTGATAAGAGCGATAAACTCGTTACCGAGGGTGGGCAGAATATTCTTTACCGCCTGGGGCACAACGACCTTTAACATCGACACCGAGAACGGCATACCGACTGCTCTTGCAGCCTCAAGCTGACCGGGGTCTACCGAATTTATACCTCCACGCATTATTTCGGAAATATAAGCACCGCTGTTAAGTCCGAATACCACAATACACGCGTTAACATGGGTCATGTTTACCTTAAGCAGAGGAAGTATAAGGAAGTATCCAACCAAAAGCTGAACTACAATGGGAGTTCCTCTGAAGATTGCAACATACGCACTTGTAGCCTTTTTCGCATACTTTACAAGTCTGCCGCCGGAGCGCATAACCTTGATAACTGCTATAAAGGTACCGATAACAATACCGATAACGAGACCGAGAATGGCAATAAGAGCTGTGTTCTTTAAACCCTCGATAAACTTCTCATATCCTCTGTTAACTATAAAATAGTTGTAGAAAATATCAATTTTCTTCTCGAAGCGGAAGCTGACATAAATGTAGTAGCAAAGGTAAGCCGCTAAAGCAACAAGGCCTACAACCACAAGCATATCTATCCAATGCTTCTTGAAATATTCTTTAATTTTAGTCATTATTTCTGTCCTTAAAAATGTATTTAAAACGCAAAACAAGGGAGATAAAAATCTCCCTGTTTTGTAATCGGTTTAGTTAGCAGCGTTAACCTTTGCGGCAATTGCCTTTGCGGGTCCTTCGTCGATAACAACGAACTTAAGGTTACCGTTAAGAACATCCTGAACAGCAAGAGCGCCGTTTGCAAGAGGAACGGTTGTGAAGCTGAAGCCGTCGAAGCCCCAATCGGGATCACCCTCGCAGAAGAACTGACCGGTAGTACCGCTCTGAACGCCCGCCTTAACAGAAGCATCCATTGCATTAAGCTTTGCAATAACATCATCAGCAGTCTTGCAATCGTCGAAGGTAGTATCATCAGCCTTACATACGATCATCTGAGAAGCGTTGTAGTAAGAGGTGGAGAAATCAAGGATTTCCTGACGCTTAGCGTTAACGGTGAGACCTGCTGCAGCAATGTCAGCAACACCACCTACCTGGTTTACAACATTTCCATTCTCGTCCTCGTAAGAACCACCCTGGTTGGAAACTGCAAGACATACAGCGTCAAAGTTCATGTTGTAGATGTAAAGTTCCTTGCCAAGCTCCTGAGCGAACAAGGACATAATCTCAAGGTCTACGCCGTAGTAATTAGCACCCTCCATATACTCAAAGGGAGCGAAGGCAGCATTGGTAGCGACTACAAGCTGGCTGCCGTCATTCTTCTTTTCAGAAGCGGAGGCAACGGGCGTGGGAGTGCCGTCGCCGAAGTACTTGTTGATAATTGCATCGAAGGTTCCGTCAGCTTCAATCTTTGCGAGGAAAGCGTTGATTGCGTTAAGCATTTCGGTATCGCCCTTGGGAACTGCGAAAGCATACTCCTCTACAGTAAGGGGGATGTCGATAACCTTAACAACATCTACATCCTCACCTGCATCAGGCTTACAGGAAACGAGCATTGTTGCAGCGCCGATCATCATTGCAACTGCAAGAATAAGAGAAACTATTTTTTTCATTTTTATTTTCCTTTCGTTTTTAGCGGTTTTTTACCGCTTGTTTTTTTGGATGTCATAATTATACACCTTTCAGTTCGGAAAGTCAATAGGTAAATTGAATAAAATTCATTTTTGTTGCATTTTCATTCATTGTTACGTTTTATTCGGTGTGGTTTTGTGCAATATGCACATCGTTTCGAGGCTGATTTTTAAAAGTAAATATAAAATCACAAGTAATTAATTACATAAAAAGTCAGTTAGGAATATTATTCCAAAGCTTTTTATGCACTCTATTCATTGTTTATGCATATCGGTTTTATGCATAAATATGCGTTTTAAAATTTTGTTGATTTTTTCCTCGATTTATGGTACAATACTTGTGTTATATTTTTATTTTAAGGAGGACTGCATTTATGATAGCTCTTTCGACCCAGGACATAAATCTGTCCTTCGGTACGGATACTATTTTAAAGGATATTTCTTTCGCCTTAAATGACGGCGACAAGCTCGGTATAATCGGCGTCAACGGCGCAGGAAAAACCTCACTTTTCCGTATTCTTACAGGAAAATATTCCCCTGACTCGGGCGCGGTATATATTCAAAAGGGACACACAGTCGGCATTTTGGAACAAAACCCCGACCTTACGGCACTTCCCAAAGACACATCTTGTCTTGAATATATGTATACAGCCTTCCCCGCTCTTCTCTCACTTGAAAAAGAGATTGAAAGATGCGAAAGAGAGCTTTCTTCCTCTTCGGGCGAAAAAACGCTCAGTCTTTCAAACACCTTGAACGAGCTTAACGCAAGGTTTGCAAGAGACGGCGGTCTTGAATTCCGCTCAAGGTGCCGAGGAATGCTTCTTCGTCTAGGCTTTGACGAGGGGCTTATCGATCAACAAATCAAGACTCTTTCGGGCGGACAGTACACAAGACTTGCTCTTGCAAGACTTCTTGCTACCGAGCCTGATATTCTTATGCTGGACGAGCCAACAAACCACCTAGATATTGATGCTCTTGCCTGGCTCGAGGGATTTATTGCAAACTACAAAAAGACGGTTCTTATAGTTTCTCACGACCGTTACTTCCTTGACAGAACTACCAACAAGACCCTTTGGTTGAGATACACCAAGGCGCGCCTTTACAACGGAAGCTACACAAGATGCAAGGAAGAGGCAGAGGCGGAGGCTGCGGCAATCGAGAAGAGATATAAGGAACAGCAAAAAGAGATTGCAAAGATAAAAGCAAATATTGAATTTCAGCGCAGATGCAACCGCGAGCATAACTTTGTTACCATTCGCTCAAAGGAAAAGCAGCTTGCGAGAATGGAGAAAATTGAGCTTGCGCCAAAGGATGAAAAGAACATCCGTCTGAGCTTTGCTACCGAGGAGGAGTCGGCGGGCGATGTTCTTGAGGCAAAGGAGCTTTCCTTCTCTTACGGTCAAAAGCCTCTTATTAGCAAGGTTTCGTTCCTTATAAGAAGATACGAGCGCGTATTATTCCTCGGCAAAAACGGCTGCGGAAAATCAACGCTTATGAAGCTTATAAACTCCATGCTAACGCCTACCGAGGGAAAAATTACCCTTGGCTACAATATTAAAATAGGATATTACGATCAGGAAAACCGCGGTCTTTGCGATTCAAACACAGTTTTTGAAGAGTTAAGGCAGGAATATCCTACAAAAACCGACCTTGAGCTTAGGTCAACCCTTGCGCTTTTCCTCTTTGATGCAGATGATATTACAAGAAAGGTTTCTACCCTTTCGGGCGGAGAGCGCGCAAGGCTGACACTCTCAAAGCTTATATTGAAGAAGGTAAATCTTCTCATAATGGACGAACCGACAAACCATCTTGACATCGGATCCTGCGAGGCTCTTGAAAACGCGCTTACTGCCTTTGACGGCACTATAATCGCGGTGTCCCACGACAGATACTTTATCAACAGGATTGCAACGAGGATTTTAGAGCTTGACCAAGGCGCGCCGAGAGGCATTTGGGACTATGCGCTCGAGGATTACGACGAGGCGTATACCGAATACATGAAGAGGCGCGAGCTTCGAGCCGCTTCTCTCTCGGAGGGCAAGGCGCAAAATCAAGCTCCCACCGAATCAAAGCTCTCTTACGAGGAAAGAAAGAGAGAAAACGCCGAGCGCCGTTCAAGAGAAAAGAAGATCGAACGCGCGGAGGCTAGGATAAAAGAGCTTGAAGCCGAGCTTGTTTCGCTTGACGAGGAGCTTTTCGGTGATGCTGCCTCTGATTACAAGAGGGCCGCTGAAATCGACGAGAGAAAAAATGCTATTGAGGAAGAGCTTCTTTCCCTTTATGAAATTATAATGTAAAACGAAAAGCCCCGAAAGGAGGGAGAGCTTTACGAAAATCATAGATTACGAATACGGCAAAAAACAGGCTCTTCCGCCCTCGGTGCTTGTTTTAGGATTTTTTGACGGAGTAACCTCGGCGCACAGAGCGCTTATAGATACTGCGAGAAAAAAGGCTAAGGAGCTTTCCGTTCCCTTGGCGGTGTTTACCTTCCCTGCGGAAAATTTGCTAAAGCCCGAAGCGGGCAGAATATATTCCACCGAAGAAAAGCTGATTTTGCTTGACAGATGCGGTGTTGAATATGTTGTGCTTGCAGATTTTAGGAGCCTTTCAACTCTTGATGCCGAAAGCTTTGTAAAACAGACTGTTATCCAGGATATCGGTGCGGTCTTTGCGGCATCGGGATTTAATTTCAGATTCGGCAAGGGCGCCTCAGGTGATGCTGAGGACTTAAAACGGCTTATGGAAAACGAGGGGCTAGGCGCTATAATCGTAAAAGAACTTTGCGACAAAGGAAAGACGATTTCGGCAACACTCATACGCTCGCTTCTTGAAAAGAACGAAATTGAAGAGGCTAACCGACTTCTCGGTGCGCCCTATTTCCTGCGCGGTGTGGTTGAGTGCGGTCTTGGCAAAGGACGCGGACTCGGTTTCCCTACTATAAATACCCCAATAGAAGAAAACAAATGCACACCCCGAGGCGTTTTTCGCGCGGCAGCGGTAATAGACGGAAAAATTTATCACGCGGTGACTAATATCGGCACCTGCCCGACCTTAGGCGAGCGCGCCATTCATGCAGAAACTCATCTTTTGAATTTTGAGGGTGACCTTTACGGCAAGGAATGTGAGATATACATTCTCGGCTATCTTCGCCCGGAAAGAATATTCGAAAGCAGAGAGGCTCTTATTTCTGCGGTGGAAAAAGATAAACAAAAAGCAATCAATGAAAACGGAGAATTAACATGTCAAAGGCTTGGACTAAAATAACGGTGGTTGGAAAAACCGCCGACCTTGACAGCATTACGGCTGTTATGAGTATGCTCGACAACGGACTTATGATAGAGGATTACAGTGATTTTTCTCTTAACGGAATGTATGGTGAGCTTGTGGATGAAGAAATTCTTAACGCAGACCGCGAGACGGTAAAGGTTTCGCTCTTCGTCCCCGAGGAGAGAAGTTTTATTGAATACAAGACCTTCCTTGAGGCGAGACTTCCCGCAACGGGTGTTGAGGCAAAGATAGAAATCGAAGGAGTTGACGAGGATGATTGGGCAGAAAGCTGGAAGCAGTATTACAAGCCCGTACACCTTGGCAAAATCACCGTTGTACCCGCTTGGGAAGAATACAATGCAAGCCCTGATGAGGTTATTGTAAGAATGGACCCCGGAATGGCATTCGGTACCGGCACCCACGAGACCACAAGACTTGTTATCCGTCTTATGCAGGACGAGATAAAGGGCGGAGAGCGCCTTCTTGATGTTGGAACAGGCTCGGGAATACTCTCTATTTGCGCATCAAAGCTCGGCGCAGGTCATTGCAACGCCTACGACATTGACCCCGTTGCTGTAAAGGTTGCTCGCGATAACGCTGTCTCTGACGGTTGCGACAACATTACAGTCGGTGTATCCGACCTTCTTAAAAATGTTGACCTTGAGGGCGGTGAGTACGATATTTGCGTTGCAAACATTGTTGCCGATATAATCATAAGAATGCTCCCCGATATAAAGAAATATCTCAAGGCGGGAGCGCCCCTTATTCTTTCGGGCATCATCGGAGAGCGGGCTGAAGAGGTAAGGCAGGCAGTTATATCCCAGGGATTTACCGTTGAGAAAGAGATAACCGAAAACGACTGGGTTGGTATGTTTGTAAGGGTGTAATCTATTTTTTGACAACTATACATTACATATAGGAGTTTTTATGCCTAGATTTTTTGTAAAAAGAGAAGATATATACGATGGCTCTGCGAGAATTTGCGGAGATGATGCCTTTCACATTGCGCGCTCATTGCGTATGGCTGCGGGGGACGAGATAACTCTTTGTGACGGCGAGGGAAAGGAGCTTTTATGCTCTCTTGAAAGAATACGCGACGAGGAATGTATTTGCCGTATAATCGAAGTGCGCGAGTGCGAGACCGAGTCACCCGTAAGCATCACCTTGTGTATGGCATACCCTAAGGGCGACAAGCTTGAAACGGTTATACAAAAGGCCGTTGAACTTGGAGCAACAAAAATCATTCCCTATGAGTCATCAAGATGTATAAAGCGCCCTAAGGCAGAAAAGCAGGAAAAGCAGACCGCAAGGCTTGAGCGTATTGCCGAGGAGGCAGCAAAGCAGTGCGGAAGAGGCAGGCTGCCGACGGTTACACCGCCTATGACCTTTGAGCAGATGCTAAAGGAGGCGTCGTCCTCTGCCCTTTCCTTTATTTGCTACGAGGACGAGGATAAGCTATGTATAAAAAACGAGCTTGAAAAATCCGAAAGACCCGAGAGTATATCGGTTATCGTTGGGTCGGAGGGAGGATTTTCACCCGAGGAGGTTGAGAGGGCAAAATCCTACGGAATCAAGTCGGTTACTCTCGGCAAAAGAATTCTTCGTTGCGAAACCGCGCCGAGCTTTGCTCTTTCTGCAATCTCATACCGTTTTGAGCTTTAATTATCCTACATATTATATTTAATAGCCCAAAAAATCTTTTATGCATTCTGTATAAGATAAAAGTTGAACAATACAAGAGCCAAAAAATAGGTCATTTTTTCGTATTTTACCATTTTTTTAGGCTCTTGTTGTTATATTTTACAAAGAAAAGTAATTTTTTTTGTTAATTTTTAAGACTTTTTTCAAAAACCTATTGAAAATTGTTAAAAAATGAGTTAAAATATAGTACAGTATTTACAAATCGTCATTCAGCGCGTTTAAAAAGCACTTTATGAGCGATTTTATTTTTTGTTACTTCAATTTAAGGAAGGATTTTTTATGTCAAACCGCATGTTTCAGACCGTAATTCATCAAATGAAGGATATTATCGGTCGTACCGTAGGTGTTATCGACGAAAACGGTATCGTTATCGCCTGCAGTGAATTTTCTAAAATCGGTGAATCAAAGCAGAGGATTCGCGAGGAGCTTTCTTTCTCCTCTGAAACCGTTGTTTACGAGGATTACACCTATCGCTTTATCAATGTTTCGGGCAAAAACGAGTGCATCACCTTTGTTGAGGGAAGCGATACCCATTCTTCCAAGATGGCAGAGCTTCTTTCCATCTTCCTCGGAAACATCAAAACTCTTTATGACGAGAAGTATGACAAGGGCTCGTTTATAAAGAGCATTATCCTTGATAACATTCTTCCCAGCGACATTTATGTTAAGTCCAACGAGCTTCACTTCTCTAATGACGAAAACCGCGTTGTTATCGTTGTTAAGTTTATGCCCTCCCCTGAGATTAAGCCCTACGAGATTGTTGAAGAGATTGTAGGTCAGAGCGATTCAGACTATGTTATCAACATCAGCGAGCAGGATGTTGTTATCGTTCGCGAGATCGACAAGGCTGTTGAGATTGAGGAAATCGAAAAGTATTCCCGCGATCTTATAGGCAAGATTGCAAAGGAGCATTCGGCTCGCGCTCTTATCGGTATTTCTTCTATCGTTGAGAACCTTAAAGACCTTGCAAGAGCTTATAAGGAAGCAAGAATCTCCCTCGAGGTTGGTAAGGTGTTTGATATTGAGAAGCCCGTTATGTCTTACAAGAACCTCGGTATCGGCAGACTTATCTATCAGCTCCCCACGACTCTTTGCGAAATCTTCCTTCAAGAGGTGTTCAAGAAAGGCTCGCTTGAGTCTCTTGTCCGCGAAACTCTTATGACCGTTCAGAGCTTCTTTGAAAACAACCTTAATGTTTCCGAAACATCAAGAAAGCTCTTCGTTCACAGAAACACCCTTGTTTACCGTCTTGAGAAGATAAGAAAGCTTACAGGTCTTGACCTTCGTGAGTTTGACCACGCGGTAACCTTTAAGGTAGCACTTATGGTTAAGAAGTATCTTTCCTCAAAGCCTACCAAGTTCTAATACATATTTAAAGAATTTTTGTTCGCCCTAATGGGCAATATAAAAGAGGTTGTCGGTCTTTCCCGACAGCCTCAAAGTATGTTTTAAGGCATTATTTCGAGTTTTTATACATAAAACTAATGTTATAATAAATAAGGTAATTAGATGAAAAATAAAAGTTATTCTAAACTTCTTCGTCTGTTTTCCCTGCTTCTCGTAATTATCATTCTTTGCTCTTCGACAGTTGCCTGCCGAAAAGAACAGTCTAAAGGCGATATACTTGACAATATCAGCTCATCGGAAGCCAAAAGATACAACTATGTTTGGAAATATCTTGAAAACTATGGCGTACCTATTTTTGACAGAGCAAAAATGATCTGGGTCGAAGATGTTTTCCAGGCCTATTATAATGTTGACGGCGGTCTTCCCGACACTCATACCCACGCGGTGCTTACCGCAAGTGCCTTTATGGATCAGTATTACGACAACATCGACACTTCGGATAAAAAGGCGGTAACCGACGCGCTGATAACCTGTTATGTTGAGGCAATCGGTGACCCTTATTCGGTTTACCGCACCGCTTCGGAATACAATGATTATAACAACGATATGAGCGGCAGCTTCGGCGGTATCGGTGTTGTTATCGAGTATGATCACAACGAAGAAACGCTTTTGGTTTCTTCGGTTTATATCGACTCCCCTGCCGAGGACGCGGGTATTTTAGTTGGTGACTATATCTACGCCGTTGAAGGTAAAACGGTAGAGGAAATAGGTTATTTAAACGTTGTTAACCTCGTAAGAGGCGATATCGGTACCCAGGTCAATATTACGTTAAAGCGCGGTGAGAGTTTGATTGACGTTGTTGCAACGAGAGCCAAGGTTGAGGAAAAAACCGTAGCCTATGTAATGCTTGAGGATAATATTGGCTACGTTCAGATTGCAAGCTTTAAGGACAACACCTTTGCACAGTTTGTTGAGGCGATAGATTCCTTAGAGAAAATGGGCGTTAAGGGTTATATCTTTGATTTAAGAAACAATTTGGGCGGTTATGTTCACTCGGTAAGAAGTATACTTTCCTATCTTCTTCCTAACGGTTGCCCGATAATCTCGTATACCTATAAAAATTCCGAGGCAGAAGTATTAAAGAGCGAAACGGACATCCATCCCACAAAGAAGGATCCCTCCGATCCCACAAAGCCTTTTGAAGAGGACCACAAGACGGATCTTCCCATAGTAGTTCTTTGTAACGAATACACAGCCTCCGCGGGTGAGATATTCACTGCGGTAATGCGTGACTACAATGACGAGGGTGTTATCGATGCTACAGTAATCGGAACAAACACCTACGGCAAGGGCGTTATGCAATCGGGCGCTGAATACTATGACGGCTCGTCGGTTGTTTTCACGGTTGCTTATTACAACCCTCCCTGCGGTGTAAACTACCACGGTGTGGGAATCGTCCCCGATATTACGGTCGATAACATCTACGACGAAGAAATCTTTATTGATTCCCAGTTTAACAGAGCTTTAGAAGAAATGAAGTATCTTTTAAATGCAAAATAATTTTACAAAAAAATACAACAACATAAATATCAGGAGAATTTAAAATGTCTGAAAAGAAAATCTACACCCCCCAAGGCTTCAAGGCTCTTCAGGATGAGCTTGACTACCTCGTAAACGTAAAGGTTGAGGAAAACAAGAAGGAAATTTCCACTGCTAGAGCATTCGGTGACCTTTCCGAGAACTCGGAATACGACGAGGCAAAGCAGGAACAGGGTAAGATCCACGCGAGAATCGACGAGCTTCGCGAGATGATTGCAAACGCTACCGTTATTGACGAATCAAAGATAGACGAATCCAGAATCAGCGTAGGCTCTATTGTTGTTCTCTACAATGTTGAGAGAGCAAAGGAGTTTACTTATCACATCGTAGGCTCTTACGAGACCGACCCCAAGAACGGAAAAATTTCCGACGCTTCTCCCGTTGGCGTTGCGCTTATCGGTGCAAGAGCGGGTGACGAGGTCGTTGTTGCAGGTGTTAAGGAACAGCACCTTCAGATTAAGAGCGTTACCAGAGCAAAGGAATAATTTTTCAAAACCCGCACTTTCAGCAGAAAGGATATAAAAAATGGCAAATCAGGAAAACAATCAGCAAAACCAGGCTCCTAACAGCACAAGCGAGCTTGCAGTTCGCCGCGAGAAGCTTAACAATCTTTACGAAGCGGGCAAAAACCCCTTCGAAATCACAAAATATAACGTGTCACACAAAAGTGCCGCCGCTATTGCTCTCTTCGAGGAGCGCGAGGCTTCTCTTGCAGAGGGCGAGACTATCTCCGTAAGCATTGCGGGCAGAATGGTAAGCCGCAGAGTTATGGGTAAGGCTTCATTCGCGCACCTTCTTGACGGCGAGGGCAAAATTCAGCTCTACGTTGCAAGAGACGATATTGGCGAAGAGGATTACGCTTCCTTTAAGAAGTGGGATATTGGTGACATTATCGGCATTGAGGGTCATCTTTTCAGAACAAGAACAGGCGAGATTTCGGTTCACGCAACCAAGGCAACCCTTCTTGCAAAGTCTCTTCTTCCTCTCCCCGAGAAGTTCCACGGTCTTACCGACCTTGAAACAAGATACAGACAAAGATACGTTGACCTCATCGTTAATCCCGAGGTTAAGAAGAACTTCGTTATCCGTTCTCAGTTCATTAAATTTATGCGTAACTACCTTGACGAGCGCGGATACATCGAGGTTGAGACTCCTGTACTTAACACTATCGTTGGCGGTGCTTCGGCTCGTCCCTTCGTTACTCACCACAACACCCTTGACATCGATATGTACATGCGAATAGCAACCGAGCTTCCCTTGAAGCGTCTTATCGTTGGCGGTATGGAGAGAGTTTACGAGATTGGCAGAATCTTCCGTAACGAGGGCATGGACCCTAAGCATAATCCCGAGTTTACCTCTATCGAGCTTTACGAGGCTTATGCTGATTTCCACGACATGATGGATATTGCAGAGGGCATTATTTCCGGTGCGGCAAAGGCTATTCACGGCACATACGAGCTTGAATGGATGGGCGAGAAGATCGACCTTACTCCCGGCTGGCGCAGACTCAGCATGGTTGACGCAGTAAAGGAATACGCAGGAGTTGACTTTGGCGCGATTACCGATAACGAAGAGGCTGTTCGCGCAGCAGAGGCTATCGGCGTTGAGCTTGCAGAAACCGCAGACAGAACCTGGGGCAATGCGCTTTACGCTTGCTTTGACCAGAAAGTTGAAGAAAAGCTTATTCAGCCTACCTTCATTACTATGTATCCCGTTGAGGTTTCGCCCCTCACCAAGGCAAGTCCCCTTGACCCCAGAGTTACCGAGCGCTTTGAGCTGTTCGTTTGCCACAGCGAGCTTGCAAACGCATATTCCGAGCTTAACGACCCCATCGTTCAGCGCGAGCGCTTTATGAAGCAGCTTGAGCTTCGCGACAGAGGCGATGACGAGGCAGAAATGCTCGACGAGGACTTCCTCACCGCTATGGAATACGGTATGCCTCCCACAGGCGGTATGGGAATCGGCGTTGACAGAACGGTTATGATGCTCACCGGCAACGACACCATCCGCGAGGTTATCCTCTTCCCCACTATGAAGCCTGAGGTTTAATAGTTAGATAATGATGTGGTCGCTTTTTGTAAGAAGGACGAGAGTAGTCGCTTTTTGTAAAAAGCTCCGCAAAAACTTCAATATAAAACTTAATATAAAAAGAACTATGAAAATGCGTTTGCAGATTCATAGTTCTTTTGTTTTTTGTGAGGCGCGAAATTTTTGAGATAGAATTGTCGCTTTTCGACCCGAAGGCGTAGTTACCTACGCCGAGTTTGGTTGAAAACGGCAATTATAGCCGAAAATTTTAGCCTTTGAAGTATTTAACCATAGATGCGAACATCTTTATATCATACTCGCCGTATACGTTTCTGTACAGATCCTTTCCGATACGCTCGGAGTGACCCATCTTACCGAATACTCGGCCGTCGGGAGAGGTGATACCCTCGATTGCCCAAGAGGAGCCGTTGGGGTTGTACTGAATATCGTAGGTTGCTTCGCCGTTTTCGTCAACATACTGGGTTGCGATCTGGCCGTTCTTCTTGAGTCTTTCAAGAGTCTTTTCATCAGCCAAGAACTTACCTTCACCGTGAGAAATAGGAACGTTCACAATGTCACCAACATTGCAAAGAGTGAGCCAAGGAGACTTGTTAGAAGCAATTCTCGTTCTTACAATCTTCGACTGGTGGCGCGCAATGTTGTTAAAGGTAAGGGTGGGACAGGACTCATCGGTATCGATAATCTTACCGAAGGGAACGAGTCCGAGCTTAACGAGAGCCTGGAAGCCGTTACAGATACCGCACATAAGACCGTCTCGATTATCAAGAAGGTCGGTAACAGCGCTCTTTACAGCTGCGCCTCTCAGGAATGCGGTAATAAACTTACCGGAGCCGTCGGGCTCGTCACCGCCGGAGAATCCGCCGGGAATAAAGATTGCCTGAGACTCTGCTATCTTCTTAGAGAAGATGTCTGCTGACTTCTTAACACCGTCTGCGGTAAGGTTGTTGATTACGAAGATCTCAGGCTCCGCGCCTGCATCTCTTACCGCCTTTGCGGAATCGTATTCGCAGTTAGTACCGGGGAATACGGGAATAAGAACTCTGGGCTTTGCGCACTTAATTGCAGGAGATGCAACCTTCTTTGCATTATAGCTTATTGTTTCGGGCTTTTCGTCCGAGGTCTTGATATTGCAGGAATAAACACCCTCGAGCTTGTTCTCATAAAGAGCCTCAAGGTCGGAAAGCACAAGCTTTTCACTCTTATAGGTAAAGGTCTTTTCCTCGGTTACATAACCAACGATCTGTCCGACTCTCTCGTTTTCGCAAACCTCGAGAAGGAAGGAGCCGTAGCAATAACCGAATATATCGTCAAGAGAAACGGTATTATCAAATGCAAAGCCAAGCTTGTTACCAAGAGACATCTTAAGAATAGCCTCTGCAACACCGCCATAGGTGGGAGTGTATGCCGAGAATACCTTGCCAGCTCTCATAAGCTCGTTAACCTTCTTGAAGTTGTCAAGAAGAGAAGAAGCCTTGGGGAGTCCGTTTTCGTCATACTCAGGCTTTACGATAACAACCTTATTGCCTGCAGACTTAAATTCGGGAGAGATAGCGTTAGCCGCCTTGTCGGTGGTTACTGCAAAGGAAATAAGTGTGGGAGGAACATCAAGCTTCTCGAAGGAACCGGACATAGAGTCCTTGCCGCCGATAGCTGCAATTCCGAGCTCCATCTGTGCCTTATATGCACCGAGAAGAGCCGAAAGAGGCTTGCCCCAACGCTTGGGATCCTTGCCGGGCTTTTCGAAGTATTCCTGGAATGTAAGATATACATCCTTATACTCCGCGCCGGTTGCAACAAGCTTTGCCGCAGATTCTACAACAGCGAGATAGGCGCCGTGGTAGGGAGACGCGGAAGAAATGTCGGGGTTATATCCCCAAGACATATAGGAAGCGAGGTCGGTGTGAGCCTTCTCAACAGAAACCTTCTGTACCATTGCCTGAATGGGGGTACGCTGATACTTTCCGCCGAAGGGCATAAGGACGGTGCCTGCGCCGATGGTTGAGTCAAATCTCTCGGAAAGACCGCGCTTTGAGCAGATGTTGAGATCGGAAGAAACCTTTGCCATTCCGTCTGCAAAGTTTGCAGGTGCGGACTTGTTGTAATCGTTAATCTTGGGCGCTTCGATAGTGATGTGCTTCTCTGCACCGTTGGAGTTAAGGAACTCACGGCTGATGTCACAGATAACCTTGTCATTCCAGGTCATAGTAAGTCTTGCGTCAGCCTTAACCGTTGCAACAACGGTTGCCTCAAGGTTCTCGGAATCAGCGAGAGCGAGGAATCTATCCTTGTTTTCAGCCTCGATAACAACTGCCATTCTCTCCTGAGACTCGGAGATAGCAAGCTCGGTACCGTCAAGACCGTCATACTTCTTGGGAACTGCGTTAAGGTCGATGTCAAGACCGTCTGCAAGCTCACCGATAGCAACCGATACACCGCCTGCGCCGAAGTCGTTACATCTCTTTATCATAGCAGAAACCTCGGGGTTTCTGAACAAACGCTGAATCTTTCTTTCCACGGGAGCATTACCCTTCTGTACCTCTGCGCCGCAGCTTTCAAGAGACTGAAGGTTATGAGACTTAGAGGAGCCGGTTGCACCGCCGCAACCGTCGCGGCCGGTTCTTCCGCCGAGGAGGATTATAATATCACCGGGAGCGGGAACCTCGCGTCTTACATTCTTTGCAGGAGCTGCCGCGATAACCGCACCAACCTCCATATGCTTTGCAGCATATCCGTCGTGATAAATCTCATCGACTATACCGGTTGCAAGACCGATCTGGTTACCATAGGAGGAGTAGCCCGCTGCAGCAGTAGTAACTATCTTACGCTGAGGAAGCTTACCTACAAGAGTTTCGGAAAGAGGCTTTGTGGGATCAGCAGCACCGGTAAGACGCATTGCGCCATATACATAGGAACGACCGGAGAGAGGGTCACGAATAGCTCCGCCGATACAGGTTGCCGCACCGCCGAAAGGCTCAATCTCGGTAGGATGGTTGTGGGTCTCGTTCTTGAAGAGAAGAAGCCAAGGCTCTTCCTTACCGTCAACATCAACGGTAATCTTAACGGTACAAGCATTGATTTCCTCGGACTCGTCAAGACCTTCAAGCTTGCCCGCTTTTCTAAGGCATTTTGCAGCGATAGTGCCTATATCCATAAGGTTAATAGGCTTTGTTCTGTTAAGGTACTCGCGAGAGGATATGTAATCGCTATAAGCCTTCTCGAGAACCTCGTCCTCAAACTTAACCGCATCAACGGTAGTGAGGAATGTGGTGTGACGGCAGTGGTCCGACCAATAGGTGTCTATCATCTTTATTTCGGTGATAGTGGGACATCTGCCCTCCTTCTTAAAGTAGCTCTGGCAGAACTTGATATCGTCAAGGTCCATAGCAAGACCCATCTCAGCAATAAACGCTGCAAGTCCGTCAGAATCAAGGTCGATAAATCCGTCAAGAGTCTTTACAGTAGTAGGAATTTCGTACTCGGTTTTAAGAGTTTCCTTAGTTGCAAGAGAAGCCTCTCTCGACTCAACAGGGTTGATAACATGCTTCTTTATTCTGGCTACCTCGTCCTTTGAGAGTCTGCCGTAAAGCATATAAACTCTTGCAGACGCAACGGTAGGCTTATCACCCTGAGAAATAAGCTGAATACACTGTGCCGCAGAATCTGCACGCTGGTCAAACTGACCGGGAAGATACTCGGTTGCGAAAACTACCGCACCGTCATTTTCAACATTCTTATAAACCTCGTCAAGCTGAGGCTCGGAGAAAACGGTGCCAACCGCGTAATCAAAAAGCTCTGCGGTGATGTTTTCAGCGTCGTATCTGTTAATAATTCTTACACGCTCAATAGAGTCAATGCCAAGAAATGTTTTTATTTCGGAAAGGAGGGCTCTTGCTTCATTATCAAGTCCTGCTTTCTTTTCAACATAAATGCGATATACCATTCTTTAACCCTCCAATGCCTTCATAGCCTTTGCTCCGATGTCGGAGCGATAATATGCGTTTGCAAACTCAACCTTTTTGCACTTATTGTAAGCAGACTTTATTGCCTCGCCAAGGTCTTTTTCAACAGCGGTAACACCAAGGACGCGTCCGCCCGCATTAGTAAGCTTACCGTCCTCAAGCTTTGCTCCGGCAACATAAACAGAGTCAAACACCTCGTCGGCAATCTTAATTTCATAACCGCTTTCGTACTTCTCGGGATAACCCTTAGAAGCCATAATTACGCAACAAGCAGATGATTTTGCAAACTTAACTTCGCATTTATCCAAGGTTCCGTTGGTTGTAGCCATCATAACCTCAAGAAGGTCAGACTCAAGAAGAGGAAGAACTACCTGAGTTTCGGGGTCACCGAAACGGCAGTTATACTCGATTACCTTGGGACCGTTAGGAGTAAGCATAAGACCGAAGTAGAGGCAACCCTTGAAGGTTCTGCCCTCTTTGTTCATAGCATCGATGGTAGGAAGGAAAATCTTCTCCATACACTCTTTTGCTATTTCATCGGTGTAATAGGGGTTGGGAGCTATTGTTCCCATACCGCCGGTGTTAAGTCCCTCATCGTTATCAAGAGCACGCTTGTGGTCCATTGACGAAACCATAGGGATAACAGTCTTACCATCCGTAAAGGAAAGCACAGAAACCTCGGGACCGGTGAGGAATTCCTCAACAACGATTCTCGATCCGCTCTCACCGAACTTTTTGTCCTCCATAATGGATTTTACAGCGTCGATAGCCATCTCTCTGTCGGTTGCAATGATAACCCCCTTACCGAGAGCAAGGCCGTCAGCCTTTACTACGGTGGGAATAGGACAGCTCTTTACATATTCAAGAGCGGCATCAGCACTTTCAAACACCTCGTACTCCGCAGTGGGAATACCGTATTTTTTCATAAGGTTTTTGGAGAACACCTTACTGCCCTCGATTATAGCCGCGTTTGCTCTGGGGCCAAAGCAAGGAATACCGATAGCCTCAAGGGTGTCAACCAATCCAAGAACAAGAGGATCGTCAGGAGCTACTACCGCGTAGTCAATGCCTTCTGTTTCGGCAAACTGCGCGATTTTAGGAAGATTTTTAACACCGATCGGAACTACGGTTGCGTCCTTCGCCATACCGCCGTTGCCGGGAACGGCAAAAATCTCGGTTACATTTTTATTTTCTTTAAGCTTCTTTATGATGGCGTGTTCTCTTCCACCGCCACCTACAACCATAATTTTCATAAATTACAGCCTTTCATTTTAATGTTTGTCCGTTAGGATATGACACTTTTCTTGAAAGAAAAGCGCCCAAAAGAACTTTATAAATGGGGATTGTCTTGAATACCGGGCAAGATAAATTTTGCAAGACAAGGCAAAGCAAGCGCGAAGCCCGACGGCGTAGTTTCCTACGGCGAGGGCGACAAGTCGAAGCTTTAACGAAGTATTGCGGATTTTAGCCATTCACTGAATGAGGTAAAATTGCGTAAGACAAGGCGCGCCGGAGCAGGCAAGGCGATGGCGTAGTTACCTACGGCGAGCCGCTCGCGAGGAGCAACGCAGTATTACACAATTTTAGCCATTCAGAATTAGTGGTGGAACAAACGCATCTTAGTAAACGCCATTACCATTCCGTACTTATCGCAGCACTCAATTACTGCATCATCACGAATGGAGCCGCCGGGCTCGGCAATGTACTTAACGCCGGACTTCTTTGCTCTTTCGATATTATCGCTGAAGGGGAAGAATGCATCAGAGCCAAGAGCTACACCGTCAATAGTATCAAGGTAAGCTCTCTGCTCCTCCTTGGTGAAGGGAGCGGGCTGCTCGGTGAAGTACTTCTGCCAATTGCCGTCAGCGCAAACATCCTCTTCGTTCTGGTTTATGTAACCGTCGATAACATTATCTCTGTCAGGTCTGCCGAGAGTAGACTTGAAAGGAAGGTTAAGAACCTTGTCGGACTGACGAAGGAACCAGGTGTCTGCCTTACCGCCTGCAAGACGGGTACAATGAACTCTCGACTGCTGGCCTGCGCCAACGCCGATAGCCTGTCCGTCAATTGCAAAGCAAACCGAGTTTGACTGAGTGTACTTAAGAGTGATAAGGGCAACTACAAGGTCGCGAACTGCGCTCTCGGGCATTTCCTTATTCTTAGTAACAATCTCGGTAAGGAGAGCGGGATTGATTTCAAAATTGTTTCTTCCCTGCTCGAAGGTAATTCCGTAAACCTGCTTATGCTCAATCTCTGCGGGAGTGAAATCGGGATCAATCTTTACAATATTGTAAGCGCCCTTTCTCTTTCCTTTAAGAATCTCAAGCGCTTCGGGCTCATAGCCGGGAGCGATTATACCGTCGGAAACCTCTCTTGCGATCATCTTTGCGGTGGTAACATCACAAACATCGGAAAGAGCAACCCAGTCACCAAAGGAACACATTCTGTCAGTACCTCTTGCTCTTGCGTATGCACAAGCAAGAGGAGACTCATCAAGTCCTTCAATATCATCAACGAAGCAAGCCTTCTTGAGCTTGTCCGAAAGAGGAATACCAACTGCGGCAGAGGTAGGGGAAACATGCTTAAAG
>JAZORT010000001.1:0-5864 GCA_045656745.1 Eubacteriales bacterium | reverse complement strand
TGTCGAACGTGTTCCGAAGCTGTAGAAAACTACTGCGAGTGAGAGCGTTCGGCAATTGTTACCGAAATTCACCGCTTAGATATCCCAGTTGTGGTAGACTGCGTTTACATCATCATCCTCATTGAACTTGTCGAGCATCTTCTGCATATTTTCTGCGTCCTCGTCGCTTGTAAGCTCAACGTAGGTTGAGGGAACTTTCGCAATGTCGGCGGTGTCGATTTTATAACCCTGGGCGATTATTGCATCACGAACGGTATCAAGGTCTGCGGGATCGGTGTATATCGTGTACTCGCCCTCGTCGGACTTGATGTCCTCAGCGCCTGCCTCAAGAGCGTCCTCCATAATCTTATCCTCGTCAATTTCGTTATCCTCGTCAACGATACTGATTACGCCCTTTTCCTCAAAGAGGTAGCCTACGCAACCGTTCTGCCCAAGATTTCCTCCGTATTTTGAGAAAGCGGCACGAACGTTACCTGCGGTACGGTTGCGGTTATCGGTCTGGGTTTCAACGATAATAGCAACGCCCGAGGGGCCGTATCCCTCGTATACGATTTCCTCAAAGTTAATGTCGGAGTTGTCGGAAAACTTCTTTATAGTTCTCTGAATGTTGTCGTTAGGCACGTTGTTTGCCTTTGCCTTCGCGATAAGGTCGCGAAGCTTAGAGTTGTTGTTAGGGTCGGGGCCGCCTGCCTTAATCGCAACAGCCATTTCCTTACCTATCTTGGTAAAGATTTTAGCCTTGGCAGCATCTGCCTTTTCCTTTTTGTGTTTAATGTTGTTCCATTTTGAATGTCCTGACATATTTTTTCTCCTGTTAGTCGAATCCGAAAATCAAAATTCGGAATTCGGAATTTTTTTCTTTTGCTCAATGCGAGTCGGGGATAAATTCCCTCTTCCCGAAATAAAGCGAATTATATTATTTTGATTGATGAATTGACCTTTGATTTCGAATTTCGAATTCCGAATTTCGAATTATTTTTATATCTTCTCGGAGCTTTGCATGCAGATAAGGTGCAATGCGGTGCGGAGCACCTGATTTGTAGCCTTGGTAAGCGCTATACGGCTGCTTTTAAGCTCTGCGTCATCACAGTTTGCGATAGAGCAATCGTGGTAGAAGCGGTTAAACGCTGCGCAGAGGTCGAGGATATATCTTGTTACAACTGAGGGCTCGTAATCCTCGATAGCCTGATTTATACGCTCGGGGAATACCGAGAGAGTTTTTGCAAGCTCAAACTCAAGCTCGGAGAGGGTGGCTGCGGACATCTCCCCTGCCTCACCTACCTTTTCAAGCACTGAGCAGGTGCGGGCGTAGGTGTACTGCGCATAGGGGCCGGTATTTCCGTCAAAGGAAAGGGCGTCCTCCATCATAAAGTTGATGTCACGCATACGGTTGTTAGAGAGGTAGTAGAACACTATTGCGCCAACGCCGACCTTTTCTGCAATAGCTTGAAGCTCGGTCTCGTCGGGATGCTTATCTCTCGCAATCTCCTTTACCCTTGCAATTGCCTCGGCAAAGAGATCCTTGAGGAGAATTACGTTACCCGTTCTTGTGGCAAGCTTTGCGCCGTTGATGCTTACTGTGCCGTAGGGTACATGAACAAGCTCGTCATGCCAATCATAACCCATAAGCTCGACAACCTTAAACCACTGTGCAAAGTGAAGAGACTGCGCGGCACTGGTTACATAGATCGCCTTATCAAAGCTATATTCGCCCTTGCGGTAAACCGCAGCGGCAATATCACGAGTGGGATAAAGGGTTGAGCCGTCGCGCTTTAAGATAAGGCAGACGGGCATATTCCATTTATCAAGATTTACGATAGATGCGCCGTCGTCAATCTCAAGAAGCCCCATATCGCGAAGCTTCTGTACCTGAGCGGGCATTTTGTCAGTGTAGAATGACTCACCCTTGTAGGAATCGAACTCAATATTAAGGAGCTTATAGGTCTTTTGATATTCCTCAAGGCTAACATCAACAAACCAACGCCAAAGAGCGAGATTTTCTTCATTACCCTCTTCGAGCTTTCTGAATTCAGCGCGGGACTCGTCTGCAAGAGGAGACTTCTTTTCCTCATTCGAATCCTCTTCTGCCTTTATCTCGTTGTTAATTCTTACGTAAAGCTTAACAAGCTCGTCAACTCCGCCCTCTTCAATAGTAGCCTTATTGCCCCATTTTTTGTAGGCAACGATAAGCTTACCGAACTGAGTACCCCAGTCACCGAGATAGTTAATGCCGACACACTTATAGCCTGCAAACTCGTGAAGAAGCTTTAAGGAGTGACCGATAACGGTTGTGCCGAGGTGGCCGATGTGGAAGGGCTTTGCAACATTGGGAGAGGAGTAGTCGAGAACAACGGTTTTACCCTCGCCAAAGGTGGGCGCGCCGTATTTTTCGCCCTTGGCAATTACCTCACCCACAACGCGGCGGGAGAAGGCTGTGCCGTCAATTTTAAAGTTAAGGTATCCGTTAACTGCTGTAACAGAGGAGAATTCCTCGCACTTGATAGCCGCGGCAAGAGTCTCGGCAATCTGTACGGGAGAGCGGCGCAGGCTTTTCGAAAGTCTAAAGCAAGGGAGCGCAATGTCACCCATAGTTTTATCGGGTGGATATTCGAGCATAGAGAATATCTCGTCTTTACCGAGAAGTCCCTCACCAAAGCCGCCCGCTACTGCGTCTGCTATAAGAGATGCGGTTTTATTTTTTAAAGTGAGCATATTTTCTGCCTTTCTTTTATTATCAAAGAGAGTTTTTCATTTTAACGAACTTGCGCTCGTCGGTCAAGGGCGCGCTGACAAGACGCGCGGGTATGTATCTGTCCATATTAAAGGAATGAGCAAGGGCGGTTTCATAACCGGAGTCAAGATAGAACTCGCCGTCACGCTCGTAGACGGTTACCTCGGGAACACCGAGACCAAGCTCAAGAGAGGTTGCGAGGTCGGCAACGCGCTCATTATCCGCCTCGTCATCGGGATAATTCAAGCGCTCGGGGCTGATAAGAACGCACTTAAATCCTGCAAAAAGCTTCCACTGCTCGAAGCAGGCGATTATAGAATCGGCAACCTCGCGGGGGGTTGCAACGGTAGTATCGATTACAAGGTCGTAATTCGAAAGGTCCTTGATGTCAACGCCGTACTGCTCCTTATAACGCTTTTTTTCGCTCTCGCGGCGGGCGCGGGTTTGAGCAATAGTTTCTTCAAGAGTTGCGGCGTGCTCACCCTGTCTGTTCGCTCCCATTATACGGAGAGCGCTGGTTTCAATATCGGTAGACATATAGACCTTAAATGTTCCTTTTGTAAAATGCCAAGCCATACGGGAATCAATTATAAGAAACTTGTCCACATCCGCAAGCTTTGCAAGGCCGTCGTCGATTTCGTGATCAATTTCGGGGTGGGTCTCCATATAAACATTAAGCTCGGTCACCGTCATTCCTCTCTCGGCGGCTATTGAGCGGACTATGGAGCCTGTGGAATAATATTCCGCACCAAGCTCTTTTATAAGAATGTCGGAAACGGTTGATTTACCGCTGCCAAGGTCTCCTGCAAGTGAAATTTTAGGCTGCATGGGGTCTACCTCACATAAAAAATACAATTTAACTAAATAATTATAATATATTTTGTAAAAAATGTCAATATTCTTTTCCAAATTTATTGCTTTTTGGCGGTGATTTTGAGAAACGGCAAATTTTTCGGATGAAAAAATATAGTTTTTGCGAATAAAAGCCCCATTTACGGTAAAGAATACCTCCAGCAACAAAATGCGGAAAGGAAAAGATAATGGATAAAAAATTCAGTTTCTCTGACCAGCCCACCAAGGTTAAGATCCTTTACGGGGCGGTTATTGCTGTGCTTTGCATCAGCGCAATCGTAGTAGGCATCGTTTCGGTTGCCTCAAAGAAAAAGGACAAGACACCCACTGAGGACACGAAGCCTCCGCTCACCGATGTGACCCCACCCGACACTGACGAGCCCGAAGACACACCTCCCGTAGAAGAAAAGCCCAAGGCAACAAGCTTTGTTTCTCCCCTTGTCGGAACGGTAGCAAAGGAGCACAGCCTTGAGATGCCCGTATTCTCGGCAACCCTTAACGAATGGCGTATGCATACGGGTATTGACATTGCGGCAGACGAGGGCGCCGAGGTTTACGCTGCGGCGGGCGGTGAGGTAACAAAGGTCTATTACGACAACTATTACGGCAACTCGGTGGAAATCACCCACCCCGACGGAATTGTCAGCGTTTATGCAAATCTTGATGCGGATACCATCAACGTAAAGGTTGGCGATACTGTCAGCGTTGGCGCTAGAATAGGCAAAATCGGCGACAGCTCGCTTACAGAGCTTGCAGACGAAGCGCACCTTCACTTTGCGGTAAAGGTAAACGGCGCAAACGTCAATCCACTCGATTATATCACTGAAGAATCGAAGAGTTCTTCTTTGGGTATAAAGTAAATTAGCATTTTTTCTTGACAAGGGCAAGTTAATGTGCTATAATTAGACAAGTTCGGCGGAGCTTCGCAGAATCGAAGCTCCGTTAATTTTTTTAGCGGAGAATAATATGACAAACATAGCAATACTCGGCTTCGGCGTCGTTGGCGGCGGCGTTGCTAAGCTTATCACAGATAATTACAAAGAGGTTTGCCGTCTTGGCGGTGACGAAATAAACATTAAATATATTCTCGATCTTCGTGATTTTCCCGACTCGCCCTTCGCAGACAAAATAGTTCACGATTATAACGTCATAGTCTCCGACCCCGAAATCGATACGGTTATTGAGGTTATGGGTGGCTCGCATCCCGCATATGAATTTACCGTTAAGGCTCTCAGGGCGGGCAAGAACGTTATAACCTCTAACAAAGAGGTCGTTGCAAACTTTGGCGACGAGTTCCTTCGTATAGCCGAGGAAATGGGCGTTTGCTACCGCTTTGAGGCAAGTGTTGGCGGCGGAATTCCCGTTATCTCTCCCCTTATCAGCTGCGTTGGACAGAACCAAATTACCGAGGTTAGAGGAATTCTTAACGGCACCACCAACTATATTTTGACTAAAATGTTTACCTTTGGCGACGGATTCGAGGAGTCGCTTAAAGATGCGCAGGAAAAGGGCTATGCCGAAAGAAATCCCGATGCGGACATTCTCGGTACCGATGCCTGCCGTAAGATAGCTATTCTCGGCGCTCTTGCAACGGGAAAGCTCGTTCCTACCGAAAATATTCACACCGAGGGTATTACCAAAATCCGCAAGGAGGATGTTGACGCCTCTGCAAAGGTTGGACTCAAGATAAAGCTTCTTGGCAGATGCATTATCGGTGATGAAGGCACATACGTTATGGTTGCTCCCTTTATGCTCCCCGACTCCGAGCCTCTTTCTACCGTTTCGGGCGTTTACAATGCCGTTGAGGTTATCGGCGAGCCTATCAGAAGCGCAATGTTCTACGGTCCGGGTGCGGGCGCAGGTCCTACCGCCTCTGCCGTTGTTGGTGACCTTATGCAGATTATGTGCTCGGGAACAAGCTGTGCGAAGCCGGTAATGAACAGAACTGCCGAGGGAACTCTTCCCTTCTCTTCCTTTGAGTCGCGCTCCTATATTGCAGTTAAAGGCGGATGTGAAAACTGCGTTAAATCTGCTTTCGGCGAGGTTCAGTTTATCGATGCTGAGGGCGAGATTGCATTTATCACCGAAAAAATGTCCGAGGCTGATACCGAGTGCGCTATGGCAAAGCTTACCGCAAAGGGAATCGAAATCAAGTCGAGAATACGCGTTATTTAAGTTAAATAAAGTCAAAACCACCGGTTGAACCGGTGGCTTGCACAGCCCCTAGAAGGGGCTAATACTGGCTTAACCCCTAAAGGGGCATCGAAGGTTTAGCACCGCA